>NZ_JBITLI010000004.1:316471-544937 GCF_044465085.1 Streptomyces sp. NPDC049813 | reverse complement strand
CCCGGTTACATTCCGAACCCGGAAGCTAAGCCTCACAGCGCCGATGGTACTGCAGGGGGGACCCTGTGGGAGAGTAGGACGCCGCCGAACTAATTGTAGAGAAAACCCCTGTCCGGGTTACCGGACGGGGGTTTTCTGCGTTTAGGGGACTTGCCATAGCGGGTCCCCGCCGCTGGAATAGCGGGTCCCGCGGGACACAGTTCAGAGGCGGCCGGCTGATTTGAGGGTGAGGTAGGCGTCCGCGAGAGCGGGGGCCAGGTCGGACGGCGTCGCGTCGACGACCGTGACACCGTGCCGCATGAGCGTGTCCGCGGTACGACGGCGCTCCGCCTTGGCCTGGGCCGCGGACGCCGCGTCGTAGACGGCCTCGGCCGAGCCGCGCGACGCGGCCATCGCCTCGACCGCGGGGTCGGCCACCGAGGCGACGATCACCGTGTGCCGCTTCGTCAGGCGGGAGAGGACCGGCAGCAGTCCCTCCTCGACCGGGGCCGCCTCCAGGGACGTGAGAAGGACGATGAGGGAGCGGCGGGGAGCCGTGTGCAGGGCCGCGGCGGTCAGGCCACGGGCGTCCGTCTCGACGAGCTCCGGTTCGAGCGGGGCCATCGCGTTGACCAGGGCCGGCAGCAGCTGGTGGGCGGTGCGGCCCTGGACCAGGGCGCGGGTGCGGCGGTCGTGGGCGAGGAGGTCGACGCGGTCACCGGCCCGGGAGGCCAGCGCGCCCAGGAGAAGGGCCGCGTCCATGGAGGCGTCGAGGCGGGGCGCGTCACCGACACGCCCCGCCGACGTGCGGCCGGTGTCGAGGACCAGCAGGATGTGGCGGTCGCGCTCCGGGCGCCAGGTGCGGACCGCCACCGTGGCGTGGCGGGCTGTCGCGCGCCAGTCGATGGAGCGGGTGTCGTCGCCGGGGACGTACTCGCGCAGGCTGTCGAACTCCGTGCCCTCGCCCCTGGTCAGGACGGTGGTGCGGCCGTCGAGTTCGCGGAGGCGCGCCAGTTTGGCCGGCAGGTGCTTGCGGCTGTGGAAGGGCGGCAGGACGCGGACCGTCCACGGGACGGCGTGCGTGCCCTGGCGGGTGAAGAGGCCGAGGGGGCCGAAGGAGCGTACGGTCACGCGGTCCGCGTGGCGGTCACCCCTCCGGGTGGGCAGGAGGCGGGTGGTGACGCGGCGGCGTTCGCCCGGTGGGACCGTCACGCGGTGGCGGGACGCATCCTGTTCCGTGCCGGGCTGCCAGGCGCTGGGCGGCCAGGCGTCGCGGAGGTGGGCGCGCAGCGGGCGGCGCGAGGGATTGGTGACCGTGAGGGTGACGTCGGCCGGGTCGCCGAGGCGTACGGAGGTGTCGCCGGAGCGGGTCAGGCGCAGTCGGCGTACCGGCGCGGCCAGGGCGAAGTCGCAGGCGCAGGCCAGGGCCAGAGGGGTGTTGACGGCGAGGATGCCCGTCCAGCTGGGCTCCCAGATCCCGATGGGGAGGGAGCCCAGGGCGGCGAGCAGGGCCGTACGTCCGGTGAGGGCCATGTAGGTGTCGTCTCCGGGCCGGTCAGCGGGGGACGGGGACGTGGGTGAGGAGGGCGTTGATCACCGAGTCCGGCGTGACGCCTTCCATCTCCGCCTCCGGGCGCAGCTGCACGCGGTGGCGGAGCGTGGGCAGGGCGAGGGCTTTGACGTCGTCGGGGATGACGTAGTCGCGGCCGGTCAGCCAGGCCCAGGCGCGGGCCGTCGCGAGCAGTGCCGTGGCGCCGCGCGGGGAGACTCCGAGGGTCAGCGAAGGGGATTCGCGGGTCGCGCGGCAGATATCGACGACGTACGCCGTGATCTCTGGGGAGACCGTGATCTTCGCGACGGCGGACCGCGCCGCTTCCAGGTCGGCGGCGGTGGCCACCGGGCGGAGCCCGGCCGCGTGCAGATCGCGGGGGTCGAAGCCGGTGGCGTGACGGGTGAGGACGTCGATCTCGTCCTGGCGGGTGGGCAGGGGGACGTTCAACTTGAGGAGGAAGCGGTCCAGTTGCGCCTCGGGGAGGGGGTAGGTGCCCTCGTACTCGACGGGGTTCTGCGTAGCCACCACCATGAACGGTTCGGGGAGCGGGCGCGCGATGCCGTCGACCGTGATCTGGCGCTCCTCCATGGCCTCCAGGAGGGAGGACTGGGTCTTGGGCGGGGTCCGGTTGATCTCGTCCGCGAGGAGGAGGTTGGTGAAGGCCGGGCCGGGCTGGAAGGAGAAGCGGGAGGTGTGGGTGTCGTAGACGAGGGAGCCCGTGATGTCGCTGGGCATCAGGTCCGGAGTGAACTGGACGCGCTTGGTGTCGAGTTCGAGGGAGGCGGCGAGGGCGCGCACGAGGAGGGTTTTCGCCACCCCGGGGACGCCTTCGAGGAGGACGTGGCCGCGGCAGAGCAGTGCCACGACCAGGCCCGTGACGGCGGGGTCCTGGCCGACCACGGCCTTGGCGATCTCGGCGCGCAGGGCTTCCAGGGACGCCCGTGAGCTGCGGGGATCGGACGTGGGCCCGGCATTGTCAGTGGTCGGGTCCATCATGAATTCCGTACCTCTCTTTCGAGGGCGTCGAGGTGGTCGGCGAGGGCGATGAGCGCCGCGTCGGTGGCCGGCGGCGGGCCGAAGAGGAGGGTGGGCAGGTCCTGGGCGGGCGTGGGGAGTTGACGCGCCAGGGCGGGGAGGAAGGTCTCGGGCGTGTGGGCCTGGGACGGGGGGACGCCGATGAGGGGGGCGAGCGTGGTGCGGGTGGAGATACGCAGGGCCGTGGCGGCACGGTCGCGGGCGTTCGCCTTGCGGTAGAGGCGGGCGCGGCCTTCGACGGTCTCGGAGGCGCGGATCGCGACGGGGAGCCGTTCGGCCACCAGGGGGCCCAGGCGGCGGGCGCGCCACAGCGCGGCCAGTGCTGCCGCGACGAAGAGTTGCAGGGTGCCCCAGAGCCAGCCCGAGGGGATCAGGTCGAGGAAGCCGCGGTCGTTCTGTGCGTCGCCGGCAGCGGCGTCGTCGGAGAGGGAGGGGAGGTACCAGACCAGATGGGGGCGGGTACCGAGGAGTTGGAGGGCGAGCGAGGCGTTGCCGTGCTCGTCGAGGCGGTCGTTGAGAAGGATGTCGGGGGAGCCGAGGAGCACGGTGTCGCCGGTGCCGGTCGTCGCGGGCAGGCGCAGGAGCGTGGGGGCGCCGTCACCGGGATAGCAGGAGTCGGCGTCGCTGCGCGCCGTGTCGTAGCGGTGGCCGCCCGTCGCCGCGGTGCCGGCGCGGCGGGCCGCGGGCAGGGTGCAGTCCGGGGCGAGCACGGTGTCGGTGCTCGGTGCGGTCTCGGCGTCGACGCCGGGGGCGAGCCGGTCGACGGAGGCCGGGCCGGGGGCGACCAGGACCGTGCGGCCGCCGGAGTCGGCGGTCGCGGCCTGGAGTTGCTCCTGCTGGTGCGGGGTGAGCAGGTCGGGGACGGCGACCAGGAGCGTGGTGTCCCGGTCGGTCGCGGCCCGGGCCTCGGCGGTCGTGGTGACCAGGCGGGTGTCCACGCCGCGGTCGGCGAGGAGCGCGGTGACGGCCCGGCTGCCGTACGGGTCGGCGGAGCGGGGGTCGAGGGTGCCGTGCTTCTCGCCGGAGCGGACCGCCGCGATGGCCACGCCCGCGATCAGGAGGACGGCCAGGGCCAGGGCGATACCGCGTGTGCGGGTCCAGATCTGGCGGGCCGTCGGGGTGACGGAGGTGTGCTCGGGGGCCGGTGCGGGGGGCGGGGGCGCCGTGAGCGTCGCAGTGGCGCCGGCGCCGACGCTGGTGGTGGTCGCGGTGGCGGTGCTCGTCGGTTCGCCTGGGGCGCCGCTGTGCGTGCCGTCGTCGCCGGCGTGGCGGGAGTGTGCGGCGTCGTGCTCGGCCGGTGGCTGGGGCGCGGGCGTGCCCGGGGGCCGGGTGCCGTCGCGCGGGTCCGGGGTGTTCGGCTCGGTCACCGGGGCGGGGCTGTGCGTGCCGTCGTCGGCGGCGTGGCGGGCGTGTGCGGCGTCGTGCTCGGCCGGTGGCTGGGGCGCGGGCGTGCCCGGGGGCCGGGTGCCGTCGCGCGGGTCCGGGGTGTTCGGCTCGGTCACCGGGGCGGGGCTGTGCGTGCCGTCGTCGCCGGCGTGGCGGGCGTGTGCGGCGCCGTGCTCGGCCGGTGGCTGGGGCGCGGGCGTGCTCGGGGGCCGGGTGCCGTCGCGCGGGTCCGGGGTGTTCGGCTCGGTCACCGGGGCGCTCCCGGGGTGGCGGTCAGCGACGGCGCCGTGCGCTCCAGCTCGGTGTCGAGGGAGGCCAGGCGCTGGTACGTCTCGGGGGTCGCGCTGCGGCCGCCGTACGCGACGTCGTCGAAGGCGCGGGCCGCCGCGTGCAGGCGCTCCGCGTGCAGCGGGAGCGGCCGGGCGGCCTCCGTGGCGGCCTCGTCGGCGGTGCGGCCGGGGCGCGGGTCGAGCAGGGCGCGCTCCTCCAGGGAGCGGACGAGGGCGCGCATCCGCTCCTGGACGGCCCGGTCGAAGTGGCCCCGGGCGGCGTGCGCGTCGGCGGCCGCGCGGTGTTCGGCGGCGCTGCGCGGGCGGTCGTCGAAGAGGGGCGCGGGGGCGGCGGGGGAGCGGTGGGGGGTGCCGAGGCGCCACCACAGGGCGGCCGCGACGGCGACGACGGCCAGGAGGACGACGACGAGGCCGAGCGCGCCGCCCGGTGTGGCGTCGGACGCGGCGGAGAACAGTTTGCCGACCCACTCCCAGAAGGTGTTCAGGGCGCGGACGAACCAGCTGGGGTCGTGCTCGTGGTACGCGGGCTTGGACAGTTCGCGCTCGGCCGCCTCCTGGGCGGGGCCGCGCGGGACGGTGACCGGTGGCGCGTCGCCACCGGTGCCCGTCAGCCGGGTCACGGCGGTGAGCACTCCCCCTGGCATGCTCACCGCATCAGCTCCCCGGGGTGGCGCCGGGGGTGTCCCCGTAGCCGTGCAGGCCCGCGGCGCGCGCGAGTTCGAGGTCGAGGGCCTCGCGGCGGATGCGCTGGTCTATGTAGAGCAGCACGGTCACGCCCGCGGTGATCGGGAAGGTGATGGTGGAGCCGACCACCGCGCCGATGCCGCTGATGATCAAAAAGGCCCAGCCGACGTCGCCGCCGGTGTCGAGGAAGCCGCTCAGGCCGTCGCCGCTGACCGCACCGGCGATGAGGCTGAAGGGGACCAGGATGATCGAGGCCACGACGCCGGCGATGATCGACGCGAGGATCTGGATCCCGAAGACCCGCCACCAGGAGCCGCGGACGAGCTTGGTGGAGCGGCTCATCGCCTTGCGGACGGTCTGCTTCTCCAGCATCAGCGCGGGCGAGGCCAGCGAGAAGCGGATCATCAGCCAGATGGCGACGATCAGTCCGGCGAGGCCGCCGATGACGGCGAGGGCGATCCCGGCGTCGGACGAGCCGGCCAGCGCGACCAGGATGCCGGGGATCGTGCCGGCGAAGACGACGGCGACGGCGATCAGAGGCAGCAGCAGTGTCAGGCCGAGCAGCCGCAGGAGCTGCGGGCGGGCATCGCGCCAGGCCTCCTTGACGGTGACGGACGTGCCGAGCACGGCGCGGCTGGTGACCGTGGTGAGCAGCGCGGTGGCGACGATGGTGCCGAGCAGCGTGACGACCTGGACCACGCCGGAGCCGGCCAGGATGCCGCCCATGGCACGGGTGACCTCGCCGGCACTGGCGTTCGGGTCGTCGAGGACGTCGGTGGTCGCGGAGTCGTTCAGGACGAAGCCCTGGAGGAGGACGACCAGGACCTCGGTGAGCACGGCGACGGCGAGCGAGATGCCGAGGACGGTGCGCCAGTACGTACGCATCGTGGACACGGCGCCGTCCAGGATCTCGCCGACGCCGAGCGGGCGCAGCGGGATGACGCCGGGCTTGGCCGCGGGCGGCGGGCCGCCGTAGCCGCCGTGGCCCCAGCCGCCGTAGCCACCCGGGCCGCCAGGGGGCTGGTGGCCCCAGCCCTGGCCGCCGCCCCAGCCCTGGCCGCCGCCCCAGCCCTGGCCGCCCCAGCCCTGGCCCGGTCCGGGCGTCGGCGGTGGCGGCGGAGGGGGCGGGGCCTGCCCGGAGCCGGGGGCGGGCGGGCCGGAGGGCGCGGACCACTGGGCGGGCGGCGGCTGCTCCTTGGACCACTGGGGGCCCTGGCCCGCGGCGTCCTGCGGGCGGGCGTCCTTGGGGCCGGCGCCCTGGGGCGGGCCGCTCGCGCTGTCCTCGCGGTCGTCGTCGGGGCCGTCGGAGGGGGCGGATCCGGGCGATGCCCAGCCCGGAGAGTCGTTCATCGTCGCTCCTTCAAGGTGCCCGTCCGCGGTCGCGGCGGCAGGTTGGCTGCCATCGTGCCACGGGGTGGCTGCCGGGTGACCTGGGCCCGTAGTGGCAGGACACCTTCAATTGTCGGGCCTCCACGGGGCAGACTGGGCAGATGGCTGATCAGTACGCGCAAACCGGTGGGGACATACGGCCCAGCGAGGACATACAGCCCACGACCATCGACATACCGGCGATCCGCTGGGAGGAACCGGCCGAGGGACCGGTTCTGGTGTTGCTCGACCAGACGAGGCTGCCGGCCGAGGAGGTCGAGCTGGTGTGCACGGACCCGCAGGGGCTCGTGCAGGCGATCCGCTCCCTGTCCGTGCGCGGGGCTCCGCTGCTCGGCATCGCGGGGGCGTACGGGGTGGCGCTCGCCGCCGCCCGCGGCTTCGACGTACGGGACGCGGCGGACGCGCTGGCCGCGGCCCGGCCCACCGCGGTCAACCTCGGGTACGGCGTGCGCCGGGCCCACGACGCGTACCGCGCCGCGCTCGGGAACGGCTCGGGCGGCGCCGACTCCGCACGGGAGCGGGCCGCCGCGGCCGCGCTCGCCGCCGCGCGCGCCCTGCACCAGGAGGACGCCGCGGGCAGCGTCAAGATGGCCGAGCACGGGCTGCGGCTCCTGGACGAGCTGCTGCCCGGCGGCAACCACCGGATCCTGACGCACTGCAACACCGGGGCGCTGGTCTCCGGCGGGGAAGGCACGGCCTTCGCCGTGGCGCTCGCCGCGCACCGCTCCGGGCGGCTGCGCCGGCTGTGGGTGGACGAGACGCGTCCGCTGCTCCAGGGAGCGCGGCTGACGGCGTACGAGGCCGCGCGCAACGGGATGGCGTACACGCTGCTCACGGACAACGCGGCGGGGTCGCTGTTCGCCGCCGGTGAGGTGGACGCCGTGCTCGTCGGGGCGGACCGGATCGCCGCCGACGGTTCGGTGGCGAACAAGGTGGGGAGCTATCCGCTCGCCGTGCTGGCGCGCTACCACCACGTGCCGTTCCTGGTGGTGGCGCCCGTCACGACGGTGGACCCGCTGACGCCCGACGGCGCGTCCATCGAGGTGGAGCAGCGGGCCGGCCATGAAGTGACCGAGGTCACGGCGCCCCAGGCGCCGCTGGCCGGGTTGGAGGCGGGAGGCGGAATTCCGGTGGCGCCGCTGGGGACGCAGGCCTACAACCCCGCGTTCGATGTGACGCCGCCGGAGCTGGTGACGGCGATCGTGACGGAATGGGGCGTCGTTTCGCCCGTGACAGGTGGGAGTCTGGCGGAGCTGTGTTCCAGGTCACGCCAGGTAACGATGAGCTAATGGGATGATGTGGTCCATGAAGGGACGAGTCCTTGTCGTCGACGACGACACCGCACTGGCCGAGATGCTCGGCATTGTGCTGCGTGGTGAAGGTTTTGAGCCGTCGTTCGTGGCTGACGGCGACAAGGCGCTGGCCGCTTTCCGTGAGACCAAGCCCGATCTGGTCCTCCTCGACCTGATGCTGCCCGGCCGGGACGGCATCGAGGTCTGCCGCCTGATCAGGGCGGAGTCCGGGGTGCCGATCGTGATGCTCACGGCGAAGAGCGACACCGTCGATGTCGTCGTGGGCCTGGAGTCGGGTGCCGACGACTACATCGTGAAGCCGTTCAAGCCGAAGGAGCTGGTGGCCCGGATCCGGGCGCGGCTGCGGAGGTCGGAGGAGCCCGCCCCCGAGCAGCTGGCCATAGGTGACCTGGTTATCGACGTGGCCGGGCACTCGGTGAAGCGGGACGGACAGTCGATCGCGTTGACGCCGCTCGAGTTCGACCTGCTGGTCGCCCTCGCGCGCAAGCCGTGGCAGGTGTTCACGCGTGAGGTGCTCCTGGAGCAGGTATGGGGCTACCGGCACGCGGCGGACACCCGCCTGGTCAACGTGCACGTGCAGCGACTGCGCTCGAAGGTCGAGAAGGACCCCGAGCGGCCGGAGATCGTGGTGACCGTCCGAGGCGTCGGTTACAAGGCCGGACCGAGCTGACGTGACCCGGGACAGTGCCGCTCCGGCGCCCGGCACGCCGGGGTCGCGTCCGGAGCGGCCTGTGGGATCCCCGGCCGGGCGCGGCTCCTGGCTGCGCCGGGCCGTGGACGGGGGCCTGCTGCTCAAGGGCGGGATGAACGGCAGCCCGGTACTGCGCCTGTTCACCCGCTGGGTGCGGCGCCCGCTGCTGCCCGCGATGCGGCTGTGGCGGCGCAACATCCAGCTGAAGGTGGTCGTCACGACGCTGCTGATGTCGCTCGGCGTGGTGCTGCTGCTCGGCATCGTCGTGATCGGCTCGGTGCGCAACGGTCTGCTGGACGCGAAGGTGAAGGCCTCGCAGAGCCAGGCCGAGGGCGGGTTCCGGGCCGCCAAGGACCGGGCGGACTCCGCCCTCGCGGGTGTGCGCGGCGGCGCCTCGGACGACACCCGCACCAATCTGAGCGGCAACAAGTGGCTGAGCGACCTCGCCACACAGCTGTCCAGCGGCGGCAAGGGCGCCTTCGACGTGGTGACGCTGAGCCCGGGCGACGCCGACGCCGGCAGCGGCAGCCGCGGTCCGCGCGCCTCCGGGGGCGTGGAGCCGGACCGCAGCGTCCCCGACGACCTGCGCGCGCGGGTCGACCGGATGACCGGCGCCTCGCAGAAGTACACCCGCATCGTCTACAAGGGCGGCGCCGAGTCGCAGCCCGGCCTCGTCATCGGCAAGCGGCTCACCGACCCGCAGGGCCACCCCTACCAGCTGTACTACCTCTTCCCGCTGACCCAGGAGGAGAAGTCCCTGGGTCTGGTGAAGGGCACGCTCGCCACGGCCGGACTCTTCGTGGTCGTCCTGCTCGGTGCGATCGCCTGGCTCGTCGTGCGGCAGGTGGTGACACCGGTGCGGATGGCGGCCGGGGTGGCCGAGCGGCTCTCCGCGGGCCGCCTCCAGGAGCGTATGAAGGTGACCGGTGAGGACGACATCGCGCGTCTCGGTGAGGCCTTCAACAAGATGGCGCAGAACCTCCACCTGAAGATCCAGCAGCTGGAGGACCTGTCGCGGATGCAGCGGCGGTTCGTCTCCGACGTCAGCCATGAGCTGCGCACGCCGCTGACGACCGTGCGGATGGCCGCCGACGTCATCCATGAGGCGCGGGTCGACTTCGACCCGGTGACGGCGCGCTCCGCGGAGCTGCTCGCCGATCAGCTGGACCGGTTCGAGTCGCTGCTGGCCGACCTGCTGGAGATCAGCCGGTTCGACGCGGGAGCGGCGGCGCTGGAGGCCGAGCCGATAGACCTGCGCGAGGTCGTGCGCCGCGTCGTCGGCGGGGCCGAGCCGCTCGCCGAGCGCAAGGGCACGCAGGTGCGCGTGGTCGGGGACGAGCAGCCGGTGGTGGCCGAGGCGGACGCGCGCCGCGTGGAGCGCGTCCTGCGCAACCTCGTGGTGAACGCGGTGGAGCACGGCGAGGGCAAGGACGTCGTGGTGCGGCTCGCGGCCGCGGGCGGCGCGGTCGCCGTCGCGGTGCGCGACTACGGGGTCGGGCTGAAGCCGGGCGAGGCGACGCGGGTCTTCAGCCGCTTCTGGCGGGCCGACCCGGCCCGCGCGCGGACGACGGGCGGGACGGGCCTGGGCCTGTCGATCGCCCTGGAGGACGCGCGGCTGCACGGTGGCTGGTTGCAGGCGTGGGGCGAGCCGGGCGGCGGTTCGCAGTTCCGGCTGACGCTGCCGCGGACCGCGGACGAGCCCCTGCGCGGTTCGCCGATACCCCTGGAGCCGGAGGATTCCCGGCGGGCCCGGGAGGCGGGCGACGCGCAGCCGCCGTCGGTGGCGGGCCGGAAGCTGGCGACGGTGCCGGCCCAGGCGTCCGCCGGGTCGGCGAGCCCGATAGCGCCCCGGCTCGCTCCGACGGCCGTCTCCGCCGATCCGACGGCGCTGCCGGGCAGCGGTGCCCGGGTGGTGTCGCGCGGCGGCGTGAGCGGGGACGGCGCGGCCGGGGTGCCCAGGCAGCCCGGTGAGCGCCCGCGCAGGGACGGGGAGCCGGGGCCGGCCGCTCCGGCGGACGGCGCGCGGCGGCAGGGGAGCGGGATCGACGAGGCACGGGCCGACTCCGGTGCGTGGCGCGGGGACGTGGCCGTGGGCGGGCGCCGGATCGCGGAGGCGGACGGGCGCGGCGAGGGGAGCGACGGCGGTCGTGAGTGAGCAGCGGGCGCCGCGACGGTGGCGCGGGACACGGGCGGGGGCGCTGGCCGGGTGCGGGGTGATCGTGCTCGCCGGGTGTGCGTCGATGCCGGACAGCGGTGGGCTCGAATCGGTCGAGGCGTCGCAGCGGCCGGACTCGCAGGTGCGCGTCTTCGCGCTGCCGCCGCGCGACGGAGCCAGCCCGATGAACGTCGTGGACGGCTTCCTGGAGGCGCTGACCAGCGACGACCCTTCGTATGCGATGGCCCGCAAGTACCTGACGCCGAAGGCCGCGAAGGAGTGGCGGCCGGGGCAGCAGACCGTGGTGCTCGCCGACGGGCCGAGCCCGCGGCCGCTGGGGCAGCAGAACGCGGGGGACGAGGGCCGGGTCTTCCGGCTGACGGGGCAGCAGGTCGCCACGGTCGACCAGCAGCAGGCCTACCAGCCGGACTCCGGCCAGTACGACACGAACCTGCACCTGTCGCTGGTCAAGACCGCCAAGGGCAACCAGTGGCGCATCGACAGCCTGCCCACAGGCGTCGTGCTCGGTGAGTCGGACTTCCAGCGCATCTACCAGTCCGTCAACAAGTACTACTACGCGGTGAACACGGTGGCCGAGGACGAGCCCCCGCAGAAGCGGCTCGTCGCCGACCCCGTCTTCGTACGGCAGTGGACGGACCCGCTGACCGAGACGGTCAAGGAGGTCCTCGCCGGGCCGACGCGCTGGCTGGACCCCGCGGTGCGGACGGCGTTCCCGACCGGGGCGGGCCTGAAGGACGGCGTGGACTCGCTGGCCCCGGACGACGCGAACAAGCTGACGGTGCCGCTGAACCGGCAGGCGGAGGACGTCACGCCGACCAAGTGCCGGGAGATGGCGGCGCAACTGCTCTTCTCGCTGCGGGACCTGTCCTCGTCGAGCGTCGACGAGATCGAGCTGAAGCGGCCCGACGGCCGCCTGATGTGCGCGCTGAACGAGTCCGAGGCCGACGCCCTGGTGGCGCCGCGCCGCTCGCCCGTCCTGGACGACCAGTACTTCTTGGACGGCAAGGGGCGGCTGGTGCGGATGACCGGTGGCAGCGGCGCGGACCGGGACCCGGAGCGGGTGCCGGGGCCGCTGGGCGAGGGCGGCCAGCCGATGCGTTCGGTGGCGGTCTCCCGCGACCAGGACCGGGCCGCGGGGGTGTCGGGCGACGGCCGTTCGCTGTACGTGGCGTCCTTCGTCAGCAGCGCCTCGCTGGGGGACGCGCTGGTGCGCAGCCACGCTGGGGACGTGAAGGACGGCCTGTCGACGCCCAGTTGGGACGGGCGCGGCGACCTGTGGGTGGCCGACCGGAACCCCGCCGACCCGCGGCTGCTCGTCTTCGGCAAGGGGCTCGGCGACCGGATGCAGCGGGTCTCCGTCGAGGGGCTCGGCGACAAGGACCGGATCGAGACGGTGAAGCTCTCCGCCGACGGTGCGCGGATCGCGCTGCTGGTGAAGCAGGACAAGGGCAGGACGTCGCTGCGCATCGGCCGGGTCGAGCGGCAGACCGACGGGGAGGGCGGCGTCGAGTTCTCGGTGACCGACCTGCGTGTCGCCGCGCCGGAGATGGAGGACGTCACGGCGGTGTCGTGGGCGGGCGGCAGCCGGCTCGTGGTCGTCGGCCGGGAGGCCGGTGAGCTGCAGCAGATGCGGTACGTGCAGTGCGACGGGTCGACGCCGACCGGGCAGGCGCTGCCGGGCCTGACCCGGGTCAGCGAGATCTCGGCGTCCGAGGACGAGCGGCTCCCGCTGCTCGCGCACTCGGACGACGGCATCGTGCGGCTGCCTTCCGGGGCGGCGTGGCAGTCGGTGGCGAAGGACGGGACGGCGCCGGTCTATCCGGGGTAGGGCTCGCCTGCCTGCCTGCCTGTCCGTCATCTCGGCGGATCGTGTCCGCGCTGGCCGTTGTCCACAGGCCGTTGTCCACAGGGGTGGTCGCGCCCGGTGCGGGGCGGCACAGTGGGGGGATGCGGGGGTGGTGGCAGGACCTCTCCGGCCTGGTGCTGCCGGCTCAGTGCGCGGGCTGCGGCAGGTCGCGTACGACGCTGTGCGCGCGGTGCTCGGCGGCGTTGTGCGGCGCCGTGCCCGGTCGCGTGCGGCCTCGGCCGGAGCCGGCCGGACTCCCGGTCGTCCATGCGGCGGCGCCGTACCGGGACGCGGTGCGGGCCGTGCTGCTCGCGCACAAGGAGCGCGGCGCGCTCGGCCTTGCGGCACCGCTCGGCGCGGCCCTCGCCGGGGCCGTGCGGGCGGGACTACTTGTGACCGTCGGGCCGGGCGGGCCGGGTGGGCCGGGCGGGCCGGGCCCGGGTCAGGGGCCGGACACCGGAGCCGTTGGGCTCGTCCCGGTGCCGTCCGCACCCCGTGCCGTCCGGGCGCGCGGGCACGACCCCCTGCGGCGGATCGCCTACGCGGCGGCGGCCGAGCTGCGCCGCGGCGGCGTCCGGGCCCGCGTCCTGCCGGTGCTGCGGCAGCGGCGCCCGGTCGCGGACCAGGCGGGCCTCGACGCGCGGCAGCGGCTCGCCAACATGACCGGGGCGCTGGAGGCGGTGGGCGGCAGCGACCGGCTGCTCGCGGAAGTTGGCCGGATCGTGCTGGTCGACGACCTCATGACGACCGGTGCCTCGCTGGCGGAGGCGGGCCGCGCGCTCCGTGATCCGACGGTTTTGAGGCCTTCGCAATGGGGCAGCGGGCAGGTCAGGGGAGGACGAGAACGCTCCGTGACCGGCGCCGGGAAAAACGGCCCGGAGTTGGTCCTGGGAGCGGTGATCGCCGCTTCTCCGGATTCCTTCGAAATAAACCGGAACTGACCGACAATCTGCGTCGTTGCAGGTGGTGAGAGGGTTATTTCATCTGAATGGAGGTACGCGCCAGTAGAGGGTGACGACATCCGTCCGGGCGAGATATGTTCGGATGTGAGGAACTTGGGCGAGAAAGGCAGCCCCAGTACCTCGCATATCGGAATGCCGTGCCGTGGGTTAGCGCCGAGTCGCAGCAATCACCCGCAACGGTGGGGTGGAGAGCGTGCCCACGGGGGAGGAGGAGGTGGAAGTCACCGAGTCCGAGGCTCCGGAAAATGGCCGGAGCCTGGTGCAAAAGGGAGATGCTCCGCCTCACGAGCGGAGCGATCCGGGAACGGAGTTCTGCGTGGACATCGTCGTCAAGGGCCGCAAGACCGAGGTACCGGAGCGGTTCCGTAAGCACGTGGCCGAGAAGCTGAAGCTGGACAAGATCCAGAAGCTCGACGGCAAGGTGATCAGCCTCGACGTCGAGGTGTCCAAGGAGCCCAACCCCCGACAGGCCGACCGGTGCGACCGCGTGGAGATCACGCTGCGCACGCGGGGCCCGGTGATCCGGGCGGAAGCCGCGGCAAGCGACCCGTACGCGGCGCTCGACCTCGCCACCGACAAGCTGGACGCGCAGCTGCGCAAGGAGCATGGCAAGCGCTCGACCAGGCGCGGCACCCGGCGGATCTCCGCCGCCGAGGTCGCCGAGCGCGTCCCGGACGCCGCCACGCTCAACGGGGACGGCACGATCGCCCGGGACGAGAGCCAGGACGACGGCGTGCCGACCACCAGGATCGGCTCGCTCGAGGTGCAGGGCGAAGGCCCCCTCGTCGTCCGCGAGAAGACGCACGTGGCGGCGCCCATGTCGCTCGACCAGGCGCTCTACGAGATGGAGCTGGTCGGGCACGACTTCTATCTGTTCGTGGACTCCGAGACCAAGGAGCCGAGTGTCGTCTACCGGCGCCACGCCTACGACTACGGCGTCATCCACCTCAGCACCGACCCGATGGTGACCGACGACGAGGTGCGGCACGCCGACGCGGGCGACGCCATCGGCGGCTGAGCCGCCGCGGACGCGGCTCGCTCACCGGGTGCGGCCGCCCGAGTCGACCCGGCACGGCTGCCCGAGCTGACCCGGCACGGCTGTCCGAAACGCACTCATCCGGTGCCCCTGGAGCGCGCGTGCGCCCCGGGGGCACCTTTGTGCGACCCCCCGGTGCACCGCACCGTCGCCGCACAAAGGCCGCGGCATGAAATCATGGCCGGGCCGGGTCAACCGGCGTATCGGCGCCTCGGGTTGGCGCGGCACAGGAGAACGGGCCACGGCCTTCAGGGGGAGGAACGATGGCGGACAGCTTCGGACCGATGCGGGGCGACGGCGCCGGCACTGCCGACGACGGCTCCGGCATGGGCCCGGGCGCGGGCGCCCCGCGCGAGGAACCCATCCGGGTCCTCGTCGTGGACGACCACGCGCTCTTCCGGCGCGGCCTCGAGATCGTCCTCGCGGCCGAGGAGGACATCCAGGTCGTCGGTGAGGCCGGGGACGGCGCGGAGGCGGTGGACAAGGCGGCCGACCTGCTGCCGGACATCATCCTCATGGACGTCCGCATGCCCAAGAGAGGCGGCATCGAGGCCTGCACCTCCATCAAGGAGGTGGCGCCCAGCGCCAAGATCATCATGCTGACGATCAGCGACGAGGAGGCCGACCTCTACGACGCGATCAAGGCGGGGGCGACCGGCTACCTCCTCAAGGAGATCTCCACCGACGAGGTGGCCACGGCGATCCGCGCGGTGGCCGACGGGCAGTCGCAGATCAGCCCGTCGATGGCGTCGAAGCTGCTGACCGAGTTCAAGTCGATGATCCAGCGCACCGACGAGCGCCGGCTCGTGCCCGCGCCCCGGCTGACCGACCGGGAGCTGGAGGTGCTCAAGCTCGTGGCCACCGGCATGAACAACCGGGACATCGCCAAGGAGCTGTTCATCTCGGAGAACACCGTGAAGAACCACGTGCGCAACATCCTGGAGAAGCTGCAGCTGCACTCCCGGATGGAGGCCGTGGTCTACGCGATGCGCGAGAAGATCCTGGAGATCCGCTAGCCCTGGCCGCTCTGGCCACTCTCGCCGCCCGGCGCCGGGGTCTCGCCCAGTGCGCCGACGAGCGCCGTACGCAGGGACGCGTCCGCCATGCGCTCCACCCGTACGCTCTCGCAGCCGACCCAGCTCGCCGCCTCCCACAGGGCCGCCGCGACCCCCCGCACCGCCTTCGGGCCGTCCAGGGAGACCTGCCGCGCGACCAGGGTGGAGCCCTCGCGGGCCGGATCGACCCGGCCCACCAGCCGGCCCCCGGAGAGCACCGGCATCGCGAAGTAGCCGTGGACGCGCTTCGGCTTGGGGACGTAGGCCTCCAGGCGGTGGGTGAAGCCGAAGATCCGCTCGGTGCGCGCCCGCTCCCAGACCAGGGAGTCGAAGGGCGACAGGAGCGTGGTGCGGTGGCGGCCGCGCGGGACCGAGGCCAGCGCCGCCGGATCGGCCCAGGCCGGCTTCGCCCAGCCCTGGACCTCCACCGGGACCAGGCCGGTGTCCGCGACCACCGCGTCGAACTGCTCGCTCTTGAGACGGTGGTAGTCCGCGATGTCGGCGCGGGTGCCCACCCCCAGCGCCTCGCCCGCCTGCCGCACGAGACGGCGCACGCACTCCAGGTCGTCCAGGTCGTCATGGAGCAGGCCGGCGGGGATCGCCCGCTCCGCCAGGTCGTAGACCCGCTTCCAGCCGCGCCGTTCCACGCACACCACCTCGCCGTACATCAGCGCGCGCTCGACGGCGATCTTCGACTCCGACCAGTCCCACCACTCGCCCTTGTTCTTCGCGCCGCCCAACTCCGTGGCCGTGAGCGGGCCTTCGGTGCGCAGCTGCTTGACGACCTGCTCGTACGCCCCCGTGGGCAGGTCGTGGTGCCAGTGCGGGCGGGTGCGGTAGGCGCGGCGGCGGAACGCGAAGTGCGGCCACTCCTCGATGGGCAGGACGCAGGCCGCGTGCGACCAGTACTCGAAGGCGTGCCGCCCGGTCCAGTACGCCGCCTCGACGTCCTTGCGGCCGACGGCGCCCAGGCGTGCGTACGGGATCAGCTCGTGCGAGCGGGCGAGCACCGAGATCGTGTCCAGCTGGACCGCGCCGAGGTGGCGCAGCACCCCGCGGACGCCGCCCCTGCGGTCCGGGGCGCCGAGGAGACCCTGGGCGCGCAGCGCGATGCGGCGGGCTTCGTCTGCGGACAGGTCGGCGGCGGGACGCGGCGAGGTCGTCATGCCGGAAACGATAGGCCCGGCCACTGACAGCCGGGCCGTCGGCGCGGGCGGTGCCGGAGCCCCGGGGAGCGGGCCCGTGCGGCGGACGTCAGGCGGGCGCCGGCAGGTAGGGCAGGGGGCACGGCAGACCGAGGTCGGAGGGGAGCAGGGCGCCGATCCAGCAGTCGCGGAGCACCTCCTTGTTGAGCAGGCCCGAGCGCAGCACGCCCTCGATCGTGAAGCCGGCCTTCTCGGCGACCGTGCGCGAGCCCACGTTCCCCACCTCGGCCCGCCACTCCAGGCGCGTACAGGCGAGGTCGGTGAAGGCCCAGCGGGCCAGGCCGAGGACGGCTTCCGTCATGTAGCCGCGGCCGCGGTGCTCCTTGGTGGCCCAGAAGCCGATCTCCCAGGTGCCCGCGCGCGGGTGGTGCAGGGAGATCGCGCCGAGGACCGGGCCCTGTGCCTCGGTGCGCAGGGCGAAGGTGTACTCGGTGTCGAGGCGCCAGCCGTCCGTGACCATGCGCCGCACGAAGTACTCCGCGTCCACGCGCGCGTACGGCGAGGGGATCGGGACCCAGCGCTGGATCTCGGGGTCCTGGACCGCCGCGCACACCTCGTCGATGTCGGCGGGCACGAACGTGCGCAGTTCCAGGCGGCCGGTGGTGAGTGTCACGGGGTCCATCGACCGATTGTGCGCGGGGCGGGGGAGGGATGTCACCACTTTTCATGTCCCTTACCGGCACCTTCCGAGGGCCCCGTCCGTTGGACCTCACGGCAGACCTCCCGGCGCGGTGGGGTCCTCGCATACGATGGCCGTTGCTCAGGCTGTCGCCCGAGTAACCGACCGTGCCAGGCCCGACCGGCAAGGAGACCAACCGCGTGTCCGTCCTCCAGAAGATCATGCGTGCAGGCGAAGGCAAGATCCTGCGCAAGCTGCACCGCATCGCGGACCAGGTCAACTCCATCGAAGAGGACTTCGAGTCCCTCTCCGACGCCGAGCTGCGCGCCCTCACGGATGAGTACAAGCAGCGGTTCGCGGACGGCGAGACCCTCGACGACCTGCTGCCCGAGGCCTTCGCGACCGTGCGCGAGGCCGCCCGGCGCGTCCTCGGCCAGCGTCCCTACGACGTGCAGCTGATGGGCGGCGCCGCGCTCCACCTCGGCTACGTGGCCGAGATGAAGACCGGTGAGGGCAAGACCCTGGTCGGCACGTTGCCGACGTATCTGAACGCGCTGTCCGGCAAGGGCGTCCACCTGATCACGGTGAACGACTACCTGGCCGAGCGCGACTCCGAGATGATGGGCCGCGTCCACAAGTTCCTGGGCCTGACCGTGGGCTGCATCCTGGCGAACATGACGCCGGCGCAGCGCCGCGAGCAGTACAACTGCGACATCACCTACGGCACGAACAACGAGTTCGGCTTCGACTACCTGCGCGACAACATGGCGTGGTCCCAGGACGAGCTCGTCCAGCGCGGCCACAACTTCGCGGTGGTGGACGAGGTCGACTCCATCCTCGTCGACGAGGCCCGTACGCCGCTGATCATCTCCGGCCCCGCCGACCAGGCCACGAAGTGGTACGGCGACTTCGCCAAGCTCGTCACGCGCCTCAAGAAGGGCGAGGCGGGCAACCAGCTGAAGGGCATCGAGGAGACCGGCGACTACGAGGTCGACGAGAAGAAGCGCACCGTCGCCATCCACGAGCCGGGCGTTGCCAAGGTCGAGGACTGGCTGGGCATCGACAATCTCTACGAGTCGGTGAACACCCCGCTGGTCGGGTACCTGAACAACGCGATCAAGGCCAAGGAGCTGTTCAAGAAGGACAAGGACTACGTCGTCATCGACGGCGAAGTCATGATCGTCGACGAGCACACCGGCCGTATCCTCGCCGGCCGCCGCTACAACGAGGGCATGCACCAGGCGATCGAGGCGAAGGAAGGGGTGGACATCAAGGACGAGAACCAGACCCTCGCCACGATCACCCTGCAGAACTTCTTCCGCCTCTACGACAAGCTCTCCGGCATGACCGGTACGGCGATGACCGAGGCCGCCGAGTTCCACCAGATCTACAAGCTCGGCGTCGTCCCGATCCCGACGAACAAGCCGATGGTCCGCAAGGACCAGGCCGACCTGATCTACCGCACCGAGGTCGCCAAGTTCGACGCGGTCGTCGACGACATCGCGGAGAAGCACGAGAAGGGTCAGCCGATCCTCGTCGGCACGACGTCGGTCGAGAAGTCCGAGTACCTCTCGCAGCAGCTCTCCAAGCGCGGCGTCCAGCACGAAGTGCTGAACGCCAAGCAGCACGACCGGGAGGCGACGATCGTCGCCCAGGCGGGCCGCAAGGGCGCCGTGACCGTCGCGACGAACATGGCGGGCCGCGGTACCGACATCAAGCTCGGCGGCAACCCGGACGACCTGGCCGAGGCCGAGCTGCGCCAGGCGGGTCTGGACCCCGTCGAGCACGTCGAGGAGTGGGCCGCGGCCCTGCCCGCCGCCCTGGAGAAGGCCGAGCAGGCCGTCAAGGCGGAGTTCGAAGAGGTCAAGGAGCTGGGCGGGCTCTACGTGCTCGGCACCGAGCGCCACGAGTCGCGCCGTATCGACAACCAGCTGCGCGGTCGTTCCGGCCGTCAGGGCGACCCCGGCGAGTCGCGGTTCTACCTCTCGCTCGGCGACGACCTGATGCGCCTGTTCAAGGCGCAGATGGTCGAGCGCGTCATGTCGATGGCGAACGTGCCGGACGACGTGCCGATCGAGAACAAGATGGTGACCCGGGCCATCGCCTCCGCGCAGTCGCAGGTCGAGCAGCAGAACTTCGAGACGCGTAAGAACGTCCTGAAGTACGACGAGGTGCTCAACCGCCAGCGCGAGGTGATCTACGGCGAGCGCCGCCGCGTCCTGGAGGGCGAGGACCTGCACGAGCAGGTGCAGCACTTCATGGACGACACCATCGACGCCTACATCGGCGCCGAGACCGCCGAGGGCTTCGCCGAGGAGTGGGACCTCGACCGGCTGTGGGGCGCCTTCAAGCAGCTCTACCCGATCAAGGTCACGGTGGAGGAGCTGGAGGAGGAGGCCGGTGACCGCGCCGGTCTGACCGCCGAGTTCATCGCCGAGGCCGTCAAGGACGACATCCACGCGCAGTACGAGCAGCGCGAGGAGCAGCTCGGCTCCGAGATCATGCGTGAGCTGGAGCGCCGGGTCGTGCTCTCCGTGCTCGACCGCAAGTGGCGCGAGCACCTCTACGAGATGGACTACCTCCAGGAGGGCATCGGCCTGCGCGCCATGGCGCAGAAGGACCCGCTGGTCGAGTACCAGCGCGAGGGCTTCGACATGTTCACCGCCATGATGGAGGGCATCAAGGAGGAGTCCGTCGGCTACCTGTTCAACCTGGAGGTCCAGGTCGAGCAGCAGGTCGAGGAGGTCCCGGTCGAGGACGCCGCGCCCGTCACCTCGCTCGACAAGGAGGACGTGGTCCCGGCGCAGGCCGGTTCGCGTCCGGAGATCCGCGCCAAGGGCCTGGACGCCCCGCAGCGGCCGGACCGCCTGCACTTCCAGGCGCCGAACGCGGAGGGCGGGGTCGACGAGGGTGACTTCGTCACCGAGGACGGCCCGGCGCGCTCCGAGTCGGACGGCCTGACGCGGGCCGAGCGCAGGAAGCAGTCGAAGGGCCGTCGCCGCAAGAAGTGACGATCGTTCGTGAGAAGGGCCGGGCACGGGGTGCCCGGCCCTTCGCGTTGCGCGGCCACCCGCTCGGCCGCGCCCGCGGCGGCGCGGGTCTCGTCTTCCCGCTCAGCCGCGCTCGCGGGGCGGGCGGCCGTCGAGCTCGACCGCGGTGACGCGCCACCGGTCGTCGCGGGAGAGGTGCAGGCGGAAGGCGAGGGCGTGCAGCCGGGTGCCCGCGGTGATGCGGGCGAAGACCTCGAAGGTGCCGTCGGAGGGTTCGAAGTGGCCGATGCGGTGGATCGTGGGGCGCCGGCCGCCGGTGCCGAGCGGGCGGCGGGCCACCAGCCACAGCAGGTCGTCGTAGGCCCGGTCGGCCGTGTGCCGGGCCAGCCAGTGCGGGGGCTTGTGGCCGCACAGCACCAGCAGGAGCCGCTGCGTGAAGAGCTCGGTCGGGTGGGGCGGCGCCTGCGGCGGGACCCGGCGCTCGGCGGGGCGGCGGGAGTCCCGGCGGGACGGGGGCCGGGTGGTGCCTCGCGGACCCCGCCTGGTCATCACCTTCTGCACTGCGCGCCTCCGGATACCAGTGAGTAACTCTGTGGGGGACCTTCTACGGCGCCCCGAGAAGCCCGCGCAAGGCAGGCGCGGCCCGGCCCGGCGGCGGCGCCGCGTTCACTGATCCGGGTGACGGGGCCGGGGGCGGGCGCGCTGCGGGGCGGGCGCCGCGGGTGACCGGGCGAACCGCCCTTGACGTGGGCGCCAGGAGCGGCCCGCAGCCCGAAGGGGGACTCCCGCCCGTATCCTGGAGCCCCCAGAGACCCCAGAGACCCCCAGAGGTCTCGGAGACCGTCAGAGGTCTCAGAAGCCCGAAGACGACAAGACGACGAAAGCGGCCGGCCATGCGCGTGTACGTTCCTCTGTCCCTGCCCCGACTCGCAGAGGCGTACGAGGCCGGCGAGCTGGGACCCGCGCCGCTGACCGCCTACGCCGTCACCCCGGCGCTGCGCGAGTGGTACCTGTCGGACGACATCGAGGAGCTGGAGTACGCGGCGCTCAACCGCGCCGCGCTGGCCTCGCTGCGGCTGCTCGCCGGGGAGCCCGGCGCCGCGCGGCGCCGGGTCGTCGTCGCCGTCGACGTGCCGGACCGGGCCGCCGCCGTGGACCCGGGCACCGGGCTCGACCCGACCGCGCTCGGCGAGGTGTCCGTGCGCGAGGCCGTGCCGCTGGCCAAGGCCGCCGCCGTACATGTGGACGCCGACGAGGCCGAGGCCGACGTCACCGCCGCCGCGGCCGCGCTCGGCGCCGCCGACCACGGCGACGACGACGCGCAGTTCGTGGTGGACGGCGCCGAGGACCACGAGCTGCTGTGGTTCGCCACGCAGGAGATCGCGAACCTGGTGGGCCGCGGCGAATAGGGCCGTGGCAGCCCGCGGCGCGGGGGGTATTTTCGGCGCATGGGGAAGCACATAGCCGCGGCGCACATCGTCTGGGACTGGAACGGGACCCTGTTCCACGACAACGACGCCATCATCCGGGCCACCAACGCGGCCTTCGAGGAGATCGGCCTCGCTCCGATCACGCTGGAGCGGTACCGCGCGCTGTACTGCGTGCCGGTGCCCAAGTTCTACGAGCGGCTGATGGGGCGGCTGCCCACGGCGGCCGAGTGGGACGTGATGGACGAGGCCTTCCACCGGCACTACGCGCAGCACTCCGCGGCCTGCCGACTGGCCGACGGCGTCGAGTCGCTGCTCGCCGGATGGCAGGACGCCGGGCGCAGCCAGTCCATCCTGAGCATGTACGAGCACGAGCAACTGGTGCCGCTGGTCAAGCAGTTGGGGATCACGTCGCGGTTCGTGCGGATCGACGGGCGGACCGGGCCCTCGGGCGGCAGCAAGGCGGAGCACATGGTGCGGCACCTGCGCGCGCTGCGCGGGGTCGCGCCCGAGCGGACCGTGGTCATCGGGGACGCCGCGGACGATGCCGTCGCCGCGCTGGGAGTCGGGGCGCGGGCCGTGCTCTACACGGGCGGATCGCACGGCCGGGCCAGCCTGGAGGGCGTCGGCGCCCCGGTGGTCGACACCCTGGCGGAGGCGGTGCGGGAGGCCGAGCGGATCGTGGCCGCGGCCTGAAAGCTCCGTCGGCCCCGGGGCTCTTTCCGGCCCCGGGGCCGGGCGGGGAGCGGCCCGCCGCCGTCAGGGATTCCGGGTGCCGTTGGTCACACCGCGCCCGTGCGGCGGGCCGGCCCGCGCCGCCGGCTGCGGCGCGGTGGCGGCCCGTCGTCGCGGCAAGAGGGCGCTGGACGACCGGTGTTCTGTGCGAAGTGTCAAAGTTCGACCACTTGTTTTGTACACATACGGCTCATGACGGGTCCCCGGTGGGGAGCGATAGCCTGGTCCCGTGATCAGCGCGATAGCTCGCGGGGGCATCGTCGCCCCCTGCCCGCGCCGGGAGAACACGGGTCGCCACAGTGACCGTGCCCGGCGCGCAGCCGCTGATCATTTCCGGCGGATGGCCAGTTCGTTGAACATGGCGCATTTTCGTCCGCTCTTCTCCCATTCCGGCATAACGTCGAGCCAGACCGGACACCCCGCGTCGCGGCGATATGTCGAACGATTCATGATCGTCACGTCTACGTCACGCAATGGCGCGCGACAGGAGCCAGAGGACAATGCAGACCAAGCTGGACGAAGCCAAAGCCGAGCTGCTCGCACGGGCCGCCCGGGTAGCTGAGAACAGCCCGGTAGGGGGGCACCTACCGACTGGGGCGACGGACCAGGGCTCACCAGGCCCGATGGACCATGAGACCGTGCTCGCGTTCCTCAAGCGCTACTACCTCCACACGGCCCCCGAAGACCTGGACGCCCGCGACCCGGACGACGTCTTCGGAGCCGCGTACTCGCACTACCGGCTCGCGCAGGACCGGCCGCAGGGCACCGCCAACGTCAGGGTCCACACGCCGACCGTCGAGGAGAACGGCTGGACCTCCAGCCACTCCGTCGTCGAGGTGGTCACCGACGACATGCCGTTCCTGGTGGACTCCGTCACCAACGAGCTGTCCCGCCAGGGCCGCGGCATCCACGTCGTCATCCACCCGCAGGTCGTCGTCCGCCGCGACGTGACCGGCAAGCTCCTCGAAGTGCTGCCGGCCGGTGCCTCCGCCGGGGGCCACGACGTGCTCACCGAGTCGTGGATCCACGTCGAGACGGACCGCGAGACCGACCGCGCCGACCTCAAGCAGATCACCGCCGACCTGCTGCGTGTCCTGTCCGACGTGCGCGAGTGCGTCGAGGACTGGGAGAAGATGCGCGACGCGTCGCTGCGCATCGCCGACGAGCTGCCCCGCGAGCCCCTCGCCGGGGACCTGGACGAGCAGGAGGTCGAAGAGGCCCGCGAGCTGCTGCGCTGGCTCTCCGCCGACCACTTCACCTTCCTCGGCTACCGCGAGTACACCCTCACCGACGACGACTCGCTGGCCGCCGTGCCCGGCACCGGTCTCGGCATCCTGCGTGCCGACCCGCCGCACGAGGGCGAGGACCACCACCCGGTCTCGCCCTCCTTCAACCGGCTGCCGGCCGACGCCCGCGCCAAGGCCCGCGAGCACCGCCTGCTGGTGCTGACCAAGGCCAACAGCCGCGCCACCGTGCACCGGCCCAGCTACCTCGACTACGTCGGCGTGAAGAAGTTTGACGAGCAGGGGAACGTGGTCGGCGAGCGCCGCTTCCTCGGCCTCTTCTCCTCCGCCGCGTACACCGAGTCCGTGCGCCGCGTCCCCGTCGTGCGCCGCAAGGTCGCCGAGGTCCTCAAGGGCGCGGGCTTCTCGCCCGCCAGCCACGACGGCCGCGACCTGCTCCAGATCATGGAGACCTACCCGCGCGACGAGCTGTTCCAGACCCCGGCCGACGAGCTGCGCTCCATCGTCACCTCGGTCCTCTACCTCCAGGAGCGCCGCCGCCTGCGGCTCTACCTGCGCAAGGACGAGTACGGGCGCTACTACTCGGCGCTCGTCTACCTGCCGCGCGACCGCTACACCACTGGCGTGCGGCTGCGGATCATCGACATCCTCAAGGAGGAACTGGGCGGCACGAACGTCGACTTCACCGCCTGGAACACCGAGTCGATCCTCTCCCGGCTGCACTTCGTCGTCCGTGTCCCGCCGGGCACCGAGCTGCCGCGGCTCTCGGACGCCGACAAGGACCGCATCGAGGCCCGGCTCGTGGAGGCCGCCCGCTCCTGGGCCGACGGCTTCGGCGAGGCGCTGAACGCCGAGTGCGGCGAGGAGCGCGCCGCCGAACTGCTGCGCCGCTACGCCACCTCCATCCCCGAGGGGTACAAGGCCGACCACTCGCCGCGCGCGGCCGTCGCCGACCTGGTCCACCTGGAGCAGCTCAAGCAGGGCGGCAAGGACTTCGCGCTCTCCCTGTACGAGCCGGTGGGCGCGGCCGCCGGCGAGCGCCGCTTCAAGATCTACCGGACCGGCGCGCCCGTCTCGCTCTCCGCGGTCCTGCCCGTCCTGCAGCGCCTGGGCGTCGAGGTCACCGACGAGCGCCCGTACGAGCTGCGGTGCAGTGACCGCACGACCGCGTGGATCTACGACTTCGGTCTGCGGCTGCCCAGGTCCGCGGGCGGCGGCGGGGACGACCTCGGGGCCGACGGCCGCGAGCGGTTCCAGGAGGCGTTCGCCGCGACCTGGACCGGGCGCGCCGAGAACGACGGCTTCAACGCCCTGGTGCTGCGGGCCGGCCTCGACTGGCGGCAGGCGATGGTGCTGCGCGCCTACGCCAAGTACCTGCGCCAGGCGGGCTCCACGTTCAGCCAGGACTACATGGAGGACACCCTCCACACGAACGTGCACACCACCCGGCTGCTCGTCTCCCTCTTCGAGGCGCGGATGTCGCCGGAGCGCCAGCGCGCCGGGACCGAGCTGATCGACGGGCTGCTCGAAGAGGTCGACGGCGCCCTGGACCAGGTGGCCTCGCTCGACGAGGACCGCATCCTGCGCTCCTTCCTCACCGTCATCAAGGCGACGCTGCGCACGAACTTCTTCCAGCGGGCGCAGGACGGCGAGCCGCACGCGTACGTCTCCATGAAGTTCGACCCGCAGGCCATCCCCGACCTGCCCGCGCCGCGGCCCGCGTACGAGATCTGGGTGTACTCGCCGCGCGTCGAGGGCGTGCACCTGCGCTTCGGCAAGGTCGCGCGCGGCGGTCTGCGCTGGTCGGACCGGCGCGAGGACTTCCGTACCGAGATCCTCGGCCTGGTCAAGGCGCAGATGGTGAAGAACACCGTCATCGTGCCGGTCGGCGCCAAGGGCGGCTTCGTCGCCAAGCAGCTGCCCGACCCGGCCGTGGACCGGGACGCGTGGATGGCCGAGGGCATCCGCAGCTACAAGACGTTCATCTCGGCGCTGCTCGACATCACCGACAACCTCGTGGGGGGCGAGGTCGTGCCGCCCAGCGACGTGGTGCGCCACGACGAGGACGACACCTACCTCGTGGTCGCGGCCGACAAGGGCACGGCGACCTTCTCCGACATCGCCAACGAGGTGGCGGGCGCCTACGACTTCTGGCTCGGCGACGCCTTCGCCTCCGGCGGCTCGGCCGGCTACGACCACAAGGCCATGGGCATCACCGCGCGCGGCGCCTGGGAGTCCGTCGAGCGGCACTTCCGCGAGCTGGGCGTCGACACGCAGTCCGAGGACTTCACGGTCGTCGGCGTCGGCGACATGTCCGGCGACGTGTTCGGCAACGGCATGCTGCTGAGCGAGCACATCCGGCTGGTCGCCGCCTTCGACCACCGGCACATCTTCATCGACCCGAAGCCGGACGCGGCCACCTCGTACGCCGAGCGGCGCCGCATGTTCGAGCTGCCGCGCTCGTCGTGGGCCGACTACGACAAGGCGCTGATCTCGCAGGGCGGCGGCGTCTTCCCGCGCTCCGCCAAGGCGATCCAGCTCAACAACCACATCCGCGAGGCGCTCGGCATCGAGTCCCGGCAGGCGAAGATGACGCCGGCCGAGCTGATGAAGGCCATCCTCCAGGCCCCCGTCGACCTGCTGTGGAACGGCGGCATCGGCACGTACGTCAAGTCCTCGGCGGAGTCGAACACGGACGTCGGCGACAAGGCCAACGACGCCATCCGCGTCGACGGCCAGGACGTGCGGGCCCGCGTCATCGGCGAGGGCGGCAACCTCGGCGCGACCCAGCTGGGCCGCATCGAGTTCGCCCGGACCGGCGGCAAGGTCAACACCGACGCCATCGACAACAGCGCGGGCGTCAACACCTCCGACGTCGAGGTCAACATCAAGGTCCTGCTCAACGGCCTGGTGTCGGACGGCGACCTGACGGTGAAGCAGCGCAACAAGCTGCTCGCCGCGATGACCGACGAGGTCGGGCACCTGGTGCTGCGCAACAACTACGCGCAGAACGTGGCGCTGGCCAACGCCGAGGCCCAGTCCTCCTCGCTGCTCCACGCCCACCAGCGCTTCATGCGCCGGCTCGGCAAGCAGGGCCACCTCGACCGGTCCCTGGAGTTCCTGCCCAACGACCGGCAGATCAAGGAGCTGCTCAACTCCGGGCGCGGGCTGAGCCAGCCCGAGCTGGCCGTGCTGCTCGCCTACACGAAGATCACGGCCGCCGAGGAGCTCGTCCACACGAGCCTGCCCGACGACGCGTACCTGCGCGGACTGCTGCACGCCTACTTCCCGCAGGAGCTGCGCGAGAAGTACGCCGACGCGATCGACGCGCACGCGCTGCGCCGCGAGATCATCACGACGGTGCTGGTCAACGACACGGTGAACACCGGCG
The DNA here is from genome assembly GCF_044465085.1 of Streptomyces sp. NPDC049813. Classification (NCBI taxonomy): domain Bacteria; kingdom Bacillati; phylum Actinomycetota; class Actinomycetes; order Kitasatosporales; family Streptomycetaceae; genus Streptomyces; species Streptomyces sp. NPDC049813. Next base: position 517,932 of record NZ_JBITLI010000004.1, on the reverse strand, counting down.
GTTCGACCTTCCTGCACCGGCTGCGCGAGGAGACCGGCGCCTCCCTTGAGGAGATCGTGCGGGCGCAGCTCGCGGCCCGGGAGATCTTCGGGCTCGGCGGGGTGTGGGACGCGGTGGAGGCGCTCGACAATGTCGTCGCCGCCGACGTCCAGACCCGGATCCGGCTGCACTCGCGCCGGCTGGTCGAGCGCGGCACGCGGTGGCTGCTCAACAACCGCCCGCAGCCGCTCCAGCTGGCCGAGACGATCTCGTTCTTCCAGGACGGCGTCGCCGAGGTGTGGGCCGCCATGCCGCAGATGCTGCGGGGCGCCGACGCCGAGTGGTACCAGTCGATCCGGGACGAGCTGACCGGGGCCGGGGTGCCGCAGGAGCTGGCCGCGCGGGTCGCCGGGTTCTCCTCGGCGTTCCCGACGCTCGACATCGTGCAGATCGCCGACCGGACGGACAAGAGCGCGCTGGCCGTCGCCGAGGTGTACTACGACCTCGCGGACCGGCTCGCCATCACGCAGCTGATGGACCGCATCATCGAACTGCCGCGGGCCGACCGCTGGCAGTCGATGGCGCGCGCGTCGATCCGTGAGGACCTGTACGCGGCGCACGCCGCGCTGACGGCCGACGTGCTGGCCGCGGGGAACGGGGAGTCGACGCCGGAGCAGCGGTTCAAGGCGTGGGAGGAGAAGAACGCGCCGATCCTGGGGCGGGCGCGCACCACCCTGGAGGAGATCCAGGGGTCGGACGCGTTCGACCTGGCGAATCTCTCGGTGGCCATGCGGACGATGCGGACGCTGCTGCGCGCGCATTCGTGAGGCTTTGCTGAAGGTGCGTTGCCGGGGGCGCCCCGGGTTGGATGTGTTCCGGCCCGGGGCGCCCCCCGAACGTTTTCGACTGCGGCACCGTTGTGGCTGGTCGCGCAGTTCCCCGCGCCCCTGAGGGGGCATGCGGCTCCGCCGCAGCCCCAGTGCGCCGCCCGTGATGCGCCATACACCAATAAATCGGGCAATACGTCTAAAGTGAGCTTGATTGCCTGACTGGTCGTCCGACAGATGCAGGGAGAGCCGATGCCGTCGATGTCGTCGAAGCCGTCCGGGCCGGGTGCGCGGCCCGAAGGGCGCCCGGTGGCGCTGCCCGCCGACTGGGCCGCGACGCCGCTGACCGTCGTCATGCCGACCTACAACGAGGCGGGGAACCTGCCCGGAATGGCCGAGGCGCTGATGGCCCTGGAGCTGCCGGGCCTGCGCCTGCTGGTCGTCGACGACTCCAGCCCCGACGGCACCGGCGAGATCGCCGAGGAGCACGTCCGCCGGTTCGGCCCCGAGCGGATGGGCGTCCTGCACCGGGCGGGCAAGGAGGGGCTCGGCCGGGCATACGCGGCGGGCATGCAGCAGGCCGTCGCCGACGGCGCGCGGTACGTCCTGCAGATGGACGCCGACGGCAGCCACCCCGTCGCGAAGGTCCCGGAGCTGCTGGGCGTCGCGCTCTCCACCGGCGCCGCGGTCACCCTCGGCAGCCGCTACGTCCAGGGCGGCACCCTCTCCGAGGCCTGGGGCGCCCACCGCCGCCTCCTCTCCCGCTGGGCGAACGCGTACGCGGGCACCATCCTCGGCACCCGGGTCCGCGACATCACCGGCGGCTTCAACCTCTGGCGCGAGGACGCGCTGCGCGCCATCGACCTCGCCTCCGTGGACAGCGCGGGCTACAGCTTCCAGGTCGAGATGAAGTACCGGGCGCTGCGCCGCGGTTACGGGGTGATGGAGGTGCCGATCCACTTCGAGGACCGCACCGTCGGCGAGTCCAAGATGAACCTGATGGTCCAGCTGGAGTCCGTCGCCATGCCCTGGAAGCTGCGCGCCAACCGTGCGCGCCGCCGCTAGCGCCCTGGCGCGGGTCGCGGCCCTGCTGCTCCTCGTCCTGCTGGTCGCCGTCGTCGTGCGGCTGCCGTGGGCCGGCGACCTCGGCATCCACGCGGCCACCGTCGAGCGCCTGCGCCACGACCTGCTCGACCCCGGCGACCCCCTGGTCGCGGCCGACGCCCCGAGCCCGTACTACTCGCCCTGGACGCTGCTGCTCGGCTGCCTCGCGAAGGTGACCGGGATCGGCGTCTTCGTGGTGCTGCGGATCGCGGCGCTGGTGTCGCTGGTGGTGCTGGTCACGGGGGTGTGGGCGTTCACCGGCACGTTCCTGACGGGCGGCCCGCGTGACGGCGGCCCGCGTGACGGCGGCCCGCGGGAGAGCAGCCCGCGGGAGAGCGGCCGCCGGAGCGGCGGCTGGGGGCGGCGGTCCGCCGTGACCGCGCTGGTGCTGCTCACCCTGACGCTGCTGTGGGGCACGACGCTGTTCGAGTGGAGCGGCTTCCTCGGGCTCAACTCCCTGGCCCTGACGGTCTCCTACCCCAGCACGTTCGCCCTCGGCGCCTCCTTCTGGCTGTGGGCGCTGCTGCGCCGGGCGGTCTCCTGGCCGCAGTACCTCGGGGCCGGGGTGCTGTGGGCGGTGATCCTGCTCAGCCACCAGTTCACCGGCGTGGTCGCCTCGCTGGGCGCGGCGGCGATGGTGCTCGGCGCGCGCCCCTGGCCCGGGCGGGCGGCGTGGGTGCGGCTCGGCGCGGGGCTCGTGCTGGGCCTGGTCCTGGTGGCCGTGTGGCCGTACTACTCCTTCTTCGGGCTGTTCGGCGCCGGTGGCCTGGAGGAGATCCACCGCTCGCTCTACCGGCAACCGGCGGGCCGCTACTGGCTGGTGGCCCTCGTCGGCGGCGCGGCGCTGGTGCTGCGCGCGCGGCGCGACCGGCGCGATCCGCTGGTGCTGTTCTGCCTGCTCGGAGCCGTGGTCTTCGCGGCGGGCGGGCTGAGCGGGCACTGGTCGTGGGGCAGGGTGCTGCCCGCGGTGCTGATCCCCGCGCAGGCCGCCGCGGCCCTGGAGGTGTTCCGCGCGCCGCGCCCCGCGGTCCGGGCGGGCCTCGGCGCGGTGCTCGCCGCGGCGCTGGTGCTGGGGGCGTGGACCCAGGCGGGGACGCTGGGGTACGTGCTGCCGCGCTCGGCGCTGCCGCCCGCGGTCGCCGCCAAGTACCGCGAGCCGTGGAAGGACTACCACTGGATCACGCCGTGGGTGCGGTACGGGGACGTGGTGCTGGCCGACACCTGGCCCGCGCGGCAGATCCCGGCGTACGGCGCGTACACGGTGGCCCCCGGCTACCCGGACTTCTTCCTGGCCGACGAGGACGAGCGGGCCGCGGCGGTGCGGACGTACTTCGCGCCGGACGCCTCGGACGCCGCGCGGGCGGCGGTGCTGCGGGCGTACGGGGTGCGGTGGGTGGTGGCCTACCCCGGCGCCCCCGGGCTGCCGCTGGAGCGCGTCGCCACGGGCCCGCGGGGACAGTTCCTGTACCGCGTGCCCGCCGGACCGGGTCAGCGCGCGAACTTCGCGACGGCCGCCGCCGTCACCGGGGTGAAGACGTTGACGAGGTTGCCGTCCGGGTCGCGGAGGAGCAGCGACCGGTTGCCCCAGGGCATGGTGGTGGGTCCGGCGACGGGGTCGGTCAGGCAGCCGGCGCCGGTCAGCTCCCGGTGCACGCGGTCCACGTCGTCGACGAGGAACTCGGTGATCACGCTCTGGTTCCGCGCCGGGTGCGCGGAGCCCGGGGCGAACAGCGGGACGGTGCGGGTGCCCGCGACGGCGAGCGTGGCGGTGGGCGTGGCGAGTTCGGCGAAGTCCTCGGTGGCCCACGCGGCCCGGACCCCGGTGACCCGCTCGTAGAACGCGACGAGCCGCGCGACGTCGGCGGTGATGATGCGGATCGAGACGAAGTCCATGGAGCGCTCCTCGGGGTGCGGGTACGTGCGGTGTGCGGACCGGCCCGCGGTCGTGCGGGTGCCGTGCTGCGCAGGCTAGGAGAGATAGCGGACAGAATCGGTCCGGTATCGGGGCTAGGCTCGGCGCATGTCCGTGCCCGCCGCCCGCGTCCTGACCCTGCTGGAGCTGTTGCAGTCCGGCGGTACCCGCACGGTGGCGGAGCTGGCCGAGCGGCTCGGCGTCGAGGGCCGCACCGTGCGCCGCTACGTGAGCCGGCTGGTCGACCTCGACATCCCCGTGGAGTCGGTGCGCGGGCGCTACGGCGGGTACCGGCTCGCCCCCGGCCACCGGCTGCCGCCGCTGATGTTCGGCGACGACGAGGCGCTGGCCGTGCTGCTCGGGCTGATCGCCGGGCGCCGCACGGGGCTGACGACGGCGGCGCACACCGCGGGCGAGACCGCGGCGGCCAAGATCCGGCGGGTGCTGCCGCCGCACGTCGCCCGGCGCCTCGACACGCTCCTGGACGCGCTCGCCTTCACCGACGGCCCCGGGCGGAGCGCCGCCCCGGACGCCGGGGTCCTGCTCACCGTCGCCGACGCGGTGCGCCACCACCGGCCCGTCGCCGTGCGCTACACCGACGGCGGCGGCGCCCACGGCGAGCGCACCCTGCACGCCTACGGGATCGTCGCCCACGCGGGACGCTGGTACGTCACGGGCCGCGACGTCACCAGCGGCGAGGACCGGCCGTTCCGGCTCGACCGCGTCACCGACGCGCGGACCCTGCCCGGCTCGTTCGAACCGCCCGGCGACGACCCCGGCGAACGCCTGCTGACCGGCCTGGCCACGGCCCCCTACCGGTACGAGGTGGTCCTGCGCGTCCAGGGGACCGAGCAGCAGATCCGCGCCCGGCTGCCCGCCGCGGTCGCGCGCCTGGAAGAGGTGGCGCAGGAGCCTGGGTCCGCGGCGGCCGGTGCGGGATGGCTGCGCCTGCGGATCAGGGCCGAGCGGCTCGACTGGCTGCCGCCCGCCCTGGCCGCGCTCGACCGGCCGTTCGTCGTCGAGAGCCCCGGGGAACTGCGTGACCTGGTCGCCGCGTTCGCCCGGCGCCTCGCCTCCTACGCCCGCAGCAGCTTGGCCAGCTGACGGGTCCTGCGGGCCAGCGCGGTGCCCGCGACCCGGCGCGCGAGCGGCCGCACCAGCCGGGTCCGCAGCCCCACCGGCTCCCAGTGCACCTGGAGCCGGCCCGCCCCGCGCCCCTCGGGCTCCACGGTGACCCGGTGCCCGGCCACCTCGGCGGTGAACGCGGGGAACTCCAGCGGCGCCAGCAGCAGCCCCGTGCTGCGCAGGCCCTCCGGGGAGCGCAGCTGGAGCAGCGGGTGCCGGGTCCCCTCGAAGCCCTGCACCGGCAGCGACGCGGCCGCCAGGTCGAGCAGGGTCCCCCCCTCGAAGACGCCGGGCCGCACCGGGTCGAGCCGGAAGCGGACGGTCAGGCGCTTGCGGCCGGGCGCGATCACCAGGGTCGCGACCAGCGGGCCCACCGGCAGCCGCAGCCCCGGGTCGTAGGTCCGCACCCGCAGCCGCACCGACGCGGGGCCCGGGCCCCGCTCCAGGCCCAGGATCTCGTGGCGGAACTGGGCCCGGGAGAACGGCCGGGTGTCCAGCGCCAGTTCGTCGAGGCACAGTTCACGGCGGCCGTCCTCCGTCGCCGGTACCTCGTGGCCCCAGTAGACGCTCCCGTCCGGGTCCGCGACGGTCTCGCGCGGCGCGACGCCGTGGCCGAGCCCGCGCGCCGCGAGCCGCGCGTCGTCCAGACGGCCGTCGCGCACCAACTGCAGGACGACGCGCTCGGCCCGCGGCAGCCGCGCGTACGCCTCCGGGGCCAGCCCGGCCAGATACGGGTTGACGATGCCGGCGAAGCCCGCCAGCCACTCCTCGTCGCGGTGGGGCAGGTCGCCCGCGTACATCCGGAAGTCGTGCTTGAGGAACTTGTGGTCCTTGGCCTCGCGCAGCGCCGGGCTGTAGCCGCCCCGCACCAGGAAGTCGTCGATGAGCTCCTGGACGTGCACGCGGTCGCGGACGTTGGTCAGCTTGTGCCGCTGGTTGGAGATGGAGGCCGCGGACTCCTCGGCGTACGGCGCGATGTACCAGCGGTACACCGGCTCCGGGACGATCGTGAAGGCCTTCGCCAGGCAGTACGCCTGCGCGGAGAAGAGCTGGTCCTCGTAGTGGATGCCCTCGGGGAAGCGCAGGCCGTGCCGGTCCAGGAAGGCGCGGGCGTACATCTTGCTGGTCGACAGGTGCTCGAAGAACAGGCCCGGCTCGGCCTCGATGCCGTCCACCGTGCGGCGCTCGGCGACCAGGTGCGGCATCCAGACCGAGGTGCGCCCGGTGTCGACGCGCACCCGCTGCACCGCGCCCATCGCGAAGTCGATGTCGGGGCGCTCGCGGTGCGCGGCGAGCAGCAGCGCCACCGCGTCCGGCGGGAGTTCGTCGTCGCTGTCGAGGAACATCAGGTACGGCGCGCGGGCGATGTCGAGCGCGCGGTTGCGCGGGGCGCTGCACCCGCCCGAGTTCTCCGGCAGCCGCAGATACGTGATGCGGGGGTCGGCGGCGGCCAGCTCCCTGGCCACCTGGGGGGTGTGGTCCGTGGAGTGGTCGTCGCTGATGATGATCTCGATGTCGCCGTGCGTCTGCGCCTGGAGCGAGGCGACCGCGCGCGGGAGCCGCTCCGCGTCATTGAAGACGATGACCGTGACCGTCACGTCGGGGGTGAACGCCATCAGCGGGTGGCCTCCTCGGGCGTGGGGGCGGGGGTGCGCGACTCGACCGGCACGACGGGCGGCAGGGCCTCCTCGGGCTCGCCGAGGAAGACGCGGCGCACCACCCGCTCGGCGGCGTGCCCGTCGTCGAACTCGCAGAACCGGCGCCGGAACCGGTCGCGGACCTTGGCGGACGCCTCGTCGCGCCACGCGTCCCCGGCGAGCAGCTCCGTCAGCTCCTCCTGGCTGCGCGCCACATGGCCCGGCGGCTCGGCCAGCAGGTCGAAGTAGACGCCGCGGGTGCGCGCGTACGTCTCCCAGTCGTCGGCGTAGACGAGGATCGGCCGGTCCAGGTTGGCGTAGTCGAACATGATCGACGAGTAGTCCGTGACCAGCGCGTCCGAGGCCAGGGCCAGCTCCTCCACCGGGTCGTAGGCCGACACGTCGATGACCCGGCCGCTGCGGCGCAGGCCCGCCAGCGGGGAGGCGGCGCCGCCGTAGAAGTAGTGGCCGCGCACGAGCAGGACCGTGTCGTCGCCGAGCCGTTCGGCGAGCGCGGCGAGGTCCAGGCGCGGGGTCCAGGCGGCCTCGTAGTCCCGGTGGGTCGGGGCGTAGAGGACCGCGCGCCGGCCGGGGGCCAGGCCCAGGCGGTCGCGGACGGCGCGGACGGCGGCGGCGTCGGCGGTGTAGTACACGTCGTTGCGCGGGTAGCCGTGGTCGAGCGACACGTAGCGGGAGGGGTAGGCGTGCTCCCACATGCGGGTGGAGTGGGAGTTGGCGCTGACGCTGTAGTCCCACTTGTCGACGCGGTCGAGCAGGGCGTCGAAGTCGAGGCCCCTGGACGCCGTCGGGTAGGGGAACTGGTCGAGGCCCATCTTCTTCAGCGGGGTGCCGTGGTGGGTCTGCACGTGCACCGCTTCGGGCCGTTTGACCACCGCGTTCGGGAAGTTGACGTTGTTGACGAGGTACGCGGCGCGGGCCATCACCTCCCAGTAGCGGCGGGTGCCGGGCACCACGTGGTCCGTGCCGGGCGGCAGCAGCGGCTCGGCCGCCGAGGAGACCACCCAGACCGGCCGGACGTGCGGGGCGAGTTCGGCGAGCTTGGCCGCGATCGCCGCCGGGTTGCAGGCGACTCCGCGGTCCCAGTACGCGGAGAAGACGGCCAGCCCGGGGTCGACCGGTTCGCGCAGCGCCCGCCGGTAGCGCACGTCACGCACCTTCGCGCCGAACTGCTTCCGGCCCCTGCGCACCGCGGTGCGCGCCGCGCGCCGCTTGCGGTTGGCGCTCTGGAACGCGCGGTATCTGGGGTACGCGTCCTCCTCCAGCAGCCGCCGCCGCACGCCCTCCAGGCCGGCGGGCTGCCGGTGGCCCTGGGGGCGCAGCCGCCGCGCGGCGGCGGAGGCCCGGTGGAAGAACTCCCGCGCCACCTCGTCCGGCATCGTCTCGCGGGCCACGATCCGCATGGTCTCGGTCGCCATCAGGTCGTACAGGACGGCGCGGGGCCGCACCGGCGCCTCGCGCAGCTCCATGAGCCGGTGCAGTCCCTCGTACGCGGCGACGTAGCCGTACCGCTGCCCGGGCGTGACGGGCGGCAGGCTCTGCGGGCGCAGCTCCCGCACCTCGACGACGACCTGCTCCAGGCAGGCGACCCGCTCGGCCAGGATCAGGGCGGCGCGGGCGGTGAACTGCTCGGCGACCGCGGCGGCGGCCGTGGTGTCGGCGGCGGTCAGCTCCGCGCGGTGCTCGTGCCAGAAGGCGGCGCGCAGGGCGCGGTTGCCGAGCAGCGGGCGGACCCGCAGCAGGTCCGGGGCGTCGGCGGCCGGCAGGTCGCGGCGGCCCACCCGGGCCAGCCGCCACGCGTCGGCGCCGGAGGCACCGGTCGTGCGCCACGTCGAGCGGACGTGGTCCGCGACGACGACGTCCACCCGGCCGCGGTCCGCCGTCTCCGCGACCTCCGCCAGCCGGTCGAGCAGGATGCGCGGCGCGCCCGCCGGGAGCCGGTCCTTGGCGTGGACGAACCAGAGCCAGGTGCCGCTCGCCCGCTCGGCGCCCGCGGCGCGCGCGTCGGCGTCGGAGGTGCCGGCGGGCAGCGTGACGACGGTGCCGCCACGCCCCTGGGCGGCCTCCAGCGCGAACTCGCCCACCGCCGCCGTCACCAGCTCGGCGTCGGGCGGCAGTTGGCCGGCCACGCTGTCCAGGCACGGACCGAGCAGGCCCTGGACGTCCCGGCCGTACACGATGACACTCAGCTGCGTCATATGAGGCGTCACCCTTCCCGCCGGCCCACGCCCGGCCCCGTCTCCGTCTGTCGCCCAGCGCCCCAATAGTGGCACTAATCGGACAAAAGGGTAAGTTCGCTGGGCTTCTGGTGGGCCAAGTGGTGGGGGCTCAGGAGGGAACGGGCGCCGCGGGGCGTTTGGCCCGGGGGTCGGCCCGGTTGGTGAAGGCCTCGTACTCCTTGAGCACCGCCTCCGTCGGCCCGTCCATCCGCAGTTCACCGCGCTCCAGCCACAGCACGCGATCGCAGGTGTCCCGGATCGACTTGTTGCTGTGGCTGACCAGGAAGACGGTGCCGGCGTGCTTGCGCAGTTCGCGGATGCGGGCCTCGGAGCGCTTCTGGAAGGAGCGGTCGCCCGTCGCCAGGGCCTCGTCGATGAGCAGCACGTCGTGGTCCTTGGCGGCGGCGATGGAGAACCGCAGCCGGGCCGCCATGCCGGACGAGTACGTGCGCATCGGCAGGGTGATGAAGTCGCCCTTCTCGTTGATGCCGGAGAAGTCGACGATCTCGTCGTAGCGCTCCGCGACCTGTTCGCGGCTCATGCCCATCGCGAGGCCGCCGAGGCGGACGTTGCGCTCGCCCGTCAGGTCGTTCATCAGGGCCGCGTTCACGCCGAGCAGGGAGGGCTGGCCGTCGGTGAAGATCCGCCCGTTCTCCACGGGCAGCAGCCCGGCCACGGCCTTCAGCAGGGTCGACTTGCCGGAGCCGTTCGTACCGATCAGCCCGATCGCCTCGCCGCGGTAGGCGGTGAAGGACACCCCGCGCACGGCGTGCACGGTGCGGACGCCGGCGCGCTTCTCGGCCTTCTTCTTCCCGCCCAGGATGCGCTGGAGGGCGGCGGTGGCGGCGCCGCGCCCCGCGCCCGTGCCGTTGACGCGGTAGACGATGTCGACGCCGTCGACGACGACGGTGGGGACGCGCGCGCCCCGGTCCTCGATGTGGTCAGCCACGGCCGTACGTCTCCTCTGCCTTCCAGAAGTAGAGGAACCCGCCGACGCCCGCGAGCAGCGCCCAGCCCACGGCGCAGGCCCACACGTGCGGGGGCAGCTGGCTCCCGGTGAAGCTGTCGATCAGCGCGAAGCGCATCAGGTCGATGTAGACCGCGGCCGGGTTGGCCCGCAGCAGCACGATGGCCAGGTGCGGCAGGTCCTTGTCGCCGAGCAGGTGGTCCAGGCTCCACATCACGCCGGACAGGTACATCCACGTACGCAGCAGGAACGGCATCAGCTGGGCGATGTCCGGGGTGTGGGCGCCGATCCTCGCCATGATCATCGCGAGCCCGGTGTTGAACGTGAACTGCAGCACCAGCACCGGGAAGACCAGCAGCCAGGACACGGCCGGCGGGATGCCGAAGCAGAGCAGGATGATCAGCAGCGCGCACATCGAGAACAGCAGCTGCTGGAGCTGTTGCAGGCAGTATGAGACGGGGAGCGCGGCGCGCGGGAAGTGCAGCGCCCGCACCAGGCCGAGGCTGCCGGAGATCGCCCGGGTGCCCGCCATCACCGAGGACTGGGTGAACGTCCACACGAAGACGCCCGTGACCAGGAACGGGACGAAGTCGGGGACGCCCTTACTGGTCCCGACCAGCACGCCGAAGATGAAGTAGTAGACCGCCGCGTTCAGCAGCGGGGTCGCCACCTGCCAGACCTGCCCGAGCTTCGCCTGGCTGTACTGGGCCGTCAGCTTGGCGGTCGAGAAGGCCGTGATGAAGTGCCGCCGCTGCCACAACTGGCGCACGTACGCGCCGAGCGAGGGGCGGGCGCCGCTGACGGTGAGCCCGTACCGGGCCGCGAGCGCCGCGGGGTCCGTCGGGTCGGGGGCGGGCGCCGGGCCGGGGGCCGGTGCGGGAGGCGTGTCCAGGACCTGGCTCACATCCGCTGCTTTCGGTCGGAGGGGGCGGATCCGGCGGGCGCTTTGCACTCCCAAGAGCTGTTGTTCGCCTGCCGTTCACGTCGGGACGGACCCGTATCGTCGTCACGTGAGAGTAGGCCGGACGAGCGTCGGAACGCAACCGTTTCGTCGTTACGGAACTATGCTGGCCGCATGCCGACCAACGCCGACTCCTCCCCGCCGACGCGTCGCCGGGCCCCGGCCGGGGCCGCCGTCCTGCGCGAGGACGTGACCGACGCGATCCGGGCCGCCGTCTTCGAGGAGCTCGCCGCGGCCGGCTACGCGCGGATGTCCATCGAGGGGATCGCGCGGCGCGCGGGCGTCGGCAAGACGGCGGTCTACCGCCGCTGGCGCTCCAAGCTCCACCTCGTCCTGGACCTGGTCTCCGCCCTGGCGGTCCAGGGCCTGCCCGCGCCCGACACCGGTTCCCTGGAGGAGGACCTGCAGCTTCTGTACCGGGTCACCGCGCGGGCCCTGAAGCACCCGGTGGCCGGGCAGATCATCCCCGACCTCCAGGCGGAGGCGGCCCGCAACCCGGAGATCGCCGAGGCCATGCAGAAGGCCCTGCGGGAGGGGCAGCACGGGGTGGCGAGCGGGATCGTGCGCGCGGCGGTCGCCCGCGGCGAACTGCGCGACGGCCTCGACGAGGAGCTGGCGCTCGACCTGATCTCCGGGCCGCTGTACTGGCGCTCGCTCGTCGTGCGCGCGCCGGAGCTGCCCAAGGGGCACCTGAAGCGGCTCGCGGCGGCGACGACGGCGGCGCTCAAGGCGCTGTGAGCCGGGGGCCGAGACTCAGCCGAACTGGCCGGGCACGTAGTCACCGCCCGGCGTCCGGTTGATGACGCCCATCCGGTTGGACGCGTTGATCAGGGAGATGACCAGCACCAGCGCCGCGAGCTGTCCCTCGTCGTAGTGCGCGGCGGCGCGCGCCCAGACCTCGTCCGGGACACCGCCCGCGGCGTCGGCGACGCGGGTGCCGTGCTCGGTGAGGTCGAGGGCGGCGCGTTCGGCGTCGCTGAACACCGTGGACTCGCGCCAGGCCGCGACCAGATGGACGCGGACCGCGCTCTGCCCGGCATGGGTGAGATCCTTGCTGTGGGCGTCGGTGCAGTAGCCGCAGCCGTTGATCTGGCTCGCCCGGAGCATCACCAGGTCCTGGACCGTGCTCGGCAGCCGGGAGTCGTCGATGAGGGTCCGGCTCGCGGACGCGAAGTGCTTCAGGGCCCGGGCCGCGACGGGGTCGGCGAAGAGGTTCAGGCGGGGCTCGTGCGGTGCGGTGGAGTTCATGACGTGGTGTCTCCTTCAGTGCGGGTGGTTCCGACGCTCACGGGATGCCGCCCGCCCGGACGCCGTGACAGCGCGGCACGGTGACGTGAACCACACCGGCCCGGTGTCACGGAACCGCGGCGGCCGGCGTCTGGGGTGCACGAGCAGAGCCCGGACCCAGTGAAGAAGGAGCCACCCATGGCCGGCCCGTCGCAGCCCGCGCCCGACCCCGCCACCGAGGCGTTCGTGGCCCACCGCAACCTGCTGTTCACCGTCGCCTACGAGATGCTCGGCTCGGCCGCCGACGCCGAGGACGTGCTCCAGGAGACCTGGCTGCGGTGGGCCGGCGTCGACCTCGCCACCGTGCGCAACCAGCGCGCCTACCTGGTCCGCGTCACCACACGGCAGGCGCTGACCCGGCTGCGCACGCTCGGCCGCCGCAAGGAGACGTACGTCGGTCCCTGGCTGCCCGAGCCGCTGCTCACCACGCCCGACGTGGCCGAGGACGTCGAGCTGGCCGACAGTGTCTCGATGGCGATGCTGCTGGTCCTGGAGACCCTCGCCCCCGTCGAGCGGGCCGTGTTCGTGCTGCGCGAGGTCTTCGGCCTCGGCCACGACGAGATCGCGGCGGCCGTCGGCAAGTCCGAGGCCGCCGTCCGGCAGGTCGCGCACCGGGCGCGGGCCCATGTCGCGGCCCGGCGCCCGCGCGGCACCGCGACACCCGCGCAGACCCAGGGCGCGCTGCGCGCGTTCCGGCGCGCCGTGGAGACCGGCGACCTGCAGGACCTGCTCGACGTCCTCGCCCCCGACGTCGTCTTCCTCACCGACGGCGGCGGCGTCGTGCGGGCCGCCCTCGAACCCGTCCTGGGCGTCACGGACGTGGCAGGACTGCTGGGCCGGATCGCCGCCGGGCTGTCGGCCGAACCCACCCAGGTCAACGGTGCGCCCGCCCTGCTGCTCCGCGCCGCCGGCGAGCTCGTCGCCGTGCTCGCGGTCCGCATCGACGACGGCCTCGTCACCGGGCTCTACGCCGTACGCAACCCGGAGAAGCTGGCGCGCGTGGCACACGAGACGCCGGTGACGCGCTGACGCACCGCCGGGGCCGGGCTCGCCCTCGGGCCGACGCGACCCGGGCCGTCCCGGCGCACGCAGGCCCTACGCGACCCGGGTGGCCCCGACGTACGCAGGCCCTACGCGACCCGGGCCGCCCCGGCGAACGGCATCTGGTCGATCGGCGCGATCCGCACCGGCGCGCTCGGGTTCGGCGCGTGGATCATCTGGCCGCCGCCGATGTAGAGGCCGACATGGCTGATCCCGGAGTAGAAGAAGACCAGGTCGCCCGGGCGCAGCTGGGAGCGGGGCACGCGCCGGCCCGCGTCGATCTGGGCGTACGTGGTGCGCGGCAGCGAGACGCCCGCGGCGCGGTACGCCGCCTGCGTAAGCCCCGAGCAGTCGAACGCGTTCGGGCCGGTCGCGCCCCAGACGTAGGGGCTGCCGAGGGCGCCCCGCGCGTAGGAGACGGCGGCCGCCGCCCGGGCGTTCGGCGCCGCGCCGAGGTCGCCGCGGGACAGCGAGCGGGAGGCGTGTGCGGCGGCGCCGGCGGCGGCCGGGCGGTCCGCGGGGGTGAGCCGGTCGAGCAGCCGCCGGGCGTCCGCCAGCTTCGTCGTCACCGTCTTCTTCTGCTCCGCCAGCGCCCGCTGGGTGGAGCGGAGGTCGCCGAGCGAACCGTCGGCCCGGGTGCGCAGCTGGTCGATCTCGCGCAGCTCGTGGCGGACCCGGGCGATGGCGCCGGCCTGCCGGTGGCCGACGCGGTCCGCGAGGGACGCCTCGTCGAGGTAGCGGTCCGGGGCCGAGGAGAGGAACAGCTGCACGGACGGGTCGACGCCACCGGTGCGGTACTGCGCGGCAGCGACCGCACCGAGCCGCCGCCGCGACGCGTTCAGGGACTCCGTCCTGCGGGACGCCTCGTCCTGGAGCGCGGCCACCTCCTTGTGGGCCTTCTCGGCCTTCTCCTTCGCGCCGTTGTACTTCTCGGTGGCGACCTCCGCCTCCCGGTAGAGCCGGTCCACCTTCGCCTTCACCTGAGCGGGGGTCAGCTGCGGTTCCGCGTGGGCCGCGCCGCCGTCGAGGGCGGTGGCGGTGGCCGCGGAGGCGAGAGCGAAGGTGGCCGCCGCGCGGGCCGTGGGGCCGCTGAGTGAACGTCGTTTCGGCTTGCGGTGCGCTGCCGGCACGAGGGGTCACGTCCTTCCGGTGCGTGTCCGACCGCCGGTCGCGCGTCCGGCGGCGGCCCGCACGAGGGAGCGGGCCGCCGCCGGACCTCTCGCGGCGGTGATGTCCGACTGCCGCCCCTGGCCCGGGCGGCGGTGGGGGAGCCGGTCACCTGAGGAAGGACGCTAAACCTCGGCGTCACGGGTTGGCGACGGATTGTGCGGAACTGGCTCGTTTGTTACGGGTGGTGTCGGAGGGTGACAGAGTGCTGTCCGGGGCCGCCCCACGAACCGGCCCGAACGGTGCCCCATTAGGCTCCCGGACCATGGACGTACTCATCCATCTCTTCGTCGGCCTGCACATCATCGGCATCGCCTCGCTGCTCGGCGGCTTCCTCACGCAGATGTCGGCGATGGGGCGGGGCACCGCCCGGTTCAACAAGGCGATGCTGCACGGCGCGCTGACCATGCTGGTCACCGGCGTCGCCCTGGTCGGCCTCAATCAGGCCGACGGCTCCACCGTGAACAACGTCAAGATCGGGGTGAAGCTGGCCGTCCTGATCGTCATCCTCGGCATCGTGTACGTGAAGCGCGACGAGGAGACGGCCGAGAAGGGGCTGTTCGCTGCGGTCGGCGGGCTGACGATCGCCAACATCTTCATCGCGGTGCTCTGGACCTGAGGGAGCCGGCGGCCCTGAGGTACTGAGGCCCTGCGGGCCTGCGGGGTCCGGGCGGGCCCGAGGGGCAGGGGGCGCTTTCCGGCCGCCGCGGTCCCGGGAGCCCCCGGGGCCTGTCACCGCGGTGTCCCCACCACGGCGACAGGACCCGGCGCGGACGTCAGGCGGGCCGCACCACGCTGTGGATCGAGCTGGTGCCGTCGTAGTAGATGGACTCCTCGCGGACGGACGCGCCCGGCTTCGGGGCGTGGATCATCATGCCGTCGCCGAGGTACAGGCCGACGTGGCTGATGTCGTCGTAGAAGAAGACCAGGTCACCCGGTTGGATCGAGGAGAGCGGGACGGTCGTGCCGGCCTCCACCTGGTCCCACGTGGTGCGCGGCAAGGTGATGCCGGCCGCCTTCCACGCCGCCTGGGTGAGCCCCGAGCAGTCGTAGGAGTCCGGGCCCGTGGCGCCCCACACGTACGGCTTGCCCTCCTGCGCCTTGGCGTAGGCGAGCGCCTGGGCGGCCTTGGTCGCGTAACCGGAGGAGCTGCCTGCCGGTGCCTCGGTGGTACCGCCGGACGACGAGCCGGAGCCCTGCTGCCCGGCGGCCTCCTCGGCCGCCTGCTGCTTCTTGTCCTCCTGCGCCTTCTGCTCCGCGGCGAGCTGGGCGGCCTTCTTGCGGGCCGCCTCCTGCTTCTTCTTCTCGATCGCCGCGAGCCGCTGCTTCTCCTCGGCGGTCAGCCGCGACAGCAGCTGACGGGCGTCGGCCAGCTTCGTCTGCACGCTCTGCTTGGAGGTCTTCAGGTCGGTCTGGGAGGACGTCAGCTGCGTGAGGCTCTCCTGCGCCTCGGTGCGCTTCTTCGCGGTGCTGAGCTGCTGCTTCTGATAGTCGTCGACCGCGTCCTTCTGGTCGGCGGTCATCCGGCTCATCAGCCGGTTCTGCGCGAAGTAGTCCTCGGGGTCGTCCGCGAGGAACATCGTCGCCGTGTCGCCGATCCCGCCCGAGCGGTACTGCTGGGCGGCGAACCTGCCCAGCTCCTGGCGGGCCGAGTTCAGCTTCTCGGTGCGCTGCGCGATGTCGTCGAGGAGGCGATCGACCTGCTTCTTCTTGCTGTCGGTCTGCTCCTTGGCGGAGTTGTACTTCTGCGTGGCGACCTCGGCCTGGCGGTACAGGCTGTCGACTTTCTTCTGCACCTCTTCCAGGCTCGGCCGGTCCGGCCGGGCGGGGGCCGCCTGGGCGCTCTGCGAGAGGAGGGCCACCGAGGTGAGGGCGACGGTCGTGATCCCGACCGCGGGGGTGGTGCGAAGGCCGCCGGTCATCCGGGACCGGACACGCGGCTTGCGGTGCGACGCCAAGGAGGCGACTCCTTCCGTGGTCCGCCTACCGGGTTAGCTGTCGGGTTCGGGCGTACGGAAGGCTGCCCTACGGTCGGCCGCCCTGTCCTGCCGGGCGGCCGGGCCGATTCACCCCAAGGTCGGTTGGGTCCCCGGTTCCCTGCCTCACGGCGTACGGGACTCGGCGGGGGCTGCTCGTTCGCCGCGGTGCTCGCGGCGGGGGGACGGGCTGCCCGCGCAGCACGGTAGCCAACTCGTGTCGCTGCTGTGAAGGTTGATGTTCGATATGCCCGATACATTTTCGTGACCTTGGCGACACCGGGCGCTCGGCCGAATGATGGTCGAACGCACCGCATCTGCTCGGTCACGGTAGGTGCGCCGCCGGACTCCTCCGGCCGAAAGGCGCCGCTGACCTGGTGGTACGGGCAGTGTGGCCAAGGTGGGGGCGGGGTGTCAGTGGGGCCGCCTAGACTCGTAGGGCGATGAGCAGCCTCTTTGACGACAGCTTCCTGGCGGGCCTCCAGAACCGGACCGAGGGCCCCCCGCCGCCGCCCGACAGCGAGCACGACGGACCGGAGCCCGAGCCGATCCCGGACGACCTGTTCGGCGGGAAGTTCGACGTGCCTCCGGCCCGGGACGCGTACTACCGCGACGGCGCGCCCCGCCCTGCCCTGGACCCGGCGGCCCTGCTGGACGGGTTGAACGAGAACCAGCGGGCGGCCGTCGTGCACGGCGGCTCCCCGCTGCTCATCGTGGCGGGCGCCGGCTCCGGCAAGACCCGCGTCCTCACCCACCGCATCGCCTACCTGCTGGCCGAGCGCGGCGTCCACCCCGGCCAGATCCTCGCGATCACCTTCACGAACAAGGCCGCGGGCGAGATGAAGGAGCGCGTCGAGTCCCTGGTGGGCCCGCGGGCGAACGCGATGTGGGTCTCCACCTTCCACAGCGCGTGCGTGCGCATCCTGCGCCGCGAGTCGAAGAAGCTCGGCTTCACCTCGTCGTTCTCGATCTACGACGCGGCCGACAGCAAGCGGCTCATGGCCCTGGTCTGCCGCGACCTGGACCTGGACCCCAAGAAGTTCCCGCCGAAGTCCTTCAGCGCCAAGATCTCGAACCTGAAGAACGAGCTGATCGACGAGGAGGACTTCGCGAAGACCGCGGCTGGGGGCACCTCCCGGACGGAGTCTGGGGGAGGATTCGAGAAGTCCGTCGCCCAGGCCTACGCGATGTACCAGTCGCGGCTGCGGGAGGCCAACGCCCTCGACTTCGACGACCTGATCATGACCACGGTCAACCTGCTGCGCGCGTTCCCCGACGTCGCCGAGCACTACCGGCGCCGCTTCCGGCACGTCCTGGTCGACGAGTACCAGGACACCAACCACGCGCAGTACGCACTCGTGCGCGAGCTGGTCGGGCCGACGGAGGGGGAGGACGCCGACCCCGCCGAGCTGTGCGTCGTCGGCGACGCGGACCAGTCCATCTACGCGTTCCGCGGCGCCACCATCCGCAACATCCTCCAGTTCGAGGAGGACTACACGGACGCGACCACGATCCTGCTGGAGCAGAACTACCGCTCCTCGCAGACGATCCTGAGCGCGGCCAACGCGGTCATCGAGCGCAACGAGTCGCGCCGCCCCAAGAACCTGTGGACGAACGCGGGCGCGGGCTCCCAGATCACCGGCTACGTCGCGGACACCGAGCACGACGAGGCGCAGTTCGTCGCCGAGGAGATCGACCGGCTCACGGACGCGGGCGAGGCGAGCTCCGGCGACGTCGCCGTCTTCTACCGGACGAACGCGCAGTCCCGTGTCTTCGAAGAGATCTTCATCCGCGTCGGCCTGCCCTACAAGGTCGTCGGCGGTGTCCGCTTCTACGAGCGCAAGGAGGTCAGGGACATCCTGGCCTACCTGCGCGTGCTGGCCAATCCCGAGGACTCCGTCCCCCTGCGCCGCATCCTGAACGTGCCCAAGCGCGGCATCGGCGACCGCGCCGAAGCGATGATCGACGCGCTCTCCCAGCGCGAGAAGATCTCCTTCCCGCAGGCGCTGCGCCGCGTCGACGAGGCGTACGGCATGGCGTCCCGGTCGACGAACGCGGTCAAGCGGTTCAACGCCCTCATGGAGGACCTGCGCACCGTCGTCGAGTCCGGCGCCGGACCGGCCACGGTCCTGGAAGCCGTCCTCGAGCGCACCGGCTACCTCGCCGAGCTGCAGTCCTCCACGGACCCGCAGGACGAGACCCGCATCGAGAACCTCCAGGAACTCGCCGCGGTGGCCCTGGAGTTCGAGCAGGAGAACGCGCAGGCGGCCGCCGAGGGCGAGAGCGAGACCGAGACGGAAGAAGCCGGCGGCACCGGTCTCTCCGCCTTCCTGGAGCGGGTCGCCCTCGTTGCCGACTCCGACCAGATCCCCGACGAGGAGGACGACGGCAGCGGCGTCATCACCCTGATGACCCTGCACACCGCCAAGGGCCTCGAATTCCCGGTGGTCTTCCTGACCGGCATGGAGGACGGCGTCTTCCCGCACATGCGCTCCCTGGGGCAGACCAAGGAGCTGGAGGAGGAGCGTCGCCTCGCGTACGTCGGCATCACGCGCGCGCGGGAGCGGCTGTACCTGACGCGCGCCTCCATGCGCAGCGCCTGGGGCCAGCCCTCGTACAACCCGCCCTCGCGCTTCCTGGAGGAGATCCCGGACGCGCACCTGGAGTGGAAGCGCACCGGCGGCTCCGCGGCCGCGCCCTCCACGAAGGGCATCGGCGGCGGGATCGCCGCCTCGCTGTCGACGTCCCGCTCCCGTACCACCCCGGCGTTCGCGACGCGCCGGGCCGGCGAGAAGCCGGTGGTATCCCTGGCCGTCGGTGACCGCGTCACGCACGACCAGTTCGGTCTCGGCACGGTGGTGGGCGTGAGCGGCTCGGGCGGGAACGCGGAGGCGACGATCGACTTCGGCGACCCGAAGCCGAAGCGGTTGCTGCTGCGGTACGCGCCGGTGGAGAAGCTGTAGGGCCCGGCCCGCTGGACGGGGTCCGGTCCTGAACCGGGCCCCGCGGCAGGAGGGACTGTGCGGACGCGACCTCAGGTCGGGTCGAGGTCGTGGCTGCGGAGCCAGGGCAGCGGGTCGATCGCCGAGCCGCCGCCGGGGCGCACCTCGAAGTGCAGGTGCGGACCGGTCGAGTTCCCCGAGTTCCCGGAGTGCGCGATCACGTCGCCCGCCTTCACGGGCCCGCTCATCACGGTGTGCGAGGAGAGGTGGCAGTACCACGTCTCCGTACCGTCCTTGGCGGTGACTATCGCCATGTTCCCGTACGCGCTGTTCCACTGCGTGCGCACGGTGCCGTCCGTCGCCGCCATCACCTCGGTCCCGTACGAGACCGGGAAGTCGATGCCGGAGTGCACGGACATCCAGTTGATGCCGGCCTGCCCGTAGTACGCGCTGAGCCCGTGCTGCTTGACCGGCAGGACGAACTTGGGCCGCATCGCCTCCTTGCGCGCGGCTTCCTGGGCGGCCTTCTTGCGGTCGGCCTCCTGCTTCGCCTTCAGGTCGATCCGCTCCTGCGTGCGGCTCGCCCGGTCGGCGAAGTCACCCGCGTCCGCGGACATCTCCTTGAGCTGCGTGTCCAGCTTGTTGTTCGCGACGGACGGCTTCACCGCGCTCGCGTCCGGTGCCGCGACGGTCTGCGTCTCCTTGCCCTCGTCCCCGCTGAAGGTGCCCACCGAGGCGGCGGCTCCGGCGACCCCGACCACGCACACCGAGGGCACGGCGACGGTCAGCAGGGCGGAGCGCTTGGCGGGGGAGCGGCGGCGGGAGCGGGAGCCCGTGCCCCGGGCCGCGACGCGGGCACCGGCGCGGGTGCCCGGGGCGCGGGTGACGGGGTCCGGCTGCGGGTCGGCCTCCGGGGCGTCGTGCCCGGACCCGGCGGTGGCTTCGGCGTCCGGCGGCTGCTCCGCCTCGGGCGGGTCGTCGTGCGCCTGCGGGTACTCGGCGGGGCTGTACTGGTCCGGCACGTAGGCGTGGACCGCGGTGTGGGTCCCGGTGTGGGTCCCCGTGTGGTCCGTCGTGCCGGGGTCCTGCTCGGGGGTGCCGGCCGAGTTCCACGCGGTGGCGTCGTACGCGCCCGTGTCGTAGGCCGTCGTTCCGAAGACCGGTGCGTCGAAGGACTGCGTGTCGAAGGACGGTGCGGTGGAGGCTTGGGCCGCGAAGGACGGTGCGTCGGAGACTTGCGCCGCGAAGGACGGTGCTTCGAAGGACTGCGTCTCGAAGGACTGCGTCTCGAACGACTGCGTGGCGAACGACTGCGTGGCGAACGTCTGCGTCTCGTAGGACGGGTCCTCGAAGGACTGCGTGTCGAAGGTCTGCGCGGGCCACTGTCCGGTGTGCTGCTGGTCGTGACCGGCCTGGCCCATCGCCCACATGGCGGACGTGGCCGCCCCGTCGAAGCTGCCCGTCCCGTAACTGCCGGTGTCGTACCCGGCGGTGGGATACGGGGACGTCGCGTACGGCTGCGGGACCCCTGTGGCCTGCGTGGACCACTGGCCGGTGTCGTACGAGCCCGAATTGTAGGAATCCGAGTTGTAAGACCGGGATTCGTGGGCACTCGCGTCGTACGGAGCGTCGCCCGGCAGGTCACCGAAGAGCGGGTCGGTGGCGAAGCTGGTCGTGGAATGACCGTCGTAGGCCGCGTACTGCGCGGTCCCCGACGGATGACGGTCGTTCACCAACTTCTCTTTCGCCTCGACAACAGGGGCTGCCAGAGCAGTGCGGCGACTGTACCCGGCGGTACGAGGGCGCGACAATCTTCCGCAGGTTTCAGGCCCCGCATAGTCGGGCAATCAGCCGCCTTTCGGTGAACTAAGGGCGCGTATTTGGCGCTGAGTTCGAGGTGCGTTCGACGATTCGCCGGATTTGCCCGGCCGCGCGCGCCCTGGTTTCCCCTGGCCGGCGCGGCCTGCAGTGACCTGCCGCGACACCGTCACAAGACCCTCACGCCACCGTCAGGCCGCCGGCCGAGCCGGCCGCGGGCGCCCCCGCGTCCGCCGGCTCGGCATCGAGCGCCTGCCGGACGCCCGTCGCGACGGCCGGGTGCACGGGGAGGGCGAGGTGCCCGATGCCCGTCACCCGCACGTTCTGCGCGCACAGGTCCGGGTGGTCCACGCACGCCGTCTCCAGCGGCACCATCAGCTGGTCGAGATCGCTCCAGAAGCTCACGAAGCGCGTACGGCAGCTGGGCGCGGGCCGCGTCAGCTCCTCGACGACCGCGGAGCCCGGCCGCATCTGCCGCACGATCGGATGCGCGTTCGCCAGCGGTGCGACGCGCGTACCGGCGTGCGGTGTGCCGAGCGTGACGAGGGTGCGCACCCGCCGGTCCCCGCCCAGGCACTGCACGTAATAACGCGCGATCAGTCCGCCCAGGCTGTGGCCCACGATGTCGATGCGTTCCTGGCCCGTGCGCTCGCACAGCTCCTCGACGTGCCGGCCCAGCAGGGTCGCCGCGGTCCGTATGTCACAGGTCAGCGGGGAGTAGTTCAGCGACTCGATCTGCTGCCTGCCCTGCTGGGCCAGGGAACGGCGGAGCAGGACGAAGACCGAGCGGTTGTCGATGAAGCCGTGGAGCAGCAGGACCGGGGGTTTGCGGGGGGTGGGGATGCGCGGGGTGCGGGTGCGGGTCGCCGCGGCGGTGCGCCCTGTCCGTGGGGCGGGGGTGGGGGTGAGGACGGGGGTGCGGGCTTCGGCCGGCGGGTGTGGGGCCGGTGGCTTCTGGGGCGGGGCCGGTGCGGCGGCTTCGGGGAGCACCCCGGGGCGCCTGCGCTCCGGGAGGACTCCCGAGGGGTAGAGGAGGAGATGACCCGCCAGGACCGCTAGCTCCAGCACGGTCGACTTCAGCAGCGCCATCGAGAGGCCGGCCGCGCTCACCGGAGAGGGCTGCTCGTGCGGGCGGACGGGCACGGTCCTCGCGACCTGCATCGGCCAACCTCCCGTCGGCGCACGGCGGGAGCTTCGCATGCGGCCGGTGCCGATTGGCCGGACCGGCCGGATCGCTTATCGGCCGGATCCGCTGGTCGGCCGGTCGGCGCGGTTGCTCCGCGCAGCCGACGTGTCCCACTGTGTGATTTCCCCCTCGCCGTGCACCGTGAAACGGCCGGTTGCGGGATGCTGGCGATAACGTTCGTTCACTTCGGATATCCGGGACGGGTATCCGGAACCCGGGTCCGCGGGTACCGAGGCCCCGGGGTCAGTCACTTCATGGAGGCAGTGATGGGTGTGGCAGCCGGTCCGATCCGCGTGGTCGTCGCGAAGCCCGGTCTCGACGGCCACGATCGCGGGGCCAAGGTGATCGCGCGGGCGCTGCGCGACGCCGGCATGGAGGTCATCTACACGGGTCTGCACCAGACGCCCGAGCAGATCGTGGACACCGCCATCCAGGAGGACGCCGACGCCATCGGGCTCTCCATCCTCTCCGGCGCGCACAACACCCTCTTCGCGCGCGTCATCGAACTCCTGCGGGAACGCGACGCCGCCGACATCCAGGTCTTCGGCGGCGGCATCATCCCCGAGGCCGACATCCCGCCGCTCAAGGAGCAGGGCGTGGCCGAGATCTTCACCCCGGGCGCGACCACCGCCTCCATCGTGGACTGGGTCCGCGCCAACGTCCGGCAGCCCGCCGGAGCGTGAACCGGGGGCGGTCAGGGGGCGGTCCGGGGCGGCCTTGTCGGCCGGCGGCGCCGAGGGCCGTGGTCGACGCCGGGCCTGGGGGCGGGGACGTCGGACGCCGCCGGTTCAGTGCCGGCCTGATCCGTACGGGGCGGCCGGGCGCCCTGGTCAGGGCGGGCGCCGCCTTGGTCCGGTGGCCCGGTCGGGTCGGGTGCCGTTCCGGACGTGCGGTCCGTGCCGGTCGGGCGGGTGTGACTTTCGACTTCGCGGTCCGTGCCCGTCGCTGCGGGTGTGGCCTCCGGTGCGCGGTCCGTGCCCGTCAGGGCGGATGCCCTTTCCGGACGCGTGGTCCGTGGCGGTCGTTGCGGATGCCGCTTGCGGACGCGTGGTCCGTGGCGGTCGTTGGGGAGGCCGCTCGCGGACGCGAGGCTCGTGGCGGTCACGGCGTAGGTCCCGCCGGGGCGAGTTCGTCGCGCATCGCCCGGCGCAGCCGCAACGTGCCCACCAGGCGCTGAAACGCCTCCGCCCAGTAACCCCCCGCCCCCGGAGCCGCGTTCTCCGCCTCCTCCACCTCGGCCGTGAACCCCTCCAGGCGCTCCGCCTCCACCGGGTCCAGGCACCGCTCCGCCAGGCCCATCACCCCGCTGAAGCTCCATGGATAACTGCCCGCGTCGCGCGCGATGTTCAGCGCGTCCACCACGGCCTGCCCCAGCGGCGGCGCCCAGGGCGTGGCGCAGACCCCGAGCAGCTGGAACGCCTCCGACAGGCCGTGCGCCGCGATGAACCCCGCGACCCACTCGGCCCGGTCCCCCGCCGGCAGCGCCGCCAGCAGCTTCGACCGCTCCGCGAGCGACACCGCCCCCGGCCCCGCCGCGTCCGGCGCCGTCGGCGCCCCGAGCAGCGCCCGCGACCAGCCGACGTCCCGCTGGCGCACCGCGGCACGGCACCAGCCCGCGTGCAACTCGCCCCGCCAGTCGTCCGCGACCGGCAGCGCCACGATCTCCCACGGGGTGCGGCCGCCGAGCCGCGCCGGCCAGCGGTCCAGCGGGGCCGCCTCCACCAACTGGCCCAGCCACCACGACCGTTCCCCCCGGCCTGCCGGGGGCTTGGCCACGATGCCGTCGCGCTCCATCGCCGCGTCGCACTCGTGCGGGGCCTCCACCACGACCGTCCCCGTCTCCCGGTCCAGCGCCACCCACGACAGGGCCCGGTCCGCCATGCGCCCGGCCAGCGCCGAGTGCGGGAGCGCGGAGAGGAGTTCGGCCGCCGTCGAGCGGACGTTGCGGCTGCGGTCCGTCAGGGCCTTCTCCAGGAACGGCTCGTCCGCGTCGCTCAAGCCCGTGCGCAGCGAATCGAGGAACATGAGCCGGTCCTCGGCCCGCTCCGTGCTCCATGTGCCGGCAAGAAGGGCGCGGGCCGCCTCGCTGTCATGGGCCCGGATCGACGCCAGCAGGGCCACGCGCTCCGCGAACAGGCCCTCCTCCCAGAGGCGTTGCACCCTCGCCGTCTCCTCGGGCCCCGGTAGCGCCGTGCCCGCGCCCGGCGTGGCCCGCAGGGCGAACTTCCAGTCCGGGTTGAGCCCGGCCAGCCACAGCGCGCGCGGGCCCGCGAAGGTGAGGGCCCCGGGGCGCAGGTCCGTACGGCCGCGCGCCGCGTCCAGCAGGGCCGGGAGCAGCTCCGGCGGCGGCGCGTAGCCGTGGGCGTTGGCCGTGGCCAGCCACTGCGGGAGCAGTTCCAGCAGGTCGGGGGCGGTGCCCCGGCGGGCGGTGCCGGAGCCCGTGCCGGGGCGGTCGGTGAGGAGGGTGGCCAGGCGCCGGCGGGCGGGCGGCGGCAGCGGGGGGCGCGGGTCCGCCGGCGCGGGGGCGGGCAGGGGCGCCGCGCCGGCCGGGCGCAGGGCGGCCCGGCGGCGGACGGTCGCCATCGCCGCGTCGTCCAGGAGGGCCTGCGGGGTGGTGGACGGACGGCGGTCCGTGCCCAGCAGGGCCGTGGTGAGCAGGGCGTCCCAGGGCGGGGTGGTCGCGCCCGCCGCGGCGGCGGTCGTCGTATCGGTCACCGGCGTTGCCGTCCGGGTGGCTGTCGGGGTGGCTGTCGGGGTGGCTGTCGGGGTGGTGCCTGGCATGGTCGCCTCCTGGTACCGCGGTGCGTCGTGGATGGGGCGGGGCGTGGTGCTCAGGTCAGCGGGACCGGGACGGACGTCGAGTCCGTCCAGGCCGCCAGGGGATGGAAGCCGCGGTGGCCGCATTCGCCGAAGACCGTGACGGGCGCGCCTCCCGAGAGCGCTATCAGGCGCCACAGGCCGGGGGGCGGGTTCGGGGTGAGAGGGAGGGCAGATTCACCGTCCGCGTCGGCCAGTTGCCATCCGGCGGCGTCCGGGGCGCGGGTCGGTATGACGTCCGTGAGCGTGGTCGGCCACGACTCCAGCCAGGGGTCCTCCGTCAGGGCCTCGCCGTAGGCGGTGAGTGCTGTCGTCACGTCGACTCCCGGCGGGCGGTGCGCGGTGAGGGTGGGCGCGGCGCACTGTTCGGTCAGGTCCGCTCGGAGGGCGCGCGCCCCAGGGTGGGGCGTGAGCGTCGCGTCCAGGGTCAGGCCCGCGGGGAGCGCCAGGGCCGGTGCGCGGCCCGCGGCTCCGAAGGAGAGGAGCAGGGCCGTGCGCTTCGACTCGGTGCCGTGCAGCCAGACGCGGCGCGTGGTGAGGTGGCCGTCCGCCCTGTCGTACTGGGACAGGATCAGCCAGTGGTCCCTGAGCGGCGCCGCCGTCGGCGGGGTCGGCAGGCCGATCCGGGAGCGGACCGTCGTCGCCAGGTCGGCGGGGAGAGCGGCCCGGTGCTGCCAGGCCTTGTCGAGGAGATGGAGGAGGGCGCACTCCTCCAGCAGCCGGGCCGGCCAGCCGGGGCCCGACGCCGGTATCGCCCCCAACTCACGGACTCGCGACGCCAGTCCGGGCGCCTGCGCGTCGACCATGCGGGCCGCCGTCTCCTCCCACAGCCCGTACCCCGCCCGCTCCGCTTGGGCCAGCCCGCCGCGGAGCAGGTCGGTGAGCCGCTGCTCCAGCTCCGTGGTGCCCGTGGTGATGCGCTGGGCGCGTCGGTCCGCTCTGCGGCGGGCCGCCTCCGGGTCGGCCGGGGCGCCGCCGCCCGGTGCCGCGGCGGCGTCCTGCTTCTGCCCGGCCCGCTCTCTGCGGCCCTCCAGCCACGGCTGCGCCCACTCCGGTGCCCGGCCGGCCGGCGCCCCGGTGTCCCCCGCGGCCCAGAGCAGCAGCAGCCCCAGCGCGTGCTTGCACGGGAACTTGCGGCTGGGACAACTGCATTTGTACGCCGGGCCCGTCCCGCCGCCGGTGTCCACGATCGTCTGGTACGGCTTGCTGCCGCTGCCCTTGCACAGTCCCCACACCGCCCCCTCGTCCGAACTCCCGGTCTGCGACCAGGGACCCGCTGCCCCGAGCTTGCTTCCCGCCTTGCGTGACGCGGCGTCAGGCGCCAGTGCCAGCACCTGGTCCGTCGTCCAGCGCACCCCCTGCTGAGTCATGTCGTCGACGGTAGGTCCCGGCACTGACAATCCGCGGCCGCACCCGTTTGACCTGCGGTGATCGCTGCGGTCCGGTCGATTGTCAGTGGCGTGGTGCACGGTGGGTCCATCAGCGCGACGAGGCCGTCACGGCCCCCGTCGCGATGGTTCCGGCTGGGCGATCGAAGTGGGGGACAGTCATGACCGTTTCCATGGCGGAGCAGGGTGCGCAGGACGTGCTGCGGGCGCACGCCGAGCACGCGTTCGCGGAGGAACTCGCCGCGCTGGCCGCCCAGGACGACCGGCCGCGGCCCGCCCGCTGGCGGCTGTCGCCGTGGGCCGTCGCCACCTATCTGCTCGGCGGCACGCTGCCCGACGGGACGGTGATCACACCGAAGTACGTGGGGCCGCGCCGCATCGTCGAGGTCGCCGTCACGACCCTCGCCACCGACCGCGCGCTGCTGCTGCTCGGCGTGCCCGGGACCGCCAAGACGTGGGTGTCGGAGCACCTGGCCGCCGCGGTCAGCGGCGACTCCACGCTGCTCGTGCAGGGCACGGCCGGCACCCCGGAGGAAGCCATCCGGTACGGGTGGAACTACGCGCAGCTGCTGGCCCACGGGCCGAGCCGGGACGCCCTCGTCCCCAGCCCAGTCATGCGCGCGATGCGGGAGGGGATGACCGCGCGGGTGGAGGAGCTCACCCGCATCCCCGCCGACGTGCAGGACACCCTCATCACGATCCTCTCCGAGAAGACCCTGCCGATACCGGAGCTGGGCCAGGAGGTCCAGGCCGTGCGCGGGTTCAACCTCATCGCCACGGCCAACGACCGGGACCGGGGGGTGAACGACCTGTCGAGCGCGCTGCGGCGCCGGTTCAACACCGTGGTGCTGCCGCTGCCCGCGAGCGTCGAGGCGGAGGTCGACATCGTCTCGCGCCGCGTCGAACAGGTCGGCCGCTCCCTGGAGTTGCCCGGTGTTCCCGACGGCGTCGACGAGATCCGCCGCGTCGTCACCGTCTTCCGCGAGCTGCGCGACGGCGTGACCGCCGACGGGCGTACGAAGGTGAAGTCGCCCAGCGGGACCCTCTCGACGGCCGAGGCGATCTCCGTGGTGACCAACGGGCTCGCGCTCAGCGCCCACTTCGGGGACGGCGTGCTGCGGCCCTCGGACATCGCCGCCGGCATCCTCGGCGCCGTCGTGCGCGACCCGGCGGCCGACCGGGTCGTCTGGCAGGAGTACCTGGAGGCCGTGGTCCGCGAGCGGGACGGGTGGAAGGACTTCTACCGGGCCTGCCGCGAGGTGAGCGCATGAGCGGGCCGCTGCTGCTCGGCGTCCGGCACCACGGGCCCGGGTCCGCGCGGGCCGTGCGCCGCGCCCTGGACGGCGCGGCCCCCAGGACCGTGCTCATCGAGGGCCCGCCGGAGGCCGACGCGCTGGTGCCGCTCGCCGCCGACCCGGACATGCGGCCGCCCGTCGCACTGCTCGCGCACGTCGTGGACGAGCCGGGGAGATCGGCGTTCTGGCCGTTCGCCGAGTTCTCGCCCGAGTGGGTGGCCCTGCGCTGGGCCCTGGAGCACCAGGTGCCGGTCCGCTTCATCGACCTGCCCGCCGCCCACAGCCTGGCGGTGCGGGAGGACGAGGAGGCGCCGGCCGACGCACAGGACGTCCGCGTCGACCCGCTGCGCGTGCTCGCCGAGACCGCCGGGTACGACGACGCGGAGCGCTGGTGGGAGGACGTCGTCGAGCACCGCGCGGGCGACACCTTCGCGGCGCTCGACGAGGCCATGGCCGCGCTGCGGGAGTCGTACGGGGACGGTGGGCGCGGACGCGACCCGGTGCGCGAGGCCTACATGCGGCTGCAAGTGCGCGCCGCGGTGCGGGAGTTCGGGGACGCCGTCGCCGTGGTGTGCGGGGCGTGGCACGTGCCCGCGCTGCGGCAGCGGACCACCGTCGCCGCCGACCGCGCCCTGCTGAAGGGGCTGCCCAAGGTGAAGACCGACCTCACCTGGGTGCCGTGGACCCACCGCCGGCTCGCCCGCGCCGGCGGCTACGGGGCGGGGATCGAGTCGCCCGGCTGGTACGGGCACCTGTTCAGCGCCCCGGACCGGCCCGTCGAGCGGTGGCTCACCAAGGTCGCGGGACTGCTGCGCGCCGAGGACCGCATCGTGTCCTCCGCCCACGTCATCGAGGCGGTCCGGCTCGCGGAGAGCCTGGCCGTGTTGCGGGGCCGCCCGCTCGCCGGGCTGACGGAGACCACCGACGCGGTCCGGGCGGTGCTCTGCGAGGGCTCGGACGTTCCCCTCGCGCTCATCCACGACCGGCTCGTGGTCGGCGACGTCCTGGGGGAGGTGCCCGAGTCGGCGCCCGCCGTCCCCCTGCAGCGCGACCTCAGCCGCCTCCAGCGCACCCTGCGGCTCCGGCCGGCGGCCGAGGAGAAGGAGCTGGACCTCGACCTGCGGGGCGACACCGACGGCGCGCGCAGCCGCCTGCTGCACCGCCTGCGCCTGCTCGGCGTCGCCTGGGGCGAGCCGGCCAGATCGGCCCGCGGCTCCACCGGCACCTTCCGCGAGACCTGGCGGCTGCGCTGGGAACCGGAGCTCGCGGTGCGGGTCGCCGAGGCCGGGATCTGGGGGACCACCGTGCTGGCGGCCGCGACGGCCAAGGCCGGGTCGGACGCCGTCGCGGCGACCGCTCTCGCCGACGTCACGGTGCTCGCCGAGCACTGCCTGCTGGCGGGGCTGCCGGACGCGCTGCCCGTCGTCATGCGCGTCCTCGCCGACCGCGCCGCGCTCGACGCGGACGTCGGCCACCTCGCGCAGGCCCTGCCCGCCCTGGTCCGCGCCCTGCGCTACGGCGATGTGCGCGGCACCGACACCGCGGCCCTCGCGGGCGTGGCGACCGGCCTGGCCCAGCGGGTCTTCGTCGGGCTGCCCCCGGCCTGCGTGGGGCTCGGTGCCGACGCCGCCGCCGAGATGCGCGGGCACGTCGACGCCGTGCACGCGGCCGTCGCCCTCCTGGAGGACGCGGCCCTGCGTGAGCGCTGGCGGGCCGTGCTGCGCACGCTGGCCGCGCGGGACAGCGTGGCCGGGGTGGTGCGCGGCCGGTGCGCGCGCGTCCTGCTGGACGAGGGCGCGCTGGACGACGAGGGCGCCGCTCGCCTGATGGGCCTCGCCCTCTCGCCCGGCACCCCGCCGGGGGAGGCGGCCGCCTGGATCGAGGGCTTCGTCGGTGGGGGCTCAGGCGGCGGCCTCCTCCTCGTCCACGACGAGCGGCTGCTCGGCCTGGTCGACGCGTGGCTCACGGGGGTGCCGGACGCCGCGTTCACCGACGTACTGCCGCTGCTGCGCCGGACGTTCTCGGCGTACGAGGTGGGGGTGCGGAGGTCTTTGGGGGAGCTGGTCCGGCGCGGGGCGGCTGCCGCCGGGGTGGGGGTGGGGGCTGGGTCCGGGTCCGGGTCCGGGTTCGGGTTCGGGTTCGGGTTCGGCGAGGAGGTCGATCCGGATCGGGCGGAGGCGGTGGGGGTGGTGGTGCGGATGTTGTTGGGGGCGGGTGCCGGTGCCGGTGCCGGTGCCGGGGGCGGTGTGGGGGGTGGCGGGTGAGGAGTGGGGCGGTGCGGTGGGGTGCCGGGTGCGGGCCGGTGGGGCTTCTCGCGCAGTTCCCCGCGCCCCTGGAGGCATGCGGCTTCGCCGCAGCCTCAGGGGCCGCTCCCGGGAGGGCGATGAGATAGCGCACGAAGTGCGCATCTCAGGGGCGCGGGGAACTGCGCGAGCAACCACGACGGTGCGTCAGCTGAAGAACCGGCCCTTAAGGGGCGCGGGGAACTGCGCGCCCAGCCACGACGGCGTTGTAGACGAAGTCTTCCAGGGGCGCGCGCGTGGCAGATGAGACGGCGGTACGACACAACCCCGCAGGAGCGATCACATGACCGAAACCGAAACCCCCCGCAGCCCCGAAGAGGAACGGCTCAGGCGCTGGCGCCTGGTCCTGGGCGGCGAAGCAGCCGACGGCACCGGCTGCCGCCTGTCCGGACAGGACGCGGCGATGGACGGCGCCCTCACCGCCCTGTACGGCGCGGGCCGGGACGGACACCGCACCCCCGGCCGCAGCCGCACCGCCGGGCTGGGCGGCTCCGCCCCGTCCGTCGCCCGCTGGCTCGGCGACATCCGCACGTACTTCCCGTCCTCCGTCGTCCAAATCATGCAGCGCGACGCGATCGACCGGCTCGGCCTCTCCGCACTGCTGCTCGAACCGGAGATGCTGGAGGCCGTCGACGCCGACGTGCACCTCGTCGGCACCCTGCTCTCGCTGAACAAGGCGATGCCGGAGACGACGAAGGAGACCGCCCGCGCGGTGGTCCGCAAGGTCGTCGACGACCTGGAGAAGAGGCTCGCGACGCGCACCCGCGCCACCCTCACCGGCGCCCTCGACCGCAGCGCCCGCATCAGCCGGCCGCGCCACCACGACATCGACTGGAACCGCACGATCGCGGCCAACCTCAAGCACTACCTGCCCGAGTACCGCACGGTCGTGCCCGAGCGGCTCATCGGGTACGGGCGGGCCGCGCAGTCCGTAAAGAAGGAGGTGATCCTCTGCATCGACCAGTCGGGCTCGATGGCGGCGTCGGTCGTCTACGCCTCCGTGTTCGGGGCTGTGCTCGCCTCGATGCGTGCCATCCGGACGCGGCTCGTCGTCTTCGACACGGCCGTGGTGGACCTGACCGACCAGCTCGACGACCCGGTCGACGTCCTCTTCGGCACCCAGCTCGGCGGCGGCACCGACATCAACCGGGCCCTGGCCTACTGCCAGTCCCAGATCACCCGCCCCGCCGAGACCGTCGTCGTCCTCATCTCCGACCTCTACGAAGGCGGGATACGCGACGAGATGCTCAAGCGGGTCGCGGCGATGAAGGCGGCCGGCGTCCAGTTCGTGACGCTGCTCGCGCTCTCCGACGAGGGCGCGCCCGCCTACGACCGTGAGCACGCGGCGGCGCTCGCCGCACTGGGGGCACCGGCCTTCGCCTGCACCCCCGACCTCTTCCCGGACGTCATGGCGGCGGCCATCGAGAAGCGGCCGCTGCCCATACCCGACGCGGCGGCCGAAACCGGTGGAGCGGCGGCAAACCGGATATGAGTACCCATCGGTAACTCAGGGCTTGCGCAGGCTCCCTCGTCCCGTGCGAGGATCGGCGCACCGTGACGTCCGAGATACTTCCCCTCGCCCCCGCCGAGCGCCCGCCGTGCCCGGTGGTGCGGCGGCGCGCGCTGCAACTCGCGCTGCTGTTGGGCGGGTTGCTCGGCCTCGGACTCCTCTTCGGCGGCCAGGCCCACGCGGACGACACTTCGGGCGCCGCGTCGTCCGGCACGCTCACCTCCCGCCACTCCGTGCTCGGCGAGGCCGTGGCCCGGCCGGCGCGGGACGTGCGCGCGGTGCGCGAGGGTGTCTCCGGCGCGGTGCGGACGCGGAACGCCGAACCCGCCCGGGACCAGGCCCTCCAGCCGGCTCTCGACACGGTGCGCCACGTGACAGCGCCGGTCGGTGCCCTCACGAAGCCGGTCGGCGCGCTGACGGAGCAGGTCGGTGCCCTCACGAAGCCCGTCGGCGCGCTGACGGGGCCCGTCGGTGACATCGCCGGGCAGGTCATCGGCGGGCTGGCCTCGGTGGCCCCGCGACCGCAGCCCGACGAGCCTCCGGCCCTGCCCGGTCTGCCCGACCTTCCTGAGCTGCCGGTCCAGCCCGGTCACCCGGCCCCGGCGCCCACCCCCTCCGCCCCGGACCCCGCACCGTCCACCCCCGCACCACCCGCAGCCACCACCGCACCCACCACACCGGCCGGGACCGTCGCCGACCGGCCCTCGCACGCCCCCGCTGCGGCGCCCGCACCGCACCGCCCCCGCACGTCCGCCGCGCATCTCGCGCACTCCGCGCGGGCGGCGGGGCCGACCGCGTACGACGCCGCGAGCGCCGGCCGCGTAGACCACGACCGTCGCGACGGCACGCACCGCGGCCCGGCCGCGCAGCGCACCGCCGCACCGCAGCCCGGTGCGCCCGCCGCACCGCGTCCCGACGGCACGCTCGGGGCCAACGCGTCCGCGGGTGACGGCGGCCCGACGCGCCACAGCGATCTGCACGCGGCGGCTTTCGGCAGCCGGGTGCCCGTGCTGCTGCTGCCCGGGGCCTTCGCGCCGGGCGTTCCCGCGCCGGTGGCCGACCGGTATCGCGACATCCCCGAGTTTCCCGGCTAGGGCAGCCCTCTTCCCCCGCGCGAGCTCTGCCGCGCGGGGGCCCGAACAGGTCTGCCCGCCAGCCGGAACCACCGGATGCGAAGGAACACCGTAGGAATGAGCAAGAACCTCCGCCGCTCCCTCGGCGCCGCCGTGGCCGGCTGCGTACCGGGTATCTGACCGACGCCGGGGAGCCGGTTCCGCCGAAGACCGTCGGCGTGACCCGGCCGGAAACCGGCGTGCGTGCGGGCGGCTCCGTGGGGACGGACCGCCTGCTCCGAGCCCCCTCGGGATTCCGGGGCTCATCGGGTGGCCTCACCGTGCGTACCCCCGCGCGGTGAGGCCGCGAACGCGAGAGAACAGCGGGGCGGCAGACGATGACAGGACGACGGTGCGACGGCGACAGCGCGACGGCGGCAGGGCGACGGCGGCAGGGCGACAGCACGGCGACAGAGCGACAAACAGGACGCTCTGTGACCGGTATCACCGCTCAGGTGTGATCTGCGATTTAGGGTGCGTCGCCGCGCGGCGATAACCTGCGAGACGGACATGCCGCGTACCCGGCCACTGTGTACGCCTCGTACGCCTCCCTTGTGACAGCGGAGTCACGTTGCCCTTCGCGGCACGCCCACGCAGGAAGATCGAACCGCGAGATCACTGATAGGGACGGACGCGCGTGGACCTGTTCGAGTACCAGGCGAGGGACCTCTTCGCCAAGCACGGTGTACCGGTGCTGGCCGGTGAAGTCATCGACACGCCTGAGGCAGCCCGCGAGGCGACCGAGCGTCTTGGCGGCAAGTCTGTCGTCAAGGCTCAGGTGAAGGTCGGTGGCCGGGGCAAGGCCGGTGGCGTGAAGCTGGCCGCCACCCCCGACGAGGCCGTCGCGCACGCGACGAACATCCTCGGCATGGACATCAAGGGCCACACGGTCCACAAGGTGATGATGGCCGAGACGGCTCCGGAGATCGTGGAGGAGTACTACGTCTCCTTCCTCCTGGACCGCACCAACCGCACCTTCCTCTCCATCGCCTCCGTCGAGGGCGGCGTGGAGATCGAGGAGGTGGCGGCCACCCGCCCGGAGGCCGTCGCCAAGACGCCGATCGACGCCAACGAGGGCGTGACCCCCGAGGTCGCCCGCAAGATCGTCGAGGACGCGAAGTTCCCCGCCGAGGTGGCCGGCAAGGTCGCCGACGTGCTGGTGACGCTCTGGAAGACCTTCATCGAGGAGGACGCCCTCCTGGTCGAGGTCAACCCCCTCGCCAAGGTCGCCTCCGGCGACATCATCGCCCTCGACGGCAAGGTGTCCCTGGACGAGAACGCCGACTTCCGGCACCCCGACCACGAGGCGCTCCAGGACAAGGACGCGGCCGACCCGCTCGAGGCCGCTGCCAAGGAGAAGGGCCTCAACTACGTCAAGCTCGACGGCGAGGTCGGCATCATCGGCAACGGTGCCGGTCTGGTCATGTCGACGCTGGACGTCGTCGCGTACGCCGGTGAGCAGCACGGCGGCGTGAAGCCGGCCAACTTCCTCGACATCGGCGGCGGCGCCTCCGCCCAGGTGATGGCGAACGGCCTGGAGATCATCCTCGGCGACGCGGACGTCAAGTCCGTCTTCGTCAACGTCTTCGGCGGCATCACCGCCTGCGACGAGGTCGCCAACGGCATCGTCCAGGCGCTCGCGCTCCTGGAGGAGAAGGGCGAGAAGGTCGAGAAGCCCCTCGTCGTGCGGCTCGACGGCAACAACGCCGAGCTGGGTCGCAAGATCCTCTCCGACGCCAACCACCCGCTGGTGCAGCGCGTGGACACCATGGACGGCGCGGCCGACAAGGCCGCCGAGCTCGCGGCCGCGAAGTAAGGGACGAGGGACAGAACAGCCATGGCTATCTTCCTCAACAAGGACAGCAAGGTCATCGTCCAGGGCATGACCGGTGCCACGGGCATGAAGCACACCAAGCTCATGCTCGCCGACGGCACCAACATCGTCGGCGGCGTGAACCCGCGCAAGGCCGGCACCGAGGTCGACTTCGACGGCACGTCGATCCCCGTCTTCGGCTCGGTCGCCGAGGCGATCGAGAAGACGGGCGCCAACGTGTCCGTCCTCTTCGTCCCGCCGGCCTTCTCCAAGGCCGCCGTGGTCGAGGCGATCGACGCCGAGATCCCCCTCGCCGTCGTCATCACCGAGGGCATCGCCGTCCACGACTCCGCCGCGTTCTACGCGTACGCGAAGTCCAAGGGCGACAAGACCCGGATCATCGGCCCGAACTGCCCCGGTCTCATCACCCCGGGCCAGTCGAACGCCGGCATCATCCCGGGCGACATCACCAAGCCGGGCCGCATCGGCCTGGTCTCGAAGTCCGGCACGCTGACGTACCAGATGATGTACGAGCTGCGGGACATCGGCTTCTCGTCGGCCGTCGGCATCGGTGGCGACCCGGTCATCGGCACCACGCACATCGACGCCCTGGCGGCCTTCGAGGCCGACCCGGAGACCGACCTGATCGTGATGATCGGTGAGATCGGCGGCGACGCCGAGGAGCGCGCGGCCGACTTCATCAAGGCCAACGTCACCAAGCCGGTCGTCGGCTACGTCGCGGGCTTCACCGCGCCCGAGGGCAAGACCATGGGCCACGCCGGCGCCATCGTCTCCGGCTCCTCCGGCACCGCCCAGGCGAAGAAGGAGGCCCTGGAGGCCGCCGGCGTCAAGGTCGGCAAGACGCCGACCGAGACGGCGAAGCTCGCCCGCGAGCTGCTCTCGTAGGTCTCGGCGGTACGCCGTCACGGCGTACGTGGATCAGGGGCCCGCACTGGAACACCGGTGCGGGCCCCTGATCATTGCGCCACCAGGATCATCGCGCTCCGGGATGACCGCGCCCCGGGATCACCGCGCGACGGGAGTCAGGCGTGCGGGGCCGCCGCTGAGCCGCGTGCGCAGCGCGTCGCGCAGGGCGCGGTCGGGGCCGGTGAGCCGTTCCGGGCCGTGCAGCGCGGGCACGCCGCTGATCGGGGCGCCGGGCGCGGGCACCGGCACGTAATGCGTCGGGGCGGCCCGCACCGTCAGCGCCGTAGCTCCGACGATCAGGGTCGTCACGACGATCGCCGCCCGGGTCCAGAACCGGGTGCGGCGCTCGCCGACGGCCCGGACGAGCGTGGCCCGCGGCGCCTCCAGCTTCTCCGCGGTGGCCAGCTCGGTCAGCCTGCGGTGCAGCTGCTCGGGCACGGCCAGCTCCGGCAGCCGCTCGGCGACGGCCTCGCGGGCGTGCAGGATGCGATGGGCCGCCGCAGGCGTGCTGGCCTCCGTCTCGGCCGCGGTCTCCGGCAGGTCGAGCCCCACCCAGTCGTAGAGCAGCAGGGAGCGCCGGTAGGCGGGCGGCAGACTCTGCAGTACGTCGAGCAGCTCGCGGTCGGCGGTCTCGGCGGGCGGCGCGTCCGGGCGCCGGTGGGCGAGGCGCATCCGGTGCCAGGGCGACATGGCGTACTCGTACGCCGCCGCCCGCACCCAGCCCGCCGGGTCCGGGTCGACGGCGACCTCGGGCCAGCGCTGCCAGGCCAGCTGGAAGGCGCGCTCCACGGATTCGCGGGCCAGGGCGCGGCGCCCGCAGAGCAGGTAGGCCTGGCGCACCAGCAGCGGCGCGGCATGCGTGTACAGCGCGTCGAACGCGACCTCCGGGGCCGTGGCGACCGCGGCCTCCTGGCCCCGGCCCCGCCCTCGCTGCCGGGCAGCCGTGCCCGGCTCGACCGCGGCGTCCGGCTCGATGGTGGTGACCTGCTGGGCCGTCGGCGTCGGCGTCGGCGTCGGCGTCGGCTTCGGCTTCGGCTCGGCGGTGACGTCCCGCTCGGCGGTGGTGACCTGCTCGGCGGTGGTGACCTGGGCGGTGGTGGTGACCTGGGCGGCGGAAGGTCCCGATTCGGCGGTGGCGTCCCGCTCGGACGATGTGCGCTCCTCCGCCGCTCCGACCGGCTGGGCTGTCGTCGCCCGCGCCGACTTTCGGGACCGCCCCCGTTTCCGGGGCCGTTCTGCCCTGCGGGCGCGCTGCGGCTCGCCGTCCTGCTCGGATGCCCGGGGCTGTTGCGGTTCCAGAGGCCGCTCGGCTTCCCGCGACGGCTCAGCCGCCGGTACCTCCTGAGCCCGCTCAGCTGCCTGAGCCTCCTGAGCCCGCTCAGCTGCCTGGACCTCCTGAGCCCGCTCAGCTGCCTGGACCTCCTGAGCCCGCTCAGCTGTCCGGACCTCCTGAGCCCGCTCAATTTCCTGAGCTGGTTCAGTCTCCTGGAGCAGTGGTTCCGGCTTCGAAAGCTTCCGTTGGCGGCGGGCCTTCTCGCGTTTCTGGAGCTGCGCCTTCGGCCGCTTCACCGGAACGGGGGCGGGCGCGGGGTCCGGGGCCGTCAAGAAACGCGTGTACACCTCCCGCTTCAGGCCCCCGGGAGAGGTGCGGCCCGACTCCCACGCGCGGATCGTCTCGCGGGTCACGCCGAGCTCCGCGGCGAGCTGGGCCTGGGTCAGCGACTTCGCCTCGCGGAGCCTGCGGCGTTCCTTCGGCGTCGGCAGCGGGGCGGCGGCGTTCTGCGTCATGAGGAACCCCATCCACCCTTTCGCCCGGAAAAGTACATAAGCGCATCTTCTGCGACACATCCGGACTTCGCCTGTTACGCGGCTTGAGCGCGTGTCGTTGGCAGCATGGGCCCGTGACCCAGATGACCGGCCGTGGACTGACGTTGCCCGTGCTGCTGACGCGTGTGCGGGAACGATCGCCCGGGCCCGCGGCCGGAGTCTTCGGCGGAGTCGTCGCGGCGGGGCTCGGGCTCGGCACGATCGCCGTGCTCGTGATCGCGATGTGGATCAGCTCGCCGTACCCCGACAGCGGCCCCGGCGGCGCCCTGCACACCGCCGCCGCGCTGTGGCTGCTCGCCCACGGCACCGAGATGGTCAGGGCCGACACGCTCTCCGGGACACCCGCGCCGGTCGGCCTGACTCCGCTGCTGCTCATGGCGCTCCCGGTGTGGCTGGTGCACCGGGCCGCGCGCGACGCGGCCGAGCCCGAGGAGGAGGGCGCGCCCCTGGGCTCCGCGGTCGGGGTGTGGGCCGGTGTCGCCTGCGGCTATCTGGTGATCGGCATCGCGACCGCCTGTTACGCGTCCGGCGGTGAGCTGAGCCCCTCCTGGTTCAGTTGCGCGGCGCATCTCGTCCTGGTGACGGTGGCCGCGTCCGGGTCCGGGGTCTGGATCGCGCACGGCAGACCGGACGGACCGCTGCCACCGGCCGTCCACCGGTCCCTGGACGTGCTCCCGCGGGTCCTCGTCGACAAGGTCCTGCCGGTCGCCGCCCGGGCCGCCGCGGCCGGCGTCCTCGTCCTGGTCGCCGGGGGCGCGCTCCTGGTGGCGGCGTCCCTCGTCTGGCACGGGGGAGCGGTGCGGGAGTCCTTCCAGCAGCTGACGGCCGCCTGGTCGGGGCGGATCGCCGTGCTGCTGCTCTGCCTCTCGCTGGTGCCGAACGCCGCGGTCTGGGGCGCCGCCTACGCCCTGGGACCCGGCGTCATGCTGGGCACCGGTCACCAGGTGGGGCCGCTCGGCGGCGTGGACGTCCCGCTGCTGCCCGCCTTCCCGCTGCTGGAAGCGGTACCGGCGGCGACCGCGGGACCGCCGCTGACCTGGCTGGTCGGGGTGGTGCCCGTGGCGGCCGCGGTCGCCGTGGCGTGGTTCGTGGTGGTGGCGGGCGAACGGGCCGGCTGGACCGTGGGGCGGGTCGCCTACGCGATGGCCGTGGCGGCCGGGCTCTGCGGAGCGCTGTTCGCCGTGCTCGCCGTCGCGGCCGGCGGCGCCCTGGGCGTGGGGGTGCTCGCGTCGTTCGGCCCGGTCGGCTGGCTGACGGGCGCGGCCGCGGCGGCGTGGACCGGGGTCGTGGGGATGCCGGTGGCGCTGGTGGTGTGGGGGTGGCGGGTGCGCAGGTCCGGGGCGCGGCGCCCCATGGGCCGGTGGACGACCGCCCCGTCCGGCATGTCGGTGCCGCGGCGGGCCGCTGTGGTGCCGGAGCCCGAACCCGCTGAGGAGGACGAGGAGTTCGATGTCTACGACTTCTTCGACGAGGCGGCCCGGGCGACGCGCTGGGCACTTCCGACGGAGAGGCGAACGCAGCAGCCGCAGTCGCAGCCGCAGCCGCTTGGGGAGCCGGTCGATGAGCCGGGCCCGATGGAGCAGGCGAGCCGGGTCGAGCAGCCGGGCCCGGCGGAGAAGTCGGGCCACACGGAGAAGAGGGGCCACGCGGAGAAGCGGGACCCGGCTGTGGAAGACAAGCCACCACAGACCGAGCCGCAGCAGGGCGAGTCGACCGAACCGGAACTCCTGACTCCGCCATCCAAGGACCCGGCAAAGAAGGACCCGGCACCGAAGGACCCAGCACCGAAGGACCCGGCACCCAAAAACCCGGCACCGAAGGACCCGGCAGCCCCCTCGGCAGAGACCCCCGCACGGCCCCCGGCCCGCACCGAGGCCCGCACCGAACCCGTGGCCCCGCCCCCGCCCTCGGCGGAAACCCCGGACCCCTCAGCCGATCCTCAACCCTGAGGGCCCCTCACCGCGCACCGAGCAACGGCCGCAGCTCCTTCGGCAGCAGGTCCTCGCAGGACTTGTTGGCCGCGTTGGTCAGGGCGTCGGCCCGGCACTCGTAGTAGTCGCTGTACACGAGCTTCGCCGTGAACATCGACGCCACCAGCGCCAGCGCCAGCGCACCCGTGACCAGACCGCTGATCGCCGCCGTCGTCTGCTGACGGGCGGGCGCCGCGCCGGCGGCCGGGGTGGGGGCGTCCGGGGCCGGGGTGCGGGGCTTCGCGCGCAGGGCGCTGATGCTCCAGTACAGGGCGAGCGCGCCGAGCAGCAGCGCCACGTAGGGCCAGGCGAACAGGGCGAAGAAGAAACTCCACATGCCCGACAGGAGCGCGTACCGCGCGCGCCGCTGCGCCGGGTCCGTCGGGTCCCAGCGCGGGCCGGAGCCCGGGCCGGGCCCCTTCCCCTCGGGGCCGCCCTGGTTGCCGCTGCCCGGGCGGTCGCCGAAGCGGCCGTCCTGGGCGCGGCCCGGCTGGCGGTCGCTCCACTGGCTGCCCCAGGGAGAACGGGTCCCGCCGCTCCCGGCAGCGCCTGCGCCGTCCTGACCGTCCTGGCCCTCGGGCCCGCGCGGCCGCCAGGGGCGGTCCGGGGCGTCCTCGGGCGGCGGAGCGAACGGGTTGTCCGCCTGGCTCTGCCCGGAGCCCGAGCCCTCGGCGGACCCCTTGGCCCCCGAGGAGCCCTTGGCCCCCGAGGAGCCCTTGGCCCCCGAGGAGCCCTTGGCCCCCGAGGAGCCCTCGGACCCCGAGGAGCCCTCGGACCCCGAGGAGCCCTCGGACCCCGAGGGGCCTGCGGGTCCCGAGGCCCCCTGGTTCCGCTCGGAGTCCTCGGCGGGCGGGGAGTCCCCGGCGTCCGCGGACGGCGACGGCGGCGTGGGTCGGCCTTCGCGCAGCAGGACGGCGCCGTGGGGCAGCGTGAGGCGAAGGCTTCGGTCCGGCATCAGGTGTGCGTCTTCCCCTAGGTCGTCGGTCGGGTCGCGGTTACGGGCTTGGTGCGTTCTTTACGTCAACGTTCCATGCCCGCCCCGCGTTCCGCGCCCGGGCAGGATCTTCAGGTGTCGCGGGATCTTGCTCGGTGTTCCTGGACGCTGACGCTACCTCCCGGCCACGCCCCCGTCCCGTGGGGGCCGCCGGGTGTGCCGGTATCGTTGCTGACGGCCGGCCGCTTCGTAGGGTTCCCCGTATACGCGGGAGCGAAGCTTTCGTAGGAATGGACAAGCGTGATCCGTTCCGTCTGCGGCGGCCGTGCGAAGAAGCTCTCCCGTGAACGAGAAAGGGCCCCGCCGTGGCCAAGGCCAAGCGCCTCGTCGTGCTGGTCTCCGGATCAGGTACGAATCTGCAGGCACTGCTGGACACCATCGCGGCCCAGGGCGCGGACACGTACGGAGCGCGGATCGTCGCCGTCGGCGCCGACCGCGACGGCATCGCCGGTCTGGAGCGGGCCGAGCGCGCCGGGATCCCGACGTTCGTGTGCCGGGTCAGGGACCACGCCACGCGCGACGACTGGGACCGGGCGCTCGCCGAGGCGACCGCCGCGTACGAGCCGGACCTGGTGGTCTCGGCGGGCTTCATGAAGATCGTGGGCAAGGAGTTCCTCGCGCGCTTCGGGGGGCGGCTGATCAACACGCACCCGGCCCTGCTGCCCAGTTTTCCCGGTGCTCACGGTGTGCGCGACGCCCTCGCGTACGGCGCCCGGGTCACCGGCTGCACCGTCCACTTCGTCGACGACGGCGTCGACACCGGCCCGATCATCGCCCAGGGCGTGGTCGAGATCGTGGAAGAGGACACGGACGACGGTGAGAGCGCTCTGCACGAGCGCATCAAGGAAGTCGAGCGCACGCTGCTCGTCGATGTCGTGGGGCGTCTGGCCCGTAACGGCTACAGCATCGAGGGACGAAAGGTAGTTATCCCGTGACCGCCGAGAGCAACAAGCGGCCCATCCGCCGGGCGCTGGTCAGCGTCTACGACAAGACCGGTCTGGAGGAGCTGGCGCGCGGGCTCCACGAGGCGGGCGTCGAGCTGGTGTCCACCGGTTCCACCGCGGCGAGGATCGCCGCCGCCGGGGTGCCGGTCACCAAGGTCGAGGACGTCACCGGCTTCCCGGAGTGCCTCGACGGGCGCGTGAAGACCCTGCACCCGAAGGTGCACGCCGGCATCCTCGCCGACCTGCGCCTGGAGGACCACCAGAAGCAGCTCGCCGACCTCGGGGTGAAGCCGTTCGAGCTGGTCGTCGTGAACCTGTACCCGTTCAAGGAGACCGTCGCCTCGGGCGCCGGCCCCGACGAGTGCGTCGAGCAGATCGACATCGGCGGCCCCTCGATGGTGCGCGCCGCGGCCAAGAACCACCCGTCGGTCACCGTCGTCACCAGCCCGCAGCGGTACGCCGACGTCCTCGCGGCGGTCAAGGACGGCGGGTTCGACCTCACCACGCGCAAGCGGCTCGCCGCCGAGGCGTTCCAGCACACGGCCGCCTACGACGTGGCCGTCGCCGCCTGGTTCGCGGCCGACTACGCCGCCGCCGACGACAGCGGCCACCCCGACTTCCTCGGTGCCACGTACGCGCGCAAGAACGTCCTGCGCTACGGCGAGAACCCGCACCAGGGCGCGGCCCTCTACGTCGACGGCACCGGCGGTCTCGCCGAGGCGGAGCAGCTGCACGGCAAGGAGATGTCGTACAACAACTTCACGGACACGGACGCCGCGCGCCGTGCCGCGTACGACCACGACGACCCGTGCGTCGCGATCATCAAGCACGCCAACCCGTGCGGCATCGCGGTCGCCGCGAACGTCGCGGAGGCCCACCGCAAGGCGCACGCCTGCGACCCGGTCTCGGCCTACGGCGGCGTGATCGCGGTCAACCGCCCCGTCACCAAGGAGATGGCGGAGCAGGTCGCCGACATCTTCACCGAGGTCATCGTCGCGCCCGACTACGAGGACGGCGCCCTCGAAGCCCTCACCAAGAAGAAGAACATCCGGGTGCTGCGCGCCCCGAACGGGCCGTCCGCCACCGTCGAGACGAAGCAGATCGACGGCGGCGCGCTCCTCCAGGTCACCGACCGCCTCCAGGCCGACGGCGACGACCCGGCCTCCTGGACCCTCGCCACCGGCGACGCGCTGTCGCAGGGCGAGCTGGACGAGCTGGCGTTCGCGTGGAAGGCGTGCCGCGCCGTGAAGTCGAACGCGATCCTGCTCGCCAAGGACGGCGCCTCCGTCGGCGTCGGCATGGGCCAGGTCAACCGCGTCGACTCCTGCAAGCTCGCCGTCGAGCGGGCGGGCGAGGAGCGGGCGCGCGGTTCCTTCGCCGCGTCGGACGCGTTCTTCCCGTTCCCCGACGGGCCGCAGATCCTCATCGACGCCGGCGTGAAGGCGATCGTGCAGCCGGGCGGCTCCATCCGTGACGAGCAGGTCGTCGAGGCCGCCAAG
Source organism: Streptomyces sp. NPDC049813 (assembly GCF_044465085.1). Taxonomy (NCBI): domain Bacteria; kingdom Bacillati; phylum Actinomycetota; class Actinomycetes; order Kitasatosporales; family Streptomycetaceae; genus Streptomyces; species Streptomyces sp. NPDC049813. The sequence goes on along the minus strand of NZ_JBITLI010000004.1, from coordinate 475,367 downwards.
AAGGCGGGCGTGACGATGTACTTCACGGGGACGCGCCACTTCTTCCACTGAACCCACTAGTACGGAGCGAGGGCCCGAGTACGGAGCGAGGGCCCGCCGGTCACCGACCGGCGGGCCCTCGTCGTACGTGGTGCCGGGGTTCAGCCCTTCACGTGCACGACGACCGTGCTCGCCACCTTGTCGTGCCAGCCCTGCTTGCGGCCGGACTTGTCCCAGAACGGGGAGAGGTAGACGAGCAGCGCGCCGATGCCGCAGGCGAGGCTGCCGACCGTCGGGATGATCCAGCGCAGGAAGCCGCCGCCGATGCCCGGCTTCGCGCCGGTCTCCGCCTTCAGGACACGGATGCCGACGGCCAGCTTGCCCAGCGTGGCACCGACGAACGCGATCATCAGGACCTGGTAGAGCAGGACGATGACCATGAAGATGCCCGCGATGGGCAGGGACGCCGACTGGAAGTCCGACGTGGCGTTGTTCACGCAGGTGTCGTACGTGGACGAACCCGCGTCACAGGCCCGGATCGCGTCGATGAAGTCGGTGAACTTCGGCGCGAGGAACACGAAGTAGACGATGCCGATCAGCACCCCGTCGATCAGCTGCGCGCACAGCCGCCGCCCCATCGACGCGAGCGGCGGCACCCCGGGCATGCCCTGGTCGGGCATCCCCGACTGCTGCGGGTACGACGGGAAGGGCCCGCCGGGCTGCTGCGGATAGCCGTAGCCCTGCGGCGGGACGCCCTGCGGCGCCTGCTGCCCGTACGGATTCGGCTGCTGGCCCCCGTACGGGTTCGGCTGCGGCGGCTGCTGGCCGTACGGATTGTTCGGTTCGCCGTGGCTCATGGCGAGATTCCTCCGGGGACGAGGTCGGGGACGGCGCGGACCTGCGGAGGAAAAATACGAAATACGGCCGCATGCGCGGTGTGCCCCCCTGCCGCTGTCCGCGGCACTGCGCGGATCATGCTCCTGAACCGGACACGGTCCTGTCCAGAGGGCCTCCGGGGCCGTTGTGCAAGTGCAACTTGGGCGAACCCGGGCCGCCCTGAAACAATGGGCGCCATGACCGCCCAGATTCTCGATGGCAAGGCCACCGCAGCCGCGATCAAATCCGAACTGACCGCCCGCGTGGCGGCCCTCAAGGAGAAGGGGGTCACGCCCGGACTCGGCACCGTCCTCGTCGGTGAGGATCCCGGCAGCCAGAAGTACGTGGCAGGAAAGCACCGCGACTGCGCGCAGGTCGGCATCGCCTCCATCCAGCGCGAACTGCCCGCCACGGCCACGCAGGAGGAGATCGAGGCGGTCGTCCGCGAGCTGAACGACGACCCGGCCTGCACCGGCTACATCGTCCAGCTCCCGCTGCCCAAGGGCATCGACGAGAACCGCATCCTGGAGCTGATGGACCCGGCCAAGGACGCCGACGGCCTGCACCCGATGAACCTCGGCCGCCTCGTCCTGAACGAGCCGGCGCCACTGCCCTGCACTCCGTTCGGCATCATCACGCTGCTGCGCAAGCACGGCGTCGAGATCAAGGGCGCCGAGGTCGTCGTGGTCGGCCGCGGCGTGACCATCGGCCGCCCGATGCCGCTGCTGCTCACCCGCAAGTCGGAGAACGCGACGGTCACCCAGTGCCACACCGGCACCCGGGACCTCGCCGCGCACCTCAAGCGGGCCGACATCATCGTGGCCGCCGCGGGCGTGCCGCACCTGATCAAGCCCGAGGACATCAAGCCGGGCGCGGCCGTGCTCGACGTCGGCGTCTCGCGCGACGCCACCGGCAAGATCGTCGGCGATGTGCACCCGGGCGTCGCCGAGATCGCCGGCTGGATCTCGCCGAACCCCGGCGGGGTGGGCCCGATGACCCGCGCCCAGCTCCTCGTGAACGTGGTCGAGGCCGCCGAACGGAACGCGGCCGGTGTCCGCTGACGCCTCCCCGGGCGCGGGCGACGACGTGCGCGAGGGCGACGACGTGCGCGAGGGCGGGCGCGACGGCGCGGGCGGCGGCCTGAGCGACGGCGTGGCCGGCGATGGGGACGACGGCGTGCGCGGCGACGAAGGCGGCAAGAAGCGCGGCACGCGGCGCTTCCCGCTGTGGACGCGCGACACCGCGCGCCCCGAGGGCGGCGGCCGGGCCGCTCCCCGCGACGCCCCCGCGCCCGCCCGCCAGTGGCCGCTGATCGCCGTGCTCGTGCTGGCCGGGATCGGCCTGCTGATCACCGCGTTCGGCGTGTTCCGCATCGGCACGATCCTGGTCGGGGTCGCCCTGCTCGGCGGCGCCGCGATGCGCTGGGTGCTGCCGTCCGTCGGCATGCTCGCCGTGCGCTCCCGCTTCACGGACATGGTCACGTACGGGATCCTCGGCCTGGCCATCGTGCTGCTGTCGATGATGGCCCAGCCGAATCCCTGGCTGAAGGTGCCCTTCCTCCAGGACACGCTGCACTTCACCGTGCGCTGACGCGCGCGGCGCAACGCCGCGAGCGAAACGCGGGGCCTTCGTGACGGAGGCCCCGCGTTCCCGTGCGGCGCGCGCTCCGGGCGCCTGCGGGCGGGGCGGAAGCCGAGGCGTCCCGCCGCGGCGGGAACTGACATCCTGGCCGCTCGCATCCCACAAGACAGCCTGGACAGTCGGTGGAGGCCGCGGCCGGAGGGGGAGACGCAATGCCTCGTTGGATGGCGCTACCGGACGAACTCGACCCGGAGACCAAGGAGTTCGCGGCCGAGCTGCGGATGCTGGTGGAACGCGGCGGACTGGAGACGGCCGCGCTGGCGGACCGCACGGGATACGGCCGGACCTCGTGGGAGCGGTATCTGAACGGGCGGTGGCTCGCGCCGAAGGGCGCCGTCCTGGCACTCGCCGAGGCGACCCGCACCGACCCCGCCCCCCTCATGACGTTGTGGGAGCGCGCCGAACGGGCCTGGAGCCACTCCGCGAAGCGCCATGACATGACCATGGAAGCGATACGGATATCCCACGCACGCGCCGGGCTGGGGAAGACCGGCACGCCGAGGGGGCAGGTGGGGGGCGGGGGCTTTGGTGTCGTCGGTGGTGCCGGTGGTGCCGGTGGTGCCGGTGGTGCCGGTGCTGCCGGTGCTGCCGGTGCTTTGCCGGGACCGGCCTCGGCCTCCCCGGCCGGGGAGTTCGGCCCCGCGACGCCGGACGCGATCCCGCAGGACGCGACCCCGGCGGACGCCTTCGGTGACAGGGGCCGGCGGCGGCTGCCCCTGGTCCTCGCCGCAGTCGTGGGCGCGGCACTCGTCGTGCTCGTCGCCTACGTCCTGTTCAGCGACCGCGGCGGCGACGCGAAGGAGCACGCCGGGCCGCCCCCGGCGCCGACCACCAGCGCGCCCGAACTCCCCGCGGGCGTCGGGTGCGTGGGAGCCGGCTGCACCGGCAAGGACCCCGAGGCCATGGGCTGCGGCGGCGACCTCGCCGCCAGCGCCGCCAGGACCGCGGTCGCCGCCGTCACCGTCGAGGTGCGGTACAGCAAGACGTGCCGGGCGGCCTGGGCGCGGATCCAGGGGGCGGCCCCCGGTGACAGCGTGCGGCTGAGGGTGGGGGCCGAGACGTCGAAGAAGGGGCTGGTCGGCGACGCGGACACGGACGCGTACACGCCGATGCTCGCGGTGGAGTCGGCGGCGGAGGCGAAGGCATGCGCGACCCTCGACTCCGGGCGGAGCGGCTGTACGAGGTAGGGCTCGGGTAGGCCCGCTCTTCGCAGCCGCGCGAGAAGGAAGCCCCGCGCGAGAAGGAAGCCCCGCGAAGAAGAAGCTCCGCGAAGAAGAAGCCCCGCGAAGAAGAAGCTCCGCGAAGAAGAAGCTCCGCGAAAAAGGTGTGCATGGAGACTCCGTTTCGGGGAAGGCGCACCTCTACCCCCACGGGATGGTCACACGGTGACACCCCGGCGGCCGCCGAACGCCCACTCTCCCGGGCCGGCGGCCGCCTCCGTGTCCGGCCCCGCACCCGCCCGGCCGGGCCCGCCCGGCGCACCGCGGACCGCGTCGCTCTGTGGGGTGAGCCACACGCACCGGTAGGTCCGGTGGGGGCGCGGCGCGATAGCCTGACGGCCGGATCTCTTGATGCCGAGAGATCGATCAAAAGACCCGCTGTCCTACGGAGAACGCCATGACCCGCACTCCCGTGAACGTCACCGTCACCGGCGCCGCCGGCCAGATCGGCTACGCACTGCTCTTCCGCATCGCCTCCGGCCAGCTGCTCGGCGCGGACGTGCCGGTCAAGCTGCGCCTCCTGGAGATCACCCCGGCGCTCAAGGCCGCCGAGGGCACCGCCATGGAGCTCGACGACTGCGCCTTCCCGCTGCTCCAGGGCATCGAGATCACCGACGACCCGAACGTCGCCTTCGACGGCGCCAACGTCGGTCTCCTCGTCGGCGCCCGCCCCCGCACCAAGGGCATGGAGCGCGGTGACCTCCTGGAGGCCAACGGCGGCATCTTCAAGCCCCAGGGCAAGGCCATCAACGACCACGCCGCGGACGACATCAAGGTCCTCGTCGTCGGCAACCCGGCCAACACCAACGCCCTGATCGCCCAGGCCGCCGCGCCGGACGTACCGGCCGAGCGCTTCACCGCCATGACGCGCCTCGACCACAACCGCGCGCTGACGCAGCTCGCGAAGAAGACGGGCTCGACGGTCGCCGACATCAAGCGCCTCACCATCTGGGGCAACCACTCGGCCACCCAGTACCCCGACATCTTCCACGCCACGATCGGCGGCAAGAACGCCGCGGAGACCGTGAACGACGAGAAGTGGCTGGCCGACGAGTTCATCCCGACCGTCGCCAAGCGCGGCGCCGCGATCATCGAGGCGCGCGGCGCCTCCTCGGCCGCCTCCGCCGCCAACGCCGCCATCGACCACGTGTACACCTGGGTCAACGGCACCGCCGAGGGCGACTGGACCTCCATGGGCATCCCCTCGGACGGCTCCTACGGCGTCCCGGAGGGCCTGATCTCCTCGTTCCCCGTCACCACGAAGGACGGCGCGTACGAGATCGTCCAGGGCCTGGACATCAACGAGTTCTCGCGTGCGCGCATCGACGCGTCCGTCGCGGAGCTCGCCGAGGAGCGCGAGGCGGTCCGCGGCCTCGGTCTGCTCTGACCGACCCTCGCCTTTCGTTCTCCGCCGCCCACGGCGGGCCTTCGGGCCCGTCGTGGGCGGTTTCGTGTTCCCGGACGCCAGGAGTGGGTCCCCGCGGAGCCGGTGCCCGCTGCCTCAGCCGTCTCCGCCGGGACAGGACGCCCGGACAGGTGTCTTTCCGGACTTTCCGCGACGCGGGTGGTGACGCAGCGCACTTCCGGCCACGGAATGTGCATGCTTTGGCCATGCCAGGGCAGGGACATCCGGCACCACGGCAGTGCGCTTTTACCCGCGCATCTGCGGTGTTCGGGGGAGAGAACCGGAACGGAAGGCAAAGCAGGACGTGTCAGTTCAGAGCACCATCCATGTCGGCGGAGAGTGGCGCGGCGCCGCCTCGGGAGCCACCCGCGAGATCCTCGATCCCGCGGACGCCACGACGTTCGCGGTGATCGCCGAGGGCGGCGCGCAGGACGCGGACGCCGCGATCGCCGCCGCGCGCCACGCCTTCGACGAGGGCCCCTGGCCGCACACGCCCGTCGCCGAACGGGCCGCGCTGCTGCGCCGCGTCGCCGACCTCCTCGTCCGCGACCGGGAGAAGATCGGCCTCCTGGAGAGCCGGGACGCCGGCAAGACCGTGGAGGAGGGCCGCGTCGACGTCGACTGCGTCGCCGACGCCTTCCGTTACTTCGCCGACCTGGTGATCGGCGAGGGCGCGGGCCGCGTCGTCGACGCGGGCTCCGACGAGATCCACAGCGTCGTCGTACACGAACCGGTCGGCGTCTGCACGATGATCACGCCCTGGAACTACCCGCTGCTCCAGGCGAGTTGGAAGATCGCCCCGGCGCTCGCCGCGGGCAACACCTTCGTCGTCAAGCCGAGCGAGATCACGCCGCTGACCACGGTCGTCCTCGTCGAACTGCTGGTGGAGGCCGGGCTGCCGGCCGGTGTCGCCAACATCGTGACGGGCCCCGGTGCCACGGTCGGCGCGCGCCTCGCCGACCATCCCGGCGTCGACCTGGTCTCCTTCACCGGCGGCCTGGTCAGCGGCACCAAGGTGGCCCAGGCCGCCGCCGCGGGCGTCAAGAAGGTCGCCCTGGAGCTCGGCGGCAAGAACCCGAACGTCGTCTTCGCCGACGCCTGCGAGACCGAGGACGGCTTCGACACCGCCGTCGACCAGGCGCTCAACGCCGCGTTCATCCACAGCGGCCAGGTCTGCTCCGCCGGTTCCCGCCTCATCATCGAGGAGTCCGTCCGCGAACGCTTCGTCGCCGAGCTCGCCCGTCGCGCCGAGAGGATCCGGCTCGGCCGCGGCACCGAGGACGGCGTGGAGTGCGGGCCGCTCGTCAGCGAGCAGCAGCGCGACAAGACCGAGTCGTACGTGGCCTCCGCCCTCGCCGAGGGCGCGGTGCTGCGCAGCGGTGGCAAGCGTCCCGAGGCGAGCCCGGTGCGGCCCGCCACCGGGTACTTCTACGAGCCGACCGTCCTCGACCAGTGCCACCGCGAGATGCGCGTCGTGCGCGAGGAGACCTTCGGGCCGATCCTCACCGTCGAGACCTTCCGCACCGAGGACGAGGCCGTCGCCCTGGCCAACGACACCGAGTACGGCCTCGCCGGCGGCGTGTGGACCGCGGACGCGGGCCGCGCCCGGCGGGTCGCGGGCCGGCTGCGCCACGGCACCGTCTGGATCAACGACTTCCACCCCTACCTCCCGCAGGCCGAGTGGGGCGGCTTCGGCAAGAGCGGCGTGGGACGCGAACTGGGCCCCGCGGGGCTCGCCGAGTACCGCGAGGCCAAGCACGTCTACCAGAACCTGGCGCCGAAGCCGGTGCGGTGGTTCGCCGGCTGAACCCCGGCCCTCTTCGTCACCCCGCACCGCCGGTACCGCTCCGAACGCGCGTACCTCGCTCCGCCCTGCCCTGCCCCGCCCTGCCTTGGAGTTGACGCATGCCGCAGAACCCCGAACCGCCGCACGAGAACCCCGAACCGCCGCACGACGCCGCTCGCCCCGGGAACGTAGAGCCGTCTTCGGTAGATGGCCCCACCGCCGACACGTACGACTACGTGGTGGTCGGCGGCGGCACCGCCGGATCGGTGATCGCCTCCCGGCTCACCGAGGACCCGGGCGTCACCGTCGCCGTCATCGAGGGCGGCCCCAGCGACATCGACCGCGACGACGTGCTGACCCTGCGCCGCTGGCTCGGCCTGCTCGGCGGCGACCTCGACTACGGCTACACCACGACCGAGCAGCCGCGCGGCAACTCGCACATCCTGCACAGCCGCGCCAAGGTGCTCGGCGGCTGCTCGTCGCACAACACCCTCATCTCCTTCAAGCCGCTGCCCGGCGACTGGGACGAGTGGGCCGCGGCCGGCGCCGAGGGCTGGGACCACCGCTCGATGGACCCGTACTTCGCCAAGCTGCGCAACAACATCGTCGCCGTCGACGAGAAGGACCGCAACGCCATCGCCCGCGACTTCGTCGAAGCCGCGCAGACCGCGACCGGCGTGCCGCGCGTCGAGGGCTTCAACAAGGGCCCGTTCAAGGACGGCGTCGGCTTCTTCGACCTCGCCTACCACCCCGAGAACAACAAGCGTTCCTCGGCCTCCGTCGCCTACCTCCACCCCCACATGGAGGCGGGCGACCGCCCCAACCTGACGCTGCTGCTGGAGACATGGGCGTACAAGCTCGCCTTCGCCTCCGACGAGCGCCCCGGCGCCGGTCACGGCGACGACCGTGACCAGGTGGGCGGCGGCTCCGCCGGGCCGCGGGCGCGCGGTGTGCACGTCCGCACGAAGGACGGCGAGGAACGGCTCATCTCGGCGCGCCGCGAGGTCGTCGTGTGCGCGGGCGCCGTCGACACGCCGCGCCTGCTGCTGCACTCCGGCGTCGGCCCCCGGGCCGACCTGGAGAAACTCGGCATCCCCGTCGTGCACGACCTGCCCGGGGTCGGCGAGAACCTGCTCGACCACCCGGAGTCGGTCATCGTCTGGGAGACGGACGGGCCCATCCCCGACAACAGCGCGATGGACAGCGACGCCGGCCTGTTCGTCCAGCGCGACCCCGAGGCCGCCGGACCCGACCTGATGTTCCACTTCTACCAGATCCCGTTCACGGACAACCCCGAGCGGCTCGGCTACGAACGGCCCGAGCACGGGGTCTCCATGACGCCGAACATCCCCAAGCCGAAGAGCCGCGGCCGGCTGTACCTGACCAGCGCGGACCCCGAGGAGAAGCCCGCCCTCGACTTCCGCTACTTCACGGACGAGGACGACTACGACGGGCGCACTCTCGTCGACGGCATCCGCATCGCCCGCGAGATCGCCAGGACGCAGCCGCTGGCCGGCTGGCTCAAGCGCGAGGTGTGCCCGGGCCCGGACGTCACCGGCGACGAGGAACTCGGCGAGTACGCCCGCAAGGTCGCCCACACCGTCTACCACCCCGCAGGCACCTGTCGCATGGGCGCCGGGAGTGATGAACTCGCCGTGGTCGACTCCGAGTTGAGGGTCCGCGGGCTGCAATCCATCCGAATCGCCGACGCGTCCGTCTTCCCGACGATGCCCGCGGTGAACCCGATGATCGGAGTGCTCATGGTCGGGGAGAAGTGCGCCGAGCTGCTGGGTGGTGATGCGTGATGAGTACGCAGACTGTGATGCGGGACCCCGCTCCGGACGCCGGAGCGGGTACCGCTTCCGCCGAGACCGTCTTCTCCGTCCGCAACCTGTGGAAGGTGTTCGGCCCGAAAGCCGAACGCGTCCCTGACGACCCCGAGTTGACCGGCCTGAGCGCCGCCGAACTGCGCTCCCGCACCGGCTGCACCGCCGCCGTGCGCGACGTCTCCTTCGACGTCCGGCGCGGTGAGGTCTTCGTGGTGATGGGCCTGTCCGGCTCCGGCAAGTCCACCCTGGTCCGCTGCCTGACCCGGCTCATCGAACCCACGGCCGGCTCCCTCACCATCGTCGGCGAGGACGTCCGCGCCATGGACAAGAGCCGGCTGCGTGCGCTGCGCCGCCGCCGTGCCGCCATGGTCTTCCAGCACTTCGGCCTGCTGCCGCACCGCACCGTCCTCGACAACGTCGCCTACGGCCTCGAGATCCAGGGCGTCGCTCGCGCCGAACGCCGGGCGAAGGCGATGGAGGTCGTCGCCAAGGTGGGCCTGGAGGGGCTGGAGACCCGCCGCCCCGGCCAGCTCTCCGGTGGCCAGCAGCAGCGCGTGGGCCTCGCCCGGGCGCTCGCCGTGGACCCCGAGGTCCTGCTGTTCGACGAGCCGTTCAGCGCGCTCGACCCGCTCATCCGGCGTGACATGCAGGAGGAGGTCGTGCGCCTGCACCGCGAGGAAGGCCGCACGATGGTCTTCATCACCCACGACCTCAACGAGGCGCTGCGCCTCGGCGACCGCATCGCCCTCATGCGCGACGGCCGCATCGTCCAGCTCGGCACCCCCGAGGAGATCGTGGGCGCCCCCGCCGACGACTACGTCCGCGCGTTCGTCCGCGACGTCCCGCGCGAGCAGGTCATGACCGTCCGGCGCGCCATGCGCCCCGCCGACGCCGACGAGGCCGACCGCGGCCCCGAGATAGCCCACGACGCCACGGTCTCCCAGGCGATCGAGGCGGTGGCCCGCAGCGGGTTCGCCGTCCGCGTGATGGACGCCGGCCAGTGCGTCGGCGTCGTCGACCACGAACGACTCCTGGAAGTCGTGGCAGGAACGGGGCCCTCCGGGGGTTCGACCGGGGCTGACATGGGCTCCGCCGGGTCTGATGGTTCGGCCGGTGCGGCTGGGGCTGGGGGTCTGGCCGACGCGGCTGGGTCTGAAGGTGCGGCTGGTTCAGCCGGCCGGGCCGGTGCGGCTGGGGCTGACGGTTTGGCTGGTGCGGCTGGTGCGGCTGGTGCGGCTGGTGCGGCTGGTGCGGCGGGCCGGGCCGGTGTGGCTGGGGCTGAGGGCTCGGCAAGCGTGGCTGGGTCTGCCGGTTCGGCTGGGTCCGACGATGCGGCTGGGGCTGAGGGCTCGGCAAGCGTGGCTGGGTCTGCCAGTTCGGCTGGGTCCGACGATGCGGCTGGGGCTGAGGGCTCGGCCGGCACGGCTGGGTCTGACAGCTCGGCCGATGCGGATGGTTCGGCCGGCACGGCCAGTGCGACTGGGGCTGACGGCTCGGCAAGCGTGGCTGGGTCTGCCGGTTCGGCCGGGTCCGACGATGCGGCCGGGTCTGCCGGTTCGGCCGGGTCTGCCGGTTCAGCTGGGTCCGACGGTTCGGCCGGGTCCGACGGCGCGGCCGGGGCCACCGGCTCCGCGCCGGGCGACAAGGCGGTCTGACATGTCCGCTGCCGTCACCGTCGCCCCCACCGAGAACACCCCCACCCGCTGGAGCGGCCTGCTCCGCAACCGCGTACTCGGCAAACTCCTGCTGCTCGCCGTGGCCACCGCGGTGATCGCCCCGCTCGTCCACGCCCGCTGGTCCAGCGGCAGCTGGCCGGACGCCCTGACCGTCGACGTCTCCGAACCCCTCGGCAAGGCCAGCGACTGGATCATCGACAACCGGGACAGCCACCCCCTGTTCCTCTACTTCCTCGGCCACATCAGCAACGCGATCGTCCTCTCCATCCGCGCCGTCTACCTCGTCCTGCTCGCCGCGGGCTGGGCCGGCGTGACCGCCGCGGCCGGCCTGATCGCCTGGCGCCTGGCCGGCTGGCGCCTCGCCGCCTCCGCCGTCCTCGCGTTCCTCGCGTGCGGCGCGCTCGGCATGTGGGTGCCCACCGTGCAGACACTGGCGCTCATGGCGGTCGCCGTCTTCGTCTCCGTCGTCCTCGGCGCCCTGCTCGGCCTCGCCGCCGGCCTCAGCGACCGCATGAACCGCGTCCTGCGCCCGGTCCTCGACACCATGCAGGTCTTCCCCGCCTACGCGTACCTCCTCCCCGTCGTGCTGATCTTCGGCATCGGCGTGCCCGCCGCGGTCCTCGCCACCGTCGTCTACGCCGCCCCGCCCATGGCCCGCCTCACCGCGCTGGGCCTGCGCTCCGCCGACAGCGGCGTCATGGAGGCCGTCGCCTCGCTCGGCGCGACAGGCCGCCAGCGCCTGCTGACCGCCCGCCTCCCGCTGGCCCGCAAGGAACTCCTCCTCGGCCTCAACCAGACGATCATGATGGCCCTCTCCATGGCCGTCATCGCCTCCGTCATCGGCGCGGGCGGCCTCGGCGACCGCGTCTACCAGGCGCTCGCCTCCGTCGACGTCGGCGCGGCGCTCGCCGCCGGCATCCCGATCGTGCTGCTCGCCGTCATCCTCGACCGGGTCACCGGCGCCGCGGGGGAGCGGCTCGGCTCCCACGAGGCCCCTGCCCCCTGGAAGTGGGGCGTCGTCGCCGCCGGCACCGTCGTGGTCGCCCTCGCGGCCCGCTTCGCCGACCGCCTGGAATGGTCCGATGCCTGGGTCGTGAACATCGCCACCCCCGTCAACGACGCCGTCGACTGGATGACCGACCACCTCTACACCGGCGTCCCCTACGTGGGCGGCACCGCCGACTGGGCCGGCCACTTCACCACCTGGATCCTCGACCCGCTGCGTTCCGGCCTCACCTGGCTGCCCTGGTGGTCGGTGCTGCTGATCGTCGCCGCGCTCGCCTGGCTGATCGGCACCTGGCGCACCGCCCTGACCGCCGTGCTCGCCATGGCCGCGATCGGCGTGCTCGGCGTCTGGAAACCGTCCCTCGACACGCTCTCCCAGGTCCTCGCCGCCGTCGCCGTGACCCTGGTCCTCGGCTTCGCCGTCGGCATCGCCGCCGCCCGCAGCGACCGCCTGGAACGCGCCCTGCGTCCCGTCCTCGACGTCTTCCAGACCATGCCGCAGTTCGTCTACCTGATCCCGGTCGTCGCCCTCTTCGGCGTCGGCCGCGCCCCGGCCGCCGCCGCGGCCGTCGTCTACGCGCTGCCCGCCGTCGTCCGCATCACCGCACAGGGGCTGCGCCAGGTCGACCCGGCCGCCATGGAGGCATCCCGCTCGATGGGCGCCACCACGGCCCAGCAGCTCCGGCAGGTGCAACTCCCCCTCGCCCGCCCCGCGCTGCTCCTCGCCGTCAACCAGGGCGTCGTCCTGGTCCTCGCCGTCGTCATCATCGGCGGCCTCGTGGGCGGTGGCGCGCTCGGCTACGACGTCGTCTTCGGTCTCGCCCAGGGCGACCTCGCCACCGGCCTCGTCGCGGGCGCCGCGATCGTCTGCCTCGGCCTGATGCTGGACCGGGTCACGCAGCCGACGGAACGCCGCACCAGCGCCGGAAAGAAGGCCTGAGCCATGCGCATGCGCAGCACCCACAGGACACTCGCCGCCGTCGCCGGGGCCGGCGCGCTCCTGGCCGTCACCGGCTGCGGCGCCGCCGACATGACCAAACAGGCGTCCCCCTACGCCAACGCCCAGGGCGCCAAGACGGTGACCCTCTCCGTCCAGTCCTGGGTCGGCGCCCAGGCCAACGTCGCCGTCGCCCAGTACCTCCTGGAGCACGAACTCGGCTACCGCGTCGACACCGTCCAGGTCGACGAGGTCCCCGCCTGGGACGCCCTCAGCCAGGGCCGCGTCGACGCGATCCTGGAGGACTGGGGCCACCCCGACCAGGAGCAGCGCTACGTCAAGGACAAGAAGACCATCCGCAACGGCGGCGACCTGGGCGTCACCGGGCACATCGGCTGGTTCGTCCCCACGTACTTCGCCAAGCAGCACCCGGACGTCACCGATTGGAAGAACCTCAATAAGTACGCCGACCAGTTGAAGACCGCTGAAAGCGGCGGCAAGGGCCAACTCCTCGACGGCTCCCCGTCCTACGTCACCAACGACAAGGCCCTCGTCCAGAACCTGAAGCTGGACTACCAGGTCGTCTTCTCCGGCTCCGAAGCCGCCCAGATCACCCAGATCAAGCAGTTCGCCAAGCAGAAGAAGCCGTTCCTGACGTACTGGTACCAGCCGCAGTGGCTCTTCAAGAAGGTCCCGATGACCGAGGTGAAACTGCCCGCCTACAAGGAGGGCTGCGACGCCGACCCGAAGAAGGTCGCCTGCGCCTACCCGCAGACCCCGCTGCAGAAATACCTCAACGCCGACTTCGCCCGCGACGGCGGCAAGGCCGCGGCCCTCCTGAAGAAGTTCCACTGGACGACGGAGGACCAGAACGAGGTCTCCCTCCTGATCGCCGAGCAGAAACTCTCGCCCGACGAAGCGGCCAAGAAGTGGATCGACACCCACCGCTCCACCTGGGAGGCGTGGCTGCCCCGATAAAGGGGCAGGTTCTACGGTGCCGGGTGCCTTACCTGACGGGGGCACCCGGCACGATCGTTTCCGGCTCCGGCTGCGGCTCGGGTTCCGGCTCCGGCTCGGGGTCCGGCTGCGGCTCCGGGGCGCGGGGCGTTCGGCGCCGGCCGTGTCCCGGCACCGGGGCGCCAGACCGTGTCCCGGCACCGGGCGCGGGGGCGTCCGGCGCAGGCCTAACCCCGATACCGAGGCGCGAGCTGTCCGGCACTGACCGTGTCCCGCCCGGTCCCGGCGCGGGTCAGACGATGGTGTCCGCGATCTCCCGCAACGCGGCAGCCGCCCTCTTCTGCAACCCGGGCCCGAACGTGACCCGCGTCGCCCCCAGCTCGCCCCACTCCTTCGGCGTCGGCCCCCCGGGCGGCGCCCCGACGTTGATCGGCCCCTCGATCTCGGCCCGCAGCCGCGGCAACACCTCGGCCGGCGCCCCGATCGGATACACACAGTCCGCACCCGCGGCGACGAACAACCGGGCCCGCTCGATCGCCTCCTCGACCGGGTTCTCGACGCCCTTCACGACGAACGTGTCGATCCGCGCGTTCAGCACGATCCGGTCACCGGCCGCCGCCCGTACCTCGGCGAGCCAGTCGGCCTGCCGCCGCGCGTCCTTGAGCACCCGGTCCTGGTACCCGTGGCCGCCGGGTCCGGCCGGAGCGGCCTTCGGGTCCGCCTCCGAATCCTCCAGATTGCACCCGACCGCTCCGGTCTCCAGCAACCGCTCCACGAGCTCCTTCGGCGCCATCCCGTACCCGGCCTCGATGTCCGCGGACACCGGCACCGACACGGCCCGCACGATCCGGGCCACGGCGGCGAACATCTCGTCCGCCGGCGTCTGCCCGTCCTCGTACCCGAGCGACGCGGCGACCCCCGCGCTCGGCGTCGCCAGAGCCGGGAACCCGGCCTCCTCGAAGACCCGCGCACTCGCCGCGTCCCACGGCCCCGGCAGGATCAACGGGTCACCGGCCGCGCGGTCGTGATGCAGGGCACGAAGGGCCTCCACCGGGGCGACGGCCCCCTGCGGCTGCTCCGGGTTCACCATGCGGGTCCTCCTGGTTCGATACGCCGGCTGACCATCAGCCGGTTCCAACTGTTGATCGCCGCGATCGCGGCGATCAGGTGCGCCAGTTCGGTCTCACTGAAGTGTTCGGCGGCGCGCGCGTACGTCTCGTCGGGCACGAACCCGTCCGTCAGAACCGTTATTGCCTCCGTCAGCGCGAGCGCCGCCCGCTCCCGCTCGCTGTACAGATCGCCCGCCTCGGACCACGAGTTGAGCAACGCGATGCGCTTCGCGCTCTCCCCGTTCTTCTCCACGGCGATCTCGACATGCATGTCGAGACAGAAGGCGCATTCGTTGATCTGCGACGCCCGGATCATCACCAGCTCGGCGAGAACGGGATCCCCGAGCCCCTTCTTCGCCGCCGCGCCGAACGCCACCATCGCGTCGCGGACCCCAGCGTCCAACTGCGTCGTCCGCGCGCTCACTTGAAGTCCCCGGCCTGGTAGTGACCCGGCGCCTGACGGGTGGAGACCCCGAACCTGTTCCACGCGTTGATCGTCGCGATCGCCGCGATCAACTGGCTCAGCTCCTTCTCGTCATAGACCTTCGCCGCCCTCGCGTACACCTCGTCCGGGACGAAGCCGTCCGTGAGCACCGTGATCGCATCGGTCAGCTCTATCGCTGCGATCTCCCGCTCGGTGTAGTAGTGCTTGGACTCCTCCCAGGCGGCGAGCTGAATGATCCGCTCCACACTCTCACCCGCCGCTAGAGCATCCTTGGAGTGCATGTCCAGGCAGAGTGCACAACGGTTGATCTGCGACGCGCGGATCTTGACCAGCTCGTACGTGACCGGGTCGAGCCCGCGCCGGGCCGCGGCGTCGAGTCGCACCATCGCCTTGAAGACCTCCGGGGCGTGCTGAGCCCAGGCCAGCCGCGGCGTGTGCTCGTGCATGAACCCCCCGCCGCTCCCGGCCCCCGCAGCGCCCTGCCCGTCCTGCCCGCCCTGCTTCGACCCGTTCTCGCGCGTCTCGTCCGGCTGTGCCGTGTTCTCGTGTGTCGTCATGGTTCGACCCTATGGAGCGATTAGCCCAGGGGTATGGTCCATTCCCATGGAGAGAAACTGGGCCACTTCGTCCTCCGGGCAGGCCCTCGGCATCGACCTCCACATCGAGCCCACCGGCTCCGGCCTGCGCCGGGGCCTGACCGACGCGCTCCGCGAGGCCGTACGCGGCGGACGCCTCGCCCCCGGCACCCGGCTCCCCGCCTCCCGCACCCTCGCCGTCGACCTGGGCATCGCGCGCAACACCGTCGCCGACTCCTACGCCGACCTCGTCGCGGAGGGCTGGCTCACCGCCCGCCAGGGCTCCGGCACCCGCGTCGCCGAACGCCCCGTCGAAGCCCCCCGCCCGGTCCAGGGCCCGGGCCGCCGCACCCCGGGCAAACTCCTCCACGACCTCCACCCCGGCTTCCCCGACCTCTCCTCCTTCCCCCGCACCGAATGGCTCCGAGCCTCACGCCGGGCCCTGACCGCGGCCCCGAACGAGGCCCTCGGTTACGGCGACCCCCGCGGCCGCCCCGAACTACGAACCGCCCTCGCCGACTACCTCGCCCGCGCCCGCGGCGTCCACGCCCATCCCGACCGCCTCGTCATCTGCGCCGGTTTCGTGCAGGGCCTCACCCTGCTCGGCGAGGTGCTGCGCCGCCGAGGCGTCCACGACATCGCCGTCGAGTCCTACGGCCTCGACCTCCACTGGAACCTCCTGACCCGCGCCGGCCTCCGCACCCACCCCCTCCCTCTGGACGCCCTCGGCACGGACACCGGTGAACTCGACGCCTGGAGCGGGGCTGCCGGGTCCGTCCTGGCCGCCGGGGCTGCCGGGTCCGTCCTGGCCGCCGGGGCTGCTGGCTCCGCCGGGGTGGCCGGGGCTGCCGCAGTGACCGGGGCGACGGGGGGCGCCGGGGCGCTAGGGGACGTCGCGGCTACGAGGGTGACGGGGGTCGCCGGGGTGACGGGCGACGCCGGGGCGACGACCGCGGTCGGCGCGGCCCTGTTGACGCCCGCCCACCAGTTCCCCATGGGCGTCCCCCTCCACCCGGACCGGCGGTCCGCCGTCGTCGACTGGGCGCGCCGGACGGGCGGACTGATCCTGGAAGACGACTACGACGGCGAGTTCCGCTACGACCGCCAACCCGTCGGCGCCCTCCAGGGTCTCGACCCGGAGCGCGTCGTCTACCTCGGCACCGCGAGCAAGTCCCTCGCCCCCGGGCTCCGGCTCGGCTGGATGGTCCTGCCGGCCGGCCTCATCGACGAGGTCATCGACGCCAAGGGTGTCAGCGACTGGTCCTGCGGCGTCCTCGACCAACTCACCCTCGCCGAGTTCCTGAACTCCGGCGCCTACGACCGCCATCTGCGCAGCGCCCGCCTGCGCTACCGCAGGCGCCGCGACCAACTCGTCGCCGCCCTCGCAGAACGCGCCCCCGCCGTCCACGCCACTGGCATCGCCGCCGGCCTGCACGCGGTCCTCCAGCTCCCGCCCGGCACCGAACAGTCCGTCGTCCGAGCCGCCGCCTGGCAACGCCTGGGCATCACCGGCCTGTCCAGCTACCGCCACGAGGACGCCGACCTCCCCGAGGCCCCGCGCGACGCCCTGGTCGTCGGCTACGGCACCCCGCCCGACCACGCCTGGGCCGGCGCCCTGGACTCCCTCTGCCGAGTCCTCCCCTGACTCGTAGCCCGTAGCACGTAGACCCGAGATGGGACGCTCTCGCCGACCGGGGGGAGCCGGTGCATCACCCTTCACCGGCGTTCTTCTACGCTGACCGCCGACATACACCAGGACGCGCCGGGGCAACCGAGAAAGAGCCGTGGCGGACCAGCAGCACCGGGCCAGCGGTACTGGTCCTGCTCGGCGGTGGTGGCCATCAGCAGGAAGACGGGGGAGTGCGACGCATGGCGGAGAAACGACAGCGACTACGGTCGAGCACGGTGGTGCTCGGCGGCATGGGCGTACTGGCCACGGCCCTGACCTCCTGCGGCTCGGACCCAGACCGACGCTGCGTGGACCGGGACAGCTACGAGACGGCCAACGGGTACAAGATCGTGAGCGATCAGTACTGCAAGAGCGGTTCGGGCAAGAGCTCGTCCGGCAAGGGCCGCAAGAGCGGAACCGGCACCAGCGGCAGCGCGAGCAGAAGCAGCCGGGTCGACGGCGCCTGGTACTACGACGCCGATGTCAGCGGCCGCCGCGCCGAAGACGGCACCTTCAGCCGCAGCGAGGCCGTCGACCGCGGCGGCTTCGGCTGCTCGGGCTCCGGTTCCGGAGGCGGCTGAACCGGATGCGGCGCCACACCATTCAGCCACGCGACGGCTGGCAACAGATCGTCGAAGGGCAGGGGTTGATCTACCCACTCACCCGGTATCCCGACGATTCTCTGCGCCCCTACTGGGACGAGAGCGCCTACTACGCCTTCTCGCTTCCCGAGGTCGAGGCCTTGGAGGAGGTCGTCGAAGAGCTGCACGAGATGTGCCTGGCCGCGGCCGATCACCTCGTCACCCAGGGCCGCCTCGGTGATCTCGGGATCACCGACCCGCACCTGGCCTCCCTCGTCCAAGAGGCCTGGCACCGCCGTGCGGAACTCCCCTCCGTGTACGGGCGCTTCGATCTCCACTACGACGGCCGCACCGGAGCCCCGGCGAAACTCCTGGAGTACAACGCCGACACGCCCACCTCCCTCGTCGAGGCCGCCGGCCCCCAGTGGTTCTGGATGGAGGAGCGCTTCCCCGGCGCCGACCAGTGGAACTCCCTCCACGAACGACTCGTCGCCGCATGGAAGAAGCAGGCCCCGCTCCTGCCACCCGGCAGCCCCCTGCACTTCGCGCACTCCGCCGCCGACGAACTCGGCGAGGATCTGATGACCGTGGCCTACCTGCGCGAGACCGCCGAACAGGCCGGCCTCGATACGGAGGCCATATCGGTGGAGGACATCGGCTGGGACCCGCTGTCCCACCGCTTCGTGGACAAGAAGCTCCGCTTCATCCGCAGCTGCTTCAAGCTCTACCCCTGGGAGTGGCTCACCACCGACCGCTTCGCCCCCCACGTCCTGGAGACCCTGGACAACGGCGGCGGCACCGGCACCACCCTGTGGATCGAACCCGTCTGGAAGATGCTCCTGTCCAACAAGGCCCTTCTGGCCGTCCTGTGGGAACTCTTCCCCGGCCACCCGAACCTCCTCCCCGCCTACCTGGACGGCCCCCGCGAACTCGCCACCACCACCGGATACGTCGCCAAGCCCCTCCTCGGCCGCGAAGGAGCAGGCGTCACTCTCCACGAACCCGGCAGCGCCCCCGCCGAGCCGACGGCGGACCAGGAGGCCTGCTGCTACCAGGAGTTGTGCCCGCTGCCTGACTTCGACGGCAACCGGGTGGTCCTGGGCGCGTGGGTGGTCGAGAACGAGTCGGCAGGCCTCGGCATCCGGGAATCCACCGGCCTGATCACCGACGAGTACGCCCGCTTCCTGCCACACGTCATCCTCTGACGGCCGATCGGGACGGCCCGGGCCCAGGGGAGCATGCCTGGCGCCCCCTGGGCCGGCCCGCCCTCCAGTGACCCGGGCGCCGGATCGAACCCCGGCGCCCGGGCCACTCTCACGGGCGTTCTCCCTCTTCAGATGTCAAGGAACGTTGGATCTCTCCGGGCGCCGCCGATCACGCGCCCAGCACCGCACGGAGCTGGTCGAGCCCCCAGTCCAGGTCCTCCTTACTGATCACCAGGGGCGGGGCGATCCGGATCGTGGAGCCGTGGGTGTCCTTCACGAGCACGCCCCGCGCCATCAACTTCTCTGAGATTTCCCGGCCCGTCCCGTACGCCGGGTCGATGTCCACGCCGGCCCAGAGCCCGCGGCCCCGAACCTCCGTGACCTTGCCTGTTCCCACCAACAGGTTCAGCTCGGCGTGCAGATGCTCACCCAGCTCCGTGGCCCGCTGCTGGAACTCTCCGCCGCGCAACATCGCGATCACTTCCAGCCCCACCGCGCACGCGAGCGGATTACCGCCGAAGGTCGACCCGTGCTCACCCGGCCGGAAGACCCCCAGCACCGCCTTGCTGGACACGACGGCCGACACGGGCACGACCCCGCCTCCGAGCGCCTTGCCGAGCACATACATGTCCGGCACCACACCCTCGTGCTCACACGCGAACGTCCGCCCCGTCCGGCCGAGCCCCGACTGGATCTCGTCCGCGATGAACAGCACACCGCGCTCGCGCGTCAGCTCCCGAACCGCCGACAGGTACCCGGCCGGCGGGACCAGCACCCCCGCCTCGCCCTGGATCGGCTCCAGGAGAACGGCCACCGTCTCCTCGGTGACCGCCTCCCGCAGCGCCGCCAGGTCCCCGTACGGGACGATGTCGAACCCCGGTGTGTACGGCCCGAAATCCGCCCGGGCCTCCGCGTCCGTGGAGAAGCTGACGATCGTCGTCGTCCTGCCGTGGAAGTTGTCGCTCGCGACCACGATCCGCGCCCGCCCGTCCGGCACCCCCTTGACCCGGTACCCCCACTTCCGGGCGGTCTTCACGGCGGTCTCCACCGCCTCCGCCCCGGTGTTCATCGGCAGCACCATCTCCATGCCGCACACCTCGGCGAGCTGCGTACAGAACTCCGCGAAGCGGTCGTGGTGGAACGCCCTGGAGGTCAGCGTCACCCGCTCCAGCTGCGCCCGGGCGGCCTCGATGAGCCGCCGGTTCCCGTGCCCGAAGTTGAGCGCGGAGTACCCCGCGAGCATGTCCAGATAACGGCGTCCCTCGACGTCCGTCATCCATGCGCCGTCCGCCGTCGCGACCACGACGGGGAGCGGATGGTAGTTGTGCGCGCTGTGCGCGTCGGAGGCGGCGATCAGGCCCTCCGTCATGGCACCTGAGTCATCGGTGGCGGGGGCGGGAGTCACAGACGTCACGGGATCTCCGTTCTTACTGCTCTGCGAACCTTGCGGCTCTTACGGCGTGAGACGGGTTTGTGGCCCTTTCCTATCGTCGCTCGCATCATGGACGCGGAAACCTCCCGCACCGGCGTGCCGGGTACTGTGAGGGCTGGGCCGTGACTGGCGCGCTGGGATGGGACCGACCATCGGGGAGCGGCCCGCGAACTGTGTGCCGTGCGCCTGGGCCGAACCGTGCACCGCCCCGTACGCCCGACTTCGCTCGGGCAGGGGAGAACCCGTCCCGGAGGTCCGTCATGCCAGAGCCCACCTCTTCTTCCTCGTTGCTGTCCACCGAGTCCGTGGCCTTCCGCAGCGCCCTCGACGTGATCCGGGGCGTGGAGCCCCGGGTCGCCGACGCCATCGGGCAGGAGATCGCCGACCAGCGCGAGATGCTCAAGCTGATCGCCAGCGAGAACTACGCCTCTCCGGCCACGCTGCTGGCGATGGGCAACTGGTTCAGCGACAAGTACGCCGAGGGCACCGTCGGCCGCCGCTTCTACGCGGGCTGCCGCAACGTCGACACCGTCGAGTCCCTCGCAGCCGAGCACGCCCGCGAGCTCTTCGGCGCCCAGCACGCCTACGTCCAGCCGCACTCCGGCATCGACGCCAACCTCGTCGCCTTCTGGGCCGTCCTCGCCGACCGTGTCGAGGCCCCCGCCCTTCAGCGGGCGGGCGTGCGCAACGTCAACGACCTGTCCGAAGCCGACTGGTCCGAGCTGCGTCAGGCCTTCGGCAACCAGCGCATGCTCGGCATGTCCCTGGACGCCGGCGGCCACCTCACCCACGGGTTCCGCCCGAACATCTCCGGCAAGATGTTCGACCAGCGCAGCTACGGAACGGACCCGGCCACCGGCCTCCTGGACTATGAGGCGCTGCGCGCGACCGCCCGCGAGTTCAAGCCGATGATCATCGTCGCCGGGTACTCCGCCTACCCGCGCCTGGTCAACTTCCGGATCATGCGGGAGATCGCCGACGAGGTCGGGGCGACGCTCATGGTCGACATGGCGCACTTCGCGGGTCTTGTCGCCGGCAAGGTCCTCACCGGCGACTTCGACCCGGTGCCGCACGCCCAGATCGTCACCACGACCACCCACAAGTCGCTGCGCGGCCCGCGTGGCGGCATGGTCCTGTGCGACGACTCGCTCGCCGCCCAGGTCGACCGCGGTTGCCCGATGGTGCTGGGCGGGCCGCTCCCGCACGTCATGGCAGCCAAGGCCGTCGCTCTCGCCGAGGCACGTCGCCCCGACTTCCGCGAGTACGCCCAGGCTGTCGTCGACAATGCCCGAGCCCTCGCCGAAGGCCTCGTCCGACGCGGTGCCACGCTGGTCACCGGCGGTACGGACAATCACCTGAACCTGATCGATGTCGCCACCTCCTATGGTCTGACCGGCCGCCAGGCCGAGTCCGCACTCCTTGATTCGGGCATCGTCACCAACCGCAACGCGATCCCGGCCGACCCGAACGGCGCCTGGTACACCTCCGGCATCCGCATCGGCACCCCCGCCCTCACCACCCGGGGTCTGGGCGCGACCGAGATGGACGAGATCGCCGCCCTGATCGACCGTGTCCTCACGGCCACCGAGCCCGGCACCACCAGCAAGGGCGCTGCGTCCAAGGCCCAGCACGTCCTGGAGGCCAAGGTCGCTGACGAGGTCTCGCAGCGGGCCGCGGACCTCCTCACCGGCTTCCCGCTCTACCCGGCCGTCGACCTGACCTGACCCCGCCCCGTCTCCGGCCGGCCGGGCCACCTCCGGCCGGCCGGAGACGGAACACCGCAGGGTCGGCGCTCAGACGTCCCGCAACTCCTGTCGCGGTCCCCGCTCTCTGCGCCGGTACACCGACGCCAGCGACTTCGGCAGATGCGTCACCAGCGGCCGCAACACCAGCGCCGCCACGGCTCCCGCAGCCAGCCCGGCGAGCCCCCACCCCCATCCGGTGTCACCGCTCACCGCAGCCGGTGGAGACGCGGCCGCATTTGCCCCTTTGACGGCCGTTCCCGGGACCTGGGCCGCCTGCGCGTCGGACGAGTCCCTGCTCGGGAATATCGGTGGCGCTCCGCCTGGAGACCGCCGGCCCATCACATCCAGCGCCCGCAGGAGAGAGCGCAGCTCGGTCGGTCTCTGCGCCTTGTGCCAGTAGCCCTTGTACGTCGCGGAAATGCTCGTGGACGTGTGTATCCACACCGCCGCGCTGCCCGGAGTGTCCGGATAGACCCGGTCGATCCGCCACGGCTGGACGTCATGGAGCAGCCAGGTCACGTTCAGCTGACGCCCCGCGCCTACGCCAAGCCCGGGTGGCAGCTCCTCCTGGGCGTCCCCCGGCTGCCCGAGCAGATCGTTCAACCGGCCGTACGCCTTGTCGCTGACGTAGAGCGACGCGCTTTCCTTGCTCTCCGGCGACACGACCAGAACGCTTGTGGGCCCGCCGGCCAACGCCTGTCGCGCACCGAACAGCATCATGAACAGTGCGGCCATCAGCGCCGCGGCAAGCGTCGCTCCTCTCCGTACCGTATGCATTCGAACCCCCAGTCGATCCCGCCGCGGCCTCTCCGCGCCGGTTCACTTCTGGTACACCGCCCGGGCCCGCCGGGTTCCCGATCCGGCCGCATGTCTTTCTGCGGAGTCAGCTCGGCTCTGCTCGTCTCCACGGAGGCATCGCGGAGGCACGCAGACGGTGGCGTCACCCGGACCTCAGCCCCGACGCGGATCGTGAGCCGACCCGGCGATCTTCAGCGCTTCCTCCGCGGACGTGACGCCCTCGAGCCGCAGCGTGAGATCGGAGCCGTGCGCCCGCTGCGTCCACAGCAGGGTCGGTGCCGCCGCGCGCTCCGAGCGGATCCAGCGATCACCACGCTGGTCGAACATCCAGAAGCTCAGCCGGTGCTCGTGCGAGAACCACAGCCCGGTCTCTCCTGCGACCGTCACCCACTGTGGCTGCACCGGAACGGTCTTCACGAAGCCGATGTCGAGGCGCGCCGGGTACTCGTCCAGCCGTACCGTCCGGCCCGCGTCCCGCCAGCACAGGGTGAGCAGCTCACGGTCGCTCGACTCGCGGGTGACCGTGAGTGCATCGGGTGTGCCCAGCTCGGCCGGGACCAGGGGCTCGAAACCGGCTCGGCCCACAGCCTGCTCCCAAGAGAGGGGAGTCCCGCAGCCTGGGACCCGCGCGCCCGGCGGAGGTACCGCCGACGGTTCGTAACGCACCTCGACTCCACCGAGACCGAACCAGTCCGTGACCGCCGCTCGCACGGGAGGAGTGACCACGACGATCGTCGCCGCCCCGCACAGCGCAGCGGTCAGTGATCTCCACCGCAACCGCAGCCAGCGCCGGGCCCGGTGCAGGAGACGTCGCAGGCCGCGTGGCTCGGCGACCGGTGTCGGCACACGCTCAGCGAGTATCTGGGCGAGGACGCGCTCCGCCATCGTCTCGCCCGCACCGTCCGGCCCTTCCAGCAGCCGGCCCAGCGAGCGAAGCTCCTCGGGCAGCCCGGCGCCGTCACCGCGTCGTCCGTCCATGGCGGTCACCTCCTCTCCGCACCTGATGCGGAAGGCCCGCGGTGGGTTGCTGCACCGCACCGGGCAATAGCTCACCGAGCTTGCGCAGCGCGCGATGGAGCCGGGACTTGACGGTTCCCCGGGCCCAGCCGAGCGCCTGCGCCGTCTCCGACTCGTCCATCTCCAGCAGATAGCGGTAGGTGACGACGAGCCGATGCTCCTCACTCAGCAGCTCCAGCGCATGCAGCAGCTCGGACCGGCGCTCTATCTCGATGGCCGTGGCCGCCGGATCCGCCGACTCCGGTATCAATGGCTCGGCCTCGGCCATCGCGGCCTCCCGACCGGCGACAGAGCGCTGCCTCCCGACCGATCTCACTGTGTTCCTCGTCTCATTGGCGACGATCTTGAGCAGCCACGGCTTGAACGCCGAGCCGTCCCTGAACCGCCCCAAGCTGCGATATGCCTTGAAAAAGGACTGCTGCACGACGTCTTCCGCGTCCGCCCCCGCGCCCAGCGCCATCGCCGCCCGCAGCGCGACCCCGGTGAAGGCGCGGACCAGTTCCGCGTACGCCTCCGGCTCTCCGGCGCGTACGCGGGCGATCACCGCACCTTCGTCGACGACGCGGCCCCCCTCCAGGACTTCCCCCTGTGCCCTCACACCGTTGATACACCGGCCGACGGTGATCGGTTCCCACTCGTCCCGCAGGAGTTCTCACCGTCCGTCACGCCCCCACCTGCGGATGTGTGCACGTCTTGCACACGCCGCGTACACGCGCCGAGCACCTGGGGCCGAGCAATGAGAGACACCTGAGAGAATGAGGGGCATGGCCTCTGAAAGTCCCCGCGTGCTCTCCGGTATCCAGCCCACCGCAGGCTCGTTCCACCTCGGCAACTACCTCGGCGCGGTCCGCCAGTGGGTGGCGCTGCAGGAGTCTCACGACGCCTTCTACATGGTGGTGGACCTGCATGCGATCACGATCCCGCAGGACCCGGCGGAGCTGCGCGCGAACACCCGGCTCGCCGCCGCCCAGCTCTTGGCGGCCGGCCTCGATCCGGACCGCTGCACGCTGTTCGTCCAGAGCCACGTCCCCGAGCACGCACAGCTCGGCTGGGTCATGAACTGCCTCGCCGGATTCGGCGAGGCGAGCCGCATGACGCAGTTCAAGGACAAGTCCGCCAAGCAGGGTGCGGACCGGGCCACGGTCGGCCTCTTCACCTACCCGATCCTGCAGGTCGCGGACATCCTCCTCTACCAGGCCAACCAGGTGCCGGTCGGCGAGGACCAGCGCCAGCACATCGAGCTCACCCGCGACCTCGCCGAACGGTTCAACGGCCGCTTCGGGGAGACCTTCACCATCCCGGCGCCGTACATCCTGAAGGAGACGGCCAAGATCTACGACCTTCAGGACCCGTCGATCAAGATGAGCAAGTCGGCGTCGACTCCCAAGGGGCTCATCAACCTCCTCGACGACCCGAAGGTCACCGCGAAGAAGGTGAAGAGCGCGGTCACCGACACCGACACCGTGATCCGCTACGACGCGGAGAAGAAGCCGGGCGTCAGCAACCTGCTCTCCATCTACTCGACCCTCACCGGAACCGGTATCCCGGAACTGGAGCAGAAGTACGAGGGCAAGATGTACGGTGCGCTGAAGACGGACCTGGCCGAGGTCATGGTGGATTTCGTGACGCCGTTCCGGACCCGCACCCAGGAGTACCTGGACGACCCGGAGACGCTCGACTCGATCCTGGCCAAGGGCGCGGAGAAGGCCCGAGCCGTCGCCGCCGAGACGCTTTCCCAGGCGTACGAGAAGGTCGGCTTCCTGCCCGCGAAGCACTGAATCCGGACCAGCCGCACGTCCCGCCCGCACGCCCGCCACACGACGACAGGAGTACGACGTGGGGACCGTAACGATCGGTGTCTCGATCGCGGTCCCGGAGCCTCACGGCAGCTTGCTCCAGGAGCGGCGTGCCGGCTTCGGTGACGCCGCGGCACACGGCATTCCCACGCACATCACGCTGCTCCCACCGACCGAGGTGGAGGCCGGTGACCTGCCGGCGATCGAGGCCCACCTGGCGGAGGTCGCGAGCTGCGGGCGGAGCTTCGCCATGCGGCTGTCGGGAACGGGAACCTTCCGGCCGTTGTCACCCGTTGTGTTCGTGCAGGTCGTGGAAGGCGCCGAGGCCTGCACCTGGCTGCAGAAGCAGGTGCGGGACGCCTCGGGTCCCGTCGCACGTGAGCTGCAGTTCCCGTACCACCCGCACGTCACGGTGGCGCACGGCATCGCCGAGGAGGCGATGGACCGCGCCTTCGAGGACCTCGCCGACTACGAGGCAGCCTGGCCCTGCAACGGCTTCGCTCTCTACGAGCAGGGTGTGGACGGCATCTGGCGCAGGTTGCGGGATTTCACCTTCGGTAAGCCCACGCTGCCGTCGCAGGCTCCCGACCGCTCGGCGTGCGGCCGGAGGCAGCCCGCGCGCTGAGCGGTCGCCCGCGACCGCCGTCGCGACTGCCGGGCGGGGTTCGGCGGCGGAGTGAACCCGTCGGCGCACTCCGCGACGCGGCGGCGTGTCAGAGGGGGAGCCTGCGGAAGACCGGGCGCGGCACGTGCCTCAGCGCTGACATCACCAGCCGCATGGGCCCCGGCACCCACACCGTCTCCGACCTGCGCCGCAACCCCGTCTCGATGGCCAGCGCCACCGCCTCCGGCGTCGTGGCCATCGGCGCCTCGGCCATCCCCGCCGTCATCTTCGACCGCACGAAGCCCGGTCGCACCACCATGACGTGGACCCCCGTCCCGTGCAGGGCGTCCCCCAGTCCCTGCGCGAAGGCGTCGAGCCCCGCCTTGCTCGATCCGTAGATGAAGTTGGCGCGGCGCGCTCGCTCGCCCGCGACGGACGACAACACGACCAGCGATCCGTGTCCTTGCGCCTGCAGCGCGCGCGCACAGATCAGACCGGCCGAGACGGCGCCGGTGTAATTGGTCTGCGCGACACGCACCGCTGCCAGCGGCTCGCCCTCGTCACGGGCCTGGTCGCCGAGGATGCCGAACGCCATCAGCACCATGTCGATGTCGCCCTCGGCGAAGACCTTGCCGAGTGTTTCCTCGTGGGACTCCGAGTCCAGAGCGTCGAAGGCGACGGTACGGGCGTCGGCCCCGATGCCGCGCAGATCGGCCGCGGCGCTCTCGAGCGCGGGGGACGGCCGGCCTGCCAGCCACACGGTGCGGGTACGCCGGGCGACCAACCGGCGGGCTGTCGCGAGCGCGATCTCGGACGTGCCGCCGAGGATCAACAGGGACTGCGGGGTGCCGAAGGCGTCCTTCATGACTACCAAGCTCCAATGCGGCAGGGCCGGACGGTGATCTGACCGGGGTGCGGGCCGGCGGCGTGCCGGTGCGGAATTCGCTGGAATCCGATCGGGAACCTGATCGGGCCGAGCGGTGTATCAGAAGTGACGAGAGCGCGGACGGGCCGCGCTGAGGGAGCGGACGATGCACACGGAACAGTTGGCGGGGGAAGCGCGCGCGGTTTTCTCGGGAAGTTCATCGGAGAGCGGCGGGATGGGTAGCGGAGGCGCGCGCGTAATAAGGGGAGAGGCGGCATGGCGCGCAGCGAAGTCCAAAGGGTCGGTGGTCAGAGATCCAGCCGCCGGGACAGGTCTGAGCGGAACACGCCTCGCGGATCCATCCGGGCGCGCAAGGAGCGGAAGTCCTCCAGCCGCGGGTACATCGCGGAGAGGAGTTCGGGGCGCAGCCGGGAGTCCTTGGCGAGGTAGACGCGTCCGTCGGCCGCGGCCACCTCCTCGTCGAGTTCATCGAGGAACGGGCCGAGTCCCGGAAGATTCGCGGGGATGTCCAGTGCGAGGGTCCAGCCAGGCATGGGGAAGGACAACCAGCCGGGGTCGGCGCCGCCGAAGCGCTTGAGCACCGCGAGGAATGAGGGGCAGCGGCGGTCCGAGATGCGCTGCACGATGCGGCGCAAGGCTTCTTCCTTTCCGTACCCGATCACGAATTGGTACTGCACGAAACCGCTGCGTCCGTAAATACGGTTCCAATGCGGGACGCCATCGAGGGGGTGGAAGAACGTCGACAGCTTCTGGATCTCGCCGCTGCGTGAAGTAGGCGCCTTTCGATACCACAGTTCGTTGAAGAGGCCGACGGTGGTCCGGCCCAGAAGTCCTTCGGGCAGGAAGGCGGGGGCGGAGGGCAGCCGGCCCGGACGGAAGGCCAGCGCGGTGCGGCGGGCGCGAGCAGGCAGCGCGTCCAACGGCGCGTGCTCCCCGCGGGTCAGGACGGAGCGGCCCAGAGCGGCTCCCCGGGCCAGCAGATCGATCCAGGCGACCGAGTAGCGGTAGCGGTGATCGGTGGCGGTGAGGCGGGCCATCAAGTCGTCGAGGTCCGTGGCGCGTTCGGTGTCGACGGACATCAGCGACGTCTCGACCGGCTGCAACTGCACGGTCGCCGTGAGGATGACCCCGGTCAGCCCCATGCCGCCGGCCGTGGCGTCGAAGAGCTCGGTACCGCGCTCGACGATGCGGATCTCTCCGTCGGCCGTGAGGAGTTCCAGGGCCAGGACGTGGCGGGAGAACGACCCGGAGACGTGGTGGTTCTTGCCGTGGATGTCGGCGCCGATCGCGCCGCCGACCGTGACATAGCGCGTGCCCGGGGTGACGGGGACGAACCAGCCGAGAGGAAGGAGTACCTCCATGAGCCGGTGGAGCGAGATCCCCGCGTCGCACAGGACGGTGCCACCGGCCGCGTCGATGGCGTGGATCTGGTCCAGGCCGGTCATATCGAGGACGGCGCCGCCGGCGTTCTGTGCCGCGTCTCCGTAAGCGCGCCCCAGTCCACGTGCGATGCCACCGCGCCGACCGGGCACCGCGCACTCCTGAACGGCTGCCACGGCTTCTTCATAGGAGCGGGGACGCACCATATGGGCGGACGTGGGGGCTGTGCGGCCCCATCCCGTGACGGGCACCGTGTCGTATCCCAGGGCCGAGGGTGCGATCGGAGCCGGCCCGCCGGACGACGCCGAGGGAGCCGGCGCCGTGGGGTGGGAAGCGGTCGGGACCGCGGAGTCGGGCTCCAGCGCGGGGGACGCGTCGGACAGAGGGGTGGCGACGGGCGCAGGTACGGAAGTGGGGGTGGATACGGGGTCGGCAGCCATGGCGTGACCGTATCGTCCAGAGAAGGCGCATTAACCCTAAACGTATCCATTGATCACTGAAAGGAGTGATTAATAGGGTGTCATTCAATATGACCTAAGTTATAGGCGTTTTGGCGTTCAGAGTGAGCCGCATGGATGACATGGATCGCCGATTGCTCTCGGCACTGCGCGACTGTGGCACCGACCGGCGGGTGGCTGCGGCGGCGCGGGCGCTGTCCTGGGCCGGTGAGCACGGGGCCCTGTGGCTGGCGGCCGGTCTCGTGGGAGCGGCAGCCGACCGTGAGCGGCGTACGGCGTGGTTGCGCGGTACGGCTCTCACCGCCGGAGCCCATGTGGCCAGCATGGGTCTGAAGCGGATAGTGCGGAGGCCGCGACCGGCTTCGGAGAAGGGGGCCGGGCCGCTGGTGCGGACGGCCGGGAGGCATTCGTTTCCGAGCTCGCACGCGACATCGGCGGCTGCGGCGGCCGTGGCGTACGGGGCCTTGCGACCGGTGGGGGCCAGGGTGGTGCCTCCGCTGGCTGCGGCGGTGTGCGTCTCGCGGATGGTCGTCGGCGTGCACTACCCCTCTGACGTCGCGGCAGGCGCGGCCCTGGGGGCGCTGACGGCCCGCCTCGGGGCGCGCTGGATGACGGGGGGCGAGGTGCGGTGACCGAGCGCGTCGAGCGGGCTGAGTGGGCTGAGCCGGTGCGGAGCGGAACGGAGGGCGCACTGGTGGGCGAGGAGTTGGACATGCAGGCGGTGATCGGCGAAGGCCGGGACATGCCGGGGGGAGGGGAAGAGATGGTGAAGGGCAGTGAAGTCCGGGACAGCGGGGCGGTGACCGTCGGGGCGGGTGGCACGGCCGTGCTGGAGCGGACACCGATGCCGGCGGTGAGGACCGTGACGCCACTCGGATTGCCCGCCGGGTTGATCAGGACAGCGCGGCCGAAACAGTGGGTGAAGAACGTACTGGTGGTGGCCGCGCCGGCGGCGGCGGGGGAGCTGTTCTCCCGGCATGCCCTGGTCCAACTGGTGGTGGTGTTCGTCCTGTTCACCATGGCGGCGTCGGCGGTGTACCTGATCAATGACGCCCGGGACGCCGAGGCGGATCGGGCGCATCCGGTGAAGCGGAACCGTCCGGTGGCGGCGGGGCAGGTCCCGGTGCCGGTCGCGTACACCGTCGGCGGGGCGCTGGCGGTCCTTGCCCCGGCCGCCGCGGCGGCGCTGTGCAATCCGGTGACGGCGGCCCTGCTGACCGCTTACGTCGTGATGCAGTTGGCGTACTGCGTCAGCCTCAAGCACGTGCTGGTCGTCGACCTGATCGTGGTGACCACGGGGTTCCTCATGCGGGCGATGATCGGTGGGCTGGCGCTCGGGATTCCGCTGTCGCGCTGGTTTCTGATCACGACGGGGTTCGGCGCGCTCTTCATGGTCTCGGCGAAGCGGTACTCCGAGGCGGTGCAGATGGCGGGCAGCGCGGGGGCGACGAGAGCGCTCCTGAGCGAGTACACGCGCGGATACCTGCGGTTCGTCTGGCAGTTGGCGGCGGGAGTGGCCGTGCTCGCGTATTGCCTGTGGGCGATGGAGGAAGGGGGTGTCGCGCGCAGCAGTCTGTTGCCGTGGCGGCAGCTGTCGATGGTGGCGTTCATCGTCGCCGTGCTCAGATACGCGGTCTTCGCCGACCGGGGCACGGCGGGGGAGCCGGAGGACGTGGTGCTGCGGGACCGGGCGCTGGCGGTCATCGGGCTCGCGTGGCTGGCGATGTACGGGCTGGCGGTGGCGGACTGGTGACGGGTCGGGGCGTGGAGGAATGAGGAAGGGAGCTGGGGTCATGGGGGCGGAAGGTGCCCGGGAGCGCGGGGGGACAGCGCAGGGCGCGAGTGTGCGGGAGCGGATGCGGGAGCTCGGGCCCGAACTGGTGGGGTTCGCGGTGGCGGGGGCGTGTGCGTACGCGGCTGACCTGGGGCTTTTCGTGTGGTTGCGGGGGCCGGTCGGCATGGACCCGATCTCGGCCAAGGCGGTGTCGTTCGTGGCCGGTTGTTCGGTGGCGTACCTGGGGAACGCGCTGGGGACGTACCGCAACAGAACGGCCGGTGTCTCGCGGCTGCGGCAGTACGGGGTTTTCTTCGCGGTGAATGTGGCGGGTGCGCTGGTGCAGTTGGGGTGCATCGCGGTGTCGCACTACGTCCTGGGGTTCACGTCGCGGCGGGCGGACACGGTTTCGGGGGCGGGGGTGGGGATGGTGCTGGCTACGTTGCTGCGGTTCTGGGGTACTCGGACTCTGGCCTTCGGTGCGAGGTCGAGGGAGAGACCGACCGGAGAGGGACTGGTCGGGGAGGGGCCGGCCGGGGAAGGGCCGGTCGGTGCAGGGGCGAGTGGCGAGCGGCCGGCTGGGGCGAGAGCGGTCGAACCGGTGGATCGGGGCAGGCTGGGATCATGGACTGGCTGAAGAATCTCCCCGTCGTCGGACCGTGGGTGGTCCGGTTGATGCGGACCCATGCCTGGCGGGCGTACGAGCGGCTCGACGAGGTGCACTGGACGCGGTTGGCCGCGGCGATGACCTTCATCAGCTTCCTGGCGTTGTTCCCGCTCATCACCGTGGCGGCGGCGGTCGCGGCCGGCACGCTCGGGGCGAGTCAGCAGAGAAGGCTCGAGTCGAAGATCAGCGACCAGGTGCCGGGGATCGCGGATCAGCTGGATCTCGGGGCGCTGATCGACAACGCGGGCACGATCGGGGTGGTGGCCGGAGCGCTGCTGCTGTTCACCGGTGTCGGGTGGGTCGGTTCGATGCGGGAGTGCCTGCGGACCGTGTGGGAGCTGCCCGACAGCGAGGAGAACCCGATCCTGCGCAAGCTCAAGGACGCAGGGGTGCTGGTGGGGCTCGGCGGAGCGGGGCTGGCTTCGTTGGCGGCCTCGACGGTGGCGTCCACGGCGGTGGAGTGGACGGCGGGCCGGCTGGGGATCGACAGCGGAGGGTGGGGCGGGGTCGTACTGCAGGTCCTGGCGTTCGTGGTCGCGGTGCTGGCGGACTTCTTGGTGCTGTTGTACGTGCTGACGTTGTTGCCCGGGGTGGAGCCACCGCGGAGAGATCTGTTCACGGCGGCGTTGATCGGGGCGGCCGGGTTCGAGCTGCTGAAGATACTGCTCGGCGGCTATATGAAGGGGGTGGCGGCGAAGAGCATGTACGGCGCGTTCGGTGCGCCGGTGGCGTTGCTGCTGTGGATCAACTTCACCGCGAAGCTGGTGCTGTTCTGTTCGGGGTGGACCGCGACGGGGCGCGTCGGCGCGCGGGAGCGGGAGTTGGAACGGGAGCGGGGGGAGGGGGCTGAGGGTGAGGGGCCGGTGGGGGCCGAGGTCGTTAATGGTGGGGCTGACGCCGGTCGGGCCGTTGCGGGTGCGGGCGCAGCGGGTGCAGCGGGTGCGGCGGGGAGCACCCTTGTGGCCGGTGCTGGTGCCGGACCCAGCACCGGCACGAGCGCCAGCACCAGCACCGGTGCCGAGAAGAGGGGCGCGCCCGGAAGCTGACGGGCCGTACGTGGTCTTGTGGAGCCAGGCGCCGGCTCCCGCAGCCCGGAGGTGAGACGCCCGGGCGCAGGGGGGCAGGGGGCAGGGGGCAGGGGGCAGGCGGGTACGGCGGGAGACGGGAAACAACTGCCGTGGGGCAGTTGGGTAGCCGGTCTCGTGGCTGCCCCGGTCGGCTGTCGCGGCCCCCGGGCGGAGCCACCGGTCAGGACTTGGTGCGGGTCGGCCACTTCTTGCGGACCGTGAAGGCCGCGGCGGCCAGGACGGCGAGGACGCCGGCTGCGATGGCCAGGGCGATGCCGACGCCTCTGGAGTCCTTCGTGGAGACGGCGGCGTGGGCGGCGGGCTTGGCGGGGCCCGCGTCACCTTGGGGGGTGGCCGAGGCGGAAGCGGAGGACTCGGCGCCCTTCGGCGGGACGAGGGTGCCGACCGGGGTCACCCGGCCGTCGGCCTGGAAGCCCCAGTCGAGGAGGCGGGCGGTCTCCTTGTAGACCGCGTGGCTCTCCTTCGTGTCGGGGTGCATGACGGTGACGAGGAGGACCTTGTTGTTGCGTTCGGCGACGCCGGTGAAGGTGGCGCCGGCGTTGGTGGTGTTGCCGTTCTTGACGCCCGCGATGCCCTTGTAGGCGTCGAGGCCGATGTCGCCGGTGAGGAGGCGGTTGGTGTTCTGGATCTCGAAGCGGCTGGTGGTCTTCCCCTTCTTCTGCGCCTCGGGGAACTTGGCGGTGGCCGTGGCGGCGTACTCGCGGAAGTCCGCCTTCTGCAGGCCCGAGCGGGCGAAGAGGGTGAGGTCGTAGGCGGAGGAGTGCTGGGTGGGGGCGTCGTAGCCGTCGGGGCTGACGACGTGCGTGTCGTTGGCCTGGAGGTCCTCGGCGTGGGCCTGCATGTCGGCGACGGTCTGGGAGACGCCGTGGTTCATGGCGGACAGGACGTGCACCGCGTCGTTGCCGGAGCGCAGGAAGACGCCGAGCCACAGGTCGTGGACCGAGTAGGTGAAGTTCTCCTTGACGCCGACGAGGCTGGAGCCCGCGCCCATGCCGGCGAGGTCGGACGGGAGGACCTTGTGGGTCGTGGACTTCGGGAACTTGGGGAGGAGGGTGTCCGCGAAGAGCATCTTGAGGGTGCTGGCGGGGGGCAGCTCCCAGTGCGCGTTGTGCGAGGCGAGGACGGCGCCGGACTCGGCGTCCGTGACGATCCAGGCCTTGGCGGTCAGGTCCTTGGGCAGGACGGGGGCGCCGGCTCCCAGGTTCACCTGGGTGCCCGGTTCGCCGAGCCGGTCGCCGCCGATCGTCGACATGTCGGCCGGCGGGCCGGCCTTGTCCGCGGCGCCCTTGGTCGGCTTGGCGTCCGGCTTGTCCGCGGCCGCGGCGGGCAGCGCGGTCGTCAGGGACAGGGCGGAGACCGTGAGCAGGAGCGCGGAGGTCGCGAGCAGGGCGGAGCGCAGGGGGCCGGTCACGCGCGCGGGGCCCGAGGGCTCCGGCCGTGTGGAGTTCTGCATGTATGACATGTACGACGCATGGGAGGCAGGCACGGTCGAGAACGTACATGTACCCGGCCCGTAAGTCGTCGCCGAGGTGTTCTGTGTCTCCCCGGCCCCACCCCGGCGGCGGTGCCCGAAAGCGGCTGACGATACTGAAGGTATGAAGCTCAGCCGTCCCGTCTCCTGGTTCCTGCTCGCCTTCGGGGTGTGGAGCTGGATCATCTGGATCACTTTCGTCAAGAACCTGTGGAAGGACGGCAGCGGCCTCGCCTTCGACGATGCCGGTGACCCGACGGCGTACTTTTTCGTGCATCTGACGCTGGCGGTCGTCTCCTTTGTCTTGGGGACGGTCGTCGGCGGCATCGGGTTCCGCGGAGTGCGTGCTCTGCGGCGCACTTCATAGCGAGGCGCAGGCGCGGGTGACTGCGCGGCGGGTCGCATGGCGAACGGGCGGGCGGGGTCGTGGTCGTTGTCTTTGTGCTGGTCGGGCTGGTCGTGCTGGCGGCGTTCGCAGGGCTGCACTACTACGCGTGGCGCCGGACGGTGCGGGACACGACGGCGGGGGCCGGGTGGCCGAGGCGGCTGGGCACGGCGGTGTTCGTGGCGGGGCCGGTGCTGATGTTCGCGGCGTTGGTTGCGGAGCGGGGTGGGGCGCCGTTCCTGGTGCAGCGGGTTCTGGCGTGGCCGGGGTTTCTGTGGATGGCGTTCGCGTTGTATCTGCTGCTGGCGTTGCTGGTGGGGGAGGTTGTACGGCCCCTCTTGCGGCGGGTGCTCGACAGGGGGCGGCCGCGTGGCGCCGGGGCCGGTCCGCAGGGGACCCGCGCGTCCGGTCCCGGGACCGGGACCCCGCCCGGTACGGGGACCCCGCCGGGTACAGGATCCCCGTCGGAGGCTGAGACTGCGACCCGCGCGGAGGCCTTGCCCGCAGCCGGGACCCCGCCGGGTGCCGAGGTCGCCTCTCGCGCCGGGACGCTGCCGAGTGGTGAGGTCCCGCCGGGTGGTGGGGCCTCGCCAGGTGTGGGTGGGCCCAGTCGGCGGTTGCTGATTGCTCGGTCCGTGGGGGTGGTGGCCGGCGTCGCTGCCGCGGCTGTCGTGGGCAACGGGGCGTACGGGGTGCTGCGGGGGCCGAGGGTGAAGCGGGTCACCGTGCCGTTGGCGCGGCTGCCGCGGGCGGCGCACGGGTTCAGGATCGCGGTGGTCAGTGACATCCACCTCGGGCCCGTGCTCGGGCGGGGCTTCGCCGAGCGGGTCGTGGACACCATCAACGGCACGCAGCCGGATCTGATCGCCGTCGTCGGTGACCTGGTCGACGGGAGCGTGGAGGATCTCGCGCCCGCGGTCGCCCCACTCGCGGGGCTGCGGGCGCGGCACGGCACGTACTTCGTCACCGGCAATCACGAGTACTTCTCGGGCGCCGATCCCTGGGTGGCGCATGTGCGTGAGATCGGGCTGCGGCCGTTGGAGAACGCCCGTGTCGAGATGGGCGCCTTCGACCTCGCCGGGGTCAACGACATCAGTGGCGAGAACTACGGCGAAGGGCCCGATTACGCGAAGGCGCTCGGTGACCGCGACCGTTCGCGGGCCGCAGTGCTCCTCGCTCACCAGCCG
This sequence comes from Streptomyces sp. NPDC049813, assembly GCF_044465085.1. Classification (NCBI taxonomy): domain Bacteria; kingdom Bacillati; phylum Actinomycetota; class Actinomycetes; order Kitasatosporales; family Streptomycetaceae; genus Streptomyces; species Streptomyces sp. NPDC049813. The sequence goes on along the minus strand of NZ_JBITLI010000004.1, from coordinate 439,784 downwards.
GTGATGATCGACGAGGCTGTGCGGCACGGCGTCGATCTGCAACTGTCGGGGCACACGCACGGCGGCCAGTTGTGGCCCGGCAACTTCGTCGCCGACCTCGCTAATCCGACCCTGGCCGGCCTGGAGCGGTACGGCGACACGCAGCTCTACGTCAGCCGGGGCGCCGGAGCGTGGGGGCCGCCGGTCCGGGTGGGCGCCCCGTCGGACATCACCGTGGTCGAACTGGCCTCGAAGCAGGCGTGACCGGATGACCGCCCCCCATCTGAGCGACCCGGCCTGAGCGACCGGGCCTGAGCGACCCGGCCTGAGCGACCCGGCCTGAGCGACCCGGCTTGGCCGGCCCCGTCTGACCGCCCCCGCCTGACTGAGCCCGCCTGACCGACCCGGCCTGACCGAGCCCGCCCGGCCGCCTGGCCTCCCGAGGAGGGGCGACCGGGATCCGGACATGTTCACTGTGCGGGGTCTGCGAGCCGTGACGCGCGTCCGCGTCCGCTGTGACCTTGTGCTGAGCACGGGGAGTCAGGTCGGCAGCTGCGTCAAGCCAGGCGCCGCGGCCGGGGGAGAGGCGTCGGGGGGCCGGACGCGCGGCTGGATCTGGCCGGATCGGGGTGGGGGGAACGGGAACGCAGTGACACGCAGGGTGGTCGCGGCGCTGCATGATGTGTCGAATATGTGTTCACGATGTGGGGGAGGTGACTACGTGTGTTGCGGCGCAGGGCGTTCAGACTGCCCCGGCACCCGGCCTCGGTCGGGGTGGCGCGGCTGCACGTCCGCGACCATCTGGCGGTCTGGGGGCACACCGAACCGGCCGGCGCGCTCGACACGGCTGTCCTGCTCGTCTCCGAGCTGGCGACGAACGCGATCCGGCACGGGCCTGCGCGCGAGCGGGAGTTCGAGATCGCGGTGACGGTGCTGGCGGACGGCTCCTGCTTCATCGAGGTGTCCGACGCGTCCCCGGCCGAGCCCGAGCTGAGGTCGCCGCGCGCGCCCGATGACGAGAGCGGGCGGGGGCTGCACCTGGTCGACGCGCTCGCCGAGGCGTGGGGCGTGTGGCATCGCGGCCGTCACGGCAAGACGGTCTGGGCGCTGGTCCGCTCCTGACCCGCCTCCGTCACGGCAAGATGTTCCGCGTGCTGGTCGGCTCCTGACCCGCCGCCTCCGCCGATACCGGCTCTGTCCCCGCCGCCTCCGCCGATACCGGCTCCGCCGAGACGGCCTCCTCAGGAACTGCCTCCGCCGATACCGACTCTGCGCCCGCCGCCTCCGCCGAGACCGCCTCCGCCAGAACTGACCCCGCCAGAACTGACCCCGCCGAAACTGACCCCGCCCCCGTCGCACCTGCCGTATTCCGCCCCGCCCCCGGCACGGGCCCCCGCACCGGCAAGGTGACCGTGACCGTCAACCCCGCCCCCGGCCGCGTCCGTATGGACACCTCCCCACCGTGAGCCCGGACCACCCCCTGCACGATGGCGAGACCGAGCCCGCTTCCCGCGCCCCCGCCCGCGCGGAAGAAGCGGTCGAAGGCGCGAGCAGCGTTTTGCTCAGTGAGGCCGGGGCCCTCGTCGGCGACGACCAGCCGCACGGTCTCCGCGTCGCGGGTGACGGACAGGGCGCAGGGGGTGTCCGCGGGCGTGTGGATCCGTACGTTGCCGAGGAGGTTGCCCAGGACCTGGCGCAGCCCGGACTCGTCGGCGCGGACGAGTACCGCTCCCTCGGCGGCCACGGTCACCGGGCGTTCGGGCTGCTGCATGCGCAGGTCGTCCGCGGCGTCGCGGGCGAGGCGGCTCAGGTCGACGTGGCGCAGCCGCAGTTCGGGCCGCTGGTCGAGGCGGGCCAGGGTGAGCAGTTCGTCGACGAGGCGCTGCATGCGGTCGGTCTCGGCGTTCACGCGCTGCCAGGCGCGGGCCCGTTCGCCGGGTTCGCGGAGCATCCCCTTGTCGTAGAGCTGGAGGTAGCCGCGGATCGCGGACAGCGGGGTGCGCAGTTCGTGCGAGGCGTCGGCGACGAAGCGGCGCAGCTGGGCGGCGCTGCGTTCGCGGGTCTCGAAGGCCGATTCGACCTGGTGGAGCATCGAGTTGAGCGCGAGGCGCAGCTGTTCGGTCTCCTGGACGGGCGCGCGGCGCGAGGGCACGCGCCGGGCGAGGTCGCCCTCGGCGATCGCGGACGCCGTCTCCACCATGTCCTCCAGGGGGCGTAGGCGGCGGTGCGAGCTGTACATGGTGGCGACGGCCAGCAGTAGCAACAGCGTGATCCCGGCCGCGAGATCGAACCGCAGGGCCTTGTGCACGCCGGACTGGACGGCGCCGGTGGAGGTCGCCATCAGGATGGTGGTGTCGTCGGCGAGACCGGCTCCGACGAGACGGTACGGGGTGTCGCCGAGCCGCACGTCGTGGACGGCGGTGTCGCGGGCGAGGGCGTCGGGGTCGCCGACGGCGTCGGCGAGTTCGCGCTGGCGGCCGGTCGGCCGGAGCGCCCCGACCGGGACCGGGCGGCCGTCCCGGCCGACGGCGACGAAGACCGAGTCGGAGCGGGGCAGCGCGCCCGCGGGCCCCGCGCCGTCCGGGGACATCTTGTCGAGGGCGATGCCCAACTGGCTGAGCGCCTGGACCTGTTTGAGGGTGATCCCGGTCCGCTGGAGGGAGGTGCGTGAGGCGCGCAGTTCCGCGTCGATGTTGTCGAGGAGGTAGTGGCGCATGCCGATGAGGCTGACCGCGGTGGCCGCGGCGATGCCGAGGGCGAGCAGCAGCACGTTCGCGACGGTCAGCTTGGCCCGCAACGAGTGCGCTCCGCGCCGGCGCCGGTTCACCGGGCCACCCCGGTCACCGCGCGCCCCCGCAACGAGTGCGCCCCGTGCCGCCGCCGCTTCACCGGGTCACCCCGGGCACCGCGCGCCCCCGCAACGAGTGGAGGCTCCCGCGCCGCCGCCGCTTCACCAGGTCACCCCGGGCACCTCGCACCCCCCGCAGCGGCGCTCCGCCCACGCCGGGCGCCCCACTCACCCCGCTCACCAAGCCCACCCCGCTCACCAAGCCCACCCCCATTCACCAAGCCCACCCCGCTCACCAAGCCCACCCCACTCACCACCCCCACCCCGCCCCCCCCTCACATCGCCCCCAACCCGTACCCCACCCCCCGCCGCGTCATGATCAGCGGCGGTCCCAGCGCGTCCAGTTTGCGGCGCAGGTAGCTGATGTAGGTCTCGACGACCGTCGAGCCCGCGGTCGCGGTGGCCGCGTGTTCGTACTGCCAGACATGTCGTAGGAGCTGCTCCTTGGGCACGATCCGGCCCCCGTTGCGGACGAGGAAACGCAGCAGCGCGTACTCCGTGGGCGTCAGCTGCACGGCGCGGCCGGCCCGGTGGACCGTGTACGTCACGTCGTCCAGCTCCAGGTCGCCGTAGGTGAGCGGGGGCCGCTGCGGCAGGACGTCGGCGGGCCGGGTGCGCCGCAGCACGGCGTGCAGCCGGGCCACGACCTCGTCGATGTTGAAGGGCTTGGTGATGTAGTCGTCGCCGAAGCCGAGCGCGCCGACGACCTCGGCCGGGGCGTCCCGTGCGGTCAGGAAGACCAGGGCCAGGTCCGGGCGGCGGGCGCGCAGTTCGCGGCCGAGCGCCCGGCCGTCGCCGTCCGGCAGCATGATGTCGAGCAGCGCCGCGTCCGGGCGGGTCCGCTCGGTCAGGGCGAGGGCCTCGCGCACGGTGCCCGCCGTCATCACGTCGAAGCGGTGGTAGCGCAGGGCGATCGCGAGGACGTCGGCGATGCTCGGCTCGTCCTCGACGACGAGCACCGTCGCGGGGGGTGCGCCGTTGACAGTCATGGGCCGAATTATCCGTGCGCACCCGCGCCGGGGGCCCGCCGGTCTCCTTGGAGTTCCTTGAGAGTCGCGGCCGTACCGGGAGGAACCGGCGGCGGCCGTCGGATGCTGGGACGACGCCCGGGGGACACGGACGCGTCGACAAGGAGCGAGCACGTGACGGCATTGGCACGGTGGTGCTACCGGCACCGCCTGGTGGTCCTGGTGCTGTGGGTGGGGGCGTTGTTGGGCCTCGGGACCGCGGGTACGACGGCGGGCACCGACTACGCGAACGTCTTCTCCCTTCCGGACACCGATTCGAAGACCGCCTACGACCAGTTGGCGCAGGCCTTCCCGGAGCGCTCGGGGGACACGGACACCATCGTCTGGAAGACCGGCGAGGGCTCCGTGCGGGACCGGGCGGTACGGGCCCGGATCGAGCCCGCGCTGAAGGACATCGCCGGGATGAAGGGCGTCGGCGAGGTCGCCGGGCCCTACGGGAGGGCGCCCGGGCAGATCAGTGCGGACGGCACCATCGCCTATGCGCAGGTGACCTTCGCCGAGCAGGCCAACGAGGTCCCGAAGGAGCTGGTGCAGGACGTCGTCGACCGTGCGCGGGCCGCCGCACGGGACGGCTTGCAGGTGGAGGCGGGCGGCCAGGCCGTGACCCGGACGCAGGAGCCGCCGCAGGGCCTGTCCGAGGCGGTCGGGATCGCGGCGGCCGCGGTCGTGCTCTTCCTGGCGTTCGGCTCGCTGTTCGCGATGCTGCTGCCGATCGTCGTCGCGGTGATGGGCGTGGGCACGGGCCTGATGTCGACGGCCCTGCTCAGCCACGTCACGGACGTGCCCGAGGTGGCGCCGCTGCTCGGCTCGCTGATCGGCCTGGGCGTCGGGATCGACTACGCCCTGTTCATCGTCACCCGGCACCGCAAGGGCATCGAACGCGGCCTGGAACCGGAGGAGTCGGCGGTCCAGGCGCTCAACACCTCGGGCCGGGCCGTACTGTTCGCGGGCGGCACCGTCTGCATCGCGCTGGCCGGGATGCTCGTGATGAACATGCGGTTCCTCGACGGCGTCGTCGTCGCCACCTCGCTCACCGTCGTCCTGTCGGTCCTCGCCGCGATCACCCTGCTGCCGGCGCTGCTCGGCCTCCTCGGCCCGCGCGTGCTCAGCCGCCGCCGGCGCCGCAGGCTCGCCGCGCAGGGACCCGAACCGGCCGAGGCGAGCGGGCTCGCGGCGCGCTGGTCGGCGTACGTGCAGAAGCGGCCGCGGACCATCGGGGCGGCGGCCCTCGTCGTCATGCTGGTCCTCGCGATCCCGGTGCTCTCGCTGCGGCTCGGCGCCACCGACCAGGGCAACCACAAGGAGTCGACCACCACCCGGCAGGCCTACGACCTGCTGGCGGAGGGGTTCGGCCCCGGGTTCAACGGGCCGCTGCAAGTGGTGGTGGCGGGCGGCGCCGACGCCTCGGACCTGGTCGCGAGGATCCGTACGACCGAGGGGGTCGCCCAGGTGGCGGCGGCGCCGCCCGCGCACGGGATCTCCGTCGTGCAGGTCGTGCCCACCACCTCGCCGCAGTCGGTCGGGACGGACGAGCTGATCGACCGGCTGCGCGACGACGTGATCCCGCGGGCCGGGGTGGAGGCCCACGTCGGCGGGGTGACGGCGGTGTTCAAGGACTTCGCGGCGGTGACGGGCGAGCGGCTGCCGTATTTCGTCGGCACGATCATCGCGCTCGGATTCCTGCTGCTCCTCGTCGCGTTCCGCTCGCTCGTCGTGCCGCTGACGGCGGCGCTGATGAACCTGATCGCGGCGGCGGCCTCCTTCGGTGTCCTCGTGGCGGTCTTCCAGTGGGGCTGGGGGGCGGAGGCGCTGGGCCTCGGCAAGGAGGGGCCGATCACGGCCTTCCTGCCGGTCATCATGTTGTCCCTGCTCTTCGGGCTCTCCATGGACTACCAGGTGTTCCTGGTGAGCCGGATGCACGAGGAGTGGGTGCACACCCGGGACAACGCGCGGGCCGTGCGCGTCGGCCTCGCCGAGACCAGCCGGGTCATCAACTGCGCGGCTCTGATCATGGTCTGCGTCTTCTCGGCGTTCGTCCTGAGCGGCGACATGGAAGGCGCGATGGCGGGCATCGGGCTCGCGGCGGCGGTCGCCCTGGACGCGTTCGTGCTGCGGACGGCGCTGGTGCCCGCGGCGATGCACCTGCTGGGCCGGGCCAACTGGTGGCTGCCGCGCGGTCTTGACCGCAGGCTGCCGCACCTCGCGGTCGAGCCCCGGGAGACGCCGGCGCCACCGGCCCCGCCGGCCGCGGCCGGGGCGGCGGCGGGCGCGACGGTCGTGCACGGCTTCCTGCGCACCCCGGAAGGCGCGCCGTGGCCCGGCGCCTCGGTCACCCTGATCTCCCAGGGCGGCCGCCAGCTGGACCGCGTCGAGTCCCTGGCCGACGGTTCCTACATCGTGGCGGTGCCGGCCCCCGGCGGCTACACGCTCGCGGTGACGGGCCGCCACCTGCGGTCGGTGGCCCGCCACGTCACGGTCGGCACCGAGCCCCTCGTCCACGACATGGAACTGCGGGAGGAGGCGGGGACGGACGCGGCGGTGCAGTAGGAGCCGGGGCCGAGAGCCGGGGCCGAGAGCCGCGGGCCGAGAGCCGCTGGCCCGCGGGCGGAGGCGGCGGCCGGGGAAGCTACCCCCTCCGCCTGCGCCCCGACGGCCGCGCCCGGCGCCGCAGCGCGAGCAGGCTGCCGCCCGCCAGGGCCGCGACCGCCGCCGAACCGCCCAGGGCCCACCCCTCGTCGTCGGCGACGGGCCCCGGCGCGGCGGTGGCCGCGCCCCGTGTGCCGGGCACGCCGGGTGCGGGGGACGCGGAGCGCTTCGGCTGTTCGCTCAGCGGCGTGACCAGCTCCCCGACCGGGCGCACCGCGTCGCCCGCGGCGAACCCCCAGTCGAGCAGTGCGGCGGTCTCCCGGTAGACCGCCTCGTACCCGGGCGCGGGGTGCATGACGGTGACCAGGAGGGTGCGGCCGCCGCGGGTGGCGGCGCCGGTGAAGGTGTTGCCCGCGTGCGAGGTGTAGCCGTTCTTGACGCCGAGGAGGCCGTCGTACGCGGTGACGCCCTGCCCGGTGAGGAGGCGGTCGGTGTTCTGGATCTGGAACGTCTTGCCGCCGCCCGCGGGGAAGTCGGCGACCTCCGTGCCGCAGTAGCCCCGGAAGTCGGGGTTCTTCAGCCCGGCGCGGGCGAAGAGCGTCAGGTCGTACGCGGACGAGAGCTGACCCGGGTGGTCGAAGCCGTCCGGGCTGACCACGTGCGTGTCGCCGGCCTGGAGGTCCGCCGCCTTGGCCTGCATCGCCGCGACCGTGCGGGCGACGCCGCCGTACATCGAGGCGAGCACGTGCACGGCATCGTTCCCGGAGCGCAGGAAGACGCCCTGCCACAGCTGGTGGACGGTGTACGTGGTCCCGGCCTGGACGCCGACGAGGCTGGAGCCCGCCGGGATCCCGGCCAGGTCGGCGGCGGTCACCCGGTGCCGCAGGTCGTGCGGGAACGCGGGCAGGACGGTGGCGGCGAACAGCATCTTCAGGGTCGAGGCGGGCGGCAGCGCCCGGTGCGCGCCGTACGCGGCGAGTACGTCGCCGGTGTCGTCGTCGGCGACCAGCCACGCCTTCGCGGCGAGTTCCGGCAGCTTGGGCGCTCGCGCGCGGCGGCGGACCTGCACCCCGGACGCGGCGAGCCGTTCACCACCGGGAGCGGCGCCGGACGTGGCAGACGTGGCGGACGTGGCGGAAGCGGCCTGCGCGGGCAGGGCCAGCGCGGCTGCCGTCGCGAGGCCCATGCCGAGGGCGCCGCGGCGGCTGAGGTGCGTGGAGTCGTGGATTCCGGTGGTGCCAGGCATCCCGCGACCGTACCGGCCCAAGCGGGGGTAAAGACCAGAGGGTCCCGACCCCGGCCGGGACCCGCCACGAGGTGACACGGCCACCTCCGGCAGGAACGGGCAGGACCGGGCAGGACGGGGCGGGTCCCGGCAGGGCCGGGCAGGACCAGGCAGGACAGGGCGGGACCCGGCAGGACCGAGCAGGACCCGGCAGGACCGGCAGGGCCCCGCCTGGACCCGCTACGACGTCGTGCGCGTCATCCCCGGCAGGAAGTCGATGAACAGCTCGTGCACCTCCAGGACGAGCGGACGCAGCACCCGGAAGCGGGCCAGCGCCACGCCCCGCGCCGTCAGCCGGGCGCCGCGCTCGGCGAGCCGCCGGCTGCGCTCGCGGCCCTCGGAGCTGTCGAAGACCCAATAGAGCACGAGCCCCATCTGGGACAGCCACATCAGCTCCGGCAGGATCTCCGCCAGTTCGGCCGGGACCTTGGCCTTCGACCCGGCCAGCACCTCGCGGTGCACGGCGATGGAGGACTCCCGGGCCCGCTCCGACTCGGCCGAGAACGGGCTGAGCGGGGAGTCCGGATCGGCCGCGTTCTTGAAGAACTGGGCCGCGAACTCGTGGTACGGCTCGGCGATCTCCAGCCACGTCCGCAGCACCCCGGCGAGCCGGGCCTGCAGATCGGTCTCCGTGTCCAGGACGGACCGGACCGCCGCCTCGTGCTCGGCGGTGATCCGGTCGTAGAACCCCTGGATGAGGTGTTCCTTGCCCCCGAAGTAGTAGTACGCGTTGCCGACGGAGACCCCGGCCTCCTGCGCGATGGCCCGCATCGTCGTCTTGTCGTAGCCCCGCTCCCGGAACAGCCGCATCGCCGTCTCCAGGATCAGCGCCCGCGTCTGCTCGCTCTTGACGCCCTTGGCCTCCGTCTTGTCTGTAGCCACGCCCCGAGCCTAATCGGCCACCTGGCAGCCACGGTCACAGGCGGCGCCCCCCGCCCCGCGGCTCGCGCTGACCGTGCCGGGCCGCACGTAGTACCAGCCGTCCTTCGCGTCGTACGTCCACCCGTCCGCTCGCCGGTACGCCCCGCCGCCCGCCTGCCGCCCCTGGTGCCGTTCGCGGTACTTGGCGGCGCCGAGCACCACCTGCTTGGCGACCTTCATGCCCGCGGGGGTGGCCATCCGGTGCGCGGTGGCGCGGTACTCGCGCAGCGCCCACATGCACACGACCCACGCGGCGGACCCGCGGTAGAGCTGGCCGCCGTCCCCGAGGACGGTGATGTCGCTGAGCGTGGCGGTGTGGTCGAGCGCCGGGAAGCGGCGCCGCGCCTCGTCGGAGCCGGCGGGGACGAACTCCAGCGGCACCAGCTGCCGCTGCCGGCCCAGCCAGCCGCGCGCGAAGGCGCACAGCGGGCACTCGGCGTCGTACAGCACGGTGAGCCGGCGGACCGGGACGTCCCCCCGGGCGTCCCGGTCCGTCTCCCCCGTGGCTCCCACCGCTGTCACGCTCCGGCCACCGGAGCGGCCCACCCCTGCGGCGGGACCGGCGGCTGCTGCTCGCGCTCCATGACGCCGCGCCGCCGGATCTTGTTGAGGACGTAGACGTTGCCCAGGTGCATCACGCCGAGGACGAGCAGCACCACGCCGAGCTTGGTCGACAGGGCTTCGAAGACCCCGCGGGCGTTGTCGATGGTCCCGTCGCCGCTCAGGTAGAGCGCGACGAAGCCGAGGTTCACCAGGTAGAAGCCGACCACCAGGAGGTGGTTGACGGCGTCGGCCAGCTTCTCGTTCCCGTGCAGCACGTCGGAGAGGAAGACCCTTCCGTTACGGCTCAGGGTGCGTGCCACCCAGACGGTCAGCCCGATGCTGACGACGAGGTAGACGACGTAGGCGACAACTGTGAGGTCCATGCCCCACCCTCCTTGAACGCGTTCAAAAACGCTGACAGGAGTGACAGTAGACCTGTTTTTGAACACGTTCAAGCTCGGGTCGTCGTACGTGACGGGGGTCTCACGAGAGGGGAGCCGGGCGGGAGCCGGAGGGCTCAATTCCGGGCAAGCTCCGGGCGCTTGAGGTAGTCGGTGAATCCGAGGACGTTGCCCCACGGGTCCGCGATCTCGACGACGTACCCGGTGGAGGTGGAGAAGGGCGGGTCGAGCGGGGCGATGCCCGCCGCCTCAAGCGAGCGGGCCACGGCGCGCGCGTCGGGCACCTCCAGCCAGAGGCGCGGCGCGGGCCACGGCGGCGGACGGTGGCCGTAGCCGTCCTCGGCGCGCAGGAGGAGGCCGGGTGTCTCCTTGCCGACCGCGAGCAGCGCGATCCCGGCCTCGTCCAGGCGGAACTTCACGGGCAGGCCCACGCGCTCGTAGAAGGCGACGGCCTCGGGCAGGTCGCCGACGGGGAGCAGGGCGTTGTCGAAGCCGAGAGTGTCAAGGGCTAGTGACATACCGTCAGATTAGCCATGAATCGTCCCGATCGCGGCGCAAGCGGTCAGCGGTGAATCCGTGGCGCCCCGGTCACCGCCATCATCAGGCAGTACAGCGAGGTGGTCGCGGTGAGGAACATGAGGTTGTTCTTGGGCCCGCCGAACGCGATGTTGGCGACGGGCTCGGGCGTCAGGAGCCGCCCGATCAGGGTGCCGTCCGGGTCGTAGCAGTGCACGCCACCGTCCATGGCCGCCACCCACAGACGCCCTTGGTCGTCGAAGCGGATGTTGTCGAACCGGCCGAGCCCCTGCGCCATCTCGGCGAACACCTTTCCGTCGGAGAGGGTGCCGTCCTCCTGGACGTCGTGGACGCGCAGCACGCCCGCGCGCGTGTCGGACACGTACAACTGGCGCTCGTCGAGTGAGAAGACCAGCCCGTTCGGCGCCCCGAGCCCGTCGGCGACGCGCCGCACCTCACCGCTGTGGGGGTCGACGCGGTAGACGTTGTTGGCGCCGATCTCGGACTCGGCGCGGAACCCCTCGTAGTCGCTCGTGATCCCGAAGTCCGGGTCGGAGAACCACACCGAGCCGTCCGAACGCACCACCGCGTCGTTCGGGCTGTTCAGCCGCTTGCCCTCCCAGCGGTCGGCGAGCACGGTGAGCCGGCCGTCGTGCTCGGTGCGCGTCACGCGCCGGTTGCCCTGCTCGCAGCTGACGAGCCGGCCCTCGCGGTCCAGGGTGTTGCCGTTGACGTGCCCGGCGGGGGAGCGGAAGACACTGACGGCGCCGCTCGTCTCGTCCCAGCGCAGCAGGCGGTCGTTGGGGATGTCGCTCCAGATGAGCTGACGCCAGGCGGGCAGGTAGAGCGGCCCCTCGACCCAGCGGCCGCCGGAGTGCAGGATCTGCATGCGGTCGTCGCCACTGGCGCACCGGCCGGTGCGGAAACGCTCGTCGAGGATCTCGTACGAGACGGGAACGGTCGGCGTGGACATGGGTCATCCTCCGGAAGCTGTCGGGAACCGGAGGCCATCCTGTCCGGGCCGGGCGGCGGGCGCATGTCAATTGTCGGTGGCGGCCCGTAGCGTCCTCGCATGGCAACGGTGACGTGCGCCGACGAGACGACATCAGGGGGCAGGGGCACGGCCTTCGGGCTGGAGGTCGCCGAAGAGCGGCTCACCGCGGCTCGCGATCGCCGACCGGTGCAGGATCGAGGGCCGGTTCCTGCATCGTCCCGAAGTCGTCCACCGGCGGCGCCGGTGCCACCGCGGGGACCGGCTACCTGCCCTTCGAGGGCGACCGCACCCAGGCCCTCGTGCTCAGCAAGGGCCGTGGGCCCCGCTCCTCGAAAGGAGCGGGGCCCACGGAACAGGCACGACCCGAAGGTCAGTAGCGGCGCGTGATCAGGGCGCGCTTCACTTCCTGGATCGCCTTGGTGACCTCGATGCCACGCGGGCAGGCGTCCGTGCAGTTGAACGTGGTGCGGCAGCGCCACACGCCGTCACGGTCGTTGAGGATCTCCAGGCGCTGCTCCCCGGCCTCGTCGCGCGAGTCGAAGATGAAGCGGTGCGCGTTGACGATGGCGGCCGGACCGAAGTACTGGCCGTCGTTCCAGAACACCGGGCACGACGACGTGCACGCCGCGCACAGGATGCACTTGGTGGTGTCGTCGAAGCGCTCGCGGTCCTCGGCGGACTGCAGGCGCTCGCGCGTCGGCTCGTTGCCCGTCGTGACGAGGAACGGCATGACGTCGCGGTACGCCTGGAAGAACGGGTCCATGTCCACGACCAGGTCCTTCAGGACCGTCAGGCCCTTGATGGCCTCGACCGTGATCGGCTTCTGCGGGTTGATGTCCTTGATGAGCGTCTTACAGGCAAGGCGGTTCTTGCCGTTGATGCGCATCGCGTCGGACCCGCAGATGCCGTGCGCGCAGGAGCGGCGGAAGGTCAGCGACCCGTCCTGCTCCCACTTGATCTTGTGGAGGGCGTCGAGGACGCGCTCCTTCGGGTCGATCTCCAGCTGGAAGTCGACCCAGCTCGCCTCCGCCGAGACCTCCGGGTTGTACCGGCGGATCCGGAAGGTGACGGTGATGTACGGGGAGTCGGCGAACCCGGGCTCGGCCGTGCCGGCCGCCTCCGCCTTGTCCATGATCGGGGTTGCCATCAGTACTTACGCTCCATCGGCTGGTAGCGGGTCTGGACGACCGGCTTGTAGTCCAGACGGATGGACTCGGAGCCGTCGTCGCCGACCTCGCGGTACGCCATGGTGTGGCGCATGAAGTTGACGTCGTCGCGGTTCGGGAAGTCCTCGCGGTAGTGGCCGCCGCGGGACTCCTTGCGGGCCAGCGCGGAGGTCGCCATGACCTCGGCCAGGTCGAGCAGGTTGCCCAGCTCGATGGCCTCCAGGAGGTCGGTGTTGAACCGCTTGCCCTTGTCCTGGATCGAGACGTTGAGGTAACGCTCGCGCAGCTCGGCGATCTTCTCGACCGCCGTCTTGATCGTCTGCTCGGTGCGGAACACCATCACGTTGGCGTCCATGCACTCCTGCAGCTCGTTGCGGAGCACCGCGACGCGCTCGGTGCCCGTCGCGTTGCGCAGCCGCTCGACCTGGGCCTCGACCAGCGACGCCGGGTTCTCGGGCAGCTCCAGGAACTTAGCCGTGTGCGCGTACTCGGCGGCGGCGATGCCGGCGCGGCGCCCGAACACGTTGATGTCGAGCAGCGAGTTCGTGCCGAGGCGGTTGGCGCCGTGGACGGAGACGCAGGCGACCTCGCCGGCGGCGTACAGGCCCGGGACGACGGTGGTGTTGTCCGCGAGGACCTCACCCTCGACGTTGGTCGGGATGCCGCCCATGGCGTAGTGCGCGGTCGGCTGGATCGGGATCGGGTCCGTGTAGGGCTCGATGCCGAGGTAGGTCCGCGCGAACTCGGTGATGTCCGGGAGCTTGGCGTCGAGCTGCTCCGGCGGCAGGTGCGTGAGGTCGAGGTAGACGTGGTCGCCCTCGGGACCGCAGCCGCGGCCCTCACGGATCTCCGTGTAGATGGAGCGGGACACGACGTCACGGGACGCGAGGTCCTTCATGACCGGCGCGTACTTCTCCATGAAGCGCTCGCCGTCCTTGTTGCGCAGGATGCCGCCCTCACCGCGGGCGCCCTCCGTCAGCAGGATGCCCATGCGCCAGATGCCGGTCGGGTGGAACTGGAAGAACTCCATGTCCTCCAGCGGGATCCCGCGCCGGTAGCAGGCGGCCTGGCCGTCGCCGGTCAGGGTGTGCGCGTTCGACGTCACCTTGAAGAACTTGCCGGTGCCGCCGGAGGCGTAGATGACCGACTTGGCCTGGAAGACGTGGATCTCGCCGGTCGCCAGCTCGTAGGCGACGACACCGGCGGACTTCTTGACGCCGTCCTCCTCGACGATGAGCTGGTCCAGGACGTAGAACTCGTTGAAGAACTCCACGCCCTCCTTGACGCAGTTCTGGTAGAGCGTCTGGAGGATCATGTGGCCCGTGCGGTCCGCGGCGTAGCAGGACCGGCGCACCGGCGCCTCGCCGTGGTTACGGGAGTGGCCGCCGAAGCGGCGCTGGTCGATGGTGCCGTCCGGGGTGCGGTTGAACGGCAGGCCCATCTTCTCCAGGTCGAGGACCGAGTCGATGGCCTCCTTCGCCAGGATCTCGGCGGCGTCCTGGTCGACCAGGTAGTCGCCGCCCTTGATCGTGTCGAAGGTGTGCCACTCCCAGTTGTCCTCCTCCACGTTGGCCAGCGCGGCGGCCATGCCGCCCTGCGCGGCGCCCGTGTGGGAGCGGGTGGGGTAGAGCTTGGTCAGCACCGCGGTGCGGCTGCGCTTGGTCGACTCGATGGCCGCGCGCATGCCCGCGCCACCGGCGCCGACGATGACGGTGTCGTACTTGTGAATCTTCACGGGTTCGCTCGCCTCGGCTTTAACGGATGTTCGGGTCGAAGGTGAAGATCACCAGCGTGCCGAGGAGGACAGTGAAGACTGTCGCGGCATAAAGGAGACCCTTCAACCACAGGCGGGTCTGGGGGCGCTCGGCGTAGTCGTTGATGACCGTGCGCAGGCCGTTGGCGCCGTGCAGCATCGCGAGCCAGAGCATCAGCAGGTCCCAGCCCTGCCAGAACGGGGACGCCCAGCGGCCCGCGACGAACGCGAAGCCGATCTTGGAGACGCCGCCGTCGAGGACGAGCTGGATCAGCAGGTGGCCGAGGACGAGGACGACCAGGACGACGCCGGACAGCCGCATGAACAGCCAGGCGATCATCTCGAAGTTGCCGCGGCTGCCCTTGCCGGTCTTCGAGGTGCGCTTGCGCGGCGCCTCGATGAACGGGGCCGGGTTGTCGGCGCTGTAGAGCGGGGCGCCCTCGACGGGCCCGACGCCGGACGTGCCGTCCGTCTTGGTGAGGGTGGTGTCAGACATGTCTGGCCTCAGCTCCCGAAGAGTTCACGGACGGCGTGGCCGAGGACGGGGTAGAGCGCCCCGACCATCAGGACGAGCCAGATGCCCACGACGGTCCAGAGCATCTGCTTCTGGAAGCGGGGGCCCTTCGACCAGAAGTCGACGGCGATGACCCGCAGGCCGTTGAGCGCGTGGAAGAGGATGGCAGCGACGAGGCCGTACTCAAGGAGCGCGACGATCGGCGTCTTGTAGGTGGAAACGACGTCGTCGTACGACTCGGGGGAGACGCGGACGAGAGCGGTGTCCAGGACGTGTACGAACAGGAAGAAGAAAATGAGGACACCGGTGACTCGATGAGCCACCCACGACCACATGCCTTCCCGGCCGCGGTACAGCGTTCCAGCCGGCACGGAAGAACCCTCCGGGAGCGGGGACTGAGGGCCGCGCCGGCTTCACTGTCGGTCGGGCCCGGCCGGGTACGGTCCACCGGCCGCTCGTCATCGTATCGACGAGTTGTCGGCTCGTTCGCGCGGGGGCCCTCCGGTGTGATCAAACAGGCAATCAAACAGGCACGTACGGGCTATCGCCCACGCTTTCCTCCCGCGCGGCGCCCGGCGTCCCGGTGCGCGCGGCCGGCAGCGCGCGGACGAACCGGGCGATCCGGCCCCGGGCGAGTCGGCGCAGCTCCTCGGCGGCGACGACGCGCTCCTCCTCCCGGTCGTTGCCGAGGCGGTCGCGCAGCGCGCTGAGCAGATGGTCGAGCTCCTCGCCGGGGGCGGCGTCGTCCAGGCAGATCACGAAGGAGTGGCCGAAGCGGCTCTCGTAGGCGCTGTGCGCCGCGGCGAGCGCGGTGTGCGCCGCCGAGGCCGCCGAGCATGCTGCCGCGCCCGGCAGCCTCGGCAGCTCCTCGCGGGCCAGGGCCTCGGTGACGGCGGCGGGGGTGAGGTCGTACGCCGCCTCGTCGGCCGCGGCGAGCAGCGAGTCCAGGTCCGGGTAGGGGCGGTGCGCGGCGAGCCGGCGCGCCCAGGGGCGGCTGGCGCAGCAGGTGTACAGCGCGTCCTCGGCGGCGGCCTGCGCGAGTCCGTTGAAGTGGGCGAGCCCGCCGGGCGATCCGGCCGTCGCCGCCGGTATGGGCCGGCGGCCGGGGACGTGAAGGGCGCGGGGCGCGGACAGCGGGTGCCTCCGGCGGGACGGGTTGGGAGCGTGGGGCGTGCGTGGGGCGTGCGTGTGGGGCGCGTGTTTGTGCCGTAACGCTATCCGTGGCTGATTGCGGGTGTCCGACGGATGCGCGAATTTCACCCGGACGGGAGGGTTTGGCTTCGCGGGGTGGACCGCGACGCCTCTCGCGCCGTGGAGGCGTTCTCCGCCGGCGGGTGCCGACGCGTCGCGGCCGATCGCGCGGTTCCCCGCGCGCCCGGGGGGTGGCGGTTACGGTCGGCGGGGACGTGATCGTGAGCGGAGGCGCGTGTGGAGCGGGATCGGAAGGCGCTGTTGGCCGGGGGCGCGGTCGTCGTGGCGGGGGCCGTGGTGGCCGCGGTCGTGCTGTGGCCGGACGGGGACGACGGCTCCTCGGGCCAGGCCCCCTCGGACGGCAGGACCGGTGCCTCGAAGGTGTCCCCGTCCCCGTCGCCGAGCCGCTCGTACCCGATGTCCACGCCGCCGAGGACCATCCCGGCGGTGCGTGACTTCACGCCCGCGCGCGGCCCCGGCTGGAGACCCGGCGGCGGCCGGGTCGTCGTCCGGGACGAGGGCCTCGCGGACGAGGGGCGGCTGATCGCCGGGGAACTGGGGCTGCGCTACGGCGGCGAGGACGCCGAGGCGGGCCCCGGCGATGTCGAACTGGCGCTCGGCGGGGCGCGCCGCGCGGACCAGGAGTCGTACCGGATGACCGTCCGGGACGGGCGCGTGCGCATCGTCGGACCGGGCGAGGCGGGTGTCTTCTACGGCACGCGCACCCTGAAGCAGGAGGCGCACGGCGGCGCCACCGTGCCCGAGGGCGTCGTCGCGGACCAGCCGGCGAAGCCGCAGCGCGGGTTCATGATCGACATCGCCCGCAAGCACTTCACCTTCGACTGGATCAAGGACCGGATCAGGGAGATCGGGGACCTGAAGTTCAACCAGCTGGGGCTGCACTTCTCCGACGACCAGTCCTTCCGGATCGAGTCCGACTCGCACCCCGAGGTCGTCTCCGCTGAGCACCTGACCAAGGCGCAGGTCAGGGAGATCCTCGCGCTGGCCGCCGAGCGGCACGTGGCGGTCGTGCCCGAACTCGACTCGCCGGGCCACCTCGGCGCCGTCATCGACGCCCACCCCGACCTCCAGCTGCGCGACGTGAACGGCGCCGCGCGGCGCGGCACCGTCGACATCTCCGACCCCGGCTCCGCGAAGATCGTGGACGATCTGCTGAAGGAGTACGCGGGCCTGTTCAAGGGCGCGTACTGGCACCTGGGCGCCGACGAGTACCAGGCGCTGACGGTCAAGGACCCGGAGGCCTCCTACCCGCAGCTCGCCGCCGCGGCGCGCAAGGCGCACGGGTCCGGCGCGCGCGTGCAGGACCTCGCGCAGTCCTGGCTGAACGACCGGGCCAAGACGATGGCCCCCTACGACCGGAAGCTGAAGGCCTGGAACGACGGGTTCTACACGGGCGGCAAGATCGAGGCCGACAAGAACCTGGAAGTCGCTTACTGGACCGGCAAGGAGATCGGGGCCCGCGAACCCGTCTCGTACCTGAGCGCCGGACGGAAGGTGACCAACTACAACGACGAGTTCCTCTACTACGTCCTCGGCCAGCCCAACACCTTCACCTACCCGACCGGCAAGCGCATCTACGAGAGCTGGACGCCGCTCGTCCTGCGCGGCACCTCGCCGGTGCCCGCCAAGTACGACGGCCAGATCCTCGGCGGCACCTTCGCCGTCTGGTGCGACCTCGCGCAGGCGCAGACCGAGGCCCAGGTCGCGCAGGGCGTGCGGATGCCGCTGCGGGCGACCGCGCAGAAGCTGTGGGATCCGGGCAAGCCCGAGCCGACGTGGCCGCAGTTCGTCGAGCTGGCGGGCCGCTTGTCTTCCTGACCTGCGGTGACGGGTGGACAGCGGGGCTTGGCGGGCCGTAAGGTCCGCTGGCCGCGCGACCGGGGGGTCGCACCATCCGCGGCGTCGGCCAGGGAGGGTGCGCAGCCGTGCTGTGCAAGAGATGCGGGAAGAACAACGCGCTCGTCGAGGACGGGTTGTGCGCGCGCTGCGCGGACGCGGCGTTCGGGAGCCTGACGCCCGCGCCGGGCGCCGGGGAGGCCGGCCAGGAGCAGCTGCCGCCGCTGCCGCCGCCGTTGCCGTCCGCGCCGTACGATCCCGCGGCCCGGTGGGCCCTGCTGCGGTCGCCCGACCGGCTCGCCGGCCTCGCCATGGCGCTGCTCGGCCTCGTCATCGCGGTCGACCTGGCGGCCATGGCGGCCGGGTTCGCCGAGTACCGGTTCGTGGCCGACCTCGCGGGAGGCGACTGGTCCGGGTACGACGAGGCGAAGGCGGAGCGCCTCGACGACCTCTACGTCTGGGCCGGCCGGGCCCAGACGGCCGCCCTGGTGGTCACGGCGATCGGGTTCCTCGCCTGGTTCCTGCGCGTCCGCGACAACGCCCACGTCCTCGCGCCGCTCGGACAGAGCAAGACGCGCGTCTGGGCCGTCCTCGGCTTCTTCGTGCCCGTCGTCTCCTTCTGGTTCCCGCGCCGGATCGCCCTCGACACCTGGCACGCCAGTGCCGGCGGCCCCGAGCTCGACCGTGCGCGGGCGAGCTCGGGCCCGGTGGAGCTGTGGTGGTTCCTCTGGCTGGCGAACCAGTTCCTGGGCCGGCTCGTGGGCAGGTACTACGAGCGGGCCGAGAGCCTCTCCGCGATCAGGTCGGCGACCGCGTGGGTGATGGCCGGTGACGCGCTGGACATCGTGAGCGCCGTCGCCGCGATCCTCTTCGTCCGCTCCCTGACCCGGTTGCAGAACGGGCGGGTCGCCGCCGGCTCCCACCTCGTCACGACCGCCGGGTGACCGGCGTCCGCGGGTGGCCGACGGCCCTGCGGCTGTGGTCTATTCGGGCCCGGCCGCGAAGAGGACCGGGGACGGGGGTACGGAGATGGGTTACTGGGGCTATTACGTGGTGGCCAGGAGCGAGCGTCCGCTGAGCGAGTTCGACGCGCTCGGCGGGGTGCGCGAGGAGCTCATGCTGCTGGAGGAGCGGGCCGGGGACTGGCAGGTGTGGGAGTGCTCCGGCGGCGGCGACCGGCCGCGCGCCATGGGCAGCATGAACGCCCTCGCGGCGCAGACGGGCGCGCCCGCCCTGTTCGCGTACGTCATGGACAGCAGATGCGTGGTGATCGAGGCGGCGGCGCCGGAGGGCGGCGCGTGGGCGACCTGCATGGGGCGCGCCGCCACGGCCGCGTTCCTCGGCGGTGACGAGCGGAGCCTTGAGGACTACTTCCTGCCGGCGCGGGACGCGGCGGAGCGGGCCGTCGTCTGGGCCGCGGAGGGCGGACGGACGGTGGCGGCGAAGCCGCTGGCCGACGTGCTGGCGGCACCGGCCGAACCGTCGGCGGAGGAGCTGTTCTTCCGCTTCCTCGACCGGCTCGGCGTGGTGGCGCGGTGAGCCGCTGACGCGCCCGCACGAAGGCGTGGTGCCGGAGCCGAAGGGGCCGTGGGGGCCGGTGGCCCCCACGGCCCCTTCGCGTCGAACCGTGCCGCTACGGCGCCAGGTTGGTGCCCAGGCGGGCCCCGGCCGGGGTGCCGAGTGCCGCCTTGTCGAAGGTCGTGGCCGAGGTCAGACCGAGACCCGAGGAGTTGCTCGGCACGTACATCAGTGCGCCGTCGGACGCGTTCTCGCCCGCCGTGCCGATGACCAGGTCGGCGCGGCCGAAGCCGGAGAAGTCACCGAGGGCGACGGCCGTACCGAGGTTGTCGTTCGTCTCGGTCGCGCCCGGGATGCCCTCGGTGTCCTGCGAGATGGCGGTCGAACCGGTGCCGGTCGGCCCGGACGACGTGCCCTTCAGGAGCAGGGACGTGCCCGCGTTGGACTGGTTCGTGGTGCGGGTGATGTCCTCGTACGGGGCGCCGGCCAGGATGTCCGCGTAACCGTCGAGGTCGTAGTCGCCGACCGTGACCGACCAGCCCATCGCGTCGCCGTCCTCGCCCCCGCCGGGCACGCCCTCGGTGTCCTGGCTGATGGACTTGGCGCCCGTCGCGGTCAGGCCGGTGCCCGCCACGCCCTTGACGAAGGTGACCTGGCCGCCCACGGTCGAGCCGGACTCGGCCACGTAGGGCTGGCCGATGGCGATGTCGTCGACGCCGTCGCCGTTGATGTCGCCCGCGGCGACGGAGCGGCCGCCCTTGACGGTCAGCGTGGCCGCCTCGCGCAGGCCGCCGGAGCCGCCCTTGTACCAGGTGACGCGGCCGATGCCGGTCTCGTCGCGGTAGTTGAGGGCGACGTCGGCGTACCCGTCCAGGTTGAAGTCGCCGGCCGCGGCGTCCGCGTAGGACAGGTCCCCCTCGCTGCCGGTGATGGTCGAGTCGCTCTCCCAGCCGTCGCCGTAGCGGGCCATCCAGGTGCCGCCGAGGCCGGTGGAGGCGGCGAACACGTCGGCCGTGCCGTCCGCGTTGAAGTCGCCGACCGCCACGGCCGAGCCGAAGCGGGCGCCGGTCAGGGAGTAGCTCGCGTCCATGTTGATGCCGACGCCGGTGGTGAAGCCCGGTCCGTACACGACGGTGGCCGCGCCCCGGTCCGTGTGGCCCGAGGTGTCGTCCTCGCCGGGCTGGCCGACGACGAGGTCGGTGTACCCGTCGCCGTTGATGTCACCGGTCGCGGTGGCCGCGCCGAACTCGTCGCCGGTCTCGCCCGCGCCGGGCACGTCCCCGGCCTGCGAGACGACCTTCTTGCCGGTGGCGGTCGGGCCGTCCGAGGTGCCGGGGACGACGACGACCTGGCCGCCGCCCGCGCCCTTGGGCACGCCGGTGACGAGGTCGGGGGTGGCGTCGCCCGTCACGTCCTGCGAGACCAGGGCGTGCGAGATGCCCGGGGTCGCGGCGAGCGTGCGGATGCGGGAGAGCTTCGGGTACAGGTTGGCGCCCGGGCACAGCGTGGCGTTGGTGTCCTTGTGGCCGAAGACGCGGGGCAGCGTGATGGTCTTGCCCAGAGGGACCTTGTTGCCGTCGACGTTCAGGTCGCCGTTGGACGTCAGGGTGACGTTGCTGGTGGCCACGATGCCGTACTGGCCGAACTTCCAGGCCGCCACGCGGGCGATCGCGTCGAGCGCGGCCTTGGTGGGCTTGGCCGACTCGAAGTTGCCGATGTAGGAGATGCCGACGGTGTCGGTGTTGAAGCCGTAGTCGTGGGCGCCGTGCACCGGCAGGTCCATGCCGCCGGTGCGGCCCTCGAAGATCTGGCCGCAGCGGTCGACGACGAAGTTGTAGCCGATGTCGTAGTAGCCCTTGGAGACGTGGTCCTGCTGGATCTCGCGCAGCCGCTCGGCGGACTTGGCGCACGGGACCTGGTTGTCCGCGTCGACACCGGTGTGGTGGACGACGGCGGCCTTGATCTCCGTGTCGTAGCTCGGCGTCCCGTCGTGGCTGAGGCCGGGGCCCCAGACCGACTGCGGGATGATGTCCGGCTTGACGACCGTCGACGGCAGCGGCTCGGGGGCCGTCTCGGTCGCCGAGGGCGACGGGACCGGGGACTGCGAGCCCGGGCCGGTGGTCGTGGGGGCGCCGGAGGGCTCCGGGTCGGCGGGCGGGGTGCTCTGCTCCGGCGACGGCGAGACGCTCTGCTGCGGCGACGGGGTGCCGGACGGCTCGTCCGCGCCGGCCGCGGCCGACCGGGCGAGCTGCGCGGCGGTGGGCCCGGTCCCCGGGTCGATCAGCTTGACGTCCATGCCGGCGGGCAGCCCGGAGGCGGTGCCGTCGGCGGCGACCACCCGGACCTCGACACCGTCGGAGGCATGCTCGGTCGGCACCGACGCGGTGCCGCCCCGGACCGCGGCGTGCGCGCGCTCGGCGCCGTCCGCGTCGTTCGTCTCCGCGGGCAGGGCCGTCCAGCCGGTCCACTTCCCGCTCGCGGCGTCCCGCGCCCGGAACTCGGCCTTGCCGTCGATCTCGGCGGCCGGGTCCTTCCACGTCACGGAGACGGCGCCGAACGTCTTGGTGGAGCTGCGCTGCACCACCTTGCGGTCGTGCTCCGTCTCCATCCGCACCGTGTGGACCGCGGCGGCACGGTGCGCGGTGCCCTGTGCCGGGACGCCCTGCTCGGCGGCGACGGCGTACGTCACGGTCCCGGCGCCGCTGAGCACGACCGCCCCGACCGTGAGCATCGCCCTGCGCCGGAGACCGAGCGGCTGGTACGCGTGCGAAGTGCGCGCGCTCTGCGCCTTGCCGCGCGAATGTCGCGGGCTCAAATACCCCACCCCTTGATGAAGTTGGCAAAGATCCCGCGTGAACCGCGGGTAGATGTTCTGCTCAGCCAAAGACCATCGGCAAACGTCTCACGTTGCACAGTTGTGTCGTACATCACTTTGGTAGCGGGGACGTCGGCGGGGGTGGCTGAACCGACGGGAGCGGGGCACCCGGCGGTCGTGCCGCCCCGTGATCGGCCGCGGGGGGCGTGAACGCCCGCCGTGCCTGTGACGTTTCCGCGGGCGGGAGCGCTGATCGGCATGGAACCCGTCCGCGGACGTGGAGCGTCGGGCACGTCGTACGAAGAGGGAAGCGGTTGGGCCAGGGAGCGGAGCCCCGTCGTCCGCGGCTGCGCGACGAGGAGCTGGGCGCGGCCGTCGCGCGGGCCCAAGAGGGCGACGAGGCCGCCTTCGCCGCGGCCTACCGCATGGTCCACCCGGGCCTTGTCGGCTATCTGCGCGGACTCGTCGGCGACCGTGCGGAGGGCGTCGCCGCCGACGCCTGGCGGGAGATCGCCGCGGACCTGGAGCAATTCCGCGGTGACGGGGCCCGGTTCCGCGGCTGGACGGCGACCGTCGCGCGGCGCCACGCGCTCGCTCTGCCGGGGCCCGCCGGGGTGTCCGGGCCGCGTGCCCGCGCCGGGCAGGAGCCGGCGTCCTCGTCCACCGCACGTGCACTGGAACTCATCGGCGAACTCCCGTGCGAGCAGCGGGAAGCCGTGCTGCTGCGGGCCGTCGTCGGGCTCGACGATCCGGCCGCGGCACGGGTCCTCGGCACGGCTCCTGAGGCCGTGAGCGCGGCGGCCCGGGAGGGATTGCGGTGGCTCGCGCGCCAGTTGGGCACGCAGGCGCCGGAAGGCGGGGCGGGCGAGGGCGGGCCCGACGGGCCGGGGGAGCGGGGCATGGCGGGGTGAGCGGGGGGAGTTGAGGTGAGCCGGGGGAGCCGAGGTGGCGGGGGGCCGGGGTGAGCTGAGGGCGTTGAGGTGAGCCGGGGCGCAGGGGCGCCGGGGTGAGCGGGGAATCGGGGTGAGCCGGCGGCTCAGTGGGCCGCGGAGGGGCTGTATCAGGCGGCCGTGAACAGACGGGACGGCCGAGGTCGCCACCCCCCACAGGAGAGACCCCGGCCGCCGCGCGGTACGGGTCGCGAGCGGCCCGTACTCTCCTCAGCGCCGCCGGTGCGTTTTCTGTCACACCCCGCCGGGCGACCCACTAGTTGCGTCTTGTACAAACATGGACGCGGGGGTGTTTCAGGCCGTAGCGTGCTGATTCGCGCCGGAAGCGCACACCGTCATACGGGCTACGGGCTACGGGCTAGGGGCTGCGAGCTACGGGCAAGGGCTTCACCACCGGGGCAGGGCAGGGACAGGGAGTGCTGGGGGACGACGCGGAGCTGACCGCCGCGGTGCTTGCGGCACAGGACGGGGACGAGACCGCGTTCCGGACTGTGTACCGCGCCGTGCACCCACGGCTGCTCGGATACATACGCACGCTCGTCGGCGACGCGGACGCCGAGGACGTCGCCTCCGAGGCGTGGTTGCAGATAGCCCGGGACCTCACGCGCTTCGAGGGCGACGCCGACCGGTTCCGCGGCTGGGCCGCCCGCATCGCCCGCAACCGCGCCCTGGACCACATCCGGATGCGGGGGCGCCGCCCCGCCATCGGCGGCGACGAGAGCGAACTCGCCGGCAGGCCCGCGCTCTGCGACACCGCCGACGAGGCGCTGGAGTCCCTCGCCACCGGCACCGCCCTGCACCTGATCTCCCAGCTCCCGCAGGACCAGGCCGAGGCCGTCGTGCTGCGCGTCGTCGTCGGGCTCGACGCGAAGAGCGCCGCGCAGACCCTCGGCAAGCGGCCGGGAGCCGTCCGCACCGCCGCCCACCGCGGGCTGCGCCGCCTCGCCGAACTGCTCGGCGCGGACCCCGAGTCCGCCGGTTCCCTCGACGCCGTACCGCCGCCGCGGCACCCCCGTACCCGTGCGGTGACGTCCGCCACTGTGACGCAATCGCCTACGTGGACGCAGAAGGACATGTGATGGCCGACGAGCACGACCAGTGGCTGGACCGCGACGCGGCGGAGCGCCTGCTGCGCGGAGAGCCATTGCCGGCCGTCGACGACGACGACGCCCGGCGCGCCGGGCGGCTGCTGGCCACCTTCGACGCGCTGGCCGCGCTCCCGGCCGGTCCGGAGGGTGAACTGCCGGGCGAGGAAGCCGCGTTGAAGGCGTTCCGGGAGGTCCGCGCGGTCGGTGCGGTGGACGACGCGGTCGGGCGTGGCGCGCTCGCCGCGGGCCGGGCCCGCCGTGCGGCCCGGCGCGAGGTCCGCCCGCACGCCGGCGACGGTGTGTTCACCGGGGGCGGCGCGTTCGGTGCGGGCGGCGCGCCGAGCCTCGGTGGCCCTGACGGCGGGGTCGATCGTGCCGCCCGTGGCGACGGCTCGGGCCACCCCGACCAGACCTTCCACATCGGCGGCGGACGCTCCGGCGGGACCGGGCGCCGCGCTGTCGCGTCCGGCGCGCCCGGAGCGGCCGCGGGACCGGGGGGCTCCGGCGGCGGGGCCGGCCCGCGCTGGGGGCGCCCGGTGCGGTTCGGGCTGGCCGCCGCGCTCGCCGCCTGCATGGTCGGCGGGGTCGCCGTCGCCGCCGGGACCGGGATGCTGCCCGCCCCGTTCGGCGGCCGGGACGAGCCCGCGCCCGCCGCTTCCGTGTCCGGCGTGGCCAGCCCCGACCGGCCGCTCGTGACGCCGTCCCCGGACGGTTCGGGCCGCGCCGAGGTGCTGCCCGACGGTTCGGCGACCCCCGAGGCGCCCGGTGCGCCGAGCGCCGCCGTCACCGGCGACGGGCGGCCGGAGAGCAAGCGGACGACCCGCGCGCCCGCCCCCGGCGCCACCGAGACCGGCGAGACGTCCGACGGGCCGCGCCGCCGGCTGGCCGAGGCCTGCCGGCGGTACCGCGGTGGCGAACTGAGCGCCGACGAACGGCGACGGCTGCGCGGCTCCGTGCGGAAGAACGGCCGCGACGCGGGCGACATCAGCCGGTTCTGCGACCGCCTCCTCACCCGGTCCGGCGGACCCGGTGGATCCGGCGCGTCCGGTGGGTCCGGTGGGTCAGGCAAGTCCGGGGGATCGGCAGGCTCGGCCGGATCCGGTGAGCACGGCGGGTCCGACGAGGGCGACGGCTCCTACCACCCGGACGGCGCGTACGGCCTCAGCGGCCCGGACGGCCGCGACGGCGACGATGACGACGACTCCGACCACGGTGGTTCCGGGAGCGGTGGCCATGGACAGGGCGGTGGCCACGGACAAG
The DNA here is from genome assembly GCF_044465085.1 of Streptomyces sp. NPDC049813. Taxonomy (NCBI): domain Bacteria; kingdom Bacillati; phylum Actinomycetota; class Actinomycetes; order Kitasatosporales; family Streptomycetaceae; genus Streptomyces; species Streptomyces sp. NPDC049813. Next base: position 414,571 of record NZ_JBITLI010000004.1, on the reverse strand, counting down.
GCGGTGGCCACGCTGGCGGCGGGTCGGGCGGTGGCCACGGTCGCGGCGGGTCGGGCGACGGCGGCCATGGCAAAGGCGCACCGAGCGGCGGGGGCCACGGCCGTGGCGGTTCCGGCAGCGTCAGCACGAGGAGCGTCAGCAACGGCAGCGGCGGCCTCGGCACCAGCACCAGCACCGGCACCAGCACCGGCACCGGCACCGGCACCGGCGGCACCGGGCACGGCCACGGTGGTTCCGGCAGCCGCGGCCACCACGGAGCCGGCGGCAGTGGCGGCGACCACCGAGGCGGCGGCAGCGCCGGCGACCGCCCCTGACCCCCTCTGATGACCCGCTCTGACCTGCACAGACGTGAAACGTCAGCAGGGTTGCGCAACAGGTGTGACATTTTTTGAGTGCGGGACGCAGTACTGAGTGAGCCGACTGGTCATCGGCCGTGCACGAGCCGGGGTTCCCCCCGTACCTTCGGCTCTGTGCCACCGGCGTGGGTGGGACACGTTCCCCCGGTCCCACCCACGCCCCCACTCCCTGGGCTCACCGACAGCCGCTCACCAGTAGATGACGACCTTGTCGCCGTTGCGGACCTGCGCGAACAGCGACGCGATCTTCTTCTCGTCCCGTACGTTCACACAGCCGTGCGAGGCGCCGTTGTACCCGCGGGCGGCGAAGTCCGACGAGTAGTGCACCGCCTGGCCGCCGCTGAAGAACATCGCGTAGGGCATCGGCGTGTGGTAGATCGTCGACACGTGGTGCCGGGACTTCCAGTAGACGTGGAACACGCCCTCGCGGGTCGGCGTGTACTGCGAGCCGAACCGGACGTCCGTCGTCAGCAGCCGCTTGCCGTCCACGAACCACGACACCGTCCGGCTCGTCTTGCTGATGCAGAGCGCGCGCCCGGTCAGGCAGCGCGGGTCCGGCTTCGCCGCGGGCGGGCCCTCCGGCACGTACAGCTCCGTGCGGGTCGGCTCGTGCGTCATCCCCACCAACCGCTGCCAGGTGACGGTGTCGGTGGTGCCGGTGCGCGGCAGTCCGCGCTTGCCCTGGAACCCGCTGACCGCCGCGGTCGTCGCCGTCCCGTACGTGCCCGTCGGCACATGGGCGAGCCACGCGATCTGGCGCAGCCGCGCCTGCAACTCCCGCACCTTGCTTCCCCGGTCGCCGGGGGCGAACACGGTCCGGGCGGGCGGCGCTGCCGAGGTGCTGGGCGGCGCGGACGGCTTGTCGTCGTGCCGGGCCGCGGCGGACGCCGGAGCCGAGGCCGAGGCCGACGGCGCGGCGGACGGCGCGACGGACGGTGCGGACGGCGCGGACGCGGCCGGGACCGGCACCCGGTTGCCGTTCGCGTCGACCCGCTCCACCTTGCAGCCGCCGACCAGGGCCACGACCCCGATCGCGGCCAGCGTTCCCCGTATGACAGCTGCCCTCATGACGCCCCCGCCTGTCGTCCCACTGCTCTCCGGTGTCACCAGGCATGCTGCCCGCTCCACCCGCGCGACGAACAGGCCCCGGCGCAACGCACGTCTCCCCACCGGACGGCCCGCCGGACAAGCCCCCGGACAGCCCGCCGAACAAGCCCCGGCGTGGGGACCCCTCCATCAGCCACGCGCCCGCCACTGCAGTCCCTCGCGGGAGGCACCGACGGCACCCACACGTCGGCGACCCGGTACCGCTGCCGGGGTGGCTGCCGGGTGGCCGGGACCGCCGCACTGACCAGCGATCTTCCGGTGAATGAAACCCCTGAGCGAAGTGTCGTGCGGCTGTGCGACACTCCGCTCATGCTGGGTGTCATCGATCTTCCGACCTATCTCGCGGGTACCGTCCTCATCGTCCTCCTCCCGGGACCGAACTCGCTCTACGTCCTCTCCGTCGCCGCCCGTCGCGGCGTACGCACGGGCTACAAGGCCGCGGCCGGCGTCTGGTGCGGCGACACCGTCCTGATGACGCTGTCGGCCGCGGGCGTCGCGTCCCTGCTACAGGCCAACGCCGTGCTCTTCGGGATCGTGAAGTACGCGGGCGCCGGCTATCTGACCTGGCTCGCGGTCGGCATGATGCGAGCGGCGTGGTCGATGTGGCGGACCCGCCGCGAGCGGATCGCCGCCGCGGAGGCCGGACTGTCGGAGGTGCCCTCGCCGCAGGAGCGGCCCTTCCGCCGGGCCCTGGTGATCAGCCTCCTCAACCCGAAGGCGATCCTCTTCTTCATCGCCTTCTTCGTGCAGTTCGTCGACCGCACCTACGCCTACCCGGCCCTGTCCTTCGTCGTGCTCGGCGCCTTCGCCCAGATCGCGAGCGTGCTGTACCTGACCGCCCTGATCTTCAGCGGCACCAGGCTCTCCGCCGCCTTCCGCCGCCGCAAGCGGCTCTCGGCGGGCGCGACCTCGGCCGCCGGGGTGCTCTTCCTGGGCTTCGCGGTGAAGCTCTCCATGGCCAGCGTGTAACCGCCTGTCGTACCGGCAGAGCGGGCGACCGGCCGACCGGTGGCCCGCCCGGCAGGGAACTGCCCGGCAGAGAACCGCCCGACCGGTGGCCCGGTGGCTCGCGGCTCGCCCCCGACGCGGCCGCGCTCACCCCACCCCGGCCGCGCCCCCGGCCCCGGCCGGCTCCCCGATCCCGAACTCCGCCAGATACTCCGCCACCCCCCGCGCCGACTCCCCGGCCCACGCCACGTATCCGTCGGGCCGGACCAGGAACACCCCCGTGCCGTACGCCTCGTACGCCGGGATGCGGACCGGGCGGACGCCGTCCCGCTCGGGCAGCGGCGCCCCGGGCTCCGTGCCCACGCACAGCAGCGTCCAGTGCGGGCCCCGGAAGGCGTCGAAGAGGCGCAGGCCACCGCGGCGTCCGTCCGGGGCGCGGTCGCCGGCCCGCAGCGCCTCCTCGGGCAGGTCCGCGCGGGTCTCCCGGGTCAGCGTCGACGTGCGGTACCCGATGCCCAGTTGCTGCACCTCCGCACCGCGCTGCACCGGCTTGCCCGCGGCTCCGGCCCGGTGGATGCGGGTGCTGATGCCGAGGATGTCCGCCGCGACCGGCATCCGCTCCTCCTCATAGGTGTCCAGGAGCCCCTCGGGGGCGCCGGACAGGACGGCCGCCAGCTTCCACGACAGGTTGTACGCGTCCTGCACGCTCGTGTTCAGGCCCTGGCCGCCCGCGGGGGAGTGGACGTGCGCCGCGTCGCCCGCGAGGAAGACCCGGCCCGCGCGGAAGCGGTCCGCCAGCGCCGCGCGCGCCCGGAAGTCCGAGGCCCAGACCACCTCGGCGATGTGCTCCGCCCCGAGCGGCGTCCGGGCCGCGAGGAGCTGGGTCACACCGGCCGGTGAGGTGTCGGGGACCGCCGACTCGTCCGCGAACTGCGCGGCCAGCTGGAAGAGGCGGCCCCCGTCGGACGGCAGCGGGCAGAACGCCACCCCGCCCCCGGGCGCCTTCGGCCACACGTGCCAGTGCGTGCCAGGGACCGGCGCGTCCGGGGTGGTCCGCACGTCCGCCACCAGCATCGGCTTCGCGTCGACGCTCTCGCCCGTCATCGCGATGCCGAGCGCCCGGCGCACGGTGGAGCGGCCGCCGTCCGCCGCCACCACGTACCCGGCGCGCACCGCCGCACCGTCCTCGAACGTCGCCGTCACCCCCGCGGCGTCCTGCTCCAGGCCGGTCAGGCAGGCGCCGAAGCGGACCTCGCCGCCCAGCTCCCGCAGCCGCGCGTACAGCACCGCCTGCGTGCGGGACTGCGGTATCAGCCAGCCGTCCGCGTACGGCACCTGCTCCGTCGGCTCGGTGCGCGTGAGCATGTCCCATTCCTGGCCCGGCTCGTCGCCCTCCCAGAGCAGCATCTTCGGGTACGGGGTGCCCGCCGCGCGGACCGCCGCCATGACCCCGAGGTCGTGCAGCACCTCCTGGGTGCGCGGTTGCAGCCCCTTGCCGCGCGAGCCGGGGAAGAGGGACCCGGCCCGCTCCACCAGCAGCGCCCGCACCCCGCGGCGCGCCAGGTCCGCGGCCAGCACCAGGCCGGTCGGGCCCGCCCCCACGATCAGGACATCCGTCGTCGTCACCGGCACCGCCGTATCGGCACGCATCATCGCCCCACCTTCCTTAACGTCGTTAAGTGCGATGGATCGAGCATCCCCTTAACAGCGATAAAGTGTCAAGCGTGGCTGAGCAAAAGACCCCGAACGAGCAGAAGAACACCCAGGACCCCGCGGGCCCGAACGCACAACGGCCCCCGAAGGGGCCGAAGAAGGCCAAGCTCGACAAGGCCCACGTCGCCGACACCGCGCTCGACCTGCTGAACGACGTGGGTCTCGAGGGCCTGACGCTGCGCGCCATCGCCAAGCAGCTCGACGTACAGGCCCCCGCCCTGTACTGGCACTTCAAGAACAAGCAGGCGCTGCTCGACGAGATGGCGACGGTGATGTTCCGCCGCATGACGCAGGCGGGCCGGGAGATCGGGTACGAGCCTTCCGGCAGCTGGCAGGAGTGGCTGGTGCGGGGCAACCGGCAGCTGCGTGCCACCCTGCTGCGCTACCGGGACGGCGCGAAGGTCTTCAGCGGCTCCCGGTTCACCGGGACCGAGCACGGCCCCGAGATGGAGGCGAACCTGCGCTTCCTCGTCGCGGCCGGACTCACCCCGGACCAGGCCACCTGGGCGAGTTCGACGGCGTACATGTACACGCTCGGCTTCGTCACCGAGGAGCAGGGCGTGCAGCCGCTGCCCACCGAGCGGCGCCCCGGCTTCGACGTGGGCGAGCGCGCCGAGATGCTCGCCGAGTACCCGCTCGCCGCCGCCGCGGGCGGGCAGTTGTTCGCGGCGTACGACGAGCGGTTCGAGGAGGGGCTGCGGCTGATCGTGGCCGGGATCGAAGCGCGTTACGCGGTGCGCTGAGCGGTCGGCGCCCGGTTCAGGGCCCGGCGCAGCAGGGGCGTCGCCCACTTCTCGACGTAACGGTTCAGCAGCCAGGCGAGCGACAGCATGATGCCGATCGTCGCCGCGAAGGTGGCCCACGAGGGCAGCCCCGCGTGCCGGTGCAGGACCTCGATCGACACCCAGCCCAGATGCTCGTGGACCAGGTAGAACGGGTAGGTGAGGGCGCCCGCGACCGAGAGCCAGCGCCAGTTGGCCCGGGACGTCCAGCCGAGCGCGATCGCGGTCACGGCGGCGAAGCCGAGTGTGATGACCACGATGATCCCGGACGAGGTGCGGTAGGAGAAGAAGTCCGGGTTCGGGGCGTGCCAGAGCCGGTCGACGGCGTAGTGCTGGCCGATCAGATAGCTCACGGCGACGATGCCCCAGGCCGTCATGGACCGCCGGTCGCGGTGGACCAGGTAGAGGCCGATGCCGCCGATGAAGAACGGGGCGTACTCGGGCATCAGGGCGAGGGTGAGCAGGGGCTCGCCGGTGGCCTGGGCGAGGGCCGCGCCCAGCGTCCACACCGCGCAGAACAGCACGACGCGGTGGCGGGTCGCGCCCGGCAGGACGACGCACAGCGCGAACAGGGCGTAGAAGCGCAGCTCGGCCCAGAGCGTCCAGCACACGCCGAGCACCCGGTCCGCGCCGAGGGGCTGCTGGAGCATGGTCAGGTTGACCAGGGCGTCGCTGGGCGAGACCGCCTTGTAGACCACGACCGGGACCGAGAAGACCGCCGTCACCAGGACGATCGCCACCCAGTAGGACGGCAGCAGGCGCGAGGCGCGGGAGGCGAAGAAGGAGCGCAGCGGCCGCCCCCAGCCGCTCATGCAGATGACGAACCCGCTGATGACGAAGAAGATCTGCACGCCGAGACAGCCGTAGGCGAACCAGCCGTGCAGGGACGGGAACTGGGTGCGCGGCGAGGTGCCCCAGGCGTGGGACACCTCGCCGTCGCGGCCGCCGTAGTGGTAGGCCGCCACCATCAGGGCGGCGATCAGTCGCAGCCCGTCGAGGGCGTACAGACGTGGCAGGACGCGCTTGGTGCGCGCGGGTACGGCGGCCTCCGGGCCGGCCGCGGGGGTGGCGAGTGCGGTGGGTTCTATGACAGTCATCCGAGTGCGGCTCGCTTGAAGGATCGGGCCCGTCTGGCGACCCGGCGCACGACCGCGTTGCGCGGGATGAACGCGAGCTGCGTCGGGACGGCGCCGGGCAGGGCGAGGGAGGTCAGGCGGCGGCGCTTGAAGTAACGCCAGGTGTGCGGGGTCAGCCGGGTGGCGAGGTAGCGCTCGGCGGCGGGCCGCAGGTCCGGGTAGATCTTGGCCTGCATCGCGAAGCCGACCGCGCGCAGCAGCTCCGTCAGCTCGGCGACGGACAGCGGCGGTTCCTGCGCCTGCACGGCGGCCCGGTCCGTGAGGGCGGGCAGCAGCGCGTCGACGATCGTCACCGGCACCCGGTTGCTGTTCTGGTACGGGGCGAGGCGGTCCAGGAGCGTGCCCGTGCCGACCCGGGCCACCGGGATGCCGTAGAGCGCGGAGGCGGTGAGCAGTGCCGTGGAGAAGCAGCCGACGACGAGCGCCGGGCGCATCCGCTGGTAGATCACCTCGGCGAGCACGGGCGTGTCCAGGACGGTCAGTTCGACGCCGAGCCGCTCCGCCTCCTTCTCCAGCACCCGCGACCAGCGGGCCGGAGCCGTGGGGTGCGGCTTGAACACGAGGTGGCGGTGGCCCAGTTCGGCCGCGCCGCGCGCCATGCGGACGTGCAGCTCCTCCTCCTCCTCGGGGGTGAGGATGTCCAGCGCGGAGAGGTACTGGCCGAGCAGCAGCGCCGGTTCGCCCGCCACCGGCGGCAGCGCGTCCGCGGTCTCGCCGAGTTCGGAGAGGACCTTGACGAAGACCTCCGTCGGCACGACCTCGGGCTCCACGCCGAACTCCGTGAGCAGCAGCGGCTTGAGCCCCGGCACGAGATCGAGGTGGAGGAGGCGGCGCACGCGGGTGCCGACCAGCGGGTGGAGCTTGTTGCGGGTGGGCCCGTAGCTCATCAGGCCGTCCGCGTACACGTCGACGGGCGCGCCCGTGAAGATCTGCGCCACGGCCATCGCCGGGTTGACCTGGATGGACTCCACGGCCAGCTCGACCGCGTCGTCACCGAGGTCCCACAGCAGGCGCAGGTGCCGCTCCCACAGCGGGAGGTCGTCGGCGCGCGGCGACCAGCCGCCCGGGTGGAACGGGGCGATCGCCTCGTTCCAGGACAGGACCGCGTCGAAGCGGCCGCGCAGCTGCTCGAAGCCGGGCATCTCGTCGACGGCCGGGGTGGTCTCGGGCGTCGCCGCGTTGTTGGCGACCAACAGGAGCGTGCGGTCCGCCGGGGCGAACCGGCCGGCGTCCAGCGCGGCCGCCAGCGTCGCCGTGCCGTACAGGGTGGAGGCGAGCAGGATGCGAGTCGTGCGCTGTGTCATGCCGCGGCCTCCGCGCTCACCGGACGGCGGCGCAGCCGGCGCAGCCGCGTGGCGCGCTCGACGTCCATCGAGTCGAGCGCCTCGTCGAGCACCCGCTGCGGCATGCGCTTGAGCGCCGCCGCGCTGAGGGATTTCAGTGTGCGCGCCACAGGCGGTTCGAACCTTTCGATGGAGCCCAGATGGTGGGAAATGATGGCGCAGTACGTGCGCACGGCTTTCGGAAGAAGCTGGTCCGCGTCCTTGTCCGCCGCCGTTTCCCGGATGACCTGGTCGAATGCGCGAATGAAATCGAGCTGGCGCACGTCACCGATCTGGGTGAGCGACGACGCGACGCCCCGCCGGTAGAAAATACCCAGCTGGCTGACGACGGCGAAGGATTTCGCCTCGCGGTGCAGCCGCCAGATCCACGGCCGGTCCTCCGCGGTGCGCAGCCCGTCGGTGAAGTGCAGCAGCCCGGCGTCGGCGAGCCGCCGGTGGTACATGCCGGCCCACGCGTACGCGTAGTCCACGGAGGTCGAACGGTCCGCGGGCAGGATCGCCTCCCGCGGGTCGAGGACGACGCCGCGCCTGCCGTGCGGAACGCGGTGCACGGTGCGGGCCCGCGCCGTGCACTGCACATGGTCCGTACGGACGAAGTCGCAGCCCAGGGCCTCGATCGCGGAGAGCAGACGGGGATAGTGACCCGGCGCGAGCCAGTCGTCGCCGTCGAGGAACGTCAGGTATTCGCCGCGTGCCGCGTCCAGGCCGGTGTTGCGGGCCGTGGCGAGTCCCCCGTTCTGTTCGTGTCGCACGACGACCGCGCCGGGCAGCTCGCGCTCGGCGCGCGCGAGAATGTCCGGTGTCTCGTCCTTGGAGCAGTCGTCGACGAGAATGAATTCGAAGTCGTCCCGCGCGTTGGCGCGGAGACTTCGCAAGGTGTCGGGCGCGTATTGCTGCACGTTGTAGAACGGCACGATGACGGAGAGCTTGACCACGTCGGTGACGTTAGGCGGCGGCCCGGCATTCGTCTTGACCGGCAACTTGATGCCAGGTGAACGACGTGTGGCGGGACCGTGAACCAGCCCTTCCCGCCGCCGTTTCCCGACCTGATTCGCCATTCGTCGGTGTGCTGTTAACCGTTTGTTGCACTCGGGTTGGGCCGCGGCTCGGAAAGCCTTCCTAACTTCGTCGTCGTGCCAGCAAGTACTCCCGAGCCACAGCGGATCGCCGTGCTCGCAGACTCCGACACCCGATGGAAGTGGGGCGCCCTCACCGCGGGCCGCCTCACCTCCGACCCCGCCCTTGACGGGTTCCTGCTGCGGGGCCGGGCCACCCCGACCCCCCGCCAGCTCACCGAGGTCGGCGTGCGCGCCGAGCGGCTGCGCGAGGTCACCGCGGTGGAGTTCCTGCGGGAGATGGAGCGCGACCCCGCCGCGTACGACGTGGTCGTCCTCGCCCTCGTGGGCGGCGCCGTCCAGGCCGTCCTGCACGGACTCGCCCACGCCTGGCGCACCGCCCCGAAGCGGCCCGTCGTCGTCACCGGCTACGTCGGCGTCGTCTACGAGAAGCTCACCGACGGCCTGCTGCTGCGGCACGGCGCGGACGTGGTGCTGGCCAACTCCCGCTACGACGCGGAGCGTTTCCACGCCGTGTACGAAGGGGTCGGCGCGGACGCCGGGTCGGTCACCGAGTGCGCGCTGCCCTTCCTCGGCGGGGCGCCCTACGACCCGGCCGCCCCGCACGACCCCTACACGGTGGTCTTCGCCGCGCAGCCGTCCGTGCCGGACACCCCGGCCGACCGGCTGTACCTGCTGGACCGCCTGGTGCGGCACGCCAGGCAGCACCCCGACCGCGAGGTGCTGCTCAAGCTGCGCAGCAAGCCCGGCGAGCACACCACGCACATCGAGGAAGTGCCGTACCAGAAGCTCGTCCAGCGCCTCGACGCGCCGCCCAACCTCCGTCTCGTCTACGGGAACATGGGCGAGGTCCTGGACCGGACGGACCTGCTGGTCACGGTCAGTTCGACGGCCGCGCTCGAATCGCTGCACCGGCGCATCCCGACCGCGCTCCTCACCGACCTCGGGGTGCGCGAGGCGCTCGGCAACCACCACTTCACCGGTTCCGGCTGCCTCGTCTCCTGGGACCAGCTCGACGCCGGCACGCTGCCCGCGCCGGACCCGGCCTGGGTCGCCCGGCAGGGCGTCGCCGCCGACGGCGGGTACGAACGCGCCTTCGACGGGGCGCGCGCCCAGGTCGCCGCGCTTTTGGAACGCGACCGGCCGCCCCTGACCCCGTACTACAGCCGCACCACCGCGCCCGGCTACCTGCCGCGCATCCTCGCCCGCCACCACCTGGCGCCCGACGGCAGCCCGCTGCCCGGCGCCCCCGCCGCGGACCGCGACCCCGGCCCCGTCCGGCAGATCGTCCGCCGGGCCGCCCGCGGCGCCTACCGGCACGGCGTCCAGCGCGTCGCCCCCGTCATCCGGCGGATGGGCGAGCTGTGACCCGGCCTCCGAGGAACCCCCGACTCCCCGAAAGTGAGCCCCAGATGACCGACCCGGAAGCGGGCCAGGCGACCCCGGTCCGCCGCGTGCTCGCCGTGATCCCCGCCCGCGGCGGCTCCAAGGGCGTACCGGCCAAGAACCTCGCCCCGGTCGGCGGCGTGCCCCTGGTGGTCCGGGCCGTGCGCGAGTGCCTCGCCACCCGGCAGGTCACCGACGTCGTGGTCTCCACCGACGACGCGGACATCGCGGCGGCGGCCCGGCAGGCCGGCGCGGAGGTCGTGACCCGGCCGCCCGCCATCGCCGGCGACAAGGCCACCTCGGAGGCGGCCGTCCTGCACGCCATGGACGCGCACGAGGCGCTGCACGGCGCGGCCGTGGACGTGGTGCTGCTCGTGCAGTGCACCAGCCCGTTCATCGCCCGCGAGGACGTCGACGGAGTGGTCCGCGCGATCGTCGAGGACGGCGCGGACAGCGCGCTGACCGTCGCCCCCTTCCACGGCTTCGTGTGGCGCGACGGCGCCGACACGCTCGACGAGCCCGGGTCCCTCGCCACCGAGCGGGCCGCCACCCTCGGCGGCACCGGCACCCTCGTCACCGAGGCGCCCGCCACCAGCGGCGGCTACGGCGTCAACCACGACAAGTCCTTCCGGCCGCGCCGCCAGGACCGCCCCCAGGACCTGCTGGAGACCGGTGCCGTCTACGCGATGGAGGCCGCCGGCTTCCGCCGCAGCGAGCACCGCTTCTTCGGCCGCACCGACCTCGTGCGCACCGACCCCGCCCGGGTCCTGGAGATCGACGACCCGCACGACCTGGCCCGCGCCCGCGCGCTGGCCCCCCTCTTCGACCAGCGCGCCCTTCCCACCCGGGAGGACATCGACGCGGTCGTCCTCGACTTCGACGGCACCCAGACCGACGACCGGGTGCTGATCGACTCCGACGGACGGGAGTTCGTCACCGTGCACCGCGGTGACGGCCTCGGCATCGCGGCCCTCCGCAGGAGCGGCCTGACGATGCTCGTCCTGTCCACGGAGGTGAACCCGGTGGTCGCCGCCCGGGCCCGGAAACTCAAGATCCCGGTCCTGCACGGCATCGACCGCAAGGACCTCGCACTGAAGCAGTGGTGCGAGGAGCAGGGCATCGCGCCGGAGCGCGTGCTCTACGCCGGCAACGACGTCAACGACCTCCCGTGCTTCGGCCTCGTCGGCTGGCCCGTGGCGGTCGCGAGCGCCCACGACGTCGTCCGCGGCGCCGCACGCGCGGTCACCACCGCCCCCGGTGGCGACGGCGCGATCCGAGAGATCGCCAGCTGGATCCTCGGCCCTTCTCTCGACTCCCTCGAAACCAAGTAAGGAACGCACCTCTCATGTCTGCTCTCAACTCCCGCCTCCGCACGTTCGGTTCGCGCACCGCCGGCCCCGGCCAGCCCGTCTACATCACCGGCGAGATCGGCATCAACCACAACGGCGACCTCGACAACGCCTTCAAGCTGATCGACGTGGCCGCCGAGGCCGGCTGCGACGCGGTGAAGTTCCAGAAGCGCACGCCCGAGATCTGCACCCCGCGCGACCAGTGGGACATCGAGCGCGACACCCCCTGGGGTCGCATGACGTACATCGACTACCGTCACCGCGTCGAGTTCGGCGAGGACGAGTACCGCCAGATCGATGAGCACTGCAAGAAGCGCGGCATCGACTGGTTCGCCTCCCCGTGGGACACCGAGGCCGTCGCCTTCCTGGAGAAGTTCGACGTCCCCGCCCACAAGGTAGCCTCCGCCTCGCTCACCGACGACGAGCTGCTGCGCGCCCTGCGCGCCACCGGCCGCACCGTCATCCTCTCCACCGGCATGTCGACGCCGAAGCAGATCCGCCACGCGGTCGAGGTCCTCGGCTCGGACAACATCCTGATGTGCCACGCCACGTCGACGTACCCGGCGCAGGCCGAGGAGCTCAACCTCCGCGTCATCAACACCCTCCAGGCCGAGTACCCGAACGTGCCGATCGGCTACTCCGGCCACGAGACCGGCCTCCAGACGACCCTCGCGGCCGTCGCCCTCGGCGCCACCTTCGTCGAGCGCCACATCACCCTCGACCGCGCCATGTGGGGCTCCGACCAGGCCGCCTCCGTGGAGCCGCAGGGCCTCACCCGCCTCGTCCGCGACATCCGCACCATCGAGGCCTCCCTCGGTGACGGCGTCAAGAAGGTCTACGAGTCCGAGCTGGGCCCGATGAAGAAGCTGCGCCGCGTCGCGGGCGTCGTCGCCGAGTCGGAGATCGCCGTCGCCGCCGGCGAGCCGGTCGGCGTCTGACCCACAACTCCTCGGCGGTCCGGCGTGCAGTGGCCACGCCGGGCCGCCTCGGCGTCCCCGGGGAGGGCCGCATGTCCCGCAGTACCCTGTGCTTCGTCGAGAGCCCGGTGCAGCTCCTCAACGTCCTGGAGTGGGCCCACCATGACGGCGCGAAGGCGACCGTGGTGGTGCTCTCGCCCACCGACCCGATGACCCGGGGCCAGCTGCGCCGCATGGCCGAACTCGCCCGCGAGGAAGGCCACACGGTGCGCTGGGAGGAGGCACGCGGCGGCGCGGGCGCCCCCTTCGCGACGGTCGGCGGCCTCGCGGGACCGCTGCGCCGCGCCGACCGCGTGGTCATCGGCGACCCGTTCTCCCGCTACGTCCAGCTCCTGCTGACGATCACGCGCGCCCGGGACCTGGTCGTCGTCGACGACGGCACGGCCACCATGGAGTTCATCTCGCAGCTGGCCCGCGGCGAGCGGCTGGTGCGCTGGCACCGGCGCGGCGGCCGCCCGGGCCCGCGCGACCTGGTCTTCGCCCCCGTCTCCGCCTCGGCCCGCCGCAGGCTCACCCCGCGCACCGGCCGCCGCACCGTCTCCGTCTTCACCTCCATGCCGGTCGACGAGGTGCCCGAGCGCGTCACGGTCGCCGCCAACGACTACGCCTGGACCCGCGCCCGCTTCGGGCCGCCCCGCCTGACCCGCGGCGCCGACCTGGTGGGCACCTCCCTGGTGGAGACCGGCGTCGTCGACCTCGACCGCTACCTGGAAGCGGTGCGCGGGCTCGCTGCCGCGCACGGCGCCACCCGCTACTTCGCCCACCGCCGCGAGGCCGCCGACAAACTGCACCGCCTCGCCGGCGAGACCGGCCTCGAAGTGGTCCGCCCCGACCTGCCGCTCGAACTCATCGCCCGCCGCGGCCCCATCGGCCGGACCATCGTCAGCTTCCCCTCGACGGTCGTCCACACCCTGCCGATCGCGCTCCAGGGCACGGGCGTGAAGGTCGCCGTCTGCGAGATCGACCCGGCCTGGCTCAACCAGGGCGTCTCCGACCACGCGCAGGGCTTCCTCGCCGGCATCGCCGACTCGGCACGCGACGTACGCGTGGTGTGAGCCGGGCGGCCCAGACACAGGGCGTGCCGGCCGGCGGCACCGCGGGCCCGCCCACCGGAAACCCGTTGGCCCCGCCCGCCCCGCGCCGCCTACCCTGACGTCCGTGAACAGCCCCGGGTCCGACAGACTCCGGCCACCGGCGCCCCGCCGGTGGCCTTCTCCCGCGCCGCGTCGAGGCTGCCTTCCCCGGCCCCGCCTCCGCTGACGCCTGCCACCGCCGGACCGCCGTACCGAGACCGCCTTCCCTCAGTCCCTCTGTACGGTCACGGAGTCCGCTGTGCCCTTCGCGCTCTACCTCCTCGCCCTTGCCGTGTTCGCGCAAGGAACCTCCGAGTTCATGCTCTCCGGGCTCATCCCGGACCTCGCCCACGACCTGGGCGTCTCCGTCCCCGCCGCCGGCTCGCTGACCTCGGCCTTCGCCGTCGGCATGATCGTCGGGGCGCCCCTGACGGCGCTGCTCGGAGCACGCCTGTCGCGCCGCGCCGCCCTCTTCGGCACCCTGACGGTCTTCCTGCTCGCCCACGTCGCGGGCGCCCTGACCACCAGCTACGCCGTGCTGCTCGCCACCCGCGTCGTCGCCGCGCTCGCCAACGCCGGGTTCCTCGCGGTGGCCCTCGCCACGGCCGCCGCCCTGGCCGCGCCCGGCACCACGGGCCGGGCCACCGCCACCCTGCTCGGCGGCACCACCCTCGCCTGCGTCGCGGGCGTACCGGGCGGCGCCCTGCTCGGCCATCTGTTCGGCTGGCGCGCCGCGTTCTGGGCCGTGGCCCTCAGCTGCGTACCGGCACTCCTGGCGGTCGCGCGGTCGGTCCCTGCCGGGGCCGGTGAGCGCGGCGGCGCGCGCCGCGAACTGCGCGCCCTGCGCCGCCCGCGCCTGCTCGCCGTCCTCCTCCTCGGCGCCCTCGTGAACGGCGCGACCTTCTGTACGTTCACCTACCTCGCGCCCCTGGCCACGGAGGTCACCGGGCTCGGGGCGGGCCGGGTGCCGGTGCTCCTCGCGCTGTTCGGGCTCGGCTCGTTCGCCGGGGTGCAGGCGGCGGGCCGGCTCTCCGACGCGCGCCCGCTGCCGGTCCTCGCGGGCGGCGGCGCCGCGCTCCTGGCGGGCTGGGCCCTGTTCGCCCTCGCCGCCCCCAGCACCCCGGCCACCCTGGTCCTCGCCTTCGTCCAGGGCGGGCTCTCCTTCGCCGTCGGCGCCACGCTGATCGCCCAGGCCCTGGACGCGGCGTCCGGCGCGCCCACCCTCGCGGGGGGCTGCGCGACGGCGGCCCTGAACGTCGGAGCGGCCTGCGGGCCCTGGGCCGGCGGCGCGGCGATCGCGGGCGGCCTCGGCTACCGCGCGGTGCCGGGGGTGAGCGCGGGGCTCGTCGCGGCCGCGTTCGTCGTCGCGGGCGCGGCGCTCGCCCTGGGCGCCCGGACCGGGCCGCGGGCGGGGCGCGAGGTGTGATCCCGCGCGCGGTGGGCACGGGAGGAAACACGCGGAACGAAAGAGAGGTCATACCCGTGTCGAGAGATCGACATGCGCGCCAGGGCCGGATTTCTTACCCCAATCTGGCTGAACTTTTGTTGATCGAGGGTTAGTTGGTGCCCGTGGCGCCCTACCCTTCAAAGGGTGAACCAGTTGACGTCCCGAGAGTCCGAGGCCGGCCGGCCGGGGGAGACCGCCCCCGGCAGCGAGCTCGCAGGCGCCCTGCCGGAGGCACTCCGCGCCGAGCTCGTCGCCTTCCGCCGCGACCTGCACATGCACCCCGAGCTGGGCAACCAGGAGTTCCGGACCACCGCCGCGCTCAAGTCCCGGCTCGAACTGGCGGGGCTCCAGCCGCGCGTGTTCGGCATCGGCACCGGCCTGGTCTGCGACATCGGCACCGGCACCGAGACGGGGGAGTGGGAGGGCGGCCGGGGCATGCTCGCGCTGCGCGCCGACATCGACGCGCTGCCGATCCCGGACACCAAGCTCGGCTGCGCGTACCGGTCCACCGTCCCGGACCGCGCGCACGCCTGCGGCCACGACGTGCACACCACGGTGGTCCTCGGCGCGGGCCTGGTCCTCGCCGAGATGGACCGGCGCGGTGAACTCCCGCACCCGGTGCGGCTGATCTTCCAGCCCGCCGAGGAGGTGCTGCCCGGCGGCGCCGCCGACGTGATCGACTGCGGGGCTCTCGACGGCGTCCGCAAGATCATCGCCGTGCACTGCGACCCGAAGGTGGACGCCGGGAAGATCGGCCTGCGCTACGGAGCCATCACCTCCGCCTGCGACCGGCTCGACGTCACGCTGGACGGGCCCGGCGGCCACACCGCCCGCCCGCACCTCACCACCGACCTGGTCACCGCCGTGGCCAAGGTCGCCACCGAGGTCCCGGCCGTGGTCGCCCGCCGGGTCGACGCCCGCTCCGGGCTCGTCCTGACCTGGGGCCGCATCGAGTCGGGCCACACGTGCAACGTGATCCCGCAGCACGCGGAGCTCTCCGGCACCGTCCGCTGCCTGGACCTGGAGGCCTGGCGCGAGGCCCCGGACGTGGTGCACGGCGCGGTCCAGGAGATCGCCGACCTGTACCGCGCCAAGCCGGTCGTGAACTACGTGCGGGGGGTGCCGCCCGTGGTGAACGACCCGGCCGTCACCGAACTGCTCCGGGAGGCGATGACCGCCCGCCGCGGCGTCGACTCCGTCGAGGGCACCCTGCAGAGCCTCGGCGGCGAGGACTTCTCCTGGTACCTGGAGCACGTGCCCGGCGCGATGGCCCGTCTCGGCGTCAAGGCGCCCGAGGACCGCACCTCCCGCGACCTGCACCAGGGCGACTTCGACGTGGACGAGTCGGCGATCACGGTGGGAGTCGAACTCTTCACGGCGGCGGCCCTCCTGGACGCGGCCGCCCTCACCTGAAGCCGACCTCCCCTACCGGCGACGGCCCGTCCAAGCGATCCCGTTGAGCGAGCAGCGGGCCCTTTCAAGCCCCTGTGGCGATTGAGCAGCGGGGTCCGGGGCGGAGCCCCGCGACCTCCGCGCCGGGGGGGGGGGGGGGCGGCTGCCCTCTTTGGACCCGTACGTCACGCTGCTTCACCCGCCCGTAATCACCCCTGGCACAAAAGGATAACGGCGCAGCCGACGACCTTCCCCGCCCCTTCTACGCGCGTTACGCTCCGCCGAACTCAGCGCCCGGAGCGGCGTGTTGACGAAGGAGCACTCCATCATGCGTCGAACTCGCACGTCCCGCCTCACGCCCCTGGCCGTCGCCGTCACCGGCCTGGCCCTCGCCGCCACCGCCTGCGGCGGCACCAGCGCCGACAAGGCCGGCGACGAGGCGAAGGAGAAGAACCTCGGCCTCGCCATCTCCTACGACGTCGGCGGGCGCGGCGACCAGTCCTTCAACGACGCCGCGTACTCGGGCATGGTCAAGGCGGACGAGGAGTTCGGCTACAAGAGCGACGACCAGGAGCCGAGCGACGGCGAGAGCGACGCGGACAAGATCGCCCGCCTCGGCTCGCTGGCGAAGTCCGGCTACAACCCGGTCATCGGCGTCGGCTTCGCCTACGCGCCCGCCGTGAAGGCGGCCGCCGCGAAGTACCCGAAGACCACCTTCGGCATCATCGACGACTCCACCATCGAGGCGAAGAACGTGGCCGACCTCGTCTTCAGCGAGGAGCAGGGCTCGTACCTGGCGGGTGTCGCGGCCGCCAAGGCGACCAAGACGAACACGGTCGGCTTCGTGGGCGGCGTGGACGTGCCGCTGATCCACAAGTTCGAGGCCGGTTACGCGCAGGGCGTGAAGGACACCAACCCCAAGGTCAAGGTCGTCAGGCAGTACCTGACGGAGACGGCGGAGGAGGGCGGCTTCTCCAGCCCGGACAAGGGCAAGACGGCGGCCGAGGCGCAGATCGAGAAGGGCGCGGACGTGGTCTACCACGCGGCCGGCCTCTCCGGTCAGGGCGTCATCCAGGCCGCGGCCGCGAAGAAGGTCTGGGCGATCGGCGTCGACTCCGACCAGTACAAGCAGGCGCCGCTGGCGAAGTTCAAGGACTCCATCCTCACCTCCGCCACCAAGGACGTCGGGCGCGCCGTCTACGAGCTGGCCAAGTCGGTGCGGGACAAGAAGCCGCTGTCCGGCGTGGTCCGGTTCGACCTGAAGGCGGGCGGCGTCGGCATCACCGACACCAACCCGCGGTACCAGCAGATCGCCGGGCTCGCGGACGCCGTCGCGAAGGCGAAGCAGGACATCATCGACGGCAAGGTGACGGTGGCCACGAAGCCGTAGCCGGCGCCGCAGAGGCCACCGGGAGCGCCCCGGATCCCGTGCCGGATCCGGGGCGCGTCCGTATGTCCGTACAAGATCGCTTCCGGTCGCTTTCAGTACGGACGGATAACGGTCTGCCGGAGGGGGTTCAATGCGTGTTCTACGCGCGTTAATCTGCGGCGAAGCCAGCGCCGTCCGGACCGTCGTCGGTGCTTGTACACAAGGAGCTCATCCCATGCGCCGGGTTTCCCGAATAGCGCTCGCAGGCACTGCGACCGTTGCTCTCGCCGCTTCCCTGTCCGCCTGTGGCGGCACCTCCAGCGACGCCGCAAGCAAGGAGAACGGCGGCAAGTCCAAGGGCATCGCCATCGCGTACGACGTCGGCGGCCGGGGCGACCAGTCGTTCAACGACGCCGCGTACGAGGGCATGAAGAAGGCCGAGGACGAGTTCGGCTACAAGGGCGAGGACCAGGAGCCCACCGACGGCGAGACGGACGCGGACAAGACCGCGCGGCTCGTGTCGCTGGCCAAGTCGGGCTACAACCCGGTCGTCGGCATCGGCTTCGCCTACGCCCCCGCCGTGAAGGCCGCCGCCGCGAAGTACCCGAAGACCACCTTCGGTGTGGTGGACGACGCGCAGGTGCAGGCGAAGAACGTCGCGGACCTCGTCTTCAGCGAGCAGGAGGCCTCGTACCTGGCGGGTGTCGCGGCCGCCAAGGCGACCAAGACGAACACCGTGGGCTTCGTGGGCGGCGTGGACGTGCCGCTCATCCACAAGTTCGAGGCCGGCTACGTGCAGGGCGCGAAGGCGACCAACCCCAAGATCAAGGTCGTCACGCAGTACCTGAGCGAGACCGCCGAGGAGGGCGGCTTCTCCAGCCCGGACAAGGGCAAGACGGCCGCCGAGGCGCAGATCGAGAAGGGCGCGGACGTGGTCTACCACGCGGCCGGCCTCTCCGGTCAGGGCGTGATCGAGGCCGCCGCCGCGAAGAAGGTCTGGGCGATCGGTGTCGACTCCGACCAGTACAGCCAGAAGCCGCTGGCGAAGTTCAAGGACTCCATCCTCACCTCGGCCACGAAGAACGTGGCGTCGGCCGTGTACAACCTGGCCAAGTCGGTTCAGGATGGCAAGCCCGAGACCGGCGTCATCACCGGCGACCTGAAGTCGGGCGAGGTCGGCCTCGCCGACTCGAACCCGGAGTTCTCCGGTAACGATGCGATGCAGAAGGCGCTGAAGGCTGCCGAGACCGGCATCACCAGCGGCAAGATCAAGGTCAAGAGCAAGCCGTAACGAGCCTGTGTGCTCCGGGACATGAGTGGGGAGCGGGGTGCGGGGAGTCCTGGGTACGGGACGCCGCCGCACCCCGTTCGCGGCGGGGCCAGTCTCCGCGTCGGGCGGGCCGCACCACATGCGGTTCGCCCGAATTGACCGGCTCGCGTCCACTTCGTACTGCCGAAGGGGCTCTACGCGTGTAGAAGGCCCCCGTCTCCCAGGAGAGTGCGCCATCAACGCGTCCAGCAGCCCGCCGGCCGTCGAACTGACCGGCATCACCAAACGCTTCCCCGGCGTCGTCGCCAACCACGACATCCACCTCACCGTCCGCAAGGGCACCGTGCACGCCCTCGTCGGCGAGAACGGCGCGGGCAAGTCCACGCTGATGAAGATCCTCTACGGCATGCAGAAGCCGGACGAGGGCACCATCGCGATCGACGGCGAGAGCGTCTCGTACTCCTCGCCCGCCGACGCCATCGCGCGCGGCATCGGCATGGTCCACCAGCACTTCATGCTCGCCGACAACCTCACGGTCCTGGAGAACGTGGCGCTGGGCAGCGAGAAGCTGTACGGGATCGGCGCCCGGGCCCGCCGCAAGATCCTGGAGATATCCGAGCGGTACCACCTGAACGTGCGCCCCGACGTCCTCGTCGAGGACCTCGGCGTCGCCGACCGCCAGCGCGTGGAGATCCTCAAGGTCCTCTACCGCGGCGCCACCACCCTGATCCTCGACGAGCCGACCGCCGTGCTCGTCCCGCAGGAGGTCGACGCGCTCTTCGACAACCTGCGCGAGCTCAAGGCCGAGGGCCTGTCGGTCATCTTCATCTCGCACAAGCTCGGCGAGGTCCTCTCCGTGGCCGACGAGATCACCGTCATCCGGCGCGGCACCACGGTCGGCACCGCCGTCCCCGCCGAGACGACGCCGCGCCAGCTCGCCGAGCTGATGGTCGGCTCCGAACTGCCCACGCCCGAGACCGCCGAGTCGACCGTCACCGACCGGCCGGTGCTCACCGTCACGAACCTGCGGCTCGACGCCGAGGGCGGCCGGCCCCTGCTGGACGACATCTCCTTCACCATCCACGCCGGCGAGGTCCTGGGCCTCGCGGGCGTCGAGGGCAACGGCCAGACCGAGCTGATCGACGCGCTCATCGGCCTCGCGGGCGCCGACTCCGGCACCATCGAGCTGGCGGGCGAGGAGATCACCTCCTGGGCCACCCGCAAGCGCCGCGAGCAGGGCATCGGCTACATCCCCGAGGACCGCCACCGGCACGGCCTGCTCCTGGACTCCCCGCTGTGGGAGAACCGCATCCTCGGCCACGTCACCGAGAAGCCGAACGCGCGCGGCGTCCTGCTCGACCTCAAGGCGGCGCAGGCGGACACCCGCCGCATCGTCGAGGAGTACGACGTCCGCACCCCCGGCATCGACGTCACCGCGGCCTCCCTGTCCGGCGGCAACCAGCAGAAGCTGATCGTCGGCCGCGAGATGAGCCACCAGCCCCGCTTCCTGATCGCCGCGCACCCGACGCGCGGCGTGGACGTCGGCGCGCAGGCGCAGATCTGGGACCAGATCCGCGAGGCCCGCCGCGAGGGGCTCGCGGTGCTGCTGATCTCCGCCGACCTGGACGAGCTGATCGGCCTCTCCGACACCCTCCGTGTGATCTACCGCGGGCGGTTCGTCGCCGACGCCGACCCGGCCACCATCACCCCGGAGGAGCTGGGTTCGGCGATGACGGGCGCGGCCTCCGGCCACCTGGAACACGTAGAAGAAGCAGCAGCGGCAGCGGATGCGGCAGCGGCGCGGCAGTCGAAGGACGAGTCCTGATGGCCATGAAGAACAAGTTCGACAAGGAGCGGCTGCTCCTCGGCGTCTCGGGGCCGGTCATCGCCCTGCTGACCGCCGTCGTGCTGACCTCGGTGGTGCTGCTCGCCTCCGGCAAGTCCCCGATCGAGCCGTACAGCATCATGTTCGAGCAGGCGACGTTCTCGGACGTGCAGGTCCTGATCATCAACCAGGCCGGCATGTACTACCTCGCCGCGCTCGCGGTCGCCATCGGCTTCCGCATGAACCTCTTCAACATCGGGGTGGACGGCCAGTACCGGCTCGCCGCCGTCGTCGCCGCGATCGTCGGCGCGAAGGTGGCGCTGCCGGGCTTCGCGCAGATCCCGCTGCTGATCGTCGTCGCCATGCTGACCGGCGCCATGTGGGCCGGGATCGCGGGCATCCTGAAGGTGACGCGCGGCGTCAGCGAGGTCGTCGCCACGATCATGCTGAACTCGATCGCCTCCAGCGTGATCGGCTACCTGTACCTGCCCGACGTCTTCGGCGTGCAGGTCGGCAACAACAAGACGACCGGCATCATGCACGAGTCCGGCTGGTTCCCCGGCATCAGCATGGGCGAGGGCGTCGGCGAGATCTACGGCTTCGTCGTCATCGCCGCGCTGCTCGGCGTCGCGTACTGGTTCGTCCTCAACCGCACCCGCTTCGGCTTCGACCTGCGCGCCACCGGCGCCTCGGAGTCGGCCGCCGCCGCCTCGGGCGTCGACGCCAAGCGCATGGTGCTCACCGCGATGCTCGTCTCGGGCGCGCTCGCCGGCCTCGCCGGTCTGCCGCTGCTCCTCGGCGACACGCACACGTACTCGCTCACCTTCCCGACCACGATCGGCTTCCAGGGCATCACCATCGCCCTGCTGGGCCGCAACTCGCCGGTCGGCATCGCCTTCGCCGCGCTCCTCATCTCCTGGCTGGAGAAGGCCTCGCAGGAACTCGACCTGCGCGGCTACGACAAGGAGATCGCGGTGATCATGCAGGGCATCATCACCATCGCCGTCGTCGTCTCCTACGAGGCCGTACGGGTCTGGGGCCAGCGCCGCCAGCAGCGCCGGGTCGGCATCGAACTCGCCGCGGCCGCGGGAGAGAACACCAGCGAACTCAAGAAGGAGGTCGCTGCCTGATGAGCACGGCTACGGTCCTCGACAAGAAGCCCGCGTCGCCGCCCGCCCCGGGCGGCCGCCGCAAGCTGTCCCTGCCCGTCCTGATGATCGTCGTCGCGGGCGTCCTCGCCCTCACTTCGATCGTCCGGCTGATCACCGACGCGGACGGCATCACGAACGTCAGCCAGATGGCGACGGCCCTCCAGCTCGCCGTGCCCATCGGCCTCGCGGGCCTCGGCGGCCTGTGGGCCGAGCGTGCGGGCGTGGTCAACATCGGCCTCGAAGGCATGCTGATCCTCGGCACCTGGTTCGGCGCCTGGGCCGGCTACCAGTGGGGCCCCTGGGTCGGCGTGCTCGCCGGCATCATCGGCGGCGCGCTCGGCGGCCTGCTGCACGCGGCCGTCACGGTCACCTTCAACGTCAACCACATCGTCTCCGGTGTGGCCATCAACATCCTCGCGCTCGGCGCCACCCGCTACCTCTCCAACTTCACGTTCGAGGGCGTCGAGGGCGGCACGACCAAGCAGTCCCCGCCGGTCGAGTCGCTCGGCACGATCACGGTCCCGGGCCTGTCGGACTGGCTGACGACGCTGAACGAGAAGCACTGGTTCTTCGTCTCCGACCTCGCCGGGCTCCTCGGCGGCCTGGTCACCGGCCTGTCGCCGCTGACGATCGTCGCGGTCGCGCTGATCCCGTTCACCTGGTGGGCGCTGTGGCGCACGGCGTTCGGCCTGCGGCTCCGCTCCTGCGGCGAGAACCCGGTCGCGGCCGAGTCGCTCGGCGTGAACGTGATCAAGTACAAGTACCTGGCCGTCATCATCTCCGGCGGCCTCGCCGGACTCGGCGGCGCCTTCCTGTCCATCGTCGCCAACCCCTTCTACCTGGAGGGCCAGACGGCCGGCAAGGGATACATCGGCCTCGCCGCGATGATCTTCGGCAACTGGATGCCGGGCGGACTCGCCCTGGGCGCGGGCCTGTTCGGTTACACCGACAGCCTCAAGCTGCGCGGCGGCACGGAGAACGTGCACGCGCTGCTCCTGCTGGTCGCGCTGCTCCTGGTGATCGGCGCGGTCTGGATGCTGGTCAAGAAGAAGTACGTCGCCGGTGTGGTCTGCGCCGTCGCCGCCGCCGGCATGGCAGCGTGGTACGCCACCACCGACGACGTGCCGACCCAGCTCGTCACCGCCACGCCGTACGTCGTCACGCTGCTGGTGTTGTCCTTCTCGGCCCAGCGGCTGCGGATGCCGAAGGCGGACGGCCAGCCCTACCGGAAGGGCCAGGGCACGTGACCGACTGGGAGAAGCTCAGGGAGGCGGCCCGCGACGTCATGTCCCGGGCGTACGCGCCGTACTCGGGCTACCCGGTCGGCGCCGCCGCCCTCGTCGACGACGGCCGCACGGTCGCCGGCTGCAACGTCGAGAACGCCTCGTACGGCCTCGGCCTGTGCGCCGAGTGCGGCCTCGTCTCCCAGCTCCAGGCCACCGGCGGCGGCCGGCTGACGCACTTCACCTGCGTCGACGGCAAGGGCGAGATCCTGATGCCGTGCGGCCGCTGCCGCCAGCTGCTGTACGAGTTCGGCGGCCCCGAGCTGCTCCTGGAGACCGCCTCGGGCATCCGCCCGCTGGCGGAGCTGCTCCCGGACGCCTTCGGCCCCGAGCACCTGGAACACCTCTAACCACCGGATGGCCCCGCCGAGTTGGCGGGGCCGTCTTCATCGGCTGTTTCTATGCGCGTAGAGTCGGCCTCTCGTACTTTTGTGGGTCCGCCACCGGGAGGAAGTGCCATGGACGTCATCTCCGTCGTCCGTACGAAGCGGGACCGCGGGCGGCTCAGCGACGCGCAGATCGACTGGGTCGTCGACGCCTACACCCGCGGCGAGGTCGCCGACGAGCAGATGTCGGCCCTGGCCATGGCGATCTTCCTGAACGGCATGGACCGCGCGGAGATCGCCCGCTGGACGGCGGCGATGATCGACTCGGGCGAGCGGATGGACTTCTCGGTCCTGCCGCGCCCCGCCGCCGACAAGCACTCCACCGGTGGCGTCGGCGACAAGATCACCCTGCCGCTCGCGCCGCTGGTCGCCGCGTGCGGCGCGGCCGTGCCGCAGCTCTCGGGCCGGGGCCTCGGCCACACCGGCGGCACCCTCGACAAGCTGGAGTCGGTCCCCGGCTGGCGCGCGGACATCTCCAACGAGGAGATGATGCGCACCCTGGAGGACGTCGGCGCCGTCATCTGTGCGCCGGGCAGCGGCCTGGCCCCCGCCGACAAGAAGCTCTACGCGCTGCGCGACGTCACCGCCACCGTCGAGTGCATCCCGCTCATCGCCTCCTCGATCATGTCGAAGAAGATCGCGGAAGGGACGGGCTCGCTGGTCCTGGACGTGAAGGTGGGCACCGGCGCGTTCATGAAGGAGCCGGCGCAGGCCCGCGAGCTGGCCCGCACGATGGTCGGCCTCGGCGCCGACCACGGGCTGCCGACCGTCGCCCTGCTGACCGACATGAGCACCCCGCTCGGCCTGACCGCGGGCAACGCCCTCGAAGTCCGCGAGTCCGTCGAGGTGCTGGCGGGCGGCGGTCCGGCCGACGTCGTCGAACTCACCCTCGCGCTCGCCCGCGAGATGCTCGACGCGGCGGGCCTCAAGGACGCCGACCCGGCCAAGGCCCTCGCCGACGGCTCGGCGATGGACGCCTGGCGGCGGATGATCGCGGCGCAGGGCGGCGACCCGGACGCGGCGCTGCCCACGGCCCGCGAGACCCACGTCGTCACGGCGCCCTCCTCGGGCGTCCTCACCCGCCTCGACGCGATGGGCGTCGGCCTCGCCGCGTGGCGCCTCGGCGCGGGCCGCTCCCGCAAGGAGGACCCGGTCCAGGCGGCGGCCGGCGTCGAACTCCACGCCAAGCCCGGCGACACGGTCACCGCGGGACAGCCCCTGCTGACCCTGCACACGGACACGCCCGAGCGGTTCGCGTACGCGCTGGAGTCGGTGGAGGGCGCGTACGACATCGCGCCCGCGGGGACGGCGTTCTCGGCGGGCCCGATCGTGCTGGAACGCATCGGCTGACCCGGCCTGACCTGGGGGTTCCTCGTACGGGTGAACGGGATCGGTGGACCTGCACCGGTCCCGTTCGGCATGCTGGTATCGGTGACGACCGATTGGAGCACCGCCATGAGCGCACTCGCCGTCGAGCCAGAGCCCGCCAAGGGGTCCGGCTGGGACGAGATCGTCCGTATCTGGGAGGAGACGGACGCTCCCGAGGGCTGCAGGGTGGAGATCATCGAGGGGATCGTCACCTTGGCACCGCCGCCTTCCGAAGAGCACAACGATGCTGCTGAGCTGGTTCAGCGCCTTCTCTACGGGGTCGTTCCGGAGAAGTACGGGATCTATCAGACTCTGGGCCTGGTCGTCGCCGACGCCGCGGGTCTCTACATCCCCGACCTCTGCATCGTCCCGCGAGCTGCGCTGCGTGAACGCCGACGGGTCCAGGCCGCCGAGGCCGAGCTCGTCGTCGAGATCACCTCAAAGGGCAACGCCAACCACGACAGGGTCAAGAAGGCCCACGGTTACGCGAAGGCGGGCGTTCCGCTGTACCTGCTGCTCGACCCGTGGCTCTCGGGCAGGCCCACGGCGACCCTCTACGGCGATCCCGCCCATGGAACCTACCGTGTCCTCGACTCGGTGGAGTACGGCGAAGTGCTGGCCCTCCCGGCCCCCTTCGACATCACCCTCGACACGAAGGTGCTGCCCCTCAACGACTGAGGTCACCCCAACAATGCCGCCACCACCACAAGCACCGGCACCGATGCGACCGTCGACAGCAGGATCGACTCCCGCGCCAGGCGCTCGCCCACCCGGTACCGGCTCGCGTACGTGAAGAGGTTCTGGGCCGCCGGGAGCGCCGACGTCACCACGACGTCCAGGAGCCGCTCCCCGCGCAGGCCGAAGACGAGCGAGGCCAGCGCCCACGCCGCCACCGGCTGCCCCACCGCCTTCAGCGCGCTCGACAGCAGCACCGGGACCCGCTCCGCGCCCCGCCCGCCCGGCCAGGAACTCCCGCACAGCGAGATGCCGAACGCGATGAGGATCGCCGGGACCGACATGTTCCCGATCAGTTCCAGCGGGTCGAGGACGGGGGAGGGGACCGTGCGGCCCGTCGCGGAGACCAGGACGCCGGAGAGCGCGCCGATCGCGATCGGGTTGCGGAAGGGGGTCAGCAGCCGCTGCGCCCACGTCTGCCGAGTCGTGTCCGCCTGCGCCAGATCCAGCACCGTCAGGGCCACCGGCGTCACCACGATCTGCTGGAAGAGCAGCACCGGCGCCACGAGCGAGGCGTCCCCGAGGACGTACACCGCGATCGGGATGCCCAGATTCCCCGCGTTCACGTACGACGAGCAGAGCGCGCCCACCGTGGTGCGGCCGACGCCCCAGCCGCGCACGGCCCCCGCCGCGATGAAGATCCCCGCCATGGCCGCCGTGGACAGGGCCGTGACCAGCAGGCTCGGCGAGAGGATCAGCGACAGGTCCGCCTTGGACAGCATCGTGAAGAGGAGGGCCGGGGTGGCCACGTGGAAGGCCAGCTTGGTGAGGACCTCCCGGCCGCCCTCGCCCAGGTGGCCGCGCCGCCCGATGAGATAGCCGACCCCGATGACGAGGGCGATGACAGCGAACCCGTTGAGAACCCCTTGCACCCGCCCACCCTCGGGCGTGCGGCGACCAGGGGTCAACGGTGATCCACTGCAACGTGACCCAGCCCACGCCGGTACCCGGCACCGGCCGCCGATGAGTTCTGGCGCGGCGCGCGGTCCCCTCTAGGTGGCTGCCTCCTCCTACCCCGCGCTCGTGGTGGTCGCCGGGCCGATCCGCCCCGGCGACACACCTCAGCTCTGCGACCGCGTCCGCGCCGCCCGACAGCGCGCCCCGGACGGCGATGCGACCGTGGTCTGCGACGTCTCCGGGGTGACCAGCACCGACCTCGTCACCGTCGACGCGCTCGCCCGCATGGGGCTCGCCGCCCGCCGGGCCGGGGGGCGGCTGCGGCTGCGCGATCCCTCCCCGGAGCTGGCCCGGCTGCTCGCGCTCACCGGGCTCGCCGAACCGCTCGGCTGCTCAGGCGGGCAGCCGCTCCGGGACCCCGAAGAGCGGGAACCACCGCTTGGAGAGGTCCAGGAAGCAGTGGAAACCGGCGATCCGGCCCGCTGAGATCTCCAGTACCTGGATCGCCCACGGCACGAATCCACCGCTGTCCGGGTCCGGCTTGTAGTGGGCGAACGCCGGTGTCCCGTTCGCCGAGACCGGCAGCAGGCGCGAGCCCGCGCAGTCGTGCCCGATCGTCGTCATGAAGCCCGTGATGTCGTCGGTGCCACGCAGCCACAGGTCGAACGGCGGCATCGTCATGATGGCGTCCTCGGCGAGCAGCTCGGTCAGCGCCTTCATGTCGTACCCCTCGAACGCCGCCACATAGCGCTCCAGGAGCTTCTGCTGCTCCTCGTCGAGCGGGTCGGCCGTCGCCGAGTCGGCGGGCGGCGCGTCCGCGAGGGTCGCCCGGGCCCGCTGCAAGGCGCTGTTGACCGAGGCGACCGAGGTGTCGAGCAGCTCGGCGACCTCGCTCGCCTTCCAGGCGAGGACCTCGCGCAGGATCAGCACCGCCCGCTGCTTGGCGGGCAGCTGCTGGAGGGCCGCGACGAACGCCAGGCGCACCGACTCGCGCGCCACCGCCGCCTCCGCCGGGTCGTGGACCGTCGGCAGGACACGGGCGTCGGGCATCGGCTCCAGCCACACATTGTCCGGGCGCGGCGTCAGCGCGGCCTGCGCGAGCGGGGCCGACGCGGTCAGGTCCATCGGGCGGGCCCGCCTGTTCCCCGCGTTCAGCGAGTCCAGGCACACGTTCGTCGCGATGCGGTACAGCCAGGAGCGCAGCGAGGAGCGGCCCTCGAACTTGTCGAAGCTGCGCCAGGCCCGCACCATCGTGTCCTGCACGGCGTCCTCGGCCTCGAACGCCGAACCCAGCATCCGGTAGCAGTACCCGGTCAGCTCGACCCGGTGCTTCTCCAGGTCGTCGAGACCGGCCTTCGTCGCGGTGTCACTCATCGTCCAACGCCCCCATCGCCGCTGTGAGTCCCAGCACTCCGCAAGCTACCGCAGCCCACTGACAACGGCCCCCGGACCGGCGAAAGGCGCAGGTCACAGGGGCCGTATCGAGACGTCGACGAGCGCCGGGACGCCCGGCCGGGGCGGTTCAGTGCGCGGCGACCGCCTCCGCCGCGCCCGCGCTCCGCCGCCGCGTCCGGGCCGCGTACGTGCCCCACAGGGTGATCGCGACGACACCGAGGACGGCCGCGACGCCCAGCCCCACGGTGCCCGCCCAGCCGCCGGCGTGGAAGGCGACGGCGCCGACGGCCGAGCCGACGCTGGAGCCGATGTAGTACGCGGACTGGTAGAGCGCGGAGGCCTGCGCCCGGCCGTGCGTCGCCGTGTGGCTGACGGACGACGACGCCGTCGCGTGCCCGGCGAAGAAGCCCGCCGTGATCAGGACGAGGCCGAGGAGGATGACGAGGAGGTGCGGCACGAGGGCGAGCAGCAGGCCCGCCGTCGTGGTGCCCGCGGCCAGGTAGAGCGTGCCGCGCCGGCCGAGCCGCGCGACCAGCTTGCCGGCCGCCGCCGACGAGACCGTGCCGACCAGGTACACCAGGAAGATCGAGCCGACGATGCCCTGCGGCAGCGAGAACGGGGCGGCGGTGAGCCGGTAGCCGATCACCGTGTACACCGCGCCGAACACCAGCATGAACAGTGCGCCGATCACGTACAGGCGGCGCAGCAGCGGGTTGGCGAGGTGGCTGCCCACCGTCCTGGCCAGGGCGCGCGGCCGCAGCGAGCCCGGCGTGAAGTGGCGCGGTGCCGGCAGCAGCAGCCGGAACGCGGCGGCGCAGACCACGGCGATCACGCCGATGGTGCCGACGGCCGCCCGCCAGCCCCACTCCTGCGCGATCCAGCCGCCGATGACCCGGCCGCTCATGCCGCCGATGGAGTTCCCCGCGACGAACAGACCGATCGCCGTGACCAGCGCCTTCGGCCGTACCTCCTCGGCGAGGTAGGCCATCGCGGAGGCGGGCAGGCCGGCCAGCGCGGCGCCCTGGAGCACGCGCAGGCCGATCAGTACGCCGAGGTTCGGCGCGAAGGGGACCAGCAGACCGACGGCGACGGCCACCGTCAGGGACGCCGTCATCAGGGTGCGCCGCCCGAACCGCTCGGACAGGGCGCTCAGCGGCAGCACGCACAGCGCCAGCGCGCCGGTCGCCCCGGACACCGTCCAGCTCGCCGCGCTGGCGCTCGCGCCGAAGCCGGCCGAGACGAGCGGGAGCAGCGCCTGCGTCGAGTAGAGCAGCGCGAAGGTGGCGACACCGGCGAGGAAGAGGGCGAGGCTCATCCGGCGGTAGCCGGGCCCGCCCGGGCTCATGCGCGTGTCAGCGGCCTCGGCGGCGGCGGTGTCTTCGGGGGACCGGGGAGCGGCGACCGCGTCGCGGGAGGCGGCCGCCCGGCTACTGGCAGCAGGCATGCCCCGAACGTAGGCCTCCAGGATTCATGCGTCCAATGCATGAACGCCCCATAATCGTTCCCATGCAGCATCAGCAGAGCGCACGGCCGCCGTCGTCCCGCCCCGACGCTCTCCATGACCGGCCGGGTGACGAGATCGTCCGGCTGCTGGCCCCGCGGCTCGCCTACTTCGCCGGGGTCGCCCGCACCGAGCACGTGACCCGCGCCGCGCACGAGATGCAGGTCCCGCAGTCGACGCTGTCGCGCGCCATGGTCCGGCTCGAACAGGACCTGGGCGTCGACCTGTTCGCCCGCCACGGCCGGACCGTCTCCCTCACCCCCGCCGGCCGCACCTTCCTCGCCTCGGTCGAGCGCGCGCTCGGCGAGGTCGAGAAGGCCGCCGAGTCCGTGCGCGCCGACGCCGACCCCGAGTCCGGCAAGGTCGCCTTCGGCTTCCTGCACACCATGGGGACGGAGACGGTGCCGGGGCTGCTGCGCGCCTTCCGCGCCACCTACCCCCGCGTCCGCTTCAGCCTCGTCCAGAACTACGGCGAGGCGATGCTGGAGCGGCTGCGCGCGGGTGAACTCGACCTCTGTCTCACCTCGCCGGTGCCGGACGCCCCTGGCCTGGTCGCCCGCCGCCTCGACGAGCAGCGGCTGCGCCTGGTCGTGCCGGAGGACCACCGCCTCGCCGGGCGCAAGCGGATCCGGCTCGCGGAGACCGCCGACGAGTCCTTCGTGACGCTCGAACCCGGCTACGGGCTGCGCCGGATCACCGACGACCTGTGCGCGGAGGCCGGGTTCACGCCCCGGATCGCCTTCGAGGGGGAGGAGGCGGAGACGCTGCGCGGCCTCGTGGCGGCCGGGCTCGGCGTGGCCCTGCTGCCGCCACCGGCCGTCCCCCGCCCGGGCGTCGTCGAGCTGGCCGTCACGGGGCAGCGCGCGGTCCGCGAGATCGGCGTGGCCTGGCTGGAGGGCCATCCGGACACGCCGCCGGTGGCCGCGTTCAAGGCGTTCCTGCTGTCGCGGCGCGGACGGCTGCTGCCGGAACAGACGTCCGCCGGGTGAGCCGCTGACCGATACTGGGAGGCCAGGGTGGGACCGGGGGAGGGGGCGACGCACGTGGGGGACACGGAGAGCGGGGTCGGCGAGGGAGTGGGGAGGGTCGGGAGGGACGAGCGGCGCCTGCGGCGGCTCGGCCGGGCCGGGGCGGCCCTCGCCCTGATCGGCCTGGTGCTGTTCGCCCTGGTGCCACCGGCCGAGGCGGGCAACCGCGCGTACGCGGCGGCGCCGCTCTGTCCGGCCGGCACCCGCGCCGACGACTGCCGGGCCGTGCTCCCGGCGACCGTCGTGGGCAAGGACGCCGATCACCGCGGCAAGAGCACCGAGTACTACCTGTCCGTACGGGAGACCGGCGGGTTCACCGGCCGTGCGGGCCCCGAGCACCGGGTACATCTCCCCGACGACGAGCTCTACCACCGCGTACGGGTCGGCGGTCATGTCTCCGTCACGTACTGGAAGGACGAGATCCGGGCGGTGCGGGCGGACTCCGGGACCCAGCGGGCCGTGCTCTCGCCCGTGCACGACGGGCGGCTGCCCGCGGCGTTCGCCGTGGCGACGCTGGCGCTCGGGCTGGGACTGCTCCAGTTGCGCTGGTGGATGCGGCGCAGGCCCGTCCCCGACGGGGGGACCGCGCCCTGGGGACCCGTGGTCGGCCTCGTCGCGGCCGCTCTCGTGGCGAGCACCGTGCTGCCCGTGATGCTGTTCGCCGTCGACGACGTCGCGCAGGGACTGCGGTTCGCGGCCGGGGCCGTCGTCGTGGCCGTCCCGCTGTCCGTGCTGCTGGGCTGGTGGTCCACGCGCCGCGTCCGCCGGGGCGTGGCGCGGCTGGTGCCGGTCCCGCCCGACGGGCGGCGCGTGCTGATCGCCGTGGTCCACGGGGACGTGCCCTACAGCCGGCCCGGCTACGGCTACCTGGTGGTGGGGGACGGCCCGTTGACGGCCACCCCCGACCCGACCGGGCACGTGGCCCTCGCCCCGCTCCCGGCGACCCTGACGGTGCGGGGCGTGCGGGCGCCCGTCGCCGGGGACCCGCCGGTGACCCTCGGGGGCCGGGGCGAGTACACCGTGGTCATCGAGTGCGCCGACGGCGATCAGGAGGTACGCGTCCTCGCCGGGCACAGGCACGCGCCGCGCGTCCTCGGCGCCCTGCTCGCGGCGAGCGGAAGCCGGGCGGACTACCGGCCGAGCGTCTGACCGAACCCCGACGCCAGCGGCATCCGCAGCCCCAGCGGCGGCGGCGCCGCGAACGCGTCCTGGAGCGGCCGGGCGAACGGGTGCCCGAAGAGGGTGCCCCGCACGAAGTCGACGGCGAGCGCGGTGACTTCGGCGCGGTGCTGCGCGAGCCGGTGCCCGTCGGAGTGCACCTCGAAGCGGCACACGTCGCGGTTGGCCTTCTTCGCCCGCCCGGCGAGCCGGAACGACAACTCCGGGTCGGTGCGCCGGTCGTCGGTGCCGTGCACGATCAGCACCTGCCGCCCGGCGAGCTGTCTCACCGGTTCGGGGGGCAGGGCGACATCGTCCTCCGGCAGGCAAGGGGCGAGCGCCAGCACGGAGTTGACGGCCGGATGGCCGCCGGAGCGCAGCGCCGCCCGGCCGCCGAGGTCGACCCCGACGAGGCAGACCGGCACGTCGCCGTAGCGGCGCACCACCTCGTCCGCGGCCCACTCGGCGTCCTGTGCCGCCTCGGCCTGCGCCCCGTTCCAGCCGCGGTAGCGGTAGCGCACGACGTGCGTGACCAGGCCCTCCCCGCGTCCGGCGCGCGCGAGCCCGCGTGCGAGCGGCCGCACCGCCGCCGCCGTGAGCGGGGACGGTCTGCGGGTGGACGTCTCGTCGCCCCCGGGGAGCAGCAGCACCACGCCGCCGACCGCCCCGGGCACGGGCCCGACTCCCTTGCCGAGCCTGGCCGTACGGACCGGCGTCGCTTGCTGCTGCATGACAGAACAGTGTCAGAAGCCCCGATGTACGCCACCCGTCCGCAGGGTCACTGTTGCGTATCGGCGGATCACTTTCTCTTCACGAACAGGAGCTATCTACGCGCGTAGGAGTTAGAGTGCCGAGATGACGAGCCAGCCCATCGCGACCCCCCACGGCCCCCAGGTCCCGACCTCGGAGCAGATCCGCCGCGCCCCCAAGGTGCTCCTGCACGACCACCTCGACGGCGGCCTGCGCCCCGGCACCGTCGTCGACCTCGCGCGCGAGGCCGGGTACGGCGATCTGCCCGAGACCGACCCCGACAAGCTCGGCATCTGGTTCCGCGAGGCCGCCGACTCCGGCTCCCTGGAGCGGTACCTGGAGACCTTCGCCCACACCTGCGCCGTCATGCAGACGCGCGAGGCCCTCGTCCGGGTCGCCGCCGAGTGCGCCGAGGACCTCGCCGAGGACGGCGTCGTCTACGCCGAGATCCGCTACGCGCCCGAGCAGCACCTGGAGCGGGGCCTCAGCCTCGAAGAGGTCGTCGAGGCGGTCAACGAGGGCTTCCGCGAGGGCGAGCGCCGCGCCCGGGAGAACGGCCACCGCATCCGCGTCGGCGCCCTGCTCACCGCGATGCGGCACGCGGCCCGCGCCCTGGAGATCGCCGAACTCGCCAACCGCTACCGCGACCTCGGCGTCGTCGGGTTCGACATCGCGGGCGCCGAGGCCGGCTTCCCTCCCACCCGACACCTCGACGCGTTCGAGTACCTCAAGCGGGAGAACAACCACTTCACGATCCACGCCGGCGAGGCCTTCGGGCTGCCGTCGATCTGGCAAGCCCTGCAGTGGTGCGGCGCCGACCGGCTCGGGCACGGCGTGCGCATCATCGACGACATCCAGGTCGCCGACGACGGCACGGTCGAACTCGGCCGCCTCGCGAGCTACGTGCGGGACCGGCGCGTCCCGCTGGAGATGTGCCCCTCGTCGAACCTCCAGACCGGCGCGGCCACCTCCTACCGCGAGCACCCCATCGGCCTGCTGCGCAAGCTCCGCTTCCGGGTCACGGTCAACACCGACAACCGCCTCATGAGCGGCACGTCGATGAGCCGCGAGTTCGAGCACCTGGCGGAGGCGTTCGGCTACACGCTGACGGACTTCGAATGGTTCACCGTGAACGCGCTCAAGTCGGCGTTCATCCCGTTCGACGAGCGGCTCGCGATGATCAACGACGTCGTCAAGCCGGGCTACGCGGAACTGCGGGCGGAGTGGCTCTTCCATTAGAGGGTCGGGTCAACATGGGGTTGACGCCGAGCGGAGTCTCGGCGTCCTCTCTTCACCGCACCCGCCTCTCCCCTCTGACCTGGGGTTCCTTGCCCCGGGGCGGGGCAGGTCCGGGCGGGTGGAGCGAGGCCGGGCAGTAACTCCTGGCGGATCCGGCGTGTTTGCCGGGCACGCAAGCGCATCCCCCAGGAACAAGGAACAAAGGACCCCATGAAGCAGTCTGCTGCCAAGACCCTCGGTGTCGCCGCTCTCGGTGCCGCCTTCGCCGTCGCCGCCGCCGGTGCCGCGAACGCTGCTCCGGCCCTGCCCGACGCCGCCGGGGCCGTCAACGGCCTGACCTCGGGCCTTCCCCTCGAGCAGGTGACCGGCGCGCTGCCCGCGGGTGGCCCCCAGGCCCTGACCGGCGCGCAGAACGCCCTGGGCAACGGCCTGACCGCCGCGCAGCCCGTCGTCGAGAAGCTCACCGACGGCGGCGACCCGGTCAACGGGCTGCTCGGCGGCCTGCCCACCAACTCGCTGCCCACCAAGGGCCTGCCCGTCGGCGGCGGCCTGCCGGCCCTCGGCTGACCCGCGCACCGGCACGAACGAAGGGGCGCACCCGCGGATCGCGGGTGCGCCCCTTCGTGCCGTGGCACCGCGGTCACCAGGCCTGACGGGCCTTGTCCTCGCCGGGCAGCAGGACCCACAGCACCAGGTAGACCAGGAACTGCGGGCCGGGCAGCAGGCACGACACCAGGAAGATCACGCGCATCGTGGTCGCGGAGGTGCCGAAGCGCCGAGCCAGCGCTGCGCACACTCCGCCGATCATCCGTCCGTTGCTGGGGCGGGCCAGGGCGGTCATGGTGGGCTCCTTCGCGAACCGTCGTCCGAAGTACTTACGTCTTCGACGGTACGGGCACAAGCCGGGCAAAGCGTCAGCTCACGGGGCGATGCCGACCCTGGGAATCGTCGGGGTCGGACCCTGAGCCGGCTCCTGCTGGGGGAGGGGCGCGGCCTCGGCCCTGCGGCGGAGCCTGGCCCGCAGCGCCGGCACCACGGCGGCGTGCGCGAGGGCCACCCCGACGGTGTTCAGGAGCAGCGAATCGATGTCCACGACCTGCCCGGGGACCCCGGTCTGCAGCAGTTCGATGCCGAGCGAGATCAGCGCGCCGGCCGCGACCGTGCGCACCAGCGAACCCCACGCGGAGACCGCGAGCCGGCCCCCCGCGAGGGGCAGCAGCACACCGAGCGGGGCGAGGAGCGCGAGGCCCTCCCCGATGCGCTCGGCGCCCTCCCGCCAGCCGAGCGCCAGGTCCGCCCGGATGCCGGCCAGCGGATGCAGGTTCGCGGCGCTGACCCACGGCACGTCCAGGGGGCGCAGCGTCAGCCAGGCGACGAACAGGAGATGCACGGCCAGGAGGGCGAGTCCTGCCGTACGGAAGCGGATGACGGCCCCGTGGCCGTCCGAGCTGTGACGCGGCACGACCCCCAAGACGCCGCGGGCGGGACGATCGGTTCCGGGGGGCCGGGGATGACGTGGGTCACCCCCGGCGGCCCGTTCGCCGGGCGGGCGCTACCCGACGGTCTCGGCCGGGGCGGGCGCTGTGCCGGGCCGGGCCTTGACCGCGTCCGAGCACTCGTAGCCGCGCAGCGGGTCGTCGCCGGGGCCGCCGAGGACCACCCGGTCGCTGCCGTTCGTCATGATCTTGCTGTTCGCGAAGGTGCAGACGATCTGGGCCAGGGCGTACGGCGACAGGTCGTCGGGGAGCCGGTTCAGGCGCAGGGCGTCCGCCGGTTCGCCGTCCCGGGGGCCCGAGACCTTCGTGCCGGCGGTGACGTCCGTGGTGTACCCGGCCTCCTTCTCCTCGGCCGACAGCGGCTCGGCCAGCTGCCCGAGGAGTTCCTGCGCGACATCGGCGCGGTCCGAGGTCCGCGTGTGCCGGACGGTGACCGTCCGGTCGACCGTGACCAGCTGCGACGTACAGACCAGGAAGACCTGCACGCCGAACTCACCGGCTGCCCGCGCCTTGGCCCCGTCTGCGCCCGACAGCGCGCAGCCCACGCGCGTGGGCGCCGCGTCGAACTCCGTGGGCACCTCCGTGGAGCGGATCCCGCACCCGGACAGCAGCACCGCCGTGAGCCCGAGCAGCCCGCACAGCCGTCCCCGCAGCCTCACGTGACGACACCGCCTTCCTGGGAGTCCTTGGTGGTGCCGGTGCCGGCCGCGTCGTCCGGGGCGTCGGGGTCGTCCTCGCTGTCGCCGCCGCCGTGCAGCGGCGCCGCGTCCACCGGCAGGCGCAGGGTGAAGACGGCGCCGCCCTCCGGGGAGTTGGCGGCGGTGATCTCGCCGCCGTGCACGTGCGCGTTCTCCAGGGCGATGGAGAGCCCCAGGCCACTGCCCTCGGACCGCGGCCGGGAGGCGCTCGCCTTGTAGAACCGGTCGAAGACGTGCGGCAGGACGTCCTCGGGGATGCCGGGCCCGTGGTCGCGGACGGCGATGACCAGCCGGCCGTCCTCCTCGGGCTCCGTCGTCACGGAGACCCGCACCGGGGAGCCGCCGTGCTTGAGCGCGTTGCCGATGAGGTTGGCGAGGATGACGTCGAGCCGGCGCGGGTCGAGCCGGACCAGGTTGCCGCGCTCGGCGTCCAGCTCGACGGCGTCCAGCCAGGCGCGGGCGTCGATGCAGGCGGTGATCTGGTCGGCGATGTCGACGGTGTCCACGACGAGCCGGGCCGTGCCCGCGTCGAAGCGGGTGACCTCCATCAGGTTCTCGACGAGGTCGTTCAGGCGCCGGGTCTCGCTGACGACGAGCCGCACCGCCGGCTCGATCATGGGGTCGACGGAACCGGTCTCCGCGTCCAGCTCCTCCTCCAGGACCTCGGTGACGGCGGTGATCGCGGTCAGCGGCGTCCGCAGCTCGTGCGACATGTCGGCGACGAACCGGCGCGAGGCCTCGTCGCGCGCGCTCATGTCGGCGACCTTCTTCTCCAGGTTCTCCGCCGTCTTGTTGAACGTCCGCGAGAGGTCCGCCAGTTCGTCCGTCCCCGAGACGCGCAGCCGGGTGTCGAGCTTGCCCTCGCCGAGCCGGCGGGCCGCGACCCCGAGCCGGTGCACCGGCTTGAGGACGGTCGTCGACGCGGCCTGCGCGAGCAGCGCGGAGCCGATCAGGGCGAGCGCGGTGGCGATCCCGAGCGACCAGGCCAGCGAGTTGAGGTCCTTGGCCTCCGGTTCGAGCGACTTGAGCAGGTAGCCGGTCGGCCCGCCGTCCACCTTCGCGCCGCCCACCAGGTACGGCGTGTCGTCCTGCGTGGTCCGCTGCCAGTACAGGTGGTAGGCGTGCTTGTTGTTCTCGTCGACCGGCTGCTTCTCGGTCACCGCGTCCCGCAGCGAGCGCGGCACGTCCGCGACGGTGAAGGCGTCGAGATCCGAATTGCCCACCACCTCGCGGCCGTTCTCGTCCGTGCCGATGAGCAGCACGCTGAAGTGCTGGCTGCTGTCGGCCATCAGGTTCGCCGCGTGCTGCAACTCGCCCTGCGTGGGGTGTTCGGGCAGCACGGCCGCCCGGTTCTGCATCTCCTGCCGGAAGTCGCTGAGCGTCGAGTCCTGGGTCCGCGTCAGGACCGCCTCGCGGTTGAGCCAGTACGCGATGCCCGACGCGGAGACCGCGGCGGTCAGGGCGACCAGCGCGAAGACCACGACGAGCCGCAGCCGCAGGCTGGT
Organism: Streptomyces sp. NPDC049813; assembly: GCF_044465085.1. Taxonomy (NCBI): domain Bacteria; kingdom Bacillati; phylum Actinomycetota; class Actinomycetes; order Kitasatosporales; family Streptomycetaceae; genus Streptomyces; species Streptomyces sp. NPDC049813. The sequence continues at coordinate 377,432 of NZ_JBITLI010000004.1, read as the reverse complement.
GAAGCGCAGCCCCGCCGGCACCGCCCTGCCCGCCGCGGTCAGCCCGCCGCGCTTGTCGTGCGGCTCGGTCACTGAGGGGAGTCCAGCCGGTAGCCCACGCCGCGCACGGTACGGATCAGCGTCGGCGAGGACGGCACGTCCTCCACCTTCGCGCGCAGCCGCTGCACACAGGCGTCCACCAGCCGCGAGTCGCCCAGGTAGTCGTGCTCCCAGACCAGGCGCAGCAACTGCTGGCGGGACAGGGCCTGTCCGGGCCGTCGGCTCAGCTCCAGGAGCAGCCGCAGCTCGGTCGGGGTCAGCTGGAGGTCCTCGCCGTTCTTCGTGACGGTCATCGCGGCGCGGTCGATGACGAGGGAGCCGAACGACGCCGCGTCGTTGGCCTCGCGCTCGCCGCGGCGCAGCACGGCGCGGATGCGGGCGTCCAGGACCCGGCCCTGGACGGGTTTGACCACGTAGTCGTCGGCGCCGGACTCCAGGCCGACCACCACGTCGATGTCGTCGCTGCGCGCGGTGAGCAGGATGATCGGCAGCTGGTCCGTGCGCCGGATGCGCCGGCACACCTCGAACCCGTCGATGCCGGGCAGCATCACATCGAGGACGATCAGATCCGGCCGCTGCTCGCGCAACAGCTTCAGACCGTCCTCGCCGGTGGCAGCGGTGGCCACCCGATGACCCTGGCGGGTAAGGGACAGCTCCAGGGCCGTACGGATGGCGTCGTCGTCCTCGATCAGCAACAGGGAAGGCACAGGCGCCATTCTGGCCCATAGGAGGCCTTCAGTTCGACCGCAGGAGCGCTCCCACACGCGACCCGCACAGCCGGATCCGCTGTGACAGGTCTGTGACAGTCGACGGACACCGTCGAGAACTCGCCCCGGCAAGCTTTTGGTCATCGCAGCGAACGACGGCGATGACGCAAGAACGCATGACGGAAGTACCGGACTCCACGACGGGGGGCGCGAGATGAACACGCTGCACAGCACCGCATCAAACGCAGTTGTCACGCGCCTGCACGACCTGGGCCGTACCGAGCGTCATGAGAAGTCCGGTGCCGTGAGCGGGCGGGGGTGCGCTCGCGGCGCCGGGCGTCAGCACACCGTGTTCATGACGGTGGTCGACGCGCACGAGGCGGCGGCCGACAAGGCCGCTCACGGGGGAGCCGCGTACAGGGAGGGATCGGGGGAGCAGCGCACGTCCCTGTCGGAGGCCGAGTTCACGGCCTACGTCCAGGAGCGGCGCGCCTCCCTGTACGCCACCGCCTACCACCTCACCGGTGACCGGTTCGAGGCCGAGGACCTGTTGCAGAGCGCGCTGTTCTCGACGTACCGGGCCTGGGACCGGATCAGTGACAAGGCCGCGGTCGGGGGCTACCTGCGGCGCACCATGACCAATCTGCACATCAGCGCGTGGCGCCGCCGCAAGCTGAACGAGTACCCGACCGAGGAGCTGCCGGAGACGGCGGGCGACACGGACGCGATGCGCGGCACGGAACTGCGCGCGGTGCTCTGGCAGGCGCTGGCCCGCCTGCCCGAACCGCAGCGCACGATGCTCGTGCTGCGCTACTACGAGGGCCGCACCGACCCGGAGATCGCCGAGATCCTCGGCATCAGCGTCGGCACGGTGAAGTCCAGCATCTGGCGGTCGCTGCGGCGGCTGCGCGACGACGAGGTCCTGAGCTTCGGCCGGGACCAGGAGGAGTGCTTCGGGGAGCTCGTCGCCTGAGGCGCCATTCCCTCCGGGGGGACGGAGGGTGATGGGGCCCCGCTTGGGGGAGCGGGGTGATCGAGGGGGGTAACAGGCGGGACCAGCAAAGCCGGGGGCGATGCTGGTCCCGCCGCCTTTTCTGCGGTAGCGCCTGCGCGCCGTGGCGTGTGAGCCCTCCGGGCGGCTACGGGTCGCATGTGGTTGCTCGCGCAGTTCCCCGCGCCCCTAGGGAGTCATGACGTCGCCCGGGCCTTCACGCACCGGCCCGCCGCCGCTGCCGCAAGGCGGCCCAGGGCCTCCTCCTTGCCGCAGGGGTGGGCGCCGAGCGCCGTCAGGCGGGCCACGATGGCGCGTTCGGCGCGCATCAGCCGCCAGCCGCGCCGCAGCAGGAACGGCACCGACTTGCGGCCCTCCCGCAGGTCGCGCAGGAGACGGCGGCGGAACGTCGTCGAGGGGCGGCCGCGCAGGCACAGCGCGTCGGCCAGCACGCCCAGTTCCCGGCAGCGCTCCACGATGTCCGCGGCGAAGATGCCCTCCGCGATGAACAGGGGCGTGCGGCCGATGTCGAGCGCCTCCACGCCCACCCGTGCGCTGGTGGCGAGGGAGTAGACCGGCACGTCCGTCCGGCCCCGCTCGCACAGGGCGACGATCGCGGCGAGCGCCGCCTCGGTGTCCCAGGAGGCCGGTGCGTCCCAGTCGATGTCCGAACTGCCCGGCACCAGCGGCAGCGTCGGGTCGTCGGCCTCTTTGTAGAAGTCGTCGAGGCACAGCACGGGGAGCCCGGAGCGGGCGGCGAACAACGACTTTCCGGAGCCGGAGGGTCCTGACAGCAGGACGACCCGGGTCGGTATCGGGGGATGCGCACTCACGAGAGACCAGTGTGCGCCATGGACGCGCCCCTGCCGAGCCCGCGTGGTGGCGATGTGGCACGCACCACGTCAACTACGCTGGGTGGTTCTTTCGTTACGCTAGGACCTCCCGCTCGTCCGCCCCACCCGCACGAAAGGCCCAGGCGCAAGAATCATGGCCCGACACGCAGCCCGCAAGAACCCGACGCCGTCCTCCGGCACCCGTCGCGCCCTGTTGCGGGCCGGCCTGACCGTGACCGCCGCCGGTGCGGCCGTGGCCGCCGGCGCGGCGGGCGCGAGCGCCGCACCGGTCGCCGGGGGCGACCCGGGCTCGCCCGTCCGCGTGCTGACGCAGGCGGTCGACGCCGCGACCACGCACGGGCTCGGCCCGGTCAAGGACCTGCGGATCGATCCGCTGGCCGGCACTAGCGCCGACCCCCTGGACAATGCGGTGGGCACGCAGGTCGCCGACTTCAAGCCGGTCAGCACGGCGGCGCTCACCGGCCCGCTGACGGCCGGCGGCTCGCTCGGCGAACTGCCGGTCGTCGGCGCCGTGGCGGGCGTCCTGCCCGGCTGACCGGCGCGGCGGACGCGGGGCGGCCCCGGCCCCTCCCGGACGGAGGACGGGCCGGGGCCGCCGGTGTGCGCGGCCGCTCTAGTACGAGGAGCCGGACGCGCCCAGGGAACCCGTCGGGTGCCAGACCGTCTTGGTCTCCAGGAACCGCGTCAGGCGCTCCGTGCCCGGGTCCGCCGCGAAGTCCTCCACAGGCTGGGGACGGCGCACGCGCTTCAGGTTGTCCGCCGCCGCGATCTCCAGCTCCTTGGCGAGGTCCGGGCCCGCGCCGGTCAGGTCGATGCCGTTCACGTCCTGGTGCGCGGCGAGCGACGGCGCGATCTCCGCCGCCCTGCCGGACAGGATGTTCACCACGCCGCCGGGCAGGTCGGAGGTGGCGAGCACCTCGCCGAGGGAGAGCGCCGGGAGCGGCGCCTTCTCGGAGGCGATCACGACGGACGTGTTGCCCGCCGCGACGACCGGGGCGATCACCGAGACGAGCCCGAGGAACGACGACTCCTGCGGCGCGATCACGGCGACGACGCCGGTCGGCTCCGGCGTGGAGAGGTTGAAGAAGGGACCGGCCACCGGGTTGGCGCCGCCCACCACTTGGCCGATCTTGTCGGTCCACCCCGCGTACCAGACCCAGCGGTCGATCGCGGCGTCCACCACGGCGGCCGCCTTCGCCTTGTTCAGGCCCTCCGCCTCGGCGACCTCGCGCACGTACTGCTCGCGGCGGCCCTCCAGCATCTCGGCGACGCGGTAGAGGATCTGCCCGCGGTTGTACGCGGTCGCGCCGGACCAGCCGCCGAACGCCTTGCGGGCGGCGACCACGGCGTCCCGGCCGTCCTTGCGGGACGCCAGCGGCGCGTTCGCCAGCCACTTGCCGCTCTTCGCGTCGGTCACTTCGTACACCCGGCCGCTCTCGGAACGCGGGAACTTCCCGCCCACGTACAGCTTGTAGGTCTTGAGGACGGACAGCCGCACCGGCTCGGCGTGCACGGTCTTCGCGGTCTTCTCGGACTTGTCAGACATCGAGGTACGCCTCCAGGCCGTGGCGACCGCCCTCGCGGCCGAAGCCCGATTCCTTGTAGCCGCCGAACGGCGAGGTCGGGTCGAACTTGTTGAACGTGTTGGCCCAGACGACCCCGGCCCGCAGCTTGCCCGCGACGGCCAGGATGCGGGAGCCCTTCTCGGTCCAGATGCCCGCCGACAGGCCGTACTGCGTGTTGTTGGCCTTGGCGACGGCCTCCTCCGGCGTACGGAAGGTGAGGACCGACAGGACCGGGCCGAAGATCTCGTCGCGGGCGACGGTGTGCGCCTGCGTGACGTTCGTGAAGAGCGTCGGCGCGAACCAGTAGCCGGCCGACGGCAGTTCGCACGGCGCCGACCAGCGCTCGGCGCCCTCGGCCTCGCCGGTCTCGGCGAGTGCGCTGATCCGGGCGAGCTGCTCGGCGGAGTTGATCGCGCCGATGTCGGTGTTCTTGTCGAGCGGGTCGCCGAGGCGCAGGGTCGACAGGCGCCGCTTCAGGCTGTCGAGCAGTTCGTCCTGGACCGACTCCTGGACCAGCAGGCGCGAGCCCGCGCAGCAGACCTGGCCCTGGTTGAAGAAGATGCCGGTGACGATGCCCTCGACGGCCTGGTCGAGCGGGGCGTCGTCGAAGACGATGTTGGCGCCCTTGCCGCCCAGCTCCAGCGTGACCTTCTTGTCGGTGCCGGCCACGGTCCGGGCGATCTGCTTGCCGACGGCCGTGGAGCCGGTGAACGCCACCTTGTTCACGTCGGGGTGCGCGACCAGCGCGGCGCCCGCGTCGCCGTACCCGGGCAGGATGTTGACGACGCCCTTGGGCAGGCCCGCCTGGCGGCAGATGTCCGCGAAGAACAGGGCGGACAGCGGGGTGGTCTCGGCGGGCTTGAGGACGACCGTGTTGCCGGTGGCGAGCGCCGGGGCGATCTTCCAGGCCAGCATGAGCAGCGGGAAGTTCCACGGGATGACCTGGCCCGCGACGCCGAGCGCCTTCGGGCCCGGGCCGTAGCCCGCGTGGTCGAGCTTGTCGGCCCAGCCCGCGTAGTAGAAGAAGTGGGCGGCTACGAGGGGGAGGTCGGCGTCCCTCGTCTCCTTGATGGGCTTGCCGTTGTCCAGCGTCTCCAGGACGGCCAGCTCGCGGGAGCGCTCCTGGATGATGCGGGCGATGCGGAAGAGGTACTTGCCGCGCTCGGCGCCGGGCAGCGCCGACCAGGTGGCGAACGCGGTGCGGGCGGCCCGCACGGCCCGCTCGACGTCGGCCTCGCCGGCCTGCGCCACTTCGGAGAGGACCTCCTCGGTGGACGGCGAGACCGTCTTGAAGACCTTGCCGTCGGCGGCCTCGGTGAACTCGCCGTCGATGAAGAGCCCGTAGGACGGGGCGATGTCGACGACCGCGCGGGACTCGGGGGCGGGCGCGTACGCGAAGGCGTGTGCTGCGTTGGTCATGGTGATCAGTCCACCGTCACGTAGTCGGGACCGGAGTAGCGGCCGGTGGCCAGCTTCTGGCGCTGCATCAGCAGATCGCTCAGGAGGCTGGAGGCGCCGAACCGGAACCAGTGGTTGTCGAGCCAGTCCTCGCCCACGGTCTCGTTCACGATCACGAGGAACTTGACGGCGTCCTTCGAGGTGCGGATGCCGCCGGCGGGCTTCACCCCGATCTGCACGCCCGTGGCGGCGCGGAAGTCGCGGACCGCCTCCAGCATCAGCAGGGTGTTGGCCGGGGTGGCGTTGACCCCCACCTTGCCGGTCGAGGTCTTGATGAAGTCGGCGCCGGCCAGCATGCCGATCCAGCTCGCGCGGCGGATGTTGTCGTACGTCGACAGCTCGCCGGTCTCGAAGATGACCTTGAGCCGGGCGGAGCCGGAGGCCTCCTTCACGGCGCGGATCTCGTCGTGGACCTTCAGGTACTTGCCCGCGAGGAAGGCGCCGCGGTCGATGACCATGTCGATCTCGTCGGCTCCCGCGGCGACGGCCTCGCGGACGTCCGCGAGCTTCACGTCGAGGGCGGCGCGGCCGGCCGGGAAGGCGGTGGCGACGGAGGCGACCTTGACGCCGGTGCCGGCGACGGCCTCCTTCGCGGTGGCCACCATGTCCGGGTAGACGCAGACGGCGGCGGTGCGGGGGGCCGAGCGGTCGGTCGGGTCGGGGTGGGCGGCCTTGGCGCCCAGGGCCCGGACCTTGCCCGGGGTGTCGGCGCCTTCCAGGGTCGTCAGGTCGATCATCGAGATGGCCAGGTCGATGGCGTACGCCTTGGCCGTGGTCTTGATGGACCGCGTGCCGAGCGCGGCGGCGCGGCCCTCCAGACCCACGGCGTCCACGCCGGGCAGGCCCTGGAGGAATCGGCGCAGTGTGGCCTCGGAGGCGGTGGCGTCCGTCAGCGCGTGTTCGGCCGCGGGTGCGGGGGTGGGTGCAGTGGGCATGGTCACGAGGGGAGCATATCTACGCGCGTAGCGGATGTATAGGGGGCGGTCTGGGTTCGGCCGGGCGGCGCGTAGGGGTGCGGGTCCCGCCAGGGGCGCGGGGAACTGCGCGCTCAGCCACGACGGCGCTGCACCCGGCGATGACGCTCAGCCCCGGGGCTCCGCCCCGGCCCCCGCTCCTCAATCGCCGGAGGGGCTTGATTTGGGTGAGCGCCGCCAGGGGCGCGGGGAACTGCGCGCTCGGCCCCGATGGTGCCGCACCCGGCGATGACGCTGAGCCCCGGGGCTCTGCCCCGGCCCCCGCTCCTCAATCGCCGGAGGGGCTTGATCTGGGTGAGCGCCGCCAGGGGCGCGGGGAACTGCGCGCTCAGCCACGATGGTGCCGCACCCGGCGACGGGCGGAGAGGGGCCAGGGTCAGGGCCCGCCGAAGCACAGCGCAGCGTCAGGCACAATCGGGGGCATGACGACCCGCCCCCGCACCTCCCCGGACCGGAGCTACCGGTCCCCCGCCGGCATCGCGGGCGGTGTCGTGCTGCTCGCCGTCGGCGCCTGGCTCGGCGCCGACGCGCTGATCAGCGGGGAGGGCCGCACCCCGTGGCTGGCGCTCGCGGGCCTGCTCCTCGCGGTGCCGCTGGTGGTCGCGTTCACCATCCGCCCGGCCGTGTTCGGCAACGAGGACCGGCTGCGCGTGCGCAACCCCTTCCGCGACATCACCCTCCCCTGGGGATCCGTCGCCACCTTCCGCTCCGGGTACTCGAACGAGGTCCTCGACGAGGCCGGCACCAAGTACCAGCTCTGGTCGATCCCGGTCTCCCTGCGCGCCCGCCGCAAGGCGCAGCGCCCGGCGCGGCCGCGGCCGCAGGGCCGCCGGGGCCGGGAGCAGGACGCCGTGGCCGAGGCGCAGGAGCAGGTCGTGCGGCGCGCCCCCGCCGACCACTCCATGGACGAGCTGCGCGAGCTGCACGAGTCCCGCGCGGCGGCCCCGGCCTCCCAGGGCGCGCCGGCCGTCCGCTGGGCCTACGAGATCATCGCCCCCGCCGTGGCCGGCGCGGTGCTGCTCGTCGTCCTCATCGCCCTGGGCTGAGCCGGGCCGCCGGGCCCGGGCCGGCCCGGCGCCTCAGGGCGCGCTGGGCCAGACCAGCAGCATGTACCCGCCCCAGTACGCCGCCCCGAGCGCGGCGCCCGCCACCCCCACCACCAGCGTCCGCCGCGACGCCCGCGCCAGCATCAGCGCGAGGGGCAGGAGCAGCGGGAAGCCGGGCACGAGGAAGCGGGCCCGGGAGAAGTAGACCCCGCCGCTGCCGAGCACGATGGCGAGCAGCACGCCGGTGAAGACCAGCAGGGGCAGGGGCTGGCGGTCCGCGAGGGAGAACGCGTACAGCAGGGCCGAGCCGATCAGGACCGCCGTCACCAGCACCAGGAAGAGTTCCGGCGCCGAGTCGTAGGCGAGGTGGCCGCGGAAGCGGCGCAGGGTCTCGATGCCGCCGTCCAGTTCGTTGGCCCACAGCCGCTGGACGGCGAAGTACCCGTCCCAGCGGCCGAGGCGCAGCCCGACCCAGCCCACGTAGCCGAGCCAGCCCAGCGGGGCGAGCAGCGTGCCGCCGAGCACCCGCCAGGAGAAGCCGCGGCGCAGCGCCAGTGCCCCGCACAGGCCGACGGCCGCGGCGATCGCGACGCCGGTCGGCCGGGTCAGCCCGGCCAGCGCCGCGAGGGAGCCCGCCCACAGCCACCGGCCGGTCAGCACCGCGTACAGGGACCACGCCACGAACGCGGTGAACACCGACTCGGTGTAACCCATCCACTGGACGACGCCGACGGGGTAGCACGCCCACAGGAAGGTCAGCAGGACGCCCACGCGGCGCCCGTGCAGCCGGTCGCCGATCGCGAAGACGCCCCAGGCCGCCACGAACGAGCAGCCCGACGCCAGGAGCAGCCCCGCCGTGGCCCGCGACCCGGGCACCACGACGGCCAGCGCCTTCACCGCGTACGGGTAGAGCGGGAAGAAGGCGAGGTTGTTGGCGTCGCGCCGGGTGCCGAGGGTCCGCTCGTAGCCGTGGTCGGCGATGCCCAGGTACCACTTGGAGTCCCAGTCCGCGGCGAGCGTCGGCCAGATGCCGTGGCCCTCCTTGTGCGCCCAGACGCCCAGGACGAGCAGCACGAACGTCCGCACGGCCGCGTACGCGAAGAGGGCGGGGGCCGCCCGGCGCAGGGCGCGCAGGCCCCGCTCGCGCAGGTCGGTGGCGGACCCCGGGGCCGGGCGGCGGGAGCGGTCCTCCAGGAGGAGGGCGGCCTCGGCGGGGGCGGTCGGGGACACGTCGGCTCCTGCGGGGACGGGGGTGGCTGCGGGGGCAACGTTCCCGTCGCCCCCGGCCCCTGGCCCGCCCCGTTCCGTCAACTGCCCCGCACAGGTCACCCGTTCGAGTGCGGGCCCGCCGCCGGGGGCCCGCCCGGGTCAGATGCCCGCGGCCGCCGCGAGGTCCCGCTTGACCGCGGCGAGCAGCTCCGCGGCCGTCGCCCGTGCCGCGGGCAGCCCGGCCCGGTCGGCGACCGGCACCACGACCTCCAGGTAGCACTTCAGCTTGGGCTCCGTGCCGGACGGGCGGACGATGACCCGCGCGCCCTCCAGCGTGTAGCGCAGGCCGTCGGTGGGCGGCAGCCCGCCCGCGCCCGCGGCGAGGTCCTCGGCCCGGGTGACCGCGAGCCCGGCCAGCGCCGTCGGCGGCTGCTCGCGCAGCCGCCGCATGGCCGCCGCGATGACGGAGAGGTCCTCCACCCGCACGCTCAGCTGGTCCGTCGCGTGCAGCCCGTGGGCCAGGGCCAGGTCGTCGAGCGCGTCCAGGAGCGTGCGGCCCCGCTCCTTGAGCCCGCTCGCCAGCTCGGTCACCAGCAGCGCGGCCGTGATGCCGTCCTTGTCGCGGACGCCCTCGGGGTCGACGCAGTAGCCGAGCGCCTCCTCGTAGCCGTAGCGCAGGCCCTCCACGCGGGCGATCCACTTGAAGCCCGTCAGCGTCTCCTCGTACGGCAGACCGGCCGCCTCGGCGATCCGGCCGAGCAGCGAGGACGAGACGATCGACTCCGCGAGGACGCCGCGCGCGCCGCGCTCGACCAGGTGCGCCGCGAGCAGCGCGCCCACCTCGTCGCCGCGCAGCATGCGCCAGCCGCCGTCGGCCCCGGCGTCCGGGACGGCGACGGCGCAGCGGTCCGCGTCCGGGTCGTTGGCGATGATCAGGTCGGGGGCCGTGGCCTCGGCGCGGGCCGTCGCGAAGGAGAGGTCCATCGCGCCCGGCTCCTCCGGGTTGGGGAAGGCGACCGTCGGGAAGTCCGGGTCGGGCTCGGCCTGCGCGGGCACCAGCACCGGCGCGGGGAAGCCCGCGCGGGCGAAGGCGGCCAGCAGGGTGTCCTTGCCGACGCCGTGCATCGCCGTGTAGACGGTGCGGGCGGTGCGCGGGGAGTCCGCGGCCAGGACCGCGTCCGTACGGGCCAGATACGCGTCCAGGACCTCGTCCCCGAGGATCTCCCAGCCGGACTCCGGGCGCGCCACGTCGTGCAGCGAGGCGACCGCGTCGATCTCGGCGGCGATCTCCGCGTCGGCCGGCGGCACGATCTGCGAGCCGTCGCCGAGGTAGACCTTGTAGCCGTTGTCCCGCGGCGGGTTGTGGGAGGCCGTGACCTCCACGCCCGCGACCGCGCCCAGGTGCCGTATGGCGAAGGCGAGCACGGGCGTGGGCAGCGGACGCGGCAGCACCGCGGCGCGCAGCCCGGCGCCCACCATGACCGCCGCCGTGTCGCGCGCGAAGTCCGCCGACTTGTGGCGGGCGTCGTAGCCGATCACCACCAGGCCGTCGGTCTGCCCCTTGGCCTTCAGGTACGCGGCGAGGCCCGCGGCCGCGCGGATGACCACCGCGCGGTTCATCCGCGTGGGACCCGCGCCCAGCTCGCCGCGGAGCCCGGCCGTGCCGAACTGCAAGGTGCCCGCGAAGCGCTCGCCGAGCGCGTCGAGGTCCCCGCTGTCGATGAGCGCGGCCAGCTCCTCGCGGGTCTCCTCGTCGGGGTCCTCCGCCAGCCAGGTCTTCGCCCGGTCGAGCAGTTCGCTGCCTTGTACGGTCACGGTCGGCTTCCTTCAGCGGTCAGGCGTACGGACGGGTGCGGGGGCGGCGCGGATCGCCGCCGGGATCAGATCTTCGCGAGGACCTTGGTCAGCAGCTCGCCCATGCCCGCGGCGGAGTCCCGTCCGGCCTGGAGGACCTCCTCGTGGTTGAGGGGCTCGCCCGACAGGCCCGCGGCCAGGTTGGTGACCAGGGAGATGCCGAGCACCTCCACGCCCGCCTCACGGGCCGCGATGGCCTCCAGGACGGTGGACATGCCGACCAGGTCGGCGCCGAGGATGCCGGCCATCCGGACCTCGGCGGGGGTCTCGTAGTGCGGGCCGGGGAACTGGGCGTACACGCCCTCCTCCAGCGACGGGTCGATCTCCTGGCACAGCGCGCGCAGCCGCGGCGAGTACAGGTCGGTCAGGTCCACGAAGTTCGCCCCGACGATCGGCGAGGTGGCCGTCAGGTTGATGTGGTCGGAGATGAGGACCGGCTGGCCGGGGCGCATGCCCTCGCGCAGACCGCCGCAGCCGTTCGTCAGGACGAGGGTGCGGCAGCCCGCGGCGGCGGCGGTGCGCACGCCGTGCGCGACGGACGCGACGCCCCGGCCCTCGTAGTAGTGCGTGCGGCCCAGGAAGACCAGGGCGCGCTTGTCGCCGAGCTGGTACGAGCGGACCTTGCCGCCGTGGCCCGCCACGGCCGGGCCGGTGAACCCGGGCAGCTCGGTGAAGGGGAGCTCGACGGTGGGCGCGCCCAGCGCCTCGGCGGCCGGCGCCCAGCCCGAGCCCATCACGAGGGCGACGTCGTGGGTCTCGGCACCGGTGAGCTCGCGCAGGCGGGCGGCGGCGTCGGCGGCGGCGGCGTAGGGGTCGCCCTGGAGGATGTCCGGAGTGGCAGATGCGTTCACGCGCTTGAGGGTAGCCGGTCATGGCCTACGCGCGTAGATGACGAGCCCCACGGTATTGCGATCGTTGTCTTGTCGTTTCCGACGAAGTCGCTCCGCTCGGGGTGCGAGAACGAGGTGCGTCGTCGGCTACGGGCCCGGTGGGGGCTGGTCGCGCAGTTCCCCGCGCCCCTGAGAAATGCAGGCGCTGCGCGCCGCATTTCTCAGGGGCCCGGTGGGAACTGCGCGCAGCAGGACCACCGGCGGTCGGCCGCGTACGAAGGCGTGACCCGGCAGACGGGCGGGCGGACCCCGCGTACCTCAGCAGGGGCGCTTGCGCAGCTCCATGACGTAGTCGTGCGGGGCGCCCGCCGACTCGGCGGCGTCGCCGATCTCGCCGAGGTAGCGCGCGGAGGGCAGGCCGCCCTCGTACCCGTTCAGGACGTACAGCCAGGCGGGCTCCTCGCCCTCCAGGGTGTCCACGCGCACCCGCATCCGCCGGTAGATGTCGAGGCCGACCCCCTCCCAGCGGTCCATCGACTCCTCGTCCATCGGGGCGATGTCGTACAGCGCCACGAAGACCTGCGACCGGGGCGCCTCCACGATGGTGGCCAGCGCGCCCTCCCAGCCCATGTGCTCGCCCCCGAACGTCAGCCGCCAGCCTTGCAGCCACCCGGTCGCGCGCAGCGGCGAGTGAGGGGCGCGGCGCGTCATGAGCCGCGGGTCGAGATTGCCGGCGTACGCGGCGTAGAGCGACATGGGTCCGAGGGTACGGCAGTTGCCCCGGGTGATCGGAGCGAAGTGCGTGCCACCCCGGCCGGGCACCGCCTCCCGCGGTGCGGGACAATGGCGTACGTGACTCGGATCGTGATCATCGGTGGCGGACCTGGCGGATACGAAGCGGCCCTGGTGGCGGCCTCGCTCGGCGCGGAGGTGACCGTCGTCGACTGCGACGGTCTGGGCGGGGCGTCGGTGCTGACCGACTGCGTGCCGTCGAAGACCCTGATCGCCACGGCCGAGGTGATGACGACCTTCGACTCCTCGTACGAGGAGCTGGGGATCATCGTCGAGGACGACACCCCGGACCCGGACAGCCCGGCCCGCGTCGTCGGCGTCGACCTGGGCAAGGTCAACCGGCGCGTCAAGCGGCTCGCCCTCGCCCAGTCGCACGACATCACCGCCTCCGTCACGCGCGCGGGCGCCCGCGTGCTGCGCGGCCGCGGCCGGCTCGACGGGCAGCAGGACCTGGACGGCTCCCGCAAGGTCGTCGTCACCGCCGCCGACGGCAGCGAGGAGACCCTCACCGCCGACGCCGTGCTGCTGGCCACCGGCGGCCACCCGCGCGAGGTGCCCGACGCGCAGCCCGACGGCGAGCGCATCCTGAACTGGACGCAGGTCTACGACCTGGACGAGCTGCCCGAAGAGCTGATCGTGGTCGGCTCCGGCGTCACCGGCGCCGAGTTCGCCGGCGCCTACCAGGCCCTCGGCTCCCGCGTCACCCTCGTCTCCTCCCGCGACCGCGTGCTGCCGGGCGAGGACCCGGACGCCGCCGCCGTCCTGGAGGACGTCTTCCGGCGCCGCGGCATGAACGTGATGGCGCGCTCCCGCGCCGCCTCCGCCAAGCGGGTCGGCGACCGCGTCGAGGTCACCCTCGCCGACGGCCGCACCATCTCCGGCACGCACTGCCTGATGGCGGTCGGCGCGATCCCCAACAGCGAGGGGCTCGGCCTGGAGGGCGCCGGCGTCAAGGTGAAGGACTCCGGGCACATCTGGACCGACAAGGTCTCGCGCACGACCGCTCCCGGCGTCTACGCGGCCGGGGACGTGACCGGCGTCTTCGCCCTCGCGTCCGTGGCGGCGATGCAGGGCCGCATCGCGATGTACCACTTCCTGGGCGACGCGGTGGCGCCGCTGAACCTCAAGACCGTCTCGTCGAACGTCTTCACCGACCCCGAGATCGCCACCGTCGGCGTCTCGCAGGCCGACGTCGACGGCGGCAAGTTCGACGCCCGCGTCGTCAAGCTGCCGCTGCTGCGCAACCCGCGCGCGAAGATGCAGGGCATCCGGGACGGCTTCGTCAAGATCTTCTGCCGGCCCGGCACGGGCATCGTGGTGGGCGGTGTGGTCGTGGCGCCCCGCGCCTCGGAACTGATCCACCCCATCTCGATCGCGGTCGACAACAATCTGACGGTCGAGCAGATCGCGAACGCCTTCACCGTGTACCCGTCTCTTTCGGGCTCGATCGCCGAGGTGGCGCGGCAGCTGCACACGCGCAAGGTCGCCGAGGAGGGCTGAGCCGCTCCGCGGGCGGGGGCAACGCGCCGCAGGTCACGGTGAGTCGCCACCCGTGCTCATGGCATAGGCGCTCCGGATAGGCGTCCGGGGCGTGCCTATACCACTCCCAGGGCTGTTGTGCGAACAGAACCGGTAATCCGGCGCAAACAGCTGAAAGCAGACGGTCGTTGGGGTTACTGTCAGTTTCGTGTTCGCTGCAGAACGTCGTCAACTGATCCTCGAAATGGTGCGGGCCAACGGAGCGGTGTCGCTCCGGGAGCTCGCCCGCGTCGTCCAGACCTCTGAAGTGACCGTACGGCGGGACGTGCGCGCACTGGAGGCAGAAGGACTCCTCGACCGCCGGCACGGCGGTGCGGTATTGCCGGGCGGATTCACGCGGGAGTCCGGCTTTCCGCAGAAATCACATCTCGCGACCGCAGAGAAGACGGCCATCGCCGATCTCGCCGCGGGCCTCGTCGAAGAAGGCGAAGCCATCGTGGTGGGGGCGGGGACGACCACGCAGGAGCTGGCCCGCCGGCTCGCGCGTGTGCCGGGGCTGACCGTCGTCACCAACTCGCTTCTGGTGGCCCAGGCGCTGGCCCATGCCAATCGCGTCGAGGTCGTCATGACCGGTGGCACGCTGCGGGGTTCCAACTACGCGCTGGTGGGTAGCGGGGCCGAGCAGTCCCTCCAGGGGCTCAGGGTCACCCGGGCCTTCCTGAGCGGCAGCGGTCTGACGGCCGAGCGCGGGCTCTCCACGTCGAACATGCTCTCGGCGTCGGTGGACCGGGCCCTCGTGCAGGCCGCCGCGGAGGTCGTCGTCCTCGCCGACCACTCCAAGCTCGGCACCGACACGATGTTCCAGACGGTGCCGACGGATGTGATCACGCGGCTGGTCACCGACGAGCCGCCCGCCCATGACGACCGGGCCGCCACGGAGCTTCAGGCGCTGGCCGATCAGGGGGTGCAGATCGCGGTCGCCGGGGCGGGACCGGGGGCGGCCGGGGGCGGTGATCCCGTCCCGGCGCGGCAGTCGCGCCGGGATGTGCCGTTGCCCGGCCAGCGTCGGCAGCAACTGCCCGGCGGGGGGCACCCGTTGCGCAGCGCGGCCGGGATGGACCCGGCACCCGAGCGCCCGGCCCGCGTAGCGGACCTACGCCGCCGCTAACCCCTCCGGGGGCCTCGGGTAATCAGTCACCGGGGTCGACAAACCCCGCCAGGGGCGCGGGGAACTGCGCGCCCAGCCACGACGCTCCCGCGCCCGGCGACGACGCTGAGCCCCGGGGCTCCGCCCCGGCCCCCGCTCCTCAATCGCCGGAGGGGCTTAATTTGAGGGGCGCGGGGAACTGCGCGCCCAGCCACGACGGGGTCGCGGACGGGGTCAGGCCCCCGGGGGAGGGGACGTGGTGATGCCCCGGAGGGTGAGGTGGAGGAGGCGGTCGGCGAGGCCGGGATCAGAGGGCGTCTCCTCAGCGGCCAGCGCAATCGCATTGGTGAGCTGCAACAGATCCCCGATCGACACATCCCCCCGCACCGCCCCCACCCGCTGCGCCCGCGAAAGCAGCGCCTGCCCCGCCTCCCGCATGGGAGAACTGCACCGCGCCAGCGCCGAACTCTCGTCCTGGGCCGCCGACATCAGGGCCCGGGAGAGCCCCCGGTACTCACTCGCGTGCGTGATGATCTCGCGCAGCCAGGCCACCAGCGCCGCACACGGCTGCGGCGCGTCGAGCAGCGCCCGGGAGCGGGCCAGCAGATCGCGGACGGCCTCCTCGAAGACGGCGCTCACCAGGGCGTACCGGTTGGGGAAGTGCCGGTACAGGGTGCCGATGCCCACCCCGGCCCCGCGCGCCACGTCCTCCAGGGACGCCCCCGTGCCGTGCTCCGCGAACGCCTGCCGGGCCTGGGCGAGCAGCCGCTCGTAGTTGCGGCGCGCGTCCGCGCGCATGGGACGGACGCGCTGGTGCTCGGTGCCGGATGTCATCGGACCTCCCTGGGCGTGCGCGGGGTCTCCCAAGGATGCCTGATCACCCCGGAACGCCGGCGCCGGGCCCCGGGAACGCCGCGGCACCCGCCGACCGGCAGCCGGCGCCGGGCCCCGGGAACGCCGCAGCGCCCGCCGACCGGCAACCGGTGCGACGGGCGCTGCGTCCGAGCGTGCTGCTCATGGGCGAGCGGTGCGGCTCAGTCCTTGATCTCGCAGATCGCGGCGCCCGAGGTGAGCGAGGCGCCGATCTCGGCGGTCAGGCCCTTGACGGTGCCGGACTTGTGCGCGTTCAGGGGCTGCTCCATCTTCATCGCCTCCAGGACGACCACGAGGTCGCCCTCCTGGACCTCCTGGCCCTCCTCGACGGCGATCTTGACGATGGTGCCCTGCATCGGCGAGGCGAGGGTGTCGCCGGAGGCGGCCGGGCCGGACTTCTTGGCCGCGCGCCGCTTCGGCTTGGCACCCGCCGCGAGCCCGGTACGGGCCAGCGTCATGCCCAGCGACGACGGCAGCGAGACCTCCAGGCGCTTGCCGCCGACCTCGACGACGATCGTCTCGCGGTCGCCGTCGGCCTCGTCGTCGCCGTCAGCGTCCGCGCCGCCCGGCGCGAACGGCGGGATGTCGTTGACGAACTCGGTCTCGATCCACCGGGTGAAGATGGTGAACGGCTCGTCGCTGCCGGTCAGTTCGGGGGCGAACGCCGGGTCGGTGACGACCTTGCGGTGGAACGGGATGGCGGTCGCCATGCCGTCGACCTCGAACTCGGCCAGCGCGCGGGCGGAGCGCTCCAGCGCCTCCTTGCGGGTGCGGCCGGTGACGATCAGCTTGGCGAGCAGCGAGTCCCAGGCCGGGCCGATCACCGAGCCGGCCTCCACGCCCGCGTCCAGGCGGACGCCCGGGCCGGTCGGCGCGTTGAAGACGGTCACGGTGCCCGGCGCGGGCAGGAAGCCGCGGCCCGGGTCCTCGCCGTTGATGCGGAACTCGAAGGAGTGACCCCGCAGCACCGGGTCGCCGTACCCCAACTCCTCGCCGTCGGCGATCCGGAACATCTCGCGGACCAGGTCGATGCCGGCGACCTCTTCGGTGACCGGGTGCTCGACCTGGAGCCGGGTGTTGACCTCCAGGAAGGAGATCGTGCCGTCGGCGCCGACGAGGAACTCGACGGTGCCCGCGCCGACATAGCCGGCTTCCTTCAGGATCGCCTTGGAGGACGCGTAGAGCTCGTCCAGCTGAGCCTGGCTCAGGAACGGCGCCGGGGCCTCCTCGACGAGCTTCTGGTGGCGGCGCTGGAGCGAGCAGTCACGGGTGGAGACGACCACCACGTTGCCGTGCGAGTCGGCCAGGCACTGGGTCTCCACGTGCCGCGGCTTGTCCAGGTAGCGCTCGACGAAGCACTCGCCGCGACCGAACGCGGCCACGGCCTCGCGCACCGCCGAGTCGTACAGCTCCGGCACCTCTTCGAGAGTGCGGGCCACCTTCAGACCGCGACCGCCGCCACCGAAGGCGGCCTTGATCGCGATGGGCAGGCCGTGCTCCTCGGCGAAGGCCACGACCTCCTCGGAACCCGAGACGGGGTCCGGCGTACCGGCGACCAGCGGAGCGCCGGCGCGCTGCGCGATGTGCCGGGCGGCGACCTTGTCGCCCAGGTCCCGGATGGCCTGCGGCGGCGGGCCGATCCAGATCAGGTCCGCGTCCAGCACGGCCTGCGCGAACTCCGCGTTCTCCGACAGGAATCCGTAGCCGGGGTGGATGGCGTCCGCCCCCGAGTCCTTGGCCGCCTGGAGCACCTTGGCGATGTCCAGGTAGCTGGTGGCCGGGGTGTCACCACCCAGCGCGAAGGCCTCGTCGGCCGCGCGGACATGCGAGGCGTCCCGGTCCGGTTCGGCGTAAACGGCAACGCTCGCGATCCCTGCGTCCCGGCACGCCCGGGCCACGCGGACAGCGATTTCGCCACGGTTGGCGATGAGCACCTTGCGCACGATGGCTCCCTCCTTGAAACAAGCCGAGTTTAGGGACTGCCGACACGGGGTTACGACCCGTTCCCAATGGTGAGCTTGCCCACACGGAGTGTCACTCGAGGCCTGCTCGGTCGGTGAAATCCCCTGTCCGGCCTGGCTGTGCGGGATCCCCCGGGGTCACCCTAGCCGGGTGGTGTGGTCAAGGTCTCTGTGAGACCGTGCCGCGCCCGGACGCCATTCTTTGTGGAGTCCCTACGAATGGCCCAATGATTCTTTGCCTGCGGCAGACCCCTTGTCCCGAGGTTTACCCGTTAGTAGCGTTCGCGATGAATCGAACCTACTCGGGGTAACCGACTGTCGTACGCGAAGGTGGGTGGGACCGGTGGCACGCAGACCGGTGGCGTGGGTGGCCGCGATCGTGGTGCTCGCGGAGGCGCTCGGGATCGTGTTGATGAACTGGTTCCTGGGCCTGGTCGTCGACCGGCAGGACATGTCGCTCGCCGGGCTCGACCCCCGGGCGATGTCCGTGGGCGCCTGGGTCGCGGGCGGGGTCTTCGGGATCTACCTGGCGCTGTGCGCGTTCGTGCTCGCCCGCGCGGCCGCCACCGACCGCTCGCCGGGCACCGTCGGGCGCATCCTGCTGATCAGCGCGGCGGTCGTGCACGGGCTGCTCGGCGCCTTCTCGATCGGCCTGGTGGGCTGGCTCGCCTTCGTGCTGATGATGGTCGTCCTCGCGCTGATCGTGCTCACGCTGGTGGCGTACGACCGCAGGGACGGCGCGGGCGCCAAACGCACCGGCGCCGCACCTCCGCCCGCACCGCCCGCTAGCTCGCCGGAGCCCACAACTCCGTGACGGAGACGCCCAGTTCCCCGAGGAGGCGGCGCAGCAGCGGCAGCGAGAGGCCGATCACGTTCCCGTGGTCGCCCTCGATGCCCTCGACGAACGGGGCCGAGCGGCCGTCGAGCGTGAACGCGCCCGCGACGTGGAGGGGTTCACCGGTCGCCACGTACGCGGCGATCTCCGCGTCGCTCGGCTCGCCGAACCGCACGACCGTGGAGGCGGTGGCGGCGACGTGCCGGCCGGAGGCGGTGTCGTAGACGCAGTGCCCGGTCTGGAGCGTGCCGGCCCGGCCGCGCATCGCCTTCCAGCGCGCCGTCGCCTCCGCGGCGTCGGCGGGCTTGCCGAGCGCCTC
The DNA here is from genome assembly GCF_044465085.1 of Streptomyces sp. NPDC049813. NCBI lineage: Bacteria > Bacillati > Actinomycetota > Actinomycetes > Kitasatosporales > Streptomycetaceae > Streptomyces > Streptomyces sp. NPDC049813. Next base: position 358,499 of record NZ_JBITLI010000004.1, on the reverse strand, counting down.
GCCGTCCAGGTCGAGGACCGAGTCGCAGCCGATGACCAGGGCGTCGGCCGCCTCGGGTAGCGCGGCCACCACGGCCGCCTTGGCCTCGGCGAGGGCGAGGGCCAGCTCGGCGGGGGTGGGGGCGGTCACGGCCTCCTCGTCGACCCCGCTGACGATCACCTGCGGCGCGAAGCCGGCCTGCCGGAGCAGGCCGAGGCGGGCGGGGGACTGGGAGGCGAGGATGAGGCGGCGCGCGGCTGTCATACCGATCAGCGTAGGCGACCGGGCGGCGCCCGCGGTCAGGCCCTAGAGCACCGCGAGCCCCACCATCACCATGGCCAGGAACATGGCGAGCGCCACCACGACCCCCGCGCGGCGCAGCATCTCCTGCGTCTCGCGGAGCTCATCGGGCGGCTCGTTCTCGGGATCTGACCACAGCACCCTTCCGATACTGCGGCGCCCGCGGGCGGAACGCCTGAGTATGCGTACTCAGGCGTTCCGCCCGGCTCCGCTCAGGCGGGCCAGTACGTGCGCGACCAGCTCGCCGGCCCCGGGGCCGGAAGCCGGCGCCGGGCGGCGCGCGCGGGGTCGGCCCACGCGCTGCGCGCCGCCGCGGTGGCCGAGGTGCCGGTGCCGGCGGCGGCGCGGGCCTGGACCACCGCGAGCGCGGCGGCCAGCTCCTCGGGGGTCGGGTTGCCCCGTACGACCTTGATCATCATGATCCGGGCTCCTCGCGGGGGGTCGGGGTTCGGGCCTACAGGGGGATGTTGCCGTGCTTCTTCGGCGGCAGCGACTCGCGCTTGGTGCGCAGCTGGCGCAGGCCCTTGACGACGTGGGCGCGGGTGTCGGAGGGCAGCACGACGGCGTCGACGTAGCCGCGCTCGGCCGCCGTGTACGGGTTGAGGAGCGTGTCCTCGTACTCCTGGATGAGCCGCGCCCGCGTGTCCTCGCGTTCCTGGGGGTCCTCGGCCGCGGCCAGCGTCTTGCGGTGCAGGATGTTCACCGCGCCCTGCGCGCCCATCACGGCGATCTGCGCGGTGGGCCACGCCAGGTTCAGGTCGGCGCCCAGGTGCTTGGAGCCCATGACGTCGTACGCCCCGCCGAACGCCTTGCGGGTGATGATCGTGATGAGCGGCACGGTGGCCTCGGCGTACGCGTAGATCAGCTTGGCGCCGCGCCGGATGATGCCGGTGTGCTCCTGCTCGACGCCCGGCAGGAAGCCGGGGACGTCCACGAAGGTCAGCACCGGCACGTTGAAGGCGTCGCAGGTCCGCACGAAGCGGGCCGCCTTCTCGCTCGCGTCGATGTCCAGGCAGCCGGCGAACTGCATCGGCTGGTTGGCGACGATGCCCACCGGGTGCCCCTCGACGCGGCCGAAGCCGGTGAGGATGTTCGGCGCGAACAGCGCCTGCGTCTCGAAGAACTCGGCGTCGTCCAGGACGTGTTCGATCACCGTGTGCATGTCGTACGGCTGGTTCGCGCTGTCCGGGACGAGGGTGTCGAGCTCGCGGTCCTCGTCGGTCGGCGTCAGGTCCGCCTCCTCGGGGAAGGCGGGCGGCTCGCTCAGGTTGTTCGACGGCAGGTAGGACAGGAGCGACTTGACGTACTCGATCGCGTCCTTCTCGTCGCCCGCCATGTGGTGCGCGACCCCGGAGCGCGCGTTGTGCGTGCGCGCGCCGCCCAGCTCCTCGAAGCCGACGTCCTCGCCGGTGACCGTCTTGATGACGTCGGGCCCGGTGATGAACATGTGGCTGGTCTGGTCGACCATCACCGTGAAGTCGGTGATGGCGGGCGAGTAGACGGCGCCGCCGGCACACGGCCCCACGACGAGGCTGATCTGCGGGATGACACCGGACGCGTGCGTGTTGCGGCGGAAGATCTCGCCGTACATGCCGAGGGCCATGACGCCCTCCTGGATACGGGCGCCGCCCGAGTCGTTGATGCCGATGACCGGACAGCCCGTCTTGAGGGCGAAGTCCATCACCTTCATGATCTTCTGCCCGAAGACCTCACCGAGCGCGCCGCCGAAGACGGTGAAGTCCTGCGAGAAGACCGCGACGGGACGGCCGTCCACGGTGCCGTAGCCGGTCACCACGCCGTCGCCGTACGGCTGGTTGGCGTCCAGGCCGAAGTCGGTGGAGCGGTGCCGCGCGAACTCGTCCAGCTCCACGAACGAGTCCTCGTCGAGCAGCAGCCCGATCCGCTCACGCGCCGTCAGCTTGCCCTTGGCGTGCTGCTTCTCGACCGCGCGGGCGGAACCGGCGTGCGTCGCCTCGTCGATCCGGCGCCGCAGGTCCTCGATCTTGCCTGCGGTGGTGTGGATGTCGGGACGCGACTCTGTCTGCTGCGGATTCTGGGGGTCTGCCAACTCGGACATCGGGATGCGGCTCCCTGCCTGGTTCGACGCTGCTCACGGGGACGGACGTACGGGCGAAGCACATGGCGCTACTGACTCGTAGGGTAGTGGCGCGAATACCGTTCGGCAGTGCGGTCTTTGCCACACCTAGGCTGGGTTGCATGACGCCCCGAGATGGTTCAGACGCGCCCGACAACCGCTGGTCCGACCTGGACCGGCCGCCCCTGGGGGCGGCCGCCCTGCGCCGCGCCCTCGTCCGCGGCGAAGGGCTCTGGTCGTCCGTGGAGGTGGTGCCCCGCACCGGGTCGACCAACACGGACCTGGTGGCGCTGGCCGCCTCCGGCGCCGCCCGGGAAGGCGCCGTCCTGGTCGCCGAGGAGCAGAGCGCCGCGCGCGGGCGGCTCGACCGGCGCTGGTCGGCTCCGCCGCGCTCCGGTCTCTTCTTCTCCCTCCTGGTCACGCCGGGCGAGCACGAGGTGCCGGTGGAGCGCTGGGGGTGGCTGCCGCTGCTCACCGGGGTCGCCGTCGCGACGGCCCTGTCCGCCGCCGCCGGGGTCGACACGGCGCTGAAGTGGCCCAACGACCTGCTCGTCACCGTCGACGGCGAGGAGCGCAAGGCCGGCGGGATCCTCGCGGAGGGCGCCGCCGGGGGCGGGGTCGTCATCGGGGTCGGGCTCAACGTGTCGCTGCGCGCCGACGAACTGCCCGTGCCGCAGGCGGGGTCGCTGGCGCTGGCCGGGGCGAGGGTCGTGGACCGGGAGCCGGTGCTGCGGGCGGTGCTGCGGTCCTTCGAGCGCTGGTACGTCGAGTGGTGCGCGGCGGAGGGGGATCCCGGGCTGTCCCGGCTCCAGGAGACGTACGCGGCGGGGTGCGCGACGCTGGGGCGGTCCGTGCGGGCGATCCTGCCGGGGGAGCGGGAGGTCGTGGGCGAGGCGGTCGCCGTCGACGGGGACGGGCGGCTCGTCCTCGCGCCCCCCGGAGCGGAGCGGGTCGCCGTCGCGGCGGGCGACATCGTCCACCTCCGCCCGGCGTGACGCCGCCCCGCCCCTGTGCAGAGACTTCGTCCGCGGCGCCGTCGTGGCTGGTCGCGCAGTTCCCCGCGCCCCTGGAGCATGCGGCTTCGCCGCAGCCCCATGGGCCGCTGAGATAGCGCACGCAGTGCGCATCTCAGGGGCGCGGGGAACTGCGCGAGAAGCCCCGCGGCGGGAGAGCAGAACGAACACCTAGGGGCGCGGGGAACTGCGCGAGAAGCCCCCACCGGCCTGAAGCCGAAAAGGCGGCCCCTCTGGCCCGAGCCGGAGCAAGGGGCCAGGCACGCGACACTCGCCCCGAACGGAGTGACGTGGCGCACAGGCGCTGCCGTAGAGTTGAGCCCGGTCGATACCTGACCGTGGCAGATCGGAAGGGCAGCAGGCGTGACCGTCGACGACTCGGGCTCCGGCACGGGCACCCCACCCGACCCCGAGAAGCCGGAGGGGGAAGGGGACGAGCAGGACGCGGCGGACCCCCTCGCGCTCCGGCTCGAACAGCTGATCCTCGGTGCGGAGCGCCGCTACACCCCGTTCCAGGCGGCCCGCAGCGCGGGCGTCTCCATGGAGCTGGCGTCACGGTTCTGGCGGGCCATGGGCTTCGCCGACATCGGCCAGGCCAAGGCGCTGACCGAGGCGGACGTCCTGGCGCTGCGCCGCCTGGCCGGTCTCGTCGAGGCCGGGCTGCTCAGCGAGGCGATGGCCGTGCAGGTCGCCCGGTCCACGGGCCAGACCACCGCCCGCCTCGCCGAGTGGCAGATCGACTCGTTCCTGGAGGGTCTGACCGAGCCCCCGGAGCCCGGCATGACCCGCACCGAGGTCACGTATCCGCTGATAGAGCTGCTCCTGCCCGAGCTGGAGGAGTTCCTCGTCTACGTGTGGCGGCGCCAGCTCGCCGCCGCGACCGGCCGCGTCGTGCAGGCCGGTGACGACGAGGAGATGGTGGACCGGCGGCTCGCGGTCGGCTTCGCGGACCTGGTCGGCTTCACGCGGCTGACCCGGCGCATGGAGGAGGAGGAGCTCGGCGAGCTGGTCGAGGCCTTCGAGACCACCGCCGCCGACCTCGTCGCCGCGCACGGCGGCCGGCTCATCAAGACGCTCGGCGACGAGGTGCTGTTCGCCGCCGACGACGCGGGGATCGCCGGGGAGATCGCGCTGCGGCTCATCGAGACGATGAGCAACGACGAGACGATGCCGGAGCTGCGGGTCGGCATGGCCTTCGGGACGGTCACGACGCGCATGGGCGACGTGTTCGGCACGACGGTGAACCTGGCGAGCCGGCTCACGTCGATAGCGCCCAAGGACAACGTGCTGGTGGACGGCGCCTTCGCCGAGGAGCTGATCCGCACCGCCGAGGCGCCCGCCTCCGAGGCGGAGGCGGCGGCCGCCGCGGAGAAGGCGAAGGAGCAGGGCGAGGAGCCGCCCTCCTACCGGTTCGCGTTGCAGCCGATGTGGCAGCGGCCCGTCCGCGGTCTCGGCGTCGTCGAGCCCTGGACGCTGACCCGGCGCACCTGACATCTTGACGGTTAACTGGCGTTAACCGGAAGGGCGAGTCATGGGTGATGAGCAGCGGTTCGGGGACTTCGTGGCCGTACGGCGCCACGGGGACGAGGGGGTCGTCGCCGAGCTGGTGCTCGACCGGCCCCAGGCCATGAACGCCGTCTCCAGCGACATGGCCCGCTCCATCGGCGCCGCCTGTGACGCGCTGGGCGCCGACCGGTCCGTGCGGGTCGTCGTCGTCACGTCCAGCAGCGAGCGGGCGTTCTGCGTCGGCGCCGACCTCAAGGAGCGCAACTCCTTCTCCGACGCGGAGCTGATGCGCCAGCGGCCGGTGGCGCGGGCCGCGTACACGGGCGTGCTCGACCTGCCGGTGCCGACGATCGCCGCCGTGCACGGGTTCGCGCTCGGCGGCGGGTTCGAGCTCGCGCTCGCCTGCGATCTGATCGTGGCCGACGAGAGCGCGGTCGTGGGGCTGCCCGAGGTGTCGGTGGGGGTGATCCCCGGGGGCGGCGGTACGCAGTTGCTGCCGCGCCGGGTGGGGGCCGCGCGCGCCGCCGAGCTGATCTTCTCCGCGCGCCGCGTCGAGGCCGCGGAGGCGGGCGCGCTCGGGCTCGTCGACCACGTGGTGGCGGCCGGCCAGGACCGCGCCGAGGCACTGGCGCTGGCCGCGCGGATCGGGGGGAATTCGCCGGTGGGGCTGCGGGCCGCCAAGCGGGCGCTGCGGGTCGGGTTCGGGCTTGATCTGCGGGCCGGGTTGGAGGTGGAGGACGCGGCTTGGCGGTCGGTGGCGTTTTCTGGGGACCGGGTGGAGGGGGTCGCCGCGTTTGCCGAGAAGCGTGCGCCCCGGTGGCCCGGCGAATGACCCCGCCGGCCCCTTGAGCCCCCGAGGTCCTGTCTCGGCTGCGGCCCGGTGGGGGCTGGGCGCGCCGTTCCCCGCGCCCCTGAGATGCGCACTGCGTGCGCCATCTCATCGGGCGCCTGGAGCTGCGGCGGAGCCGCATGCTTCAGGGGCGCGGGGAACGGCGCGAGAAGCCCCACCGGCCGGTGGGCGAAGAACCGCCCCCGGATACGGACGGGCGTACCCGATGCGCCGCTATGACCCATTCGTCCCTAGTCTGGGTCAATGGGAGACGAGGCCCGGCTGCGGGCCGTGGTGACGCTCGCGCAGGGCATGGCCGCTGCGCAGACCCCGCGCGATTCCTGGCGCGCCGCGGCCCTGGGCGCCTGCCACGCCCTGGGCGGCAGCTTCGCCGCCCTGTCCGTGTGGGAGCGCGAGCAGGGCCGGCTGCGCGTCCTGGCGAACGTGGGGGAGCGCGCCGCGGGGGAGGAGGAGTTCCCCGAGAGCGAGGCCTATCCGGTGCACCGCTTCCCGGAGATCACCGAGTTCCTGCACGAGCGCTGGGCCGGCGGCGGCGAGCCGGACGCCTGGGTCGAGACGGCCGACGGGCCCGTCGAGCGCGCCGGCTACTGCCACCAGCGGGTCGCGGCGCTGCGCAGGCGCGGCCGCGGCTGCTGCGTCGTCGCGCCGATCGTGCTGCACGGCCGGGCCTGGGGCGAGCTGTACGTGGCGCGGCCGGCCGGGGCCCCGGTCTTCGGCGCGGCGGACGCCGACTTCGCGACCGTCCTGGCCTCCGTGGTCGCCGCCGGGATCGCGCAGACCGAGCGCCTGGAGGAGGCGCGGCGGCTCGCCTTCACCGACGCGCTGACCGGCCTGGCCAACCGGCGCCTGGTCGACCTGCGGCTGGAGGAGGCGGTGGAGCGGCACGCGGCGCAGGGCGTCGTCGTCAGCCTCGTCGTCTGCGACCTGAACGGGCTCAAGCGGGTCAACGACACCCTCGGCCACGCCATCGGCGACCGGCTCCTGGAGCGGTTCGGCTCGGTCCTGTCGCTGTGCGGGGCGATGTTGCCGGGGGCCTTGTCCGCCCGGCTCGGCGGGGACGAGTTCTGCCTGCTGGCCGTGGGCCCCTCCGCCGACGAGGTCGTCCGGGTCGGCGAGGAGGTCTGCGCGCGCGCCGCCGAGCTGGAGCTGGGTGACGGGGTGGCGTGCGGCATCGCCTCGACCGGCGACCCCATCGGGGAGGTGGCGAGCGCCCGGCGGCTGTTCCGGCTCGCGGACGCCGCGCAGTACCGGGCGAAGGCGCTGCGCTCGGTCAAGCCGGTGGTCGCGGGCCGGGGCGGCGGCCTGGACGATCCGGTCGTCCGGCTCGCGGACGCGCCGCCTCCGGTCCCGGGGGAGCGGCGCCGCATCCGCGGCCGGGACCCGCACCCCCCGGAGTAAGGGTCCCTCCCGCCGCCCACTCGTGACATCTTCGGATTCACTGTGTACGTTCCTGAATATGGATATGCACACTGTGGTGGTGGGGGCAGCCGGGGTCACCGCTGCCGATGTGGTCGCCGTGGCGCGCCGGGGCGCCCGGGTCGAACTCTCCGAGGAAGCCCTGAAGGCGCTGGCCGCGGCCCGCGAAGTGGTCGACGCCCTGGCCGCGAAGCCCGAACCCGTCTACGGCGTCTCCACCGGATTCGGCGCGCTCGCCACCCGGCACATCGGCCCCGAGCTGCGCGCCCAGCTCCAGCGCAACATCGTGCGCTCGCACGCGGCCGGCATGGGCCCGCGCGTCGAGCGCGAGGTCGTGCGCGCGCTGATGTTCCTGCGCCTGAAGACCGTCTGCTCCGGGCACACCGGCGTCCGCCCCGAGGTCGCGCAGACCATGGCCGACGTGCTGAACGCCGGGATCACGCCCGTCGTCCACGAGTACGGCTCGCTCGGCTGCTCCGGCGACCTGGCCCCGCTCAGCCACTGCGCGCTCACGCTGCTCGGCGAGGGCGACGCGGAAGGCCCCGACGGCGTCGTCCGCCCCGCGGGCGAGCTGCTCGCCGCGCACGGCATCGCCCCCGTCGAGCTGCGCGAGAAGGAGGGCCTCGCCCTCCTCAACGGCACCGACGGCATGCTCGGCATGCTCTTCATGGCCCTCGACGACCTGGACAACCTCTACAAGGCCGCGGACGTGACGGCGGCCCTGTCCCTGGAGGCGCTGCTCGGCACGGACCGGGTCCTCGCGCCCGAGCTGCACGCCATCAGGCCGCACCCCGGCCAGGCCGCGAGCGCCGCCAACATGCTCGCCGTGCTGGCCGGTTCGGGCCTGACGGGCCATCACCAGGACGACGCGCCGCGCGTGCAGGACGCGTACTCCGTGCGGTGCGCCCCCCAGGTGGCGGGCGCCGGCCGGGACACCCTGGCCCACGCGCGGCTCGTGGCCGAGCGGGAGCTGGCGGCGGCCGTCGACAACCCGGTGGTGCTGCCCGACGGCGCCGGCGGCGGACGGGTGGAGTCCAACGGCAACTTCCACGGCGCCCCGGTCGCCTACGTGCTCGACTTCCTGGCCATCGCCGCCGCCGACCTCGGCTCGATCGCCGAGCGGCGCACGGACCGGCTGCTCGACAAGAACCGTTCGCACGGGCTGCCGCCGTTCCTCGCCGCGGACGCCGGCGTCGACTCGGGCCTGATGATCGCCCAGTACACGCAGGCCGCGCTGGTCAGCGAGATGAAGCGGCTCGCCGTACCGACGTCCGCGGACTCGATCCCCTCCTCGGCGATGCAGGAGGACCACGTCTCGATGGGCTGGTCGGCCGCGCGCAAGCTGCGGACGGCCGTCGACAACCTCGCGCGGATCATCGCCGTGGAGCTGTACGCGGCCACCCGCGCGATCGAGCTGCGGGAAGGCCCGCAGGCCGCTCCGGCGTCGCGGGCGGTCATCGCCGCCGTGCGCGCGGCCGGGGTCGAGGGGCCCGGCCCCGACCGGTTCCTGGCGCCGGACCTGGCGGCCGCGGACGCGTTCGTGCGCGGCGGCGGTCTGGTCGGGGCCGTCGAGGCGGTCACCGGACCGCTCGCGTAAAAGACAGCGATGCGTGTGGGGGGCGGTCCGGCCGGACCGCCCCCCACACGCGTGTCAGACGGGCGCCTCCAGGGACCGGCCGCGGCGGACCGAGTAGGCCACGAAACCCACCCCCAGGCCGAGGAACGCCGAGCCGCCGATCACGTACGGCGTCGTGTCGAACGTCCCCGTGTCGGCGAGCCGGAGCTGCTGCTCGGACTGGGTCCGCACCGCGGTTGTGGTCTCGGCGCGGTGGTCGGTCCCGGCGCTGTGCGCGGGGGTGGCGGTGGCATTGGGGACGAACCACAGCGCGGCCAGGAGGGTCCCGGCGGCGGTGGCGGTGAACAACGATCGACGTGCGGCGGACACGGAAGCGATCCCCCTTGTGGCGCTGGCGAATTGGCCGTGTGGGCCGATGTTAGTGAAAGGGGCGGGTCACGGGAAAGTCACGGGCGTGGCGGGCCGTACGCTCCGGCGTATGAGCACTGATGAGACGTCACGTTTTGTTCGCCTGAAGGTGGAATTGGTCCTGGAGGTCGCCGACGCGGAGGCGCTGACCGGGGCCGCGCTGCAGCGCGTCGCCGAGGACGAGGCCGTGCCCGCCGAGGAGCGCGCCCACGCCGAGCAGGCCGTCCAGGACGACGAGGCGGAGGCCCTCGCGTACCTCGTGGACCCGTTCGACCTGGTCGGCGACGTGCCGGGGACCGAGCTCGTGCAGGCCTCCTGGTCCAGCGAACAGGTCGACTACGACCCCGATTCGCCGGACTGGGACCTCGACGAGGATGATGCCGGGGAGGACGGCGAGGAGCGCGTGTAGCGGCACCGGAACGGGCGGACCCCGGGCGGCCGCCGCCGCCCGGGGTCCGCGACGTGGCATCCCCCACATCGGGGCCCCTGGGGAACGGGTTCAACCCCGTACTGCGTTATTGATGGTTGAGGAGAACCCTGTGTTTCCTCATGACCGGTCTCGGGACAGTCGGGGAAAGTCGGATTTCGGCGACTATGGAGAAGCGTGTGATGACGGACGGTAAGCGGCGCAAGGGCCTGATGGCCGCGTCCGCTGTGCTCGGCGGTGTGCTGGTGCTCTCCGCGTGCGGTGGAGGCGACGGCGACTCGGCCGGCTCGTCGACGGACAAGAAGGAGTCGTCGCAGGCGCAGGCCGACGAGGCGGCGGCCAAGAAGACCTCCAAGGCCGAGATCAAGATCCTCCCGAAGGACGGCTCCGACAACGCGAGCATCAACAACGCGGCGAAGGTCACCGTGAGCAAGGGCACGCTCACCGACGTCACGATGGAGACGGCGGACGGCACGGCGGTCGCGGGGCAGATATCCGCGGACAAGAAGAGCTGGAAGCCGGCCGCCCAGCTCGACCGGGCGACGACGTACAAGATCGCGGCCACGGCGAGCGACGCGGACAACCGCGTCGCGCATGAGAACGCGTCGTTCACGACCGTCTCGCCGAGCAACAGCTTCATCGGGAACTTCACGCCGGAGGACGGGTCGACCGTCGGCGTCGGCATGCCCGTGTCGATCAACTTCGACAAGGCGATCACCAACAAGTCGGACGTCCAGTCCCACATCACGGTCTCGTCCAGCAGCGGCCAGGAGGTCGTCGGCCACTGGTTCAACGCCAACCGGCTCGACTTCCGCCCGCAGGACTACTGGCAGGGCGGCTCCACCGTCACCCTCAAGCTCGACCTCGACGGCGTCGAGGGCGCGAGCGGCGTGACGGGCGTGCAGCAGAAGACCGTGACGTTCAAGATCGGGCGCAACCAGGTCTCCACGGTCGACGCGAAGACCAAGACGATGACGGTCACTCGCGACGGCAAGACGATCAGGACCATCCCGATCTCGGCCGGTTCGCCGGAGAACAAGACGTACCAGGGCCAGATGGTGATCTCCGAGAAGTTCAAGGAGACCCGGATGAACGGCGCGTCGGTCGGCTTCACCGACGACGACGGCAAGGGCGAGTACGACATCAAGGACGTGCCGCACGCGATGCGCCTGTCGAACTCGGGCACCTTCATCCACGGCAACTACTGGGGAGCCAAGTCGATCTTCGGTTCCGCCAACACCAGCCACGGCTGCGTCGGTCTCGCGGACGCCAAGGGCGCCGGCGACTCCAGCACGCCGGGCGCCTGGTTCTACGACAACTCGATGGTCGGCGACGTCGTCATCGTGAAGAACACCGGCGACAAGACCGTCGCCCCGGACAACGGCCTCAACGGCTGGAACCTGGACTGGTCGGCGTGGAAGGCCGGTTCGGCCGCCTGATCCCCGTCTGATCCCCGTCTGTTCCCCGTCTGGGCAGAGCCCCCGGTACGCGCGGCGTGCCGGGGGTTCTCGCTGTCCGCGACCGGGTCTCATCCCGTTCTCATCCCTGCCTCACCCAACCCTTACAGCGCCCTCATACGTTTCGCTGGTTCCTGTCAGCGCCCCGGGTCGGGGCCGTCACCGGCGAGGCTTCGATGTTCTTCACCTATCTCAGGCGCGAGCTGCGCCGGCGCAGAAAGGCGGCGCTGGTCGTCGCCTCCGGGCTCGCCCTCGGAATCGCGCTCGTCATCGTCGTCAACTCCGTCTCCTCCGGCATGAGTCAGGCCCAGGACAAGGTCCTGCAGTCCCTGTACGGGCTGGGCACGGACATGACCGTCACCAAGGCCGCCGCCGCGCCGAAGGAGGGCACGACCGGCCGGCCGCGCTTCGACTTCGACGCGAAGGACGGCGGCACCGACGGCACCGACGCCACGGAGCAGAGCACCGACCGCGTCATGGTGCAGGGCTTCCAGACCCTCGCCTCCACCACCGTCGCCAAGGTGGCGCGCCAGCAGGGCGTCGCCGACACCGTGGGCGGCCTGAGCCTTCAGGTGATGAAGGTCAGCGGCCAGTTCACCCGCGGCCAGTTCAAGCAGGACCAGGGCGCGGGCGGCTCCCCGCGGGGCGGGCCGGGCGGCGGCTCCGGCCAGCCGCAGGGCCGGGTCGAGGGCGGCGGCGCCAGCTTCGACGTCAACTCGTACTCGGTCTTCGGCACCGACGTCACCAAGCAGGACCTCGGGCCGCTGACCTCCTCGAAGATCACCGCGGGGCGAGCCTTCAAGACCTCCGAGACGGATGCCGCGGTCGTCGTCGCCGATGCCTCGTACGCCAAGGAGAAGAAGCTCGCCCTTGACGACACCGTCACCGTCAAGGGCACGAAGTACAAGGTCATCGGCATCGCGACGCCCGACAGCGGGGACGCGGCAGCCAATCTGTACCTGCCGCTGAAGCAGGCCCAGACGCTCGCCGGCACCAAGGACAAGGTGACGACGGTGTACGTGAAGGCCGCCGACTCGCAGCAGATCGACGCGGTCAAGTCGACGATCCAGAAGAACATCAGCGGCACCACCGTCACCACGTCCGCCGATCTCGCCGACACCGTCTCCGGCTCCCTGTCCACCGCCTCGGACCTCGCCTCGAACGTCGGCAGGTGGCTGTCGGTCGCGGTCCTCGTCGCCGCGTTCCTGGTGGCGGGGCTGCTCACGTCGTCGGCCGTGTCGCGGCGCGTACGGGAGTTCGGCACGCTCAAGGCGCTCGGCTGGAAGTCGGGCCGGGTGACGCGCCAGGTCATCGGCGAGGCCGTCGTCAACGGGCTGATCGGCGGTGTCCTGGGCATCGCCGTCGGCCTCGCCGGTGCCTACGCCGTCACCGCCATCAGCCCGACCCTCTCCGCGCAGCTCGGTGGTGGCGGCGGTGGCGGTACGGGCGGCGGCCCCGGTGGCGGCGGGGGCTTCGGTGGCGGCGGGGGCTTCGGCGGTGGCATGCGCCGGGAGACCGCCGGCAAGACCCTCGACATCGCGCTCAGTGCCCCGGTCTCCGCGACCACCATCGCCCTCGCGGTCGGCCTCGCCGTCGCGGGCGGACTGATCGCCGGCGCGTTCGGCGGCTGGCGGGCCTCGCGGCTGCGCCCGGCGGACGCGCTGCGCCGCGTCGAGTAGCAGCAGCCCTGCCCGGGCACCCAACCCCTTTTCTCATCGCAGGAGTTGCACCATGTACCAGCTCAGAGGCGTCACCAAGCAGTACCGGCGGGCCAAGGGCACCGTCGACGCGCTCGCCGGCGTCGACCTGACCATCGGCGACGGCGACCGGCTCGTCATCCAGGGCCCCACGGGCGGCGGCAAGTCGACGCTGCTGCAGATGCTCGGCGGCCTGGACCGGCCGACCGCGGGCAGCGTCGAACTCGACGGCACCGACCTGGCCAGGCTGCCCGAGGCCCGGCTCACCAAGGTCCGCGCCGAGTCCATCGGCTTCGTCTTCCAGTCCTTCAACCTCATCCCCACGCTGACCGCGCAGGAGAACGTCGAGACGGCGCTCGTGCCGCTCGGCCTCAAGGGCGCCGACCGGCGGGAGCGGGCCGCGGAGGCGCTCGGCTCCGTCGGCCTGGGCGAGCGGCTCGGGCACCTGCCCTCGGAGATGTCCGGCGGCCAGCAGCAGCGTGTCGCCATCGCGCGGGCGCTGGTGAAGAACCCGAAGGTGCTGCTCGCCGACGAGCCGACCGGCAACCTCGACGAGTCCATGCGGGACGAGATCATGGACGTGCTCGAAGAGCGGTGGAAGGAGCACGGGCTCACCTTCATCATGGTCACGCACGACTCGGCGATCGCCCGCAAGGCGCCCCGCCTCGCGACGATCCGCAAGGGCCGGATCGAGGTGACGGAGAACGGCGGGGCCCGCTGAAGTGGTTTTCCGTCAGCGCCAGGTGAGGGTGCGGGTGTGTCGTGGCTGGGCGCGCAGTTCCCCGCGCCCCTGGGCGGGTCGCATCCAGCCCCGCCGACTGGTAAGCGGGTGCAAATCAAGCCCGCCGACTGGTAAGCGGGTGCAAATCAAGCCCGCCGACTGGTGAGCGGGGGCAAATCAAGCCCCTCCGGCGATTGAGGAGCGGGGGCTGGGGCGGAGCCCCGGGGCTGGGCGTTGTCGCCGGGTGCGGGTGTGTCGTGGCTGAGCGCGCAGTTCCCCGCGCCCCTGGGCGGGCCGCATCCAGCCCCGCCGACTGGTGAGCGGGGGCAAATCAAGCCCCTCCGGCGATTGAGGAGCGGGGGCTGAGGCGGAGCCCCGGGGCTGGGCGTTGTCGCCGGGTGCGGGTGTGTCGTGGCTGGGCGCGCAGTTCCCCGCGCCCCTGGGCGGGGCTGGTGCGCGGGCCCCCGGTGGGGGACGGCGGGGCTGCCCGTGCCCCGGCAGGGCGGGCCTAGCGGGGCGCCTGCGTGCCGGCCCGCGTGGCATCCGCCCCCCAACTCGCCAACAAGCGGAGCGCCTCCGCCGAGGCGGACCCGGGCTCAGCGTGGTACACGGACAGGAACTGCCCGTCATCATCCGGCAGATGCAGCGTCTCGTAGGCGAGCGTCAGCTCACCGACGAGCGGATGCCGCATCCGCTTCACCCCGTGCCCCTTCTCCTTCACGTCGTGCGTGGCCCACAGCTTGCGGAACTCCTCGCTCTTCACGGACAGCTCACCCACCAGCGCCGACAGCTCGGGATCGTCCGGATGCCGGCCCGCGTAGAGCCGCAGGTAGCTGACCATGTCGGAGGCCTTCTGCTCCCAGTCCCGGAACAGCTCCCGGTACTCCGGGTTCAGGAAGGTCAGCCGCGCCCAGTTCCGCTCACCGGCCGGCATCGCCCCCCAGTCCCCGAAGAGGGCGGCGGCCATCCGGTTCCAGGCGAGGATATCCGAGCGGGCCCCGCCGATGTACGCGGGCACGCCCTCCATCGAGTCGACGAGCTGCTGCAAGGCCACCCGCGGCTGGGGCCGCCGGACCGCCCGCTGCCTGCGCCGCCGCTGCCGCGGTTCGGCGAGGTGGGTCAGGTGGGCGTGCTCCGTCTCACTGAGCCGCAGGGCGCGCGCGATCGCGTCGAGCACCTCCGCCGACACGTTGCGCCCGTTGCCCTGCTCCAGACGGGTGTAGTACGCCACCGAGACCCCGGCCAGCTGCGCCAGCTCCTCGCGCCGCAGCCCCGGCACCCGCCGGTGCCGGCCGACGGAGGCGATCCCCACGTCCTCCGGCTTGAGCCGGGCCCGCCGGGTACGCAGGAACTCGCTCAGCTCGGCCCGCTGGTCGAGACCGTCGCCCGGGCCGTGCCCGCGGTGGTCCGGATTGTCGTCCATGCTTGCCAGTATTCCCGGTCCTACGCCCGCCAGCCTGACCCCGTCAGTAGTAGGACCGCTGGACGTACGCAAAGCGGTGACCTGGGCGAACAGGCTCACACCAGGCACGCTGGAAGCCATGACCACGACTGTTGCCGCATACGCCGCGCCCAGCGCCAAGGCTCCGCTGGAGCGCACCACCATCGAGCGCCGCACGGTCGGCGAGCACGACGTACTGATCGACATCAAGTTCGCCGGAATCTGCCACTCCGACATCCACCAGGCCCGCGAGGGCTGGGGCGAGGCCATCTTCCCGATGGTGCCCGGCCACGAGATCGCCGGTGTCGTCGAGGAGGTCGGCTCCGGCGTGACCAAGTTCAAGGTCGGCGACCGCGTCGGCGTCGGCTGCATGGTCGACTCCTGCGGCGAGTGCGAGCCCTGCCGCAGCGGCCAGGAGCAGCACTGCGTCCGCGGGAACGTGCAGACGTACAACGGCGTCGGCAAGGACGGCGAGCCCACCTACGGCGGCTACTCGCAGAAGGTCGTCGTCGACGAGGGCTTCACGCTGCGCATCCCCGACGGCATCTCCCTCGACGTGGCCGCCCCGCTGCTCTGCGCCGGCATCACCACGTACTCCCCGCTCAAGCACTGGGGCGCGGGCCCCGGCAAGAAGGTCGCCGTCGTCGGCCTCGGCGGGCTCGGCCACATGGGCGTCAAGATCGCCCACGCCCTCGGCGCGGAGGTGACGGTCCTCTCCCAGTCGCTGCGCAAGAAGGACGACGGGCTGAAGCTGGGCGCGGACCACTACTACGCCACCAGCGACCCGAAGACCTTCGAGGAGCTCGCGGGCACCTTCGACGTCATCCTGTCCACGGTGTCGGCGCAGGTGGACTTCGGCGCGTACCTGAGCCTGCTCAAGACGGGTGGCGCCCTGGTCAACGTCGGCGCCCCCGAGGAGCCGATCTCGCTGAACCTCTTCTCCCTCATCGGCGGCAACAAGACCCTCGCCGGTTCGATGATCGGCGGCATCGCCGAGACCCAGGAGATGCTGGACTTCTGCGCCGAGCACCACCTGGGCGCGGAGATCGAGCTGATCGAGGCCAGCCAGGTCAACGAGGCGTACGAGCGCGTCCTGAACTCGGACGTGCGCTACCGCTTCGTGATCGACACGGCCACGATCTGAGCCCACCCGCACCACCCATTACCTCCGCGGTAATCGACGCCCTCCCCGGGCCCCGGCAGGATCGACGCATCCACCCCGCCGGACCCGAGGAGGGCTCGCTCATGAGTGCCTACGCCATCGCCGTGCTGCGCCCCACCGCCCCCGTCCACCCCGACGTCCTCACGTACATCGAACGCGTCCAGGACACGTTCACCCCGTACGGCGGTCGCTTCCTCTCGCACGGCAAGCCCAGCGCGTACGTGGAGGGCGAACGCCTCGGCGACCTCGTCATCGCGGAGTTCCCGGACCTGGCCCACGCCCACGCCTGGTACGCGTCCCCCGCCTACCAGGCCATCCTGCCGCTGCGCACCGCCCACATCCCCGGCGAGATGATCTTCGTGGAGGGCGTCCCGGCGGACTACGACGCGGCACACACGGCGACGACAATGCGCGCCGCCCTCCGCGCCGGGGCCGGCGAACAGCAGTAGGGCCGCGTCCTCCCGAACGCCCCGATGATCGTCAGCCCTGCCCGCACTCGCCCGTCAGCGTCACGTGCAGCAGAACGGGCTGGGGCAGCGGGTCCGGATCGCTCCCGGTCCGCGACAACAAGAACCCCGCCGGACCCGTCCTGGTGATCACCTGCACCTCCTGGTCCGCGATCATCGCCGGGGTGCGCGCACTGAACGTGGGCCGACCCGCCGGGGCAGAATCGGGGCATGGACGTACCCAAGCTGCTGGAAGCCGCTTCCCTGCTGGTTTCCGAGGAGAGCGCCACCGAGAACGACATCACGGTGGCCGACGTCTGGGAGTACCTCAGCCACGACGAGTGGGAGGTGGCCCTTGACCTGCTGGAGGAACTCGGCGACGTACAGCCGCTCCCACACGGCTTCTGGGAAACTCTGGCGCTCGCTGCCGAACAGATGCGGCTGGGGACGAGCGCGGCCTGGTGCCGCTGGCGCTGCTACGAGACCCGCGACGGCGTCATCCGGGCCGACCTCACCCTCCGCCCGGCCGCCGAGGCCCGACGACAGACGCCCATCTCCGGCGCCGGCGTCCTGCGACCGATGTGGAACATCGGAAACCGCACCCTCGCCGGCGAATCAGCTCTCGACATCGCGATGCTCTGGGTCGAGCACACGCCCTCCCTCGAACCCGGCGGGCGATCCTCGGTGCGACTCGCGCCCCTCGACCCTCAGCGCTGGCGACAGCTTCAACCCGGGCAGGTGATCACCATGCACGAGGACCGGTCAGTGGCCGGGACGGCAGTTGTGCTGGAGGTCCAGCGACCTTCGACGACGCCTGAGGCATAGGAGAGGCTGACCCCATGTATGCCCCTGACAGCTGGGACTTCCTCGGCGTCGGAGACCCGCTGCACGTCGCCCGCGACGAGCGGCGCGGTCTGCTGGCCGTGGCCGGTGCGCCGGTGCCGGAGAAGGGGACGCCGGTGGCCGTCCTCACCAGGCGCTCTTTCGTCCGCCGCGCGTTGGTGCACTCCCGTTTCCCCGTGCACGCCCTGGCCTTCCATCCCCGGCACGAACTGCTGGCGGTGGGCACGGGCCAGTACGACGGCGGCTACTTCTTCGAAGGGAGCCTTCTTCTGGTGCACCCGCGATCGGGAGCGGTGACCTCGGCCCTCGCGGACGAGTTCGGCCGGCAGGTGCTGGGCCTGGAGTGGCTCGACGAACGGTCGTTGCGGGTCCTCATGGCGCCACCGGACGACTGGCGGGACGAGGCGGCCCATGAGCACGGGCACGTCGCCGTCGTCGACCGCACCGACTGGAGGAGCGTCCCCGGCCACTCGGTCAGCGGCCGGGAACTGGCAGGCCCCCGGGTGCACGCGCCCCGCCTCGAACGGGACGAAGCGGCGCGGCGGGCGGCGGCCGCCCTGCGGGCGATCTGGGAGACCCAGCGCGGCGCACCCCAGCGCGAGGGGTGAGAAGCACACCCGGGGGCCTACCGCGGCCCGCCCGCACCGGGGGACCGCCACCGATATGACCCGGGCCCGCCCGAACCGCGGCTCAGTGCCGCAGGCTCGCCGGGCTGCCGCCGTTCGCCTCGTACCCGGCGACCGCCAGCGCCCGGTACACCGCGTAGGACCCCGCCGGGTCCTCCTCCGCCGTCCACGGGATCGCGCCCACGTGGCCGTCGACGTGGACCAGTTGCTGCATCGCCTCGGCCCAGCGCTCGCTGCGGACCAAGAAGAAGACCAGCAGATGGCGGACGTGGGCGAGCATCGGGTCGTCGGGGCGGGCCGCCGAGACCGCGAAGAGCGCGCCGTGCACCGCCTTGGTGACGACCTCGCTCTCGTAGAAGCCGCGCACCAGGTTCAGGTCGGGCATGTGCTCGTACAGCGCGAAGAGCGGCAGCGCGGCCAGCAGCGAACCGCGCGGGGCGCGCGCCGCCGCCGCCTCCGCGAAGGCGAAGGCCTCCTCACGCGAACCGTGCCACTTCTCCGTCCAGTAGCGCAGGCCCGCCAGATGCGCCCCCATGTGCCCGGGCGCCGTGTCCAGGATCTTCAGCCACAGCTGCTCGAACTCGGGCCGGGAGTACCCGAGCCCGCGCGCCACCGCGAGGTGCGTGATGTGCGGGACCGGGTCGCCGGGCGCGAGCAGCGCGGCCTGCTCACAGGCGCCCCGCGCCTCCTCCAGGATGATCCGCTGCTCGTCCGGCGTCCCGCCCTGCCGCCAGGCCTGCTGCACCAGGAACTCCGCGAAGACCTGCGCCCCGCCCGCGTCCTTGGGCTGCTGCGCCCGCCACGCGTGCAGCCAGCCGGCCCCCAGCCGCGGCGTCTGCGCCAGCTCGATGGCGGCGGCCCCGGCGATCGCCTGGACCCGCTCCCACCTGGTCTCGGTCTCCCGTCCGGTCCCGGCGAGCAACTGGGAAGCGGCCGTGAAGTCCTGGTTGCGCTGGACGACCGCCATCACGTCCAGCAGGTCCCGGTCGGGGCCCGGCAGCCGGACGTCCAGCTCCTCCTGCCGCAGGAAACCGTAGTCCGCCGGATCCGCGGCGTCCGGCGAGCCGGGGGCGACCTGACGGATCCCGCCACCACCGCCGCGCCGCCGCAGCATCACCACCCAGGCGATCATCAGCACGGCCATCAGGACCCAGAGAATTCCCATACACACAAAGCTAACCGAGGCGGCCCCGCCCCCGCGGCGGCACTACTCTCGGGGCACATGAGCGACACCCACAGCCACAACGGCACCCCCCGCGGGTTCGAGACGACCGCGATCCACGCCGGCAACACGGCCGACCCCGCCACCGGCGCCGTCGTCCCGCCGATCTACCAGGTCTCCACGTACAAGCAGGACGGCGTCGGCGGCCTGCGCGGCGGCTACGAGTACAGCCGCAGCGCCAACCCGACCCGCACCGCCCTGGAGGAGAACCTCGCCGCGCTCGAAGGCGGCCGGCGCGGCCTCGCCTTCGCCTCCGGCCTCGCCGCCGAGGACTGCCTGCTGCGCGCCCTCCTCGCCCCCGGCGACCACGTGGTCATCCCGAACGACGCGTACGGCGGCACGTTCCGGCTGTTCGACAAGGTCGTCTCGCGGTGGGGCGTCAACTGGTCCGTCGCCGACACGAGCGACGTCGACGCCGTGCGCGCCGCGCTCACCCCGCAGACCAAGGCGATCTGGGTCGAGACCCCCTCGAACCCGCTGCTCGGCATCACCGACATCGCCGCCGTCGCCCAGGTGGCCCGGGAGGCCGGCGCCCGCCTCGTCGTCGACAACACCTTCGCCAGCCCCTACCTCCAGCAGCCCCTCGCCCTCGGCGCGGACATCGTCGTGCACTCGATGACCAAGTACATGGGCGGCCACTCGGACGTGGTCGGTGGCGCGCTGATCGTCGACGACCAGACGCTCGCCGACGAGCTCGCCTACCACCAGAACGCGATGGGCGCCGTGTGCGGGCCCTTCGACGCCTGGCTGGTCCTGCGCGGCATCAAGACGCTGCCCGTCCGCATGGACCGGCACAGCGAGAACGCCACCCGCGTCGCCGAGATGCTCGGCCGCCACCCCCGCGTCACCAAGGTCCTCTACCCGGGCCTGCCCGAGCACCCGGGGCACGAGATCGCCGCCAAGCAGATGAAGGCGTTCGGCGGCATGGTCTCCTTCCGCGTCGAGGGCGGCGAGGAGGCGGCGGTCGAGGTCTGCAACCGCGCGAAGCTCTTCACCCTCGGCGAGTCGCTGGGCGGCGTCGAGTCCCTCATTGAGCACCCGGGCCGCATGACGCACGCGTCCGTCGCCGGTTCGGACCTGGAGGTCCCCGCCGACCTCGTCCGCCTCTCCGTGGGCATCGAATCGGCCGACGACCTGCTCGCCGACCTCCAGCAGGCGCTCGGCGACAAGTAACCGCCGCCGCGCCGGCGGCGGTTCACCAGCCGGCGAACCGCCGCCACGGCGGCGCGGACTCACCAGCCGGTCAGTGGGGGAGTCGTCCTCGCGGGCGGCTCCGCCCACGGCCGCGCCACCGCCGCCCAGACCACGAACGCGACCAGCAGCGCGCACAGCACGAGCCACCCGGCCCGGCGCACCAGCCGCCGGCGCCGCAGCGCCCGCCCGCCCCTGCGCACCGCCTGCGCGCACAGTCCGGCGGGCACCACCGGCGGCGGCGCGGCGTCGAGCACCGCCCGCACCGTCGCCTCCTCCCGCTCCCGCCGGCTCACACCGCCGCCCTCCCGGGCAGCTCCGCCGCCGGGGCGGGACCGCGCGGCGGATGCAGGACGAGCGCCATCGCGCGCGCGTGCACCGTCCGTACGCGCTCCAGCGGCAGCCCGAGCACCGCCGCCACCTGCTCCTCGCCCACCCCCTCGAACAGCCGCAGCACCAGCACCAGCCGCTCCTGCGGCGTCAGCCGCCCCAGCACACCGCCGCCCCCGCGCGGCCCGCGCCACGCGCCGCGCGCGAAACGGACGCCTAGTTCCGTGCGGGCGCAGTCGTAGGGATCCTCACCCCGAAGACGGTCCCAGGAGACATACGTCCGGGCGAGAGCGGCCGTGAGCAGCTTCCGCGCGCGCGGGTTGGCGTCGTGCGGCTCGGCGGTCAGCAGCGTCGCGGCATGCAGCAGCCGCCCTGCCGCGCCCGCGACGAACGCCTCGAACTCCCGGGCCCGGCGGGCATCCCTCGACGCCTGCCGATCGCGCACGCTTCATCTGAGGACCGCCGCGGCCCCCCGGTCAAGAGGCGGGAGCCACGGCGGTCCTGCGGAGGCGGGCCGCCTCAGGAGTCGGCGGCAGGAGCGGGCTGCCCCGACTGCCGCGCGGACAGGGCGTCGTTGAAGCGCGTGAGGAGCGCGCAGAACTGCTCACGCTCCTGCGGCTCCCAGTCCTGCGTCAACTGGGCCATCAGCTCCCGCCGCGACGAGCGCACCTCGTCGAGCCTGGCCAGGCCGCGCGGCGACAGCTGGAGCACGACGGCGCGGCCGTCCTCCGGGTGCGAGGTCCGCTTGACCAGACCCGTGTCGACGAGCGGGGCGACCTGACGCGTCACCGTCGAGGAGTCGATCCCCATGCTCGACGCGAGCGCCTTGACGCCCATCGGGCCTTCCTTGTCGAGGCGGTTGAGCAGCAGATACGCGGCACGGTCCATCGAATTGCGCACCTGCCCGACCCCGCCGAGCCGGGTCTGCTCGGCGCGGCGGGCGAAGACCGCCACCTCGTGCTGGAGCGTTTCGAGGAGGCCGGTGTCGCCGGCGGTCGTCATGTCCATCATTTCCTGTGGTGTGGGCATGGCCGGGGGCTCACTTCATGCGTGGGTGGTGGATTGCACTGGATTGGGGCACAGGGTACGCGGCGAAAGCGCTGGCCGTACCTGCGCTGCGCAATCCGGTCTCGGAGCGTGAACATCCCGAGAGACGTACGCCGTGAGCTGCGAGACTTCAGTCATGAGCTTCAGCGCGTCCGCCCCCCTGCCGCACCCGGTGCCCGCCGTCACCCTCGACGACGTCCGCGGCGCCCAGAAGATGCTCTCCGGGGTGGCGCGGATCACGGCCCTCGCGCACAGCCACCACCTCTCCCAGCTGACCGGCACCCCGGTCCACCTGAAGTGCGAGAACCTCCAGCGGACCGGCTCCTTCAAGCTGCGCGGCGCCTACGTGCGCATCGCCGGGCTGCTCCCGGAGGAGCGGGCCGCCGGGGTCGTCGCCGCGAGCGCAGGCAACCACGCGCAGGGCGTGGCCCTCGCCTCCTCCCTCCTCGGCGTGCGCTCCACGGTCTTCATGCCGGTCGGCGCGCCGCTGCCGAAGGTCGCCGCCACCCGGGACTACGGCGCCGAGGTGCGGCTGCACGGCCAGGTGGTCGACGAGACGCTGGCCGCGGCGCAGGAGTACGCGCGCGAGACCGGCGCCGTCTTCATCCACCCCTTCGACCACCCCGACATCGTCGCCGGCCAGGGCACCCTCGGCCTGGAGATCCTGGAGCAGTGCCCGGAGGTGCGCACCATCCTGGTCGGCGTCGGCGGCGGCGGGCTCGCGGCCGGCGTCGCCGTCGCGGTGAAGGCGCTCCGGCCCGACGTGCGGGTGATCGGCGTCCAGGCGGCGGGCGCGGCGGCCTACCCGCCCTCACTGAAGGCCGGCCACCCCGTCTCCTTCCCGCACCCGTCGACCATGGCCGACGGCATCAAGGTGGGCCGGCCCGGCGACGTCCCCTTCGGACTCGTACGCGGCCTGGTCGACGAGGTCCGCACGGTCTCCGAGGACGCCCTGGCGAGCGCGCTGCTGCTCTGCCTGGAGCGCGCCAAGCTGGTCGTGGAACCGGCCGGGGCGAGCCCCGTGGCGGCGCTGCTGAGCGAGCCGGGGGCCTTCGAGGGGCCGGTCGTCGCCCTGCTGTCCGGCGGCAACGTCGACCCGCTGCTGATGCAGCGCGTCCTCACCCACGGCATGGCCGCCGCGGGCCGTTACCTGTCGCTGCGGGTGCGGCTGACCGACCGTCCGGGGGCGCTCGCCTCGATCCTGCGCGTGTTGTCAGTGGCGGACGCTAACGTCCTCGACGTGGGCCACGTGCGGACCGATCCGCGGCTGGAACTCACGGAGGCGGAGGTGGAGTTGCACCTGGAGACCAAGGGGCCCGCGCACTGCGACGAGGTGCGCGCCGCGCTGCGCGAGGCCGGCTACACCGTCATCGACTGACCGCTCCGCCGGAGGCGGCGCGCGACCTGGCAGCCACTCGGCAGCCACTCGCGAAAAGCGGTTGAGCAAACGCGATACATCGCGATACCGTGTGTCCCGCATCACCCGTTCGCCGGGCACGCCTGTCCGGCTGTCACTAAAATTTCCGCACATAACCGCATAGGCACCACCCGCCGACCCATGGGGGAGAAAATGCCAGGCGCCATCTACGCCGAAGGGCTCGTGAAGACCTTCGGCGACGTACGGGCTCTGGACGGCGTCGATCTGGACGTACCAGAAGGCACCGTCCTCGGTCTGCTCGGACCGAACGGAGCGGGCAAGACCACGGCGGTGCGCTGCCTGACGACCCTGCTCACGCCGGACAGCGGCAAAGCGGTCGTCGCAGGCATCGACGTACTGAAGCATCCGAACGAGGTGCGGCGCTCCATCGGCCTCTCCGGCCAGTTCGCCGCGGTCGACGAGTATCTGACGGGCCGCGAGAACCTCCAGATGGTCGGCCAGCTCTACCAGATGAAGGCCAAGGAGGCGAAGGCGCGGGCGGTCGAGCTGCTGGAGCGGTTCAACCTCGCGGACGCCGCCGACCGCCCCTCCAAGACGTACTCCGGCGGCATGCGCCGCCGCCTCGACCTCGCCGCCGCGCTCGTCGTCTCCCCGCCCGTCATGTTCATGGACGAGCCGACCACCGGCCTCGACCCGCGCAACCGGCAGCAGCTGTGGGAGGTCATCCAGGAGCTGGTGGCCGGCGGCACGACCCTGTTGCTGACCACGCAGTACCTCGAAGAGGCCGACCACCTGGCGCACGACATCTGCGTCGTCGACCACGGCCGGGTCATCGCCCGCGGCACCTCCGACCAGCTCAAGGCGCAGACCGGCGGCGAGCGCGTCGAGCTCGTCGTGCACGAGCGCGAGCACCTCGAAGGCGCCCGCCAGGTCCTCGCCGGGTTCGGCAAGGGCGAGACCGCCGTCGAGGAGCACACCCGCAAGCTGACCGTCCCGGTCACCGGCGGCGCCAAGCTGCTCGCCGAGGTGATCCGCGAGCTCGACGCCCGCGGCATCGAGCTCGACGACATCGGCCTGCGCCGCCCCACCCTGGACGACGTGTTCATCTCCCTCACCGGCCACCTGGCCGAGGCGGCGCCGGACGGCGCCGGGGACCCGGACCAGGCCGAGGAGGCCCGTAAATGAGCGCCGCCACCACCCCCGTCCGCGCCCCGCGCGCAGCGGGCGGCATCGGGCAGTCCGTGCGGGACTCCCTGGTCGTCGCCCGCAGGAACTTGATTCGAATGACCCGAATTCCCGAAATGTTGTTGTTCGGAGTCATTCAGCCAGTGATGTTCGTCGTACTTTTTACCTACGTCTTCGGCGGCTCGATCGCCATTCCGGGTGCCGGTGTCAGTGCGGGCGCCTATAAGGAATTCCTGATGGCCGGCATCTTCGCGCAGACCGTAACCTTCGCCACGGCAGGCGCGGGCGCGGGCATCGCCGATGACATGCACAAGGGACTCATCGACCGGTTCCGCTCGCTACCCATGGCCCGCGGCGCCGTGCTGACCGGCCGCACCCTCGCCGACCTGGTCCAGACGGCCGTGACCTTGGCCGTCCTCGCCCTCGTCGCCCTGCTCGTCGGCTGGCGTACGCACGAGAACATCGGCAAGGTGCTCGGCGGCTTCGCCCTCCTGCTCCTCCTCGGCTACGCCTTCACCTGGATCGGCGCTCTCATCGGCCTGTCTGTGCGCACCCCGGAGGCGGCCACCTCAGGCGGCCTGATCTGGCTGTTTCCACTGACGTTCATCTCGAACGCGTTCGTCCCCGTCAACGGCATGCCGAAGTTGCTGCAGTACGTGGCGGAGTGGAATCCCTTCAGTGCCACGGTGGCGGCGGCTCGTGAACTGTTCGGCAACACGATCGCGGGCGTCCCGAAGTCGGTGACCGGGGCCTGGCCCATGGAGCACCCCATCTGGGCCACGCTGATCTGGTCGGCGCTGATCATCGTGGTGTTCAGAACTCTCGCGGTCCGCAAGTACCGGAAGGCGGCCTGAACCCCGGGCGTTGACGGCGGCGAAGCCCGCTCCTTCGAAGGGGGCTTCGAGGAGTTCAGTGGTAGGCCGGCCACGGCGCATATGTCGTGATGTCGGGCTCATGAAACACAACACGACCTCAGCGGGAGATTAGGCCCTACCGCTGAGGTCGCTGGCCAGTCATGGAGGACTGACGTATGGCGAAGCGTACCTGTGTGCGCGGGCACGGTGGACCCGTGCGCGTCGCGATCTACCTGCGGGTGTCCACTGCGCGGCAGCTCGAAGGCTACGGCCTGAAGTCGCAGGAAGATCAGTGCCGCGCCTGGATCGCGCACGCGATGCGTGGCAACGGCCGTGTCATCGCCGAGGTGTACGTCGATGGTGGCGTTTCCGGCAAGCTCGCCAACCGTGCGGGGCTGGACCGCATGACTTCCGACGCCCTGGCCGGCCGTCTGGACGTGATCGTCTTCGGCAAGCTGGACCGCATCGGCCGGGACATGAAGAACATCCACCGCTGGGTGTACGACGTGACCGACAAAGGCGTGCGAGTGGCCACAGCGGACGGCCGGATCGACTCCGACGAAGCCATGTTCGACAGCCAGCTGTCGCTTCTGGCGTATATGGCCGAGGTCGAACATGCGTTGATCGTGGAACGGACCATGAGCGGTCGCATGCAGCGGGTCGCGGTCGGGAGCTGGCCCCTGGGCGAACCACCCTTCGGGATCATGCTGGACGAAGACGGGGTCCCCGTCCTCAACGGCGCGGAGGCCGTGCAGATCGAGGCCTTCGCCGACTTCATGATCAACGCTGAGGGGCCGGTGACGCGGGAGGACGCCGCCCGGCACCTGAACGCGCTGGGATACCGAACGCGCTCCGGGAAGGAGTGGCAGGGCGGGAACCTCGTGCAGCGCACCCTCCGGGGCCTCAAGGGTTATGTCGACTTCGCCTTCGCCGGGGAGAACGAGGACGGCGAGGAGATCACGACCAGCTACCGGGTCGATATCCCGAAGCCGTTGTCCGAGGAGAGAGCCGAGGCCCTCGTCGCAGCACTGGCGCGGACCTCGTCCGTGAGGAGTAGAAGCAACGGCCAGTTCCTGCTGACCAGGCGCCTACTGAGCGTCTGCGGCGCACACCGCACCGGCGCATCGGTCGATGCCGGGCGGTCCGCCCACACGGCAGGCCGCTACTACCGCTGCATGGCGGGCCAGCCAGGAGGCGCGGGCGACGTACGGCACGACGAGTGCTGGGAAATCCCGGCTGATCACGTGGAAGCCGCGGTCTGGGAAGAGACGAAGCTGCTGATGGCCGACCGGGCGGGGCTGCACCGACTGGTCGAGGAGTCTCTTGGCACGATCCCTGATCGCGCAGCTTCGTACCGCCGTCGGCTGGTTGCGCTGGACGAGCAGATCGCGAAGAAGCGGGGCGACCGAAAACGCAAGATCGCGCTGCTGCTCGCTTCTGTCGAGGGCGGGGGCGAGGAGGGCGACGCCCCGCTCATCAAAGAGATGGAAGCCGAACTCGAGCGGCAGGAGACCGACCTCGTCGCCGAGAGAGAGCGGGTTGCTGAGTGGCTGTCCGAGGCCGAGGGGCAAGAGGATCGCACGCGGTCGATTCTGCCGATGCTCGACAGGCCCAATAGCCGACTCGATGACCTCACCTTCGAGCAGCGGAGGGACGTGCTCGCCCTTCTCGATGTCCGAGTCCAGATCACCGACAAGGGCGTGCCGCGGCACAAGGGACAGGCCGACCCGATCACCCGATGGCACAGGCAGACCGGCACCACGGTTCCCGCTCAGGTCACCGACGACATGTGGGAGAAGGTGCGGGGCATCCTGTCGGGGAACCGGCAGTGGAAGGATCCGCGCGACGGCTTCGAGACCATGCTGGACAAGCTCCGCACCGGCCGGGCCTGGAACTCGTACAGCGGCACCGAGGCGATCGGAGGGCGGAGCTACGGGGCTCTGTACCGGCGCGTATGGCATTGGTTCGACTCTGGGGAGTACGAACGGGCCCTGCAGGCCCTGACGCCGTACGACGGTGTTCCCGTGCCTCCTGAGTATGTCCTGCCGTCGATGCTCGTGACCGGGGCGGCTGGTCATACGCACTGTCCGTGAGCCGCAACGCGGCGTCCTGACCCGCCCGCCCCGCGCACGGCGAGGCCCCCGGAGCTGATCAGCTCCGGGGGCCTCGCCGTCGGTGCACGGGGGCGTCAGCCGGTGTACGGCTCCGCCGTGAGGACCTTGACCGAGGCGAACTTGCCGTTCGGCAGTTCGTACTGGGCGTCCTCACCGACCTTCTTGCCGTTCACGCCCATGCCCAGCGGCGACTGCGGCGAGTACGTCTCGATGTCGGAGCTCGCGTACTCGCGGGAGGCGAGCAGGAAGCTCATGGTGTCGTCCTCGTCGCCGTCGAAAGCGATCGTGACGACCATGCCGGGCGCGACGACCCCGCTGGCCGCGGGCGCCTCTCCGACCTTGGCCTTCTCCAGGAGCTGGGTCAGCTGGCGGATGCGGAGCTCCTGCTTGCCCTGCTCCTCCTTGGCGGCGTGGTACCCGCCGTTCTCCCGCAGGTCGCCCTCCTCGCGCGCCGCAGCGATCTTCTGCGTGACTTCCTCGCGCGCGGGACCAGACAGGTACGCCAGCTCGTCCTTGAGCTTGGTGTACGCCTCCTGCGTCAGCCAGGTGACGTCTTCGCTGGTCTGGGTCACAGGTCGCTCCTCGTAGGTACTGGGAATACAAAGCATCGCCCTACCCAGAAGGATGTTCCCTTACGGGTGGGCGAAACCACGAGCCTAACAATTCAGCGGTCGAAGGGGGAGGACATATGGCACCAGTTTTCCGTCGGCGCAGGTCAGCGCCGAGGTTCTGGGCCGGGGCCGGCGCGGGTTCAGTCGGCGTGGCAGCCCATCAGCTCCGCGGTGGTGCCCTTGCCGGTGGTGCGCAGCGTGACGACCTTGTCGATCCGCTCCTGGTGCTGGGAGAAGCGGAAGTCGGCGCGGCCCACCTCGGCGCCGTCCTCGCTCTGCGAGCGGACCGTGCAGTAGCCGCTCGTCCCGGCGTCCTTGCGGATCTCCAGGTGGACCTTGACGTTGTCCGCGTAGGGCTGGAAGGCGATCACCTCGCCGCTGAACTTGTTGCCGACGACGTAGTACCAGCCGAACCAGCACATCATCGCGGCGAACAGGGCCCCCAGGACGACCGCGGCGATCTTGAGCTTGCGGTCCGCGCGGGCGTCGGCCGAGCGCGATGATCCGTAGCGGCCATCCGGCAGCTGCTGCACGGCGCTCATCAGCCAGTTCCTCTCGTGTCGCCCGGCCGGGACCGGGCACCGGAATTTTCCGCCCCCCGGTTCGGTCACTATAGAAGCGCCCACCGCGCCGAATCACATCAGGGCGCCTTATTTCACCGAGGATCTTGTCTTGACTGAGCAGCTGCGACTGATGGCCGTTCACGCCCACCCCGACGACGAGTCGTCGAAGGGCGCGGCCACCATGGCCAAGTACGTGTCCGAGGGGGTGGACGTGCACGTCGTGACCTGCACGGGAGGCGAGCGTGGCTCCATCCTCAACCCGAAGCTCCAGGGCGACACCTACATCGAGGAGCACATCCACGAGGTGCGCCGCAAGGAGATGGAGGAGGCCCGCGAGATCCTCGGCGTGAAGCAGGACTGGCTGGGCTTCGTCGACTCCGGGCTGCCCGAGGGCGACCCGCTGCCGCCGCTGCCCGAGGGCTGCTTCGCCCTGGAGGACGTGGACGAGGCGGCCGGCCGGCTGGTGCGCCAGATCCGTTCCTTCCGGCCGCAGGTCATCACGACGTACGACGAGAACGGCGGGTACCCGCACCCCGACCACATCATGACCCACAAGATCACGATGGTGGCGTTCGACGGCGCGGCCGACGCGGAGAAGTACCCGGAGGCCGAATTCGGCCCGGTCTTCCAGCCGAGCAAGCTCTACTACAACCAGGGCTTCAACCGGCAGCGGACCGAGGCGCTGCACCACGCCCTGATCGCGCGGGGCCTGGAGTCGCCGTACGCGGACTGGCTCAAGCGGTTCGACGAGTCGGGGCGGCCCGAGCGGACGCTGACCACGCACGTGCCCTGCGCCGACTTCTTCGAGATCCGCGACAAGGCGCTGATCGCGCACGCCACGCAGATCGATCCGGACGGCGGCTGGTTCCGCGTCCCGATGGAGGTCCAGATGGAGGTCTGGCCGACCGAGGAGTACGAGCTGGCCAAGTCCCTCGTCGATACCTCCCTCCCCGAGGACGACCTCTTCGCGGGCGTCCGTCACAATGCCTGATGTGACATCGAATCTGGCAATGACCCATCTCGTCCCTCTTGCCGCGCAGGAGGTCGACGAGAACAAGGTGACTCCGGGTGTGCTGGGCTTCATCGTCTTCGCGGTGATGGCTCTCGCCGTCTGGGGCCTGATGAAGTCGATGAACAAGCACATGCGCAAGGTCGACTTCAAGGAGAAGCCGGGCGCCGAGCCCGTCGGCGCCGACGCCGCCAAGGCGCCCGAGCGCTCGTAGCCTCCGCTTCGCAGGGCCCGCCCTGCTTTGCAGGGCCCGCCCCCGGGGCCGCCGCGCGCGTGCCCGCGATGAGTTTCGCGGGCGCGCGGGGTCGTACGGGTATGAGCCCTGTACTGATGCACGCGGTCGTCTCCGTGGACGGTTACATCGCCGACGCCGAGGACCAGGTCGGACCGTTGTTCGACTGGTACGGCAACGGTGACACGCCCCTCGGCGACGGCGGCGGTCTCCGGATCTCCAAGGCCTCCGCCGACTACACCCAGCCGGTCTGGGACAGCCTCGGCGTGACGATCATGGGTCGACGGCTGTTCGACCTCACCAACGGCTGGGAGGCGCAGCCACCGGCCGGCGAGCACGTCGTCGTGGTCTCGCACCGGCCCCGGCCCGCCGACTGGCACCCCGAGGCGGACCACTACCACTTCGCGACCGACGTGCCCGGGGCCGTCGCCCGCGCCAAGGAACTCGCGGGCGACCGGTCCGTGGCGATCACCGCGGGTGACATCGGCGGCCAGGCCTTCGCGCTCGGCCTGGTCGACATCGTCGCCATGGACGTCGTCCCGGTCGTCTTCGGCTCCGGCCGCCGCTATTTCGGCGCCGCCGACGGACAGCGGCTCCTGGAGGACCCGCACGTGGTGATCCAGGGCGACCGGGTGCTGCACCTGCAGTACCGGGTGCGCGGGGATGGGGGGCTACGGATGTGACGCGCCCACCGGCACCCCCATCACGTCCCGGGCGTGCCGGTTCGGGACCATGCCGAGCCGCCAGGCCTGCCAGCCCGCGTCCAGCTCCACCCCGCGCTCCAGGAGCAGCTGGAACGCGCCGATGAAGTCGTCGAGCTTGCCGTCCCGGGCCGGGTCCGCGCTCCGGGCGAGCTGGGCCAGCTCCTCCTGCGCGACCGCCGTGCCCACCTCGGACCCGCCCGGCGAGGCGTAGGGGAGCAGGGTGCAGCGCAGGAACGCCGCCCAGTCCTCGCCGCGCCGGTCCCCGTACGAGGCGAAGAGGGCCGCCGCCTCCCCGCACAGCGCGAGGGCCTGCGCCAGACGCGCGTTGCCCGCGTCGACGACCGCCAGCTCCAGGCAGGTCCACGCCTCTCCGTGGGCGACCCCGATGCGCTGGAAGTCGGCGCGCGCGTCCACCAGGAGCTGGCGGGCGAAGCCGGAGTTGCGCAGCGACCCCGTCTGCGCCGCCCGCTGGTCCCGGGTGACCCGCGCCGAGTGGTGGCGGGCGCACGCCAGGCCGTACACGTCCCGCATCCGGGAGAACATCGTGCGTGAGCGCTCAAGCTCGCGGACCGCCTGATCGAGGTGGCCCGACTCCTCCAGGGCCTGGCCCAGGTAGTAGTACGTCCAGGCCTCCCCGCGCGCGTCCTCGTTCTCGCGGTGGCGGGAGACCGCCTGGCGCAGCCCGTCGACCGCCTCCGACGCCTCGCCGTCGACCAGCCGGGCCCGCGCCAGCTGCGTCAGCGCCCACGCCTCGCCCCGGCTGTCCCGGGTGCGGCCGTACAGGTCGAGGGCCGCGCGCAGCTCGGCGTCGGCGTCCGGGACGTCCCCCATGCGCAGCCGCAGCTGGCCGAGCTGGAAGTGGGCCCAGGCCTCACCGTGCAGCGACTCGCTCTCCCGGTGCAGCGCCAGCGCGTCGGTGAGCAGCGCCAGCGACTCCCCGACGTGGGCGCGGTCCCGCTCGACGGCGGCCAGCGCGTGCAGCGTCCAGCCGCGGTCGCCCCGCGTCTCCGGGGTCGTCTGAAGATCGAGCGCCGCCCGCAACTGGGCCGCCGCGTCCCCGAGTTGGCCCTGATGGTGCAGGGTGATGCCGAGCGAGCACAGGGCCCGCGCCTCGCCCGCCTGGTGGTGGGCCTCGCGGTACAGGTCGACCACCGACGTCAGCGTCGTGCGCGCCTTGTCCAGCTCGCCGAGCTGACGGGCCGCGATGCCCGTGCGCCACTGGACCGAGCGCACCAGCAGCCCCTGGTCGACGGCCTGCGTCAACTCGCTGATCTCGCCCAGCCGGTAGAGGTCGCCGCGCAGCAGGCAGTAGTCGCACAGCGCGCCCAGCAGGCCGAGCACCGCCTCCTGGTCGACGTCCTCCGCGTGCCGCAGCGCCGCCGTGATGAAGCTCGACTCGTCGTCCAGCCAGCGCAGCGCCGCGTCCAGCGAGGTGAAGCCGTGCGGGCCCGGCTGCCCGGCCCGCGTCGACATGTTGCCGTCGACCAGCCGGATCACCGAGTCGGCCAGCTCCGCGTAGTTCTGGATCAGCCGTTCCTGCGCGGCCGTGCGCTCGGCGGGCTCCTCCTCGTCCGCGAGCCGGGCCGCCGCGAACACGCGGACCAGGTCGTGCAACCGGTAGCGGTTGCCCCGCACATGGTCGATCAGGCCCGCGCGCGCCAGCTCCGTCAGCCGGCGCACGGCCTCCGACTCGTCGGTGGCCAGCAGGGCCGCCGCGGCCGCCGCGCCCAGGGAGGCCCGGCCCGCCAGCGCGAGCCGGCGCAGCAGCCGCCGGGCCGCGTCGGACTGGTCGGAGTAGCGCAGCCACAGGACCCGCTCGACCGGCTCCACCGGGCCGTACGCGCTCAGGTCCGCCGCCAGTCGGCGCGTGGTGCGCGGGCCGATCGCCGAGCCGGCGATCCGCAGCGCGAGCGGCAGCCCGCCGCACAGCTCCCGCACCTCGTCGGTGGCGGCCGCGTCGTAGGGGTCGCCGTCGTCCTGCGCGCACTGCCGCAGCAGCTCCTCGGCGCCCGCCGCGTCCAGCGCCTCCACCGGCAGCTGGTGCACCCAGGCCGGGGCGTCGCCGAGGTCGAGCGGTTCACGCGCGGTGACGACGACGAGGCTGTCGGAGCGCTCCGGGATCAGCGCGCGCACCTGCGCGGCGTTGTCGGTGGCGTCGGCGTCGTCGAGCACGATCGTCACCGGCAGTCCGGTCAGATGCTGGTGGTACAGCTCCATCAACCGCTTGACCTGCTGCTCCGGTGACGAACGCTCCCGGAACAGCAGTTGCTCGCGCGGCGCGCCCAGCCGGTTCAGCAGATGCAGCAGCGCGTCCCGCGTCGACAGCGGCGCCGCGTCCGCCCGGTCGCCGCGCAGATCCACCACGCACGCCCCGCGGAACTGGTCCCGCAGCTCGTGCGCCGCCCGCACCGCCAGCGTCGTGCGCCCCGAACCCGGCGCCCCGTGCAGCACCACCACGGTCGGCCGGGTCTCCGTACTGGCCCGCGCCGCGTGCACCCACTGCGCGATCCGTGCCATGGCCGCGCGCCGCCCCGCGAACGGCCCCTCCGGGACGGGCAGTTGGCCGAACGACTGCTCCAGTACGCTCCTGCGCCGGGCAGCCGCGCTCTTGTCGGTGCGCCGCAGGGCCGGCCCCGCCGACTTCTTCTTCGGCGTCCCGGTGCTGGCCGCGAGGACGCGCTGCTGGTCCAGGAACGGCCGGATGCCCCGCACCTCCAGCGCCGTCAGCCACTGCAACCGCAGCTGCTCGGGGCCGCCCGGCTGGTTCAGGGCGCCCGCGCTGCGGCTCGCCGCCGGCAGGTGGGAGGCGGTCACCTTGGCGACGGTGGCGGCGGCCCCAATCACGGCGACCGCGACACCGGCGCCCGCCGCGACGCCACCGCCCGCCCCGAGCGCCAGGTCCGCCACGACGGCGGTCACCGCCCCCACCCCCGCGACCATCAGCGGCGTCGCCCCGCCCTCCTTGGCGAACCGCTCCCCGAACGTCAGCTGCCCCGCCGACGACTCGTCCAGCGCCCGGGTGTACGCGGCGTACTCCTCGGCGGCGGTCCGCTCCATGGCATCGAGCGCGCCCTTCGCCCGCGCCAGCAGCACGCCCCCGTCCGTCCGCCCGCCCGTCCGCCTTACCTCTTCCTCGACGGCCCGGGCCAACAGCCGCTCGGCCTCCGCCCGATGGCTGTCCCGCATCTTCGGTCCCCCTCCGGTGATGACAGTTCCGGGTCAAGTGTCCTGCGTATGGGGTGCGGGCGCGAGAGCCCCGACGATCAAAGACATGACCGCCTTGGCCTCGGGACCGCCGCCCGCTCAGCGGGACCGAGGGAAGATCTCCGGTGCTGTCAGGCGACTTTCAGGTCGACAGCGACGGAGAAGGGTGCGGTGGCCTTCACCGTGCCGGTGAACATCTCGCCGTCCCGGTACGCCTTGGTGGCGGGGTCGAGGACGTAGGTGTAGATGATCGGGACGCCGGTGGCGGCCTGCTCGACCCGCCAGTAGAAGGGGATGCCGGCCTTGGCGTACTGGTCGACCTTCACGATCCGGTCGGTGGTCTCCGAGCCGGGCGACACGACCTCGACGACCAGGAGTACGTGCTCGGGGCGGGTGGGCGTGAGGTCGATGGTCTCCGCCCGGTAGACGATGACGTCGGGGCGGCGGTTGGTGAGGGGGACGTCCTGGAGGCGGACGTCGAAGTCCGTGTCGGCGTTCCAGTCCGGGCCCGCGGCGGCCTCCAGGGCGTTGGCCAGGATGCGGGCCAGCCGGTTGTGGCGCTTGGAGGCGCTCGGGCTCACGACGACCATCCCGTCCACGATCTCGATGCCGGCGCACTGCTCCTCGGACCAGGAGTCGTACTGCTCCGCGCTGATCTGCGTGTGCATCCACGCGGGCGCCACCATCTCGGCGGTCATGGTGTACCTCCTTCGAGGAGCTTCAGCAGTCCCGGTTCTGCTCGGACCAGCCTACTGTTCGCCGATGCCACGCCGCCCGATATCAGCAGCTCCCACCCGCCCCGCCCCCCGGTTCCTACCCCGCCCCGTGGCGCGCGGGTCTCGCTGAGGAGGGTGCGCGAGGATGGGGTGCATGGCGAACCGACTTGCGCAGACCTCCTCCCCGTACCTCCTCCAGCACGCCGACAACCCCGTCGACTGGTGGCCATGGTCGCCCGAGGCGTTCGAGGAGGCGCGGCGGCGGGACGTACCGGTGCTGCTCAGCGTGGGGTATTCGAGCTGCCACTGGTGTCATGTCATGGCCCACGAGTCCTTCGAGGACGACGCGACCGCCGCCGTCATGAACGACAATTTCGTCAGCGTCAAGGTCGACCGCGAGGAGCGCCCCGACGTCGACGCCGTCTACATGGAGGCCGTGCAGGCAGCCACCGGGCAGGGTGGCTGGCCGATGACCGTGTTCCTGACGCCGGACGCCGAGCCGTTCTACTTTGGTACGTACTTCCCGCCCGAGCCCCGGCACGGGATGCCGTCCTTCACGCAGGTCCTGGGCGGCGTCCGGGACGCGTGGACCGGGCGGCGCGGGGAGGTCGCCGAGGTCGCCGCGAAGATCACCCAGGATCTCGCCGGGCGGAGCCTGGGTCTCGGGGACGCGCAGGTGCCCGGGGAGGGCGAGCTGGCGCAGGCGCTGCTCGGGCTGACCCGGGAGTACGACGCGACGTACGGCGGGTTCGGCGGCGCGCCCAAGTTCCCGCCGTCGATGGTGATCGAGTTCCTGCTGCGCCACCACGCCAGGACCGGCGCCGAGGGCGCTCTGCAGATGGCGCTCGACACGGGTGAGCGGATGGCGCGCGGCGGGATCTACGACCAGCTCGGGGGCGGCTTCGCCCGGTACTCCGTGGACCGCGAGTTCACGGTGCCGCACTTCGAGAAGATGCTCTACGACAACGCGCTGCTGTGCCGCGCCTACGCGCACCTGTGGCGTTCGACCGGGTCGGAGCTGGCCAAGCGCGTCGCGCTGGAGACCGCCGACTTCATGGTGGCCGAACTGCGCACGAACGAGGGCGGGTTCGCCTCCGCGCTGGACGCCGACAGCGAGGACCCGGCGAGCGGCAAGCACGTGGAGGGCGCCTACTACGTGTGGACGCCCGCGCAGTTGGAGGCGGTGCTCGGCGCGCAGGACGGCGCGGTCGCCGCCCGGTACTTCGGGGTCACGCAGGAAGGGACCTTCGAGGAGGGTGCCTCCGTGCTGCAACTGCCGCAGGGGGAGGAAGTGTTCGACGCGGGGCAGGTGGCGCGGATCAGGCAGGCGCTGAGCGCCGCGCGGCGGGAGCGGCCCGCGCCCGGCCGGGACGACAAGGTCGTCGCCGCGTGGAACGGCCTCGCGATCGCCGCGCTGGCCGAGACCGGGGCGTACTTCGGGCGGCAGGACCTGGTGGACGCCGCCGTCGCCGCGGGCGATCTGCTGGTGCGGCTGCACATGGACCCCCTCGCGCGGCTCTCGCGGACCAGCAGGGACGGGCGGGTCGGCGCCAACAGCGGCGTCCTGGAGGACTACGCCGATGTCGCCGAGGGGTTCCTCGCGCTGGCGTCGGTGACCGGGGAAGGGGTGTGGCTGGAGTTCGCCGGGTTCCTGCTCGACCACGTCCTGGACCGGTTCGTCGATCCGGAGAGCGGCGCGCTGTACGACACCGCGGCCGACGCCGAGCGGCTGATCCGGCGCCCGCAGGACCCGACGGACAACGCGACGCCGTCCGGCTGGACCGCGGCGGCCGGGGCGCTGCTCTCGTACGCCGCGCACACCGGGTCCGAGCCGCACCGCACCGCGGCCGAGCGGGCGCTGGGCGTGGTCAGGGCGCTCGGGCCGCGCGCGCCGCGCTTCATCGGCAACGGTCTCGCGGTCGCGGAGGCGCTGCTCGACGGGCCGCGCGAGATCGCCGTGGTGGGGGAGGTGGGCGGCCGGCTGCACCACGTCGCGCTCACCGAGACCGCACCCGGCGCCGTGGTCGCCGTGGGCCCGGAGGGCAGCGACGAACTGCCGCTGCTCGCCGGCCGGACGCGGGTCGGCGACCAGGACACCGCCTACGTCTGCCGCCACTTCGTGTGCGAGACCCCGGAGACCGACCCGGACCGGCTGCGCCGCGCCCTGACGGAGAACCAGGGCTGACGGTCCGGGGGAGCGGAGGAGGAGCGGAGGGGGGAGGCGAGGGCCCGGAGAGCGGGGCCTACGTTCCCTGGAGCCCGTCCCGCAGGACGTCCAGGGCCCGTACCGACAGGTCCCGCAGGTCCCCGCCCGCGTCCCC
This sequence comes from Streptomyces sp. NPDC049813, assembly GCF_044465085.1. Classification (NCBI taxonomy): domain Bacteria; kingdom Bacillati; phylum Actinomycetota; class Actinomycetes; order Kitasatosporales; family Streptomycetaceae; genus Streptomyces; species Streptomyces sp. NPDC049813. Next base: position 321,855 of record NZ_JBITLI010000004.1, on the reverse strand, counting down.
CCGCTCGGCCCAGTACATCGTGGCCTCCATCAGCGCGCCGACCACCGCCATCGCGTAGACCCGGACCTCCAGGTCCCCCGCGTCGCGGCCGGTGCGGTCGGCGAGGACGCGGCAGATCATCTGGCCGGTGACCGACATCGACTCCATCATCCGCGAGCGCACCGCCGGCACCTCGACCTGGAGCCGGGTGCGCAGCCGGGTCACCTCGGGGTCCTCGCTCTGCACGGCGCGCAGCAGGCTCTCCTCGATGACGTGCCGCAGCGAGTCGAGGAGGGACTCACCGGCCGGGCGGGCCCGCAGTTCGCGCTCCAGGACCGGGTCGAACTCGTCGGTGAGGACGATGTCCTCCTTGGTCGGGAAGTAGCGGAAGACCGTGGACGGGGACACCTCGGCGGCCTCGGCGATCTGCTCGACGGTCGTCGCGTCGTACCCCTGGTCCATGATCAGGCGGTACGTCGCCTCGCGGATCGCCGTGCGGGTCTTGAGCTTCTTGCGCTCCCGGAGCCCGAGCTTGGGCTCCGGGGTCTGTGCTGAGGCGGCCATGACCGTCATTGTCGGGCATCCGCGCCGGTGGGGGCCACCTCCGTACCGGACGGCGCGCTCGCGGCGGGGGCCGGGCGGGCGGGCATCAGCGTCGCGGTCAGGACCACGCAGACCAGGGCGACGATGCCGATGACGGTCAGGGCGAGGTCCATGCCGTGGAGGTACGCGGCGTCGGCGGAGGCGGCCAGCGTCCGGTCGCCGAGCCGGCCCGCGACCAGATGGGCGCCGATCACCGAGTCCCGGGCGGCGTCCGCCGCGGCCCCGGAGACGGAGGCCGTGCTCAGCCGTGCGGTGTACGCCCCGGCGACCAGGGCGCCGAGCAGGGCGACGCCGAGCGCGCTGCCGGTCTGGCGGACCGTGCTCAGCAGCCCGGCGCCGCGCCCCGCCTGGTCCTTGGGCAGGGCGCCGAGGGCACCGCCCATCGCGGGGATCATGGCGAAGGCGAAGCCGAACCCGGCGACGGTCAGCCACAGGGCGGTGAACCCGTACCCGGAGCCGGCGGTGGTGCGCGCCCCGAGGAACGCGGCGAACGCCAGGACCACCAGGGAGACGCAGATCACGGCCCGCTCCCCGAACCCGGCGACGAGCGGCTGGGCGAGCTTCGCCGCGGCCAGCATCCCGGCCATCAGCGGGATCAGCCGCAGGCCGGTGCCGAACGAGTCGGTGCCGAGCACGGCCTGGAAGTACTGCGGCAGCACGAACATCAGGCCCGACAACACGAACATGCCGAGCGTCGCGACCAGCGTGTGGGTGAGGAAGCCGCGGTGGCTCAGGAGCGTGAGGTCGAGCATGGGGCGCGGGCTGCGGCGCTCGCGCAGCACGAGGCCGCCGAGCAGGGCGACGGCCGCCGCGAAGGAGCCGAGCACCACCGGGGCGGTCCACCCCTTCGCGGGGCCCTCGATGATCGCGTAGATCAGGGTGCCGAGGCCGAGCGCGGTGAGGACGGTGGAGACGACGTCGACGCGGGGAGCGGCCGGGTCCCGGGTCTCCGGGAGCAGGAAGAGGCAGGCGGTGATGCCGATCGCGACCATCGGCACGTTGATCACGAAGACCGAGCCCCACCAGAAGTGGTTCAGGAGCCAGCCGCCGAGGATCGGGCCGAGGGGCATGCCGAGCGCGGACGCCGCGGAGATCATGCCGATGGCCTTGGTCTGCTCGGCCCGCGGGAAGAGCGAGGGCAGTACGGAGATGGCGAGCGGCATCACGAACGCGCCGCCGACGCCCATCAGGGCCCGGGCCACGATCACCCAGGTCACGTCGGAGGCGAGGGCGCCGAGGACGGATGCCGCGAGGAAGACGCCGAGCCCGCCGACCAGGACCCGGCGGCGGCCGAAGCGGTCGCCGAGGAGTCCGGCGGGGAGCATCAGCGCCGCGAACACGACCACGTACGCGTCCGCCATCCACTGCTGCTGGCCGGTGGTGGCGCCCAGCTCGCCGGTGATCGTCGGGAGCGCCACGTTCAGGATCGTCATGTCGAAGCCGAGCACGAGCATGCTCGCGACCAGGGCCCCGAGGGCCCACCAGCGCCGGGGGTCGAGGCGCGGCACCGCCTGCTGATTGATAGTAACCATGAATTGAGAGTAGCTCTCATTTCATGGTGAGTGTCAATATGCGGTTACGGTCGACAACTCCTCTGGGGGTCGGCGTGCGCGCGCACGCAGAGATGGCCGCGGCTGATGAGCCGCGGCCATGATCGGAAGGGGAGGAGCGGGAAGCGTCAGGCGTGCTGGTAGGCGACCAGGGAGATGCCGACGTAGTGCACGACGAACGCCGCGAGGGTCAGCGAGTGGAAGACCTCGTGGAAGCCGAAGTAGCGGGGCGAGGGGTTGGGCCGCTTGATCCCGTAGATCACGCCGCCCGCGCTGTAGAGCAGCCCGCCCACGATCACCAGGACGAGCACCGCGACGCCGCCGGCCCGCATGAAGTCGGGCAGGAAGAAGACCGCCGCCCAGCCCATCGCGATGTAGCAGGGGGTGTAGAGCCAGCGCGGGGCGCCGACCCAGAAGACCCGGAAGGCGATGCCCGCCGCTGCCGCCGCCCAGATGCCCCACAGCAGCGCGTCGCCCTTGGAGTCGGGGAGCAGCAGCATGGTCAGTGGCGTGTAGGTGCCCGCGATGATCAGGAAGATGTTGGCGTGGTCGAGGCGGCGCAGGATGCCGTCCGCGCGCGGCCCCCAGTTCCCCCGGTGGTAGAGCGCGCTCACGCCGAACAGCAGGCAGGCCGAGAGGACGTAGATGCCGCAGGCCACGCGGCCGCGCGTGGAGTCGGCCAGGGCCGTCAGGAAGAGACCGGCGACCAGCACCGCGGGGAACATGCCCGCGTGCAGCCACCCGCGCAGTCTGGGCTTGAGCAAGGGCGGCTCTGCGACGGGGACTTCGGGCTGCTCGGCGGTGACGCTCATGGGTCGCATCGTACCTACGCCTCCGTAGGTGGTGGATATGGAGAACCGCAGTCCTCACCGGGGGTTAACCCGAAGTCCTGATCGATAAGCCCGTGGGGCCGAGTGGTGATGCTCACGTCGCTCAAGTGTGAGGCCCCCTGGACAGATGGGCGAAACGGTCGGATGATCAAATGAGTGCGGTCGGCACCGGATGAGCGCTCACCGGACTCCAGCCCCTGGAGCCCGGTGGAACGGGAGGCGCAGCGTCCGGGTCGCAGCCCCCACGGGGCACCCAACACAACACCCTCATTTAGGAGCGATCGTGGCGCGCGACATCGCGGCTCCCCTCTCCCGGACCGACACGACCCCCGTCCCCACCCCCTCGGCCCCCTCGACCCCCTCGGCCCTCTCAGGCCTCTCGGACCTCTCGGCCCTTCCGACCGAGCACAAGGAACTGATCGCGTGGGTCAACGAGATCGCCGAGCTGACCCAGCCCGACCGGGTCGTCTGGTGCGACGGCTCCGAGGCGGAGTACGAGCGGCTCGCCGAGGAGCTCGTCGCGAAGGGGACGTTCAAGAAGCTCGACCCGGTCAAGCGCCCGAACTCCTACTACGCCGCCTCCGACCCGACCGATGTCGCGCGGGTCGAGGACCGGACGTTCATCTGCTCCGAGCGGGAGGCGGACGCGGGCCCGACCAACCACTGGAAGGCCCCGGCCGAGATGCGGGAGGTCTTCCGGGGCAACGAGGGCAACGGCGGCATCTTCCGCGGCAGCATGAAGGGCCGGACGATGTACGTCGTCCCCTTCTGCATGGGCCCGCTGGGCTCGCCGCTCTCCGCGATCGGCGTCGAGATCACCGATTCGGCCTACGTCGCCGTGTCGATGCGCACCATGACCCGGATGGGCCGCCCGGTCCTGGACGAGCTCGGCACCGACGGCTTCTTCGTCAAGGCCGTCCACACGCTCGGCGCTCCGCTGGAGCCGGGCGAGGAGGACGTGCCGTGGCCGTGCAACTCCACGAAGTACATCTCGCACTTCCCCGAGGACCGCGAGATCTGGTCCTACGGCTCCGGCTACGGCGGCAACGCCCTGCTGGGCAAGAAGTGCTACGCCCTGCGCATCGCCTCCGTCATGGCGCGTGACGAGGGCTGGCTCGCCGAGCACATGCTCATCCTGAAGCTGACCCCGCCGCCGGAGGAGGCCGCGTCCCCGACGTACGTCGCCGCCGCGTTCCCGTCCGCCTGCGGCAAGACCAACCTCGCCATGCTGGAGCCCACGATCCCCGGCTGGACGGTCGAGACGATCGGCGACGACATCGCCTGGATGCGGTTCGGCGAGGACGGCCGGCTCTACGCGATCAACCCCGAGGCCGGTTTCTTCGGTGTCGCGCCCGGTACCGGCGAGCACACGAACGCCAACGCGATGAAGACGCTGTGGGGCAACTCCGTCTTCACCAACGTCGCGCTCACCGACGACGACGACGTCTGGTGGGAGGGCATGACCGAGGAGACCCCGGCCCACCTCACGGACTGGAAGGGCAACGACTGGACGCCCGAGTCAGGCGTCCCGGCCGCCCACCCCAACGCCCGCTTCACCACCCCGGCAGCGCAGTGCCCGATCATCGCGCCCGAGTGGGAGGACCCCAGGGGCGTGCCGATCTCGGCGATCCTCTTCGGCGGCCGCCGCGCGAGCGCCGTGCCGCTGGTGACGGAGTCCTTCGACTGGAACCACGGCGTCTTCCTCGGCGCCAACGTGGCCTCCGAGAAGACCGCCGCGGCCGAGGGCAAGGTCGGCGAACTGCGCCGCGACCCGTTCGCGATGCTGCCGTTCTGCGGCTACAACATGGGCGACTACATGGCCCACTGGGTGAAGGTCGCCCAGGAGAAGGACGCGGCCAAGCTGCCCAAGATCTACTACGTCAACTGGTTCCGCAAGGACGCGGACGGCCGCTTCGTGTGGCCCGGCTTCGGTGAGAACAGCCGCGTCCTGAAGTGGATCGTGGACCGCCTCGACGGCCGGGCGGAAGGTGTCGAGACCCCGATCGGCATCCTTCCGGCCAAGGGTTCCCTGGACACGGACGGCCTCGATCTGGCCGACACCGATCTGGAGTTCCTGCTCACCGTCGACAAGGAGGTCTGGCGCGAGGAGGCCGCGCTGATTCCGGAGCACTTGAACACGTTCGGCGATCACACTCCGCCGGAGCTGTGGGACGAGTACCGGAAGCTGGTGCAGCGCCTCGGCTAGGCCGGACCTGAGTGAGCCCCCGCACAACGGCGTGCGGGGGCTCAGTCATGCCCCGTCAGGGGCGCGGGGAACCTGCGCGCTCAGCCACGACGAAAGCCGCGGTCGCGTCTGCTCATCCATCGAGCAGACGCGACCGCGGGGTTTGGTGGGGTTGGGGCGCCCTTACCCCCCCCCCCAACGCCGGGAACAAACCGGCAGCGGAAGCCGGGTAAAACA
>NZ_JBITLI010000004.1:177751-316461 GCF_044465085.1 Streptomyces sp. NPDC049813 | reverse complement strand
ACCGGCGGCGCCCCCCCACTCGTAAGGCCGGGGGGGGGCCGCCCCCCCCCCCCCCCCCCCCCCCCCGCGGCTTTTCGTGGGTTGCTCGCGCAGTTCCCCGCGCCCCTCAGGCGGCTACCAAGCGGCCTGCGCTCGCGTGGTACTCCATGCGCTGCGCGGCCAGGATCGCGGCGCTCGTGTCGGCCCGGGACGCCGCGACGACCAGCGCCCGCCCGGCAAGGGCATGCGCCCGCTGATGCAGAGCGGCGACATGCGGCTCGTGCACGGCGGCGGCGACGGACGAACGGACCGGCGGCTGCCCGCCCCGGAGCCGCTGGACCTGCGCGGCCAGCGCACTCGCGGCGGCGTCGAGGTCCGGGTCCCCGGCGGCGAGCCGGAGCTCGTCGGTCAGGGCGAGCAGGGCGGACAGGTGCCCCGCGAGCTGGATGTCCAGCTCCTCCTCGCGGGTGCGGTGCGGGAAGTCGCTGTCGGCCACCATCGTGTGGACCGACTTGGTGCGGATCGGCTCGTACATGGGAGGCCTCCAGGCAACCGTGCAGGCGGTGACTTGGTCTCCATCGTACCTTAGAACGTGTCTAACTTAGAACCTGTCCAAAGTTGACCCCAGGTCTGGCCCAGGTCTGACCCGGGTCTGACTCAGGCCTGACCCAGGTGTGACTCAGGCCTGGCAGTAGCCGTCCAGGAACGTGCCGATCCGCGTCATCGCCTCGGTCAGCTGCCGCGTCGAGGGCAGTGTGACCACGCGGAAGTGGTCCGGCTCGGGCCAGTTGAACCCCGTGCCCTGCACCACCATGATCTTCTCGGCGCGCAGCAGGTCGAGCACCATCCGCCGGTCGTCCTTGATCTTGAAGACCTTCGGGTCGAGACGTGGGAAGAGGTAGAGCGCGCCCTTGGGCTTGACGCAGGTGACGCCCGGGATCCGGGTGAGCAGGTCGTAGGCGACGTCGCTCTGCTCCTTCAGGCGCCCGCCGGGCAGCACCAGGTCGGTGACCGTCTGGCGGCCGCTGAGGGCGGCGACCACGCCGTGCTGGCCCGGCATGTTCGCGCACAGGCGCATGTTCGCCAGGACCGTCAGGCCCTCGATGTAGGACGCCGCGTGGGCGCGCGGCCCGGAGATCGCCATCCAGCCGACGCGGTAGCCGGCCACCCGGTACGCCTTCGACATGCCGTTGAAGGTGAGGGTGAGCAGGTCCGGGGCGATGGCGGCGGTCGGGGTGTGCGTCGCGCCGTCGTAGAGGATCTTGTCGTAGATCTCGTCGGAGCAGACGAGCAGGTTGTGGCGGCGGGCGATGTCGGTGAGGCCGCGCAGCATCTCGTCGCTGTAGACGGCGCCCGTCGGGTTGTTCGGGTTGATGATGACGATCGCCTTGGTGCGGTCGGTCACCTTGCGCTCGACGTCGGCGAGGTCCGGCATCCAGTCCGCCTGCTCGTCGCAGCGGTAGTGCACGGCGGTGCCGCCGGAGAGGGAGACGGCGGCGGTCCACAGCGGGTAGTCGGGCGCGGGGACGAGGACCTCGTCGCCGTCGTCGAGCAGCCCCTGCATCGCCATCACGATCAGCTCGGAGACGCCGTTGCCGATGTAGACGTGCTCGACGTCGGTCTCCACGCCCAGTGTCTGGTAGTGCATCATCACCGCGCGGCGGGCGGCGAGCAGCCCCTTGGCGTCGCCGTAGCCGTGCGCGTCGCCGAGGTTGCGGAGGATGTCCTCCAGGATCTCCGGGGGGCACTCGAAGCCGAACGCCGCCGGGTTGCCCGTGTTCAGCTTCAGGATCCGGTGGCCCGCCGCTTCCAGCCGCATCGCCTCCTCGAGCACCGGACCCCGGATCTCGTAGCAGACGTTGGCGAGCTTGGTCGACTGGATGAGCTGCATGGTCCGACTTTACGGCCGTGCTCCCGGGCGGCGCGGCGCGCGCGGGTGAGATGAGCCACTCGGTACCGGCGCGCGGCGATGTTCGAGCGTTTGTTCTATTCGTTCGGTACGCTGGAGGACATGCTTCAGGGATCGCTCTTCGACCAGGCCGAGGAGACCGCGCTCGGCCCCCTCGCCGGGGTGCGGCGCACCGTGCTCGGGGCCGGGGCCTGGATCGACGTCCTGCCGGGCTGGCTCAGCGGCGCCGACACCCTGTTCGAACACCTCGCCGGGAGCGTGCTGTGGCAGGCGGAGCGGCGGCAGATGTACGAGCGGGTGGTCGACGTGCCGCGGCTGCTGCGGTTCTACGGCGCCGCGGCGCGGCTGCCGCACCCGGTGCTCGACACGGCCCGCGCCGCCCTGTCCGCGCACTACGCCGAGGAGCTGGGCGAGCCCTTCACCACGGCGGGGCTCTGCTACTACCGCGACGGACGGGACAGCGTCGCCTGGCACGGGGACCGCATCGGGCGCGGCGACCGCGAGGACACGATGGTCGCCATCCTGTCGGTCGGGGCACCGCGCGATCTGCTGCTGCGGCCGCTGGGCGGCGGCGCCCCGGCCGTGCGCAGGCCGCTCGGGCACGGCGACCTCATCGTGATGGGCGGCTCCTGCCAGCGCACCTGGGAGCACGCGATCCCCAAGTCGGCGCGGGCGACCGGCCCCCGGATCAGCATCCAGTTCCGGCCGCACGGCGTGCGCTGAGCGCCGACGGGGGTTCGAAGACAGGCTTTTAAGCGACCCGGCGCACCGACCGGCCCGCCAGGACGTCCGTGCGGCGCCCGTCCTCGATCACGGAGCGGCCGTCGATCAGGACGTGCGGGATGCCCACGGGCAGCGTCCGCGGCGCCTCGAACGAGGAGCCCGCCGCCACCGTCTCCGGGTCGAACAGCACCAGGTCGGCGCGGTACCCCTCGCGGACCAGGCCGCGGTCCGGGAGCCGCAGCCGCGCGGCCGGGCGGGACGTGAGGTGCGCGACGGTCTCTTCGAGGGACATGACGCCCAGGTCGCGGGCGTAGTGCCCGAGGTAGTGCGGGAACGTGCCGTACGCGCGCGGGTGCGGCTTGTCGCCCTGGAGGATGCCGTCGCTGCCGCCGGTGTGCACGGGGTGCTGCATGATCGCCCGCACGTTCTCCTCGTGCCCGACGTGCTGGAGGATCGTGGTCCCCATCTTGTCCTCGATCAGCAGGCGCCGGGCGGTGACCCACGGGCTCTCGCCGCGCTCGCCGGCGGCCGCCGCGACCGTCCGGCCCACGTACGCGGCCAGCGCCGGGTCGGCGACACCGGAGATCTCGATCGTGTCCCACTCCATCGGCACGCCGTGGCAGCCGTCCGAGCCGATCTCCTCCACGTGCCGGCGGATGCGCTCGGCGGTCGCGTCGTCGCGCAGCCGCGCGAGGGTGGCGTCGGGCCCGCCCTCGTTGGCCCAGCTGGGCAGCATCGCCACGAGGGTGGTGGCGCCCGGGGTGTAGGGGTAGGTGTCGAGGCTGATGTCCGCGCCGCCCGCGATCGCCTCGTCGAGGAGCGCGAGCAGGTCGACGCCCTTGCCCTTGTTCACGCCGAAGTTCATGGTGGCGTGCGCGAGGTGCAGGGCGCAGCCCGCGGTCCGCGTCAGGTCGACCATCTCCCGGTACGCGTCCAGGGCGCCGGCGCCGTAGCTGCGGTGGTGGGGGCAGTAGTAGCCGTCGTAGGCGGCCACCACCCGGCACAGCTCGGTGAGTTCGGCGTCCTTGGCGTACATGCCGGGCGTGTACGTGAGCCCGGAGGACATGCCGACGGCGCCCTGCTCCATGCCCTCGGCGACGAGCTGCTTCATCCGCTCCAGCTCGGCGGGGGTGGCGTCGCGGTCCTCCCAGCCGACGGCGTACATCCGTACCGTGCCCTGGGGGATGAGGTAGGCGGCGTTGACCGCGATGCCCCGGTCCAGGCGGTCCAGGTACTCGCCGACGGTGCGCCAGTCCAAGTCGACGGAGGTGTCCCCGGGCGCCCCGCCGTTCCAGCCGGTGATGGCGCGGCGGACCTCGGCGAGGGTGCGGTCGTCGACGGGGGCGTAGGACAGGCCGTCCTGGCCGAGGACCTCCAGGGTGACGCCCTGGGCGGCCTTCGCGCTGTGGTCCGGGTCGCGCAGCAGGGCCAGGTCGCTGTGCGCGTGCATGTCGATGAAGCCGGGCGCTACCGCGAGGCCCGTCCCGTCCAGGGTGCGGGGCCCGGTGGGGCGCGGGCCCTGGCCCTCGCGGGTGATCTGGGTGATGCGGCCGTTGTCGATCGCCACGTCTGCGCGGTACGAGGCGTCTCCGGTGCCGTCGATGACGCGGGTGTTCTTGATGACCAGGTCCATGGGGGGCCTGCCTCTCCTGTGCCAGGTGCTGATTCGTCGCCGGGTGCCGGTCTCGTCGTGGCTGGTCGCGCAGTTCCCCGCGCCCCTGATGGGGTCGTCCTTCGGCTGCCGGCCGGTGGGGCTTCTCGCGCAGTTCCCCGCGCCCCCGGAGCATGCGGCTTCGCCGCAGCTCCCCCGGGGAGATGGCGCACGCAGTGCGCATCTCAGGGGCGCGGGGAACTGCGCGACCAGCCCCCACCGGCCCGCGGTGGACAGCGGACCGGCGGAGCCACGGCGCGCCTGCCTAGAAGAACGTGCGGACGTAGTCCACGACCGTCCCGTCCGCCTCCACCACGGGAATCAGCTGCCACTTGTCGAAGGACGTGCAGGGGTGTGACAACCCCATGCCGAGCCAGTCGCCGACCTCCAGGCCGGCCCCGGTCTCGGTCCGCACCCAGCCGTGCTGGTCGGAGAGGCCCGTCACGGTGACCCCGGCCGCGTCGCGCACCGCGCCCGTCCGGGCGTCCCGCACGACCTGGACCTCGGGCAGGTCCAGGTCGTAGGCCGCGTCCCGCTTGCCCGCGTTCGTGAACGCCTGGTCCTGCGTGGGACGCGACACGACCTGCGCCCACAGCCGGAACGCGGGGTGCAGCGCCCCCTCCTCCGGCACCCGGTTGAAGGGGGTGAGATGGCGGTAGTGGCCGTCGTCGTGCGACACGTACGCGCCGGAGCGCAGCAACTTCAGTACGGGGGAGGAGAGCCCGGGGATCTCCGCGAAGACGTCCGCCACCGCGTCGAACCAGGCGGAGCCGCCCGCGCTCACCACGATCTCGTCGAGCCCCGCGAACCGCCCGGCCCCGTCGAACTCCACCGCGAGCGCGACGAGCCGCCGCAGCCAGGCGCGGACCCGCTCGCCGTCGGCCTCGGGGACCTCGCCCTCGTACCCGGCGACCCCGACGAGCCGCAGCGTCGGGGCGGCGGCCACCGCGTCGGCGACCAGCGCGCACTGCGCCTCCGTGCGGGCCCCGGTGCGGGCGCCGTCGCCCGCGCCCAGCTCCACTACCACGTCGACGGGGCGGGCGGCGCCGGCCTCGCGCAGGGCGGCGTCCATCAGCTCGACCCCGCGCACGGAGTCGGCGTAGCAGATGAACCGGAACTCCTCGTCGGCGTCCAGCTCGGCGGCGAGCCAGCGCAGCGCGGCCGCGTCGACCAGCTCGTTCGCCAGGAAGATCCGCTCGACGCCGAACGCGCGGGCCACCCGCACCTGGTGCGGCACGGCGAGGGTGATGCCCCACGCGCCGTGCTCGACCTGGCGCTGGAAGAGCTGCGGGGCCATCGACGTCTTGCCGTGCGGCGCGAAGGCGAGGCCGTGCCGGGTGGCGTATGTCTCCATCAATGCGAGGTTGTGCTCCAGGCGCTCCGCGGAGAGGGCGAGGACCGGGGTGGTGAAACCGTCCGTGAAGAGGTTCAGCCGGCGCTCGGCCAGCTCGGCGACGGCCACCCCGTCGGCCTGGGGCGGCAGGCCCTTGAAACGGAAGTCCACGCGCTCCTGCGCGAGCTCCTTGAGACGCGCAAGACGGTCCTTGCGGCGCTCGACGGCGTTGTCGGCGGTCACGGTGCCTCCTCCGGGCGGGCGGTTGCAAAATATGCAACGGCCATTGCGTATGTCGCTTACTGCTGTCTAACATCCGAGCCAACGCCGGGTCAACGGAGCTGTTGGCCCCCACGCCGTGAGGAGACCGACCCCCGTGACCGTCACCGGACCCGCAGCCCCGCACAGCGCATCCGACGTCAGCGCGCCCGACGTCGTCGCGCTCGGCGAGTCCATGGTCACGTTCGTGCCCTCCGTGCCGGGGCGCCTCGCCGACGTGCCCTCCTTCGAGCGCGGCATCGGCGGCGCCGAGTCCAACCTGGCCTGCGTCCTCGCCGCCGGCGGACACCGCGCGCGCTGGGTCAGCCGGGTCGGCGCCGACGGCTTCGGCGACCACCTCGTGGCGGCCATCGGCGCCTACGGCGTCGACGTCTCCGGGGTGCGCCGCGACCCCGCCCGCCCCACCGGCATCTACTTCCGCACCGCGGGCGACCGGGCCACCGACGCCCACGAGGTCGCCTACTACCGCGCCGGGTCCGCCGCCTCCGCCATGTCGCCCGCGACCATGGACCTGGACGCGCTGCGCGCCGGCCGCATCCTGCACCTGTCCGGCATCACCGCCGCACTCTCCGAGGACTGCCTCGGCCTGCTGCGGGCGCTGCTGGAGACGCCCCGCGCGGCCGGCGGCCCCCTGGTGTCCTTCGACGTCAACCACCGCCCCGGCCTGTGGGCCGAGCCCGGCGCCGCCCGCGTCCTGCTCGACCTCGCCCGCCGCGCCGACCTCGTCTTCGTCGGCGAGGACGAGGCCGAGGACGCCTTCGGCGTCACCGGCGGCCCCGACGCCGTCCGCGCCGCCCTGCCGGAGCCCGCCCTGCTCGTCGTGAAGCGGGGCGCCGACGGCGCCGTCGCCTACGACCGCGACGGCGGCCGGCACTTCGAACCCGCCCCGCGCGTCGACGTCGTCGCCGCCGTCGGCGCGGGCGACGCCTTCGCCGCCGGGTTCCTCTCCGCCACCCTGCGCGGCCTGCCCGCCGCCGCCCGGCTCCGCCACGGCCACCTGTGGGCCGCCGCCGCCCTCACCGTCCCCGGCGACCTCGCCGCGCCGCCCGGCCGCGCCCACGCCGACCGGCTGGCCTCCCTGGACGCCGCCGCGTGGGGGAGACTGCACCTCGGCCCCGGGTGGACCTCCGCCCCGCACGAGGCCGCCGAGGAGGTACGTACGCCATGAGCCAGACCGTCGACCGCGCGCTCAGCATCCTGCCGCTGCTCGCCGAGGGACCCGCCGACCTGGGGCAGGTCGCCGACCGGCTCGGCGTGCACAAGTCCACCGCGCTGCGCCTGCTGCGCACCCTGCACGAGCACGGGCTCGTGCACCGCCAGAGCGACCAGCGCTACCGTCTCGGCGCCCGCCTCTTCGCGCTCGCCCAGGAAGCCGTCGAGAACCTCGACGTCCGCGAGATCGCCCACCCGCACCTCGTCGGCCTGAACGAGAAGTGCGGACACACCGTGCACCTCGCGGTCTACGAGGAGAGCGAGGTCCTCTACATCGACAAGGTGGAGAGCCGCTACCCCGTGCGGATGTACTCGCGCATCGGCAAACCGGTCGCCATCACGGTCGCCGCCGTCGCCAAGCTGCTCCTCGCCGATCTCTCCGAGACCGAGCGCCGCGCCGTCGCGGAGCGGCTCGACTACCCCATGTACACGTCCCGTTCGACCCCCAACGCCGCCGCGTTCCTGCGCGAGCTGGAGAAGGTGGGCGAACAGGGCTGGGCCACCGACCTCGGTGGCCACGAGGAATCCATCAACTGCGTCGGGGCCCCGGTCCGCGGCGCGGACGGCCGCGTCGTCGCCGCCATGTCGGTCTCCGCGCCGAACGTCGTCGTCACCGCCGAGGAACTCCTCACCCTGCTCCCGCTGGTGCGCCGCACGGCGGAAGCCATCAGCCGGGACTACTCGGGCACCGGACCCGGGACCCCGAGCACCACCGGTACCACCGGCACAACCGGTAACACCCCCCAGAAGGAAGCAAGTTCATCATGACCGAGAAGACCGCGCTCACCCCCGCGACGCACACCACCCCGCCCGCGAAGTTCTCGCACGGCGTCAAGAAGGGCAACCTCCTCCAGGTCGCCGGGCAGGTCGGCTTCCTCCCCGCCGAGGAGGGCAAGGCCCCCACCCCCGCGGGCCCGACCCTCAAGGAGCAGACCCTCCAGACGTTCGCCAACGTCAAGGCGATCCTCGAAGAGGGCGGCGCCACCTGGGACGACGTCATGATGATGCGCGTCTACCTCACGGACGTCGACCACTTCGCCGAGATGAACGCGATCTACAACGCGTACTTCGAGGAGCAGGGCCTTACCGCCCCGCCCGCCGCCCGCACCACGGTCTACGTCGGTCTCCCGGCGGGCCTGCTCATCGAGATCGACGCGCTCGCCGTCCTCGGCTGAGCCGTCCTCTCAGCCCACTGAGCTGAACACCGTCTCCACCCCTGTACGTCGTCACGGTGCGGCGCGCCGACCGGACGCGCCGCACCGCGATCCCCCCTGCCCAGAAACACACATGCCCTTACGAGGACCCCCATGCTCCCGATATCCACCGCGCTGCCGCTCGCGGCCGCCGCCCCCGAGGCACCACCGCACACCGGCGGCATCCTGACGATCATCGACGGCACCGCAGGCCTGCTGACGATCGCCGCGCTCGGCATCGTGCTGCTCCTCTTTCTGATCATCAAGGCGAGGCTCCAGCCCTTCGTGGCCCTCCTCGCGGTCTCCATCGCGGTCGGCCTCGGCGCGGGCCTGTCCGTCACCGAACTCTTCGGCACCGTCCAGAAGTCCGACGCGGTCTCCACCATCGAGTCCGGCATGGGCGGCACCCTCGGGCACGTGGCGATCATCATCGGGCTCGGGACCATGCTCGGCGCGGTCCTGGAGGTCTCCGGCGGCGCCGAGGTGCTCGCCTCCCGCCTGCTGAACCTCTTCGGCGAGAAGCGCGCCCCCCTCGCCATGGGCCTCACCGGCCTGATCTTCGGCATCCCCGTCTTCTTCGACGTCGGCATCTTCGTCCTCGCGCCGATCGTCTACGCGGCCGCCAAGCGCGGCGGCAAGTCGATCATCCTGTACTGCATGCCGCTGCTGGCAGGCCTGTCGATGACCCACGCCTTCCTGCCGCCGCACCCGGGCCCGGTCGCCGCCGCGGGACTCCTCCACGTCGACCTCGGCTGGGTCATCCTCATGGGCATCGTCTGCGGCATCCCCGCCGTGCTCGCCGCCTGGGGCTGGGCCGCCTGGATCGGCAAGCGGATCTTCGTCCCCGTCCCGCAGGACATGGTCGAGGCCGCCGAGGAGGCCAAGGCCTCCCTCCAGGCCGAGCAGCGCGCCTCCGGCGTCACCCCGACCGAGAAGCCGGTCGCGCTCGGCGTCGTCTTCGCCATCATCGGCACCCCGCTGGTCCTGATCCTGCTGGCCACCTTCTCCTCGATCGCCTTCGACCCCTCCACGGGCCGCTCGGTCATCGAGTTCTTCGGCCACCCCTTCGTGGCGCTGACCATCGCGCTGCTGCTCGCCTATTACCTGCTGGGCATCCGGCGCGGCTGGTCCCGCAAGTCCCTGGAGACGGTGTCGACCGCCTCCCTGAAGCCGGTCGGCAACATCCTGCTGGTGGTCGGCGCGGGCGGGATCTTCGGCGCGGTCCTCAAGGCCAGCGGCATCGCGCAGGCGCTCGCCGACACCTTCAACGACGTCGGCCTGCCCGTCATCGTCCTCGCGTACCTGATCTCGCTGGTGCTGCGCGTCGCCCAGGGCTCGGCGACGGTCGCCATCGTCACCACGGCCGGCATCGTCGCCCCGCTGCTCTCCGCGGGCGACTACTCGCAGGCCTTCACCGCCCTCGTCATCATGGCGATCTCCGCGGGCTCCATCTTCGCCTCGCACGTCAACGACGGCGGCTTCTGGATGGTCGCCAAGTACTTCGGCATCTCCGAGCGCGACACCCTGCGCACCTGGACGATCCTGGAGTCGGTGCTCTCCGTCGCCGGATTCGTGGTCGCGGGCGTGGTCAGCCTCTTCGTCTAGGGATCCGGGCAGCGTGATCCGGTGCGGGGTGCCGTCGGCGCCCCGCACCCGCGCGTCTCACCGCAGGAGCGCCGCGAGCCCCGAACAGTCGGCGCCCCCGGCCGGGTCGGACCCGTAGACCCAGTACAGCGCGGCGATCTGGGCGAGCAGCAGCAGCGCCGCCACGCAGACGACCGCCGCCCGGCCCCCGGGCCTGCGCGGGCCCGACCTGGCGGCCAGCACCAGCGCGGCGACAGCGCACGGCGGGCCCGCCCACGCCGTGACGTACATCCGCGTCGACGGGCCGAGGTACCGGCAGTTCTGGTAGGTGTCCCCGTCGAAGGCGAAGTGCGCGGCCAGCAGGCCCGCCGAGACGACCGTCAGGACGGCGGCGGCGACGAGCAGGCCGGTGCGGGCCGGAGCCCCGGTGGTGCGGTTCATCGTCTCCATCGCTGCATCAGTACCAGTCGGGATCGGGCCGGACGATCCGGAGGTTCTGCGCGCCCTCGTGTTTCTCGGTGGCGTTGATCCGCCCCTCCAGACTGACGTTCTGGTACGAGTCGCTGTGCTGGGTGTACTTGATCTCGCCGTCCGGCATCACCGCGGTGACGATCGCCGCGTGGTGCGTGGTGCCCTGGCCGATCGAGTCGTTGGGGCCGGACTGCTCGTAGTAGATGATGTCGCCCGGCTGCACGTCGGAGCGCTGCACCTCCTGGCCGCCGTGGCGGAGCATGAAGTTCTGGTTGTTCTCGGCGGCCGCCCAGTTGTCGGAGTAGGCGAGGCGCTTGTCTACCGCGTCCACCCCCGTCCGGTTGCCGATCATCCAGCCGTCGTCGTCCGACGTGCCCCACCAGAACGACGTCTTCTCCTTCATCCCCGCCTCGTGCAGCGCGTTCGAGACGAAGTTGGTGCAGTTGTTGCCGAAGTCCGTGGGGTCGGCGGTGTTCCAGTGGTCCAGGGCGTACTGGACCAGCTTCACCCGGTCGTACTTGCCGTTGCCGCGCATCTGGGTGCGCACGTCGTCCGGGACGCCGTCGAGGCCCGCGATGAGCACCGGCTCGGCCCGCATCAGGTCCGTGCGCTGCCGCGGCGTCAGCCCGTCCCACCACTGCCGTACGGTCACCGGGTCCTGGTGGACCGGGATGTCCGCGGCCAGCATCTGCATCTGGGCGTGCGAGGCGTCCGTCTGGAACTCGTTCAGGGCCTTGTCCGGGTCGGTGAGCCCGGTCTGCGCGGCGAGCTTCGCCAGCTCCGCCGCGGCCAGGCCGTCGGCGGTGGTCACCTGCGCCACCGCCTGGTCGATCAGGTCCTGCACCTGCGTGCGGTAGGGGCCCATCTCCTCGGCCTCCGTGCGGTTGTGCACGGGCGGGCCGGTGATCGTTCCGTCGGCGCCGATCGTCAGACCGTAGTGGCCGGCGAGTTCGCGCGCCTCGCGCAGGGTGCTCTGCGCCGTCTCGATGGCGTTCGTCACCCCGTCCGTGACCATGTCGACGGCGAGCAGGATGTCGTAGGCCACCTCGAACTGGTCGGCCAGCGACCGGAACTTGCCCGCCGCGGCCTTGCCGACCTCGTCGGTCCAGTTCTCCGCGAGCGGTTTGACGCCCTGGTCGCGCAGGTCCCTGGCGGCGTCCAGGGCGTACTTGGCGAGCGCGTGCCACTCGTCGGACGCGGACTTCCACGTGGCAGGGGCGGCGCCGTCGACGCCCGGGTAGGCGACCACGTCACACCTGCCCGAGGTCCTGGACGGCCGCGCGCAGCCGGGCCTCGGCCTCGGCGTCCGCCTTGTCGTAGCCGTGCGCGGAGTCCTTCAGCTGCGCGCTGAGCTCGCCCATCTGCCGTGCCAGGGAGACGAGTTGGCCCTCCCACTTCGCGGCGCAGGTCTTCAGTCGCGCGGGGCTCAGCCAGCCGTTGCCCTGGTGCGCGGCGGCCACCGCGTCGCTGGCGTCCAGGGAGTGGCTCAGGCGCGTCATGGCGTGGCGCGAGAGCGTCTCGGTGTCCTCGGCGGCGCCGTGCACGCCCTTGGTCCTGATGGCGATGTCCGGGGCGCCGCCCCCGCCGCCCGCGGGCGCCAGCTGGTTCAGCCGGGTGTGCACCGGTGTGCCCGTCCCGCCGGCCCGCCGCTGCGCCGCCGCGGCCTTGAGCTCTTCCCATTCGTCCCACGCCATGCGTACACCCCCGTGTCGCGTGTCTGTGCTCCGAAGGTAACAGGGGATCGTAATGGTCACGTCAAACTGAGGGGCGGGTTCCGTGCGGGACCCGAGCGATCCGGTGGGGCCCGGGGGAGGCGCTCCACAGCCTCGTCCGCCATACTTCCGCCCGTGGAGCAGCGTATGGAGAGTCAGAAGGTCACGCCCGTCACCGGTGCCGGTTTCGACCCGGCGTACGTCCCCGGCCTGACGTCTCCCGAGCCGGAGGCGGTCGCCGAGGACGCGGTCACGGAATCCGACGAGGTGGGGGAGGAGGTGTCGCGGGACGACGCGCCCGGGGCCGTGCGGTTCACGAAGGCGGCGCGGGAGCCGGAGGAAGGCGCTGACGGCGAGGAGCCCGCCGGGGCCGAGCCCGTCGCGGCGGCCGTCGAGGACGGGCCGGTCATGGCGGCGAAGGACCGCCGCGGGTCCATCACCGTCGACGCGGCCGGCGTCCGGTTCACGCTCGACGACCAGGAGGCCGAGTTCACCTGGGACGAGATCAGCGCGGTCGAGTACGGCACGTCCCGCAAGCGCCTGACGGTGACGGTCCACACGCCCAACAGCCGCTGGTACCCGAACGATGTCGAGGCCGCGGACAAGTCCCGCCTCGCCGAGTGGACCGGGCAGCTGGACGCGGCGCTGGACGCGTATTTCGAGGACTGAGCGGGGCTGAGCGGGGTCGCCGGGCCGCGCGGGCAGGGTCGCCGGGCCGCGCGGTGCGGGGCCGCGCCGGCCCGCGCGGTGCGGGGCCGCGCCGGCCCGCGCGGCGGTGTGACCGCGGCCGGCCGGTGGGGCGACCGCGGTGTGACCGCGGCCGCCCGGTGCGGCAACGGTTCCGGCAGGCCCTCTTGCCGCCGCGCGCTCTTTGCGCTCCCTTGGTAGTCATGGCGGACACCACGGGCAGCACAGGCAGCACCGGCACCCCCACCCCCACCGGCGGCCCGGACTCGGGCCCCCGCAGGTCCAGTTGGACGTACATCGGTCCCGGCATCGTCGTCGCCGCGACGGGCGTCGGCGCGGGCGACCTCGTCGCGACGCTCGTCGCGGGCAGCAACTTCGGCTACACCCTGCTGTGGGCCGCGGTCCTCGGCTGCCTCGTCAAGATCAGCCTGGCCGAGGCGGCGGGCCGCTGGCATCTGGCGACCGGCCGCACCCTCTTCGACGGCTGGGCGAGCCTGGGCCGCTGGACCACGTGGTTCTTCGTCGTCTACGTGGTCGTCTGGGGCTTCGTCTACGGCGCGGCGGCGATGTCGTCGAGCGCGCTCCCGCTGCAGGCGCTCTTCCCCGACGCCTTCCCGGCCGACTGGTCGATCAAGCCGTGGGCGATCCTGTGCGGTCTGGTCGGCCTGGTCTTCGTCTGGTTCAACAAGTACGCCGTCTTCGAGAAGGTCATGACGGTCCTGGTGGGCGTCATGTTCGTCGTCACCCTCTACCTGGCGATCCGGGTCACCCCGAACCTCGGCGACGCCTTCGCGGGCCTGCTCCCGGTCCTGCCCGACGAGAAGGACTCGGTCCTCAACACGCTGGGCCTGATCGGCGGTGTCGGCGGCACCATCACCCTGGCCGCGTACGGTTACTGGATCAACGCGAAGGGCTGGACCACCACGTCCTGGATGAAGGTGATGCGGCTCGACAACCGGGTCGCCTACATCACGACGGGGGTGTTCGTGGTGGCGATGCTCTTCGTCGGGGCGGAGCTGCTCCACGCCTCGCACACGGCGATCGCCGCCGGCGACAAGGGCCTGCTCGACCTGACGGACATCCTGGAGGCGCAGTACGGCGTCGCGACGGCCAAGCTCTTCCTGATCGGCTTCTTCGCGACGTCCTTCACGTCCCTCATCGGCGTCTGGCACGGGGTGAGCCTGATGTTCGCGGACTTCGTGGAGCGCTACCGCGCGGCGCGCGTCACGGGCGAGGAGGTGGCCCGCGGCGACCGCGAACGCGGCTGGCCCTTCCGCGCCTACCTGCTCTGGCTCACCTTCCCGCCCATCGTCCTCCTCTTCCAGGGCCAGCCCTTCCGCCTGGTCATCCTCTACGGGGTCCTGGGCGCGGCCTTCATGCCGTTCCTGTCCCTGACCCTGATCTGGCTCCTCAACACGGCCCGCACCCCGCAAAGTTGGCGCAACGGCTGGCTGAGCAACGGGATGCTGGGGGTGGCGGGGCTGCTGTTCGTGATCCTGTGCGTGAAGCAGGTCTGGGATCAGCCTTGGTCGGAGTTCTTCTGAGGCGGCAGCGCCGGACTCACTTGAAGGGGATGTTCCGCCACGGGCTGCCCGGGTCCTCCATCAGGATGCGGTGAGCCGAGACCATCTCCGTGTACCACCTGCCGAACTCCTCCTCGTCGAAGTGCAGGCAGCGCCCGAGGGCGTACCCGGCGGAGAAGTCCTGCCAGGAGCGGTAGGAGCGGGTGGCGGCGGCGCTCGCCGCGCGGACCGCGGACTCGGCCTCCTTCAGGCTGCCGAAGCGGGCGGCGAGGCCCCAGCGGGCCATGTTCGGGGCGCGGCCCAGGTCCCAGGCGTCGACCGAGGTGACGTGGCGGCCCTCGGCGAGCAGGCCGTCGGCGCGCATCCGGGCCTCGTAGCGGGTGATGCGGCCGATCAGCCGGTGCACCCCCTCGATCTCCGCGGCGACCTCGTCGGCGGGGCGCGGTTCGGTGGTCGACACGCCGTCCGCGGTGAGGACGGTGCGGGGCTGGGCCCGGGCACGCAGGACCTTGGCGGCCGCCTGCTTCCAGTACGCGGTGTCGACCTGGCCACCGAAATCACGGGCGATGCTGTGCCGCAGGTCGAGTACGAACTCCCATACGTCACTGCGCTGTTCGACGGCGAGCAGCTGATGCAGCATGCTCAGCCAGTCCGGCCGGCTGGTCACGCCCCACCAGTCGCGCAGCCGCTCGCGCTCGGTCCGGTAGCCCTCCCCGTGATGCGCCATGGTGTTCCAGAACTCGCCGTTGGTGACCGACAGCAACGCGCCCAGGGCAAGGCCGTGCGCGACAGGACCGTGCAGGGCGCCGCCCGCGTGCAGGGCGCGCAGGCACATCTTGTAGCGGGGGGTGCCGGCCCGGGCGGCGATCTGCGTCCAGCCCGCGTTGTGCGGGGGCAGGGGTGGCAGGACGGCCTCGCACGGGGTGCCCGGGTCCACGACCAGGGACGGCGGGTTCGGGGCGGTGGCCCAGGGCGCGGTGGCGAACCAGTCGAGGCTCGCCCATTCGAAGCGGTGGTGCGGGTCCGGGGCGGGCAGCATCCCGGTCGTGTACAGGTGGAGCCACCTGCCGCCCGTGCGCGGGTCGTGGTGAAAGAGCGGGTAGAACGCCTCGTCGTCGGCCTTGTCGGGGCGCAGCTCCACATACAGCTCGACCGCGGCCAGTGTTTCGTAGTACGCCACCCAGTCGCCCCGTGCCTTCGCCTCGAACAGGGCGCGTTCTGTCGGTGAGGGCGCGGTCCAGGCGGGCCCGTGCGCGGGGGCAAGATCGCCGAAGTCGGCCGGCGGCGGACCGAAGGTCATGGTGGCAAGACTAATCAAGCGGCGTGTGGGCAGCGCCGCCGGGGGAGCGGCGGCGCTGCCCGATCAGGGGTTACAGGCCGTGCACGTGCGCGGCCACCGAGGTGGACCAGGCGTTGCCCGACGCGGCGTCCCAGTTCGTGGACCAGGTCATCGCGCCCCGGATGCCGGGGTAGGTCTTCGCGGGCTTGAAGGAGCCGCAGTTCGTGCCCGTGGCGAGGCAGTCGAGGGCGTCGTTCACCACGGACGGGGCCACGTAGCCGCTGCCCGCCGCGCTGCTGGTCGCCGGGGTGCCGATGCCGACCTGGGACGGGTCGAGGCCGCCCTCCAGCTGGATGCAGGCGAGCGCGGTGAGGAAGTCCACCGAGCCCTGGCTGTAGACCTTGCCGTCGCAGCCCAGCATCGAACCGCTGTTGTAGTACTGCATGTTGACGACCGTGAGGATGTCCTTCACCGCGAGCGCCGTCTTGAAGTACTCCGCGGACGTGGACTGCATGTCGATCGTCTGCGGCGCCATCGTCAGGACGAGGTCGCCGCCCGCCTTCCCCGCGAGGGATTTCAGGGCCTGGGACATGTAGGTGGAGTCGAGGCCGTTCTCCAGGTCGATGTCGACGCCGTCGAAGCCGTACTCCTGCATCAGCGCGTACGCGCTGTCGGCGAAGGCGGTCGCCGAGGCGTCGCTGTTGACGGAGATGCTGCCCTTCTCGCCGCCGACCGAGAGGATCACGGACTTGCCGGCCGCGTGCTTGGCGGCGATGTCCGCCTTGAAGTCGGCCGTGGAGGCGTAGCCGACGGCCGGGTCGAGGGTGAAGGCGATCTGCCCCGGCGTGGTCGTGGCGTCGGCGAAGGACACCGCGATGATGTCGTACTGCGCGGGGACGTCGGCCAGCTTCTGGACGGTGGCGCCGTTGTCGAAGTTCTGCCAGTAACCGGTCACCGCGTGCGCGGGTACCGAGGCGGCGGCCGTGCGGGCGGTGGGGGCCGCGTCCGCCGGTCCGGCCGTCGTGAGCAGTCCGGTCGCGGCGAGGGCCGCCGCGCCGAACGCGCCTATGAACGCGCTGAGTCGCGTCATTTCCTGCCTCCATGTGGGGGGAGGGCTCCCGGCACCGAGGTGCGGGAGATGAGGGAGATGAGGGAGATGAAGGAGAGGGGTGAGGGGGAGAAGCGGCAGCTGCTGGGCGTAAAACTGGTCCAGACCAATGCCGATGTCAAGGGTTCGCACCGATGCTTGTGCGCCAACTCGCCCCGGACGCCCGCGAGACGGACCGTGAACAGTGCGAAGTGGGGTGTTGCCGGGCGCCCGCGTGGATATGGTGCTCAGGCAGGAACACGGCAGTGCCGGAACGGGTCACTGCCGGAACGGGTCAGTGCCGAAAGGTGACGTGTCCGGGCCGGACCGGGCCGGGCAGTGACCGCAGGAGCGCAGAGCTACCGGGGGGTTCACGCGTGCCGACCGCCATAGCCGTGACCGACCCCGACCTGGTGCTCGCGTCGCCGGACCGCCACACACCGACCGCCGTCGTGCTCCCCGTGGGCGGGGACCCGGACGCGTACCCGCTGGACCGCGCGCTCACGGACGTCCACACCCTGATCGAACAGCACGGGTATGTGATCGTGCTCTGCCCGCAGTCCGTACCGGACGCGGTCGTCCACCGCCTGTACGCCGTCCGCTCCGTGCTGGAGAGCGACCGGATGGCGATCCTGCGCCCCGCGCTTCCGCCGCTCGGGCTCGCCGTCCTCGCCCTGCAACTGCGCCAGCTGTCGATCTGCGACTTCAGCCCCGGCGTGCTCGCCTCCGCCGGGCGGCTGCTCGCCCACTACGTCCACGCGGGCGCCCTCGTGGGGTCGGTCGCCAAGCTCGACCGCGTCCCGGTCTCGCTGAAGGCGCACGCCAAGTCGTGGTCGCCCGGCGCCCAGTTCGCGGTCGTGGCCTCGCCGCAGCCCCAGCTCGTGCGCCTCACCGGCGCCGACTCCACGCCGCCGAGCGGCCCCTCCTTCGGCACGCGCCTGTTCTACGCCGCGGGCCAGCACCCCACCGACTGGGTCACCGACGTGCTCGCCCCGGCCTGGCGGGTGACGGGCGCCACCGAGGCGCAGCTGCCCGCCGAGTCGCCGCGCTGGTGGGCGACGGGCAAGGGCGCGGGCCCCGGCCGGATCGTCGAGTTCGCCGCCGCCATCCCCGACATCTCCGTCCTCTACCAGCTCGTGTCGTCCGTCCGGCGCGAGACGTGCCACTGGTGCGGGCTCGAACTCATCGGCGACCGCTGCGGGTTCTGCGCCGCCCCGCTGGCCGCCGACGCGCCCGCCGGACGCACGGACGCGGCGCGCTCCGCGCTCGCCCCGGCCGCCGCCACGGGACGGGCCGCACTGCCCCGCGCCCACCACCATTGACCGCCGCCCGCCACGCTCCCGTCCGCCCCACGCCCCCGTCCGCCTACGAACGAGGTTGTCCGGTCCATGAATTCACGTCAGCGCCGCGGCGTCATCCTCCTGGTCGTCTCGGCCCTGTGCGCCCTCGGCGCGTTCGCCGGTGTGCTCTCCGTGATCCGCGACGTGAAGTCGAAGGTCGGCCCCGAAGTGCCCGCCTACCGGCTGAAGCAGGACGTGGCGCCGTACAAGGAGCTGACGGACGACCAGTTCGAGAAGGTGGAGATGCCCGAGCGGTGGCTCTCGAAGACGGCCGTCACCAACCTCCGCCAGCTCCGCGGCAAGATCGCCGTCACCCAGCTGAAGAAGGGCTCCCTGCTCCAGACCGACATGATCGTCTCCCGGCCGCAGCTCAAGGCCGGGCAGCAGGAGATCGCCATCATGATCGACGCGGAGACCGGCGTCGCCGGGAAGATCGACCCGGGCGCGAAGGTGAACATCTACGCCACCTTCAAGGCCGAGAACGACAAACAGCGCGACCGCTCCCAGGTCATCGTGGAGAACGCCGAGGTCATCGACGTCGGCAAGCTGACCCCCATCGACCAGCAGGGCGCGGGCGGCTCCGGCGGCACCGCGCGGCGGCAGGGCGAGGCGGTGCCGATCACCTTCGCGCTCGGGGCGGCCGACGCCCAGCGGGTCGCCTACGCCGAGTCGTTCGCCACCCACGTACGCCTGGCGCTGGTCGCACCGGGGGAGACCGGGACGATCGCGCCCGGGGACCGTTCCTACACGCTGGACGAGGACAAGTGATGGGCGCCCGCACCCGCGAAGCGCCTGGGCTGGCGCCGGCCGCTGTCCCGGCTGCTGCCGCCTGGCCGGTGGTGCCTGTCGTCCTGGCTGCTGCCGCTCGGTTGGTGTCGCTGGCCGATCCGGCCGCTTTAGCTCGGTTGGTGGTGCCTGTCGTCCTGGCTGCTGTCGCTCGGCTGGTGGTGCCTGTCGTCCTGGCTGCTGTCGCTCGGCTGGTGGTGCCTGTCGTCCTGGCTGCTGTCGCTCGGCTGGTGGTGCCTGTCGTCCTGGCTGCTGCCGCCCGGCTGGTGGTGCCTGTCGTCCTGGCTGCTGTCGCTCGGCCGGTGGCGCCTGTCGTCCAGGCTGCTGCCGCTCGGCCGGTGGCGTCTGCCGGCCCGGCCCCCGCCGCTCGGCCGGTGGCGTCTGCCGGCCCGGCCCCCGCCGCCCGGCCGGAGCCGCCGGCCGATCCGGCCCCGCCGCGGTTCGGGCGGCGGCGGAGCCCCGAGGCCCGTACGCCGGCCTCCTCGAAGGGAGTACGCCGATGACCACCAGGATCCTCCCGGCCGCGGGCGACCCGGAGGCGGCCCGCGCCCTGGTCACCCTCCTCTCCCAGCTCCCCGACACCGAGCCCGCCCCGCCGGTCGCCGACAGCACCGCGCTCCTCGACACCCTGGCCGGACTCGCCGCCGAGTCGCTCGACGAACTGCCCGAGGTCGTCCTCGTCCACGAACGCATCGGGCCGGTCCCCGCACTCGACCTGATCCGCGACCTCGTGCTGCGCTTCCCGGCCGTCGGCGTCGTCCTCGCCACCGCCGACACCAGCCCCGCGCTGCTCACCGCCGCGATGGACAGCGGGGCCCGGGGCATCGTCGCCTTCCCGCTCGGCTACGACGCCCTGGCCGAGCGGGTCCACGCGGCCGCCGCCTGGTCCACGGGGATGCGGCGGCACCTCGCCGGAGCGACCGCGGGGGAGCTGGTGCCCGCGGGCGGCGGCGGCCGGGTCGTCGCCGTGACCGGCGCGAAGGGCGGCGTCGGCACGACGCTCGCCGCCGTCCAGCTCGCGCTCGCCGCCGCCGCGTCCGGCCGTTCCGTCGCCCTCCTCGACCTCGACCTCCAGTCCGGCGACGTGGCCTCCTACCTCGACGTGCAGTTCCGCCGCTCGGTCGCCGACCTCGCCGCCCTGCACGACATCACCCCGCGCGTCCTCCAGGACGTCGTCTTCACCCACGAGAGCGGCATCGACCTCCTCCTCGCCCCCGCCGACGGCGAGCGCGGCGAAGAGGTCACCGACCGCGTCGCCCGCCAGGTCGTGCACGCCCTGCGCGCCCGTTACGAGGTCGTGGTCGTCGACTGCGGGACACAGATGGGCGCGGCCAACGCGGCCGCCGTCGAACTCGCCGACCGGGCCGTCCTGCTCGTCACCCCGGACGTCGTCGCGGTCCGCGCGGCCAAACGCATGGTCCGGCTCTGGGACCGGCTCCAGATCCGCAAGGCGGAGGAGACCCTGACGGTCGTCAACCGCAACGCCCGCTCGGCCGAGATCCAGCCGGCGCTCGTCGAGCGGGTCACCGGTACGCGCACCGCCCGTACCGCCGTGCCCGCCGGGTACAAGGAGCTCCAGGCCGCCGTCGACGCGGGCCGCATGCAGGACCTCGACAACCGTTCCACCGTCAAACAGGCCCTGTGGGCCCTGGCCGGCGAACTCGGCCTGGTCGCCGTCCCGGCCCCCGACCCGGGCGGCCGCCGGTCCCGCCGCCGCGGTGACAAGGGAGCGGTCACCGTCGAGTTCGCCGGGATGTTCCCGCTGGTGCTCGTCGTGATGGCGCTCATGTGGCAGTGCGTGCTCTACGGCTACACGTACTCCCTCGCCGGGAACGCGGCGGACGAGGCGGCCCGGGCGGCCACGTCCGCCGCCGCGGGGGGTGGGGACGCGGGTGGGGCCTGCGCGGCGGCCGGGAAGTCGCATCTGCCGTCCGCGTGGCAGGGGGCGGCGATCTCCTGCGCGGACGACGGGGTGGTCATGCGGGCCACGGTCGAGGTGGACGTGCCGCTGCTCTTCCCCGGGGTCGACCCCGGCTGGTCCGTCACGGGCGAGGCGGGCGCGGCGTCCGAGGAGGACCAGTGAGAGCGCCCGCACCCCGGACGCGGGGCAGGTGGACCCCGCCAGGGGCGCGGGGAACTGCGCGCCCAGCCACGACGAGCGGGTCACCCGGCACCACCCCCTGGGGCTCCGCCCCAGACCCCGCTCCTCAATCGCCGGAGGGGCTCAAAATCGCCACAGCCCCGCCAGCGGCGCGAGGAACGGCGCGAGCAACCACGACGACGGGGTCACAAGGCAACGGCCGCTCCCCAGCCCCGCCAGGGGCGCGGGGAACTGCGCGCCCAGCCACGACGGGCGGGTCACCTGGCAACGGGCAGTACACGCCCCCGCCAGGGGCGCGGGGAACGGCGCGAGCAACCACGACGAACCCGTACCCGCAGAAGCGACGAACCCCCCGCACATCAACCCGCCCCAAGCGGAGCGACAGCGGCGTATCCATCCTGGAGTTCGCCGGTTTCCTCCCCTTCCTCCTCGTCATCGGACTCGCCGCGATCCAGCTCGGCCTCGTCGGCTACGGCGCGAACCAGGCGGGCAGCGCCGCCCGCGCCGCCGCCCGCGCGGAGTCCCTGAACCCCGGCACGGCCGCGGCCGCGGCAACCGCCTCCGCGAGCGCCTGGCTCCACCCCGCCGTGGACGCCTGCGGCGGCGACGCCACCATCACCTGCACCGTCACCGTGCACGTGGACGCGATCATCCCCCTCTTCGACGGCTGGGACCTGCACCGCACCGCCACCATGCCCAACGACAAGTACAGCGACGGGAGTTGACGGTGAGCCTACGATCCCGGGTCGTCGCCACCCGCGGCACGGCCGAGGGCGCCGGCACGCCCCCGGACCGCGACGAGGGCCTGGTCGCCGTCTACCGCGCCAAGCTCCTGGAGGAGATCGACCTCGCGGAGATGTCCACGCTCCAGGCCGCGGACCGCCGGGTCCGCCTGGAGCGCGTCCTCGGCCACATCATCAGCCGCGAGGGCCCGGTCCTGTCCTCCACCGAGCGGACCCAGCTGATCCGCCGCGTCGTCGACGAGGCACTCGGCCTCGGCATCCTCGAACCGCTCCTCGCGGACGCCTCCATCACCGAGATCATGGTCAACGGCCCGGACGCGATCTTCGTGGAGCGGGCGGGCCGGGTGGAGCAGCTGCCCCTGCGCTTCGCCTCCGCCGAGCAGCTGATGCAGACGATCGAGCGCATCGTCTCCACGGTCAACCGCCGCGTGGACGAGTCCAACCCCATGGTCGACGCCCGCCTGCCCACCGGCGAGCGCGTCAACGTGATCATCCCGCCGCTCGCCCTGACCGGCGCCACGCTCACCATCCGCCGCTTCCCGCGCGCGTACAGCCTCACCGAACTCCTCGGCCTCGGCTCGCTCGACGAGCACATGCTGATGCTCCTCGCCGCCTTCGTCCGGGCCCGCTTCAACCTCATCGTCAGCGGCGGTACGGGCTCCGGCAAGACGACCCTCCTCAACGCCCTCTCCGCGCTGATCCCGGCCCACGAGCGCATCATCACCATCGAGGACTCCGCGGAGCTCCAGCTCCAGCAGGACCACGTGATCCGCCTGGAGTCGCGGCCCCCGAACGTCGAGGGCAAGGGCCAGGTCACCATCCGCGACCTCGTCCGCAACAGCCTGCGCATGCGCCCCGACCGCATCATCGTCGGCGAGGTCCGCGGCGGCGAGACGCTCGACATGCTCCAGGCCATGTCCACCGGCCACGACGGTTCGCTGGCGACCGTCCACGCCAACACCGCGGAGGACGCGCTCACCCGACTGCAGACCCTCGGCTCGATGTCCGAGGTCGACGTCCCCTTCGAAGCCCTGCGCGACCAGATCAACTCCGCCGTCGACGTCCTCGTCCAGCTCACCCGGCACGCCGACGGCTCCCGCCGGGTCAGCGAGATCGCGCTGCTCGTCTCGCACGGCCGCGAACAGTTCACCATCGCGACGGTGACCCGCTTCGTCGCCCAGCCGTACGTGTCGGGCGCCACGGACCTCGAACGGCGCCGGGTCCACGGTTACTACGAACACCTGCCGCTGCCGCGCCGCGTCGCGGACCGGCTCTACGTGGCGGGGGAGGCGGTCCCGCCGGCGTTCGGGGTCGTGGAGTCCGTCGACGTCCGCCACACCAGGGAGGCCACCGGATGACCACCGCCCGCCTGCGGGGCACGCGATGAGGGACCCCGCGCTGATCACCCTCGGTGCCACCCTGCTGACCTGCGTACTCGCCGTCGCCGGGGTGCACGTCTACGCCTCCGGGCGGGCCCAGCGGCAGGCACTGGTCGACCGGCTGGACGGCTACCGCGGCGACGGCCGGTCCGGCGCGGCCGACGGCCGCTCGCGCCGCTTCGGCACGGTCGACCGCCGTCTGCGCCGCACCCGCCTGGGCCGCGCCGTCCACCTGCGCCTCTCCGCCACCGGCCTCGCCCTGACGGCCGGCGAGTTCTCCGTCTACGTGGCCGCGGTCGTCGCCGCCCTGTGGGTACTGGCGGCGACGACGCTCGCCCCGTTCTTCGGCCCGATCGCGGGCGCGGTCGCCGTCTGGGCCGCGGTCATCTTCCTCAACTGGCAGCGGCAGAAGCGCATCGAGGCGTTCATCAACCAACTCCCCGACGTAGCACGGCTCCTGGCCAACGCCACCGCCGCGGGCCTGGCCCTGCGCACCTCCCTCGCGATGGCGGCGGAGGAGCTGGAGGCCCCCGCGGGCGAGGAGCTGAGCCGGGTCGCCGACCAACTGGCCCTCGGCCGCTCGGTCGACGACGCGCTCGACGAGCTGGCGTCCCGCCTGCCCTCCCGCGAACTCATCGTGCTCGTCACCACGCTGGTCCTCGCCAACAAGGCGGGCGGCACGGTCGTCTCCTCGCTGCGCAACCTCACCCAGACCCTGGAGGACCGCAAGGAGACCCGGCGCGAGATCCGCACGATGCTCTCCGAGGTCAACGCGACGGCGTTCACCGTCCCGCTGCTCGGCCTCGGCTCCCTGCTGCTGATCAACTCCTCGAACGAGGGAGCCCTGGCCAAGGTGACCGGCTCGCCCCTCGGCCAGACCCTCATCCTGGTCTCCCTCGGCCTGTACGCCATCGGCTTCTTCGTCATCCGCCGCCTGGGAAAGATCGAGGTCTGAGCGATGTCGACGACGCTCACCGGCCTGCTCCTCGCCCTGCTGGCGGGTGCCGCCGTGCTCGGGATCTTCACGGGCGTGCGCATGTACCGCGCCGAGGCGAAGGTCCCCAGCGACCTCGCGCTCGCCCTCGAAGTGGGCGCCACCCGCGTCTCCACGGCGGGCTCCGCCGTGGACCGCCTCGGCATGCGCTTCGCGCCGCTGGTCCTGCGCCTGATGGGCCCGCGCCGCGTGGACGCCAAGCGCCGCAAGATAGACATGGCGGGGAACCCGGGCGGCCTGACCATCGACCGGTACGGGGCCCGCCGGGCCGTCTACGGCCTCTTCGGCCTCGTCATGGGCCTGGTCTTCCTCTCCAACGGCAGCCCGCTGCTGGCCCTGCTCACCCTCGCCTTCGGCGCGCTGGCTGCCGATGCCCTGATCTGGCAGGCCGTACGCGAACGCAAGGAGGTCATCGACCGCACCCTCCCCGACTTCCTCGACGTCCTCGCGGTCGTCGTCTCCGCGGGGCTCGGTTTCCGTCAGGCGCTGGACCGCGTGGCCGAGAAGTACGAGGGGCCCTGGGCCGACGAACTGCGTATCACCCTGCGCCAGATGGACATGGGCGTCCCGCGCCGCCAGGCCTTCGACGAGCTGCGCCGGCGCAACGCCTCCGAGCAGGTCGCCCAGTTCGTCTCCGCGCTCCAGCAGGGCGAGGAGCTGGGCTCGCCCATCGCCGACACCCTCATCCAGCTGGCCACGGACATGCGCCGCACCGACGCCCAGAACTCCCGGCGCCGGGCGGCCAAGACGATCCCGAAGGCAACGATGGTGACGCTGGTCTTCATGCTCCCCGCGACCATGATCCTGATCGCGACCGGCATGTTCCTCGGCTCCGGCACCAACTTCGGTTCGGTATTGGGTCGTTGAAAGCCTCCTCCATCCCGGCGGAACTGGCTACAGTGACAGTGAGCAAAGCTTGGCACCTGCGAACTCCGGCTCCAGCCGCACCGGTTGCCGCCGGACCGCCGGTCGATCGCAAGGGCCACGAGGACCACGAGGGGCACGAGGGGCGACACGAGACGACGAGAGGGCGACGAGGGGAGCCGACCCGCGATGACACCCCGGCATCCGTCCGGACAACTTCCGGTCAAGCCCGGTCTCTTATCTGACGAAACCAGGTGCGGAGGGTCGCACTTCGCGTACGTTGCGTGTGGTGTTCTGGTTGCCTCGCAGGACGTGGCGGAAGGGGGTTCCCGTGATCAAGGACCGAGTACTCGGGGCGTGGGAGACGTGGACGAGCGCACTGACCGACCGCCTGCGCGGGGCGCGGCGGGACGCGGGAGCGGGGTTCGTGGAGTACGCGGGCCTGATGATCCTGATCGCCGGGATCTTCACTCTCATCGACCAGTTGGGTCTGGACGGGCTGATCTCCGGCGCCATCGGCGACGCAGTGGACCGGGTCATCGGCGGCTGACGGCAGCGTCGCTGCGCGGTGACCGTGGCTCGACGCTGCCGCTCTACATCTGGCTGACCGGGATCCTGCTCTTCGCCGCGTTCGCCTTCTTCGCCTTCGCCCAGGCGGCATCGGCCCGCAACGGCGCGCAGTCGGCGGCGGACGCGGCCGCGCTGGCGGCTGCGCAGTCCGCTCGCGACGAGCTGCTGCGCGATCTGGGCGAGGCCGTGGGGACGGACGACGACTGGACGGACGTGCTGCTCGACCTGGACGGCCTCGCCGGGCTCGGGGACGGCGCCGCGGCCGCGGCGAGCGACCTGGCGGCGCAGAACGACGCCAAGGTGGTGAGCGGCCCGACCGAGACGGAGGTGGGCGGCTACCCCGGCTACGAGGTCGGGGTCGAGACGCTCTCCACCGTCGGGGACACGATCATCCCGGGCACGGAGTCCATGCACGCGACGGCGCACGCCACCGCCGTGCTCGAACCCCGTTGCGACTTCGACGCGGACGCCGACCCCGACAAGCCCCTCGAACTCGACTGCGACGGCGTGGGCGCGCTCACCATCGACCCCGAGGACTTCGACCCCGCGGACCTGCCGGACGCGTCCGACCTGTTCTCCGTCCACCTGGCCGACTGAAGCGTGACAGACGAGAGAGGGAAGCCGCAGCGATGAGTTTTCGGCGTACAACGACGGCCCGCCGGGCGCTGGCCGCCGCGGCGTTCACGGCCGGCCTGGTCCTCACCATGACCGGCTGCGGCGGGGGCGGGGACGAGGGCGACGGAAAGCCCAAGGACCCCTCGGCCTCCGCGTCGGCAGGCAAGGAGGACAGTGCGGAGCCGTCCCGGTCCGCGGACCCGGGCGCCCAGCCCATCGCCGAGTCCAAGGATGGTGACGTGACCGTCTCGATCCTCACGGCGACCCGTGATGAAGGTGGCTTCGTCAGCGTGACCGGGACGGTCCGCAACGACGGGAGCGGCTCCTGGATGGCCGCGAACTGGCAGAGCGACGAGCGCGAGCTCGCGGTCAACGGCGGCTCGCTGTCCGGCGCCAGCCTGGTGGACCAGCAGGGGAAGAAGAAGTACCTGGTGTTGCGCGACACCACGGGCCGCTGCCTGTGCACGAAGTTCAGCCGCCTCAGGTCCGGCGAGACCGCCACCTGGTACGCCCAGTTCCCCGCCCCTCCCCAAGGCACCGACTCCCTCTCCTTCCAGGTCGGCGCCATGCCCCCCGCCCCGATCGACCTCACCGAGGGCGAATGACGATGCCGCGACGCCCTCTGACCGCGGTCGCGGTGTGCACGGCGGCCACGGCCGTCATCCTCTCGGCGGCCCCGACGGCCCCGGCCCACGCGGACGACCCCACCCCCTCCGCACCCCCCGGGTCGACCACCAGCTCCCCGCCGCCGCGGGTCGACGCGAACAGCCCCGGCCTGAAGCTCGCCGACGGCGCCACCCTCGCCCCCGCCCGGGTCCTCGACATCAAGTCGGTCGTCGAGGACCTCTCCGGCGACGAGCGCCGCTCCGACACGAACGAGAACATCACCTTCGCCCTCCAGGCCGAGGTCCTCTTCCCCAAGGACAGCGCCCGGCTCAACCCCGACGCCCGCTCCCGCATCCAGGCCATCGCCGACGAGATCAACACGCAGAAGGCGAGCGCGGTACGGGTGTTCGGCTTCACGGACAACCTGGGCTCGTACGCCCACGGCCTCACCCTCTCCAAGAAGCGCGCGGAAGCCGTCCACGACGAGCTGAGCGCGGCGCTCGGGGCGAAGGGCGGGAACCTCACGTTCCAGGTCCGCGGCTACAGCGAGGACTATCCGATCGCGGACAACACCACGGAACAGGGCCGCAAGAAGAACCGCCGGGTGGAGGTGTCGTTCCCGAAGGGGGAGTGACGGGCTGACCTCACCGCCCCGCCTTCCCCGTCCGCCACACCGTCAGCGACCCGCTCAGGAAGCTCGAACCGCTCTTCGGCAGCGCCGTCGACTTCGCCTGGACCACGAACAGACCGACGTACCCGTCGGGGTGCTGGAAGCAGATCTCGCTGCCGGTCGTGATGATGGCGAGGGGCAGGCGCGTGTCGGCCCCCTTGCCCTTGAGCCAGGCGCGGCAGTCGTCGAGGCCGGTGCCGGGATCGCCGTAGACCGGGGCGATGACGGTGCCGCGGTCGGTGGTCTCCAGCGCGCAGCTGAACTCCTTGGCGCAGGTGAAGCGGATGTCTCCCGTGCGGTCCTTGTGCTCGACGCCGTCGGTGATGTCGAGCGAGTTCTTCTCGGTCAGCATCTGCATCGGGTACGGGGTGGCCACCGGAGACGCGGCGGCGCCCGCCCCCGTACCGGTGCCGCTGCCGGAGCCCGAGCCGCGCCCGGCGCCCCCCGCCCCCGCCGCCGTACCGGATCCGTCCGCGGCGGAAGCCGGGCCGCCCGAGCTGTCCGAGCTGTCAGAGGTGGCCGAGGTGCCGGATGCCGGGCCCCCGCCGGAGTCAGCGGACCCGGCCGCCGTCGCGTCCCGCCCCGCGGACCCCTCCCGCGCGTCCCACAGCCGCCAGCCGAGCCCGCCCAGCGCCAGCACCGCCGCCGTCGCCCCCGCGACCCCGGCCAGCGCCACGCGCCGCCTTCGCCTGCGGGCCTGTTCGGGCGTGGGCCGCGTCTCCAGCGGGTCCGGGGCGCGCCACGGCGACAGCGCCTGCGTCCCGAAGGGGTGCGTGGGGGCCGGGGTGCCGGCCGCGGGGACCGGCGGGGGCACCGCGACCTCCGGGCCCATCGCCTCCTGCCAGTCGGGCGGACCGGCGTCCGCGTCCCGGCCGAGGGCGTCGCGGCACCACGCCACGATCTCGGCGAGCGTGGCCCGCCGCGCGGGGTCGGCGACGAGGCAGCGGGCGAGCAGCGGCCGGATCCCCGCCGGGAGCCGGGACAGGTCGGGGGTGTCGTGCACGATCCGGTAGAGCACGCCGACCGCGGGCCCGTCCCCGTACAGCGGCTCGCCCAGCGCCGCGAAGGCCACCGTCTGGGCGAGGGAGAAGACGTCGGTGGCCGCCGTGACCGGGCTGCCCGAGGCCTGCTCGGGCGCCATGAACTGCGGGGTGCCGACGGTGGCGCCGGTGGCGGTGTACGCGGTGCCGTCGAAGGCCAGCGAGATGCCGAAGTCGATGACGCGCGGGCCGTCGGCGGCCAGCAGCACGTTCGACGGCTTCAGGTCCCGGTGCACGATCCCCGTGGCGTGGATCGCCTGGAGGGCCTCGGCCACCCCGGCGGTCAGCCACAGCAGCGCGGGCACCGGCAGCGGTCCGCGCCGGGCCACCGCCTGGGCGAGCGAGGGCCCGGGCACGTAGAGCGTGGCGAGCCAGGGCGGGACGCCGTCCGCGTCGCCGTCGATCAGCTCGGCGGTGTAGGCGCCGCGCACCCGCCGCGCCGCGTCCATCTCGCGGCGGAAGCGGAGCCGGAAGCCGGCGTCGTCGGCCAGCTCGGGACGGACGACCTTGATCGCCACCGGGCGGCCGCCCTGCGTGTGCGAGAGGTAGACGCGGCCCATGCCGCCCGCGCCGAGGCGCGCCGCGAGCCGGTACCCGGCCACCGTCCGCGGGTCCTCCGCCGCCAGCGGCTCGAACACCCCGGTGGCTCCGTTCATCATTGTCTCCCCCCGCCCCGCGTCCCCCGGAGACGACCGGTGATCACACGCGACGGGAGCAGCCTAAGCGGGCCCGATCCGGTGGCCAAGGTGAAGGGTGATGGCGACTCGTGCGCACCGTGTGACGGAAGTTGTCGGCGGAGTGTCTTTGGGCGATCATTACCTGCGCATCGCGCAGTCAACCTGTCGGCCCGGCAGCTGCGTTGAGACGTCTCGGGGGAGCGCCAATGGGTACGAGCGACGGGTATCTCGTCGAGCACGCCGGCATGAAGAGCCAGGCGCGCGAGCTGGACGGCGCGGGCGACGACGCCGGCGCCGTACGGAAGGTGATGGGCGCCACGCCCTGCTATCCGTCGGAGGTGCTCGGCGGCTCGGACTCGGGCCCCGCCTTCGCCGCGTACGCCACGGCCTGGACCGCGGAGGCCCGCACCCTGGAGGACGCGCTGCACGAACTCGCGGGCAAGGTGCGCGCGTCCAAGGGCGCCTACGCGGGCTCCGACGGGCTCGTGCGCACCAACGCGGAGCGCGTCACCGTCGGCGGCGCCGTCCGCGCCGATGCCGCGCACGGTACGTCCGGCAGCGCCCGGATCGGCACCAACCCGGTCCGTGCGGCCCGGCCCGCCGCCCTCGGCACCGCGCCCGTCGGCACCAACCCGGTCCAGGGCGAGCGCCCCTCCGCCCTGACCGACTACTGACCGGCGCCCGGGCAGCCCGCCGCGCACCCGAGACGTCACTTCGCCGACCACCCCGAGGGGCCGATCCACCGTGACCGAATCCACCACCGACCGCCGCAAGCGCCTCGCCGGGCTGCGCGGCTCCATCTCCGGCGCCGACAGCAAGAACGACCTGATCGACGCGATCGACGACGCCCTCGGCGTGGCCGCGCCGGAGGGCGACCCCGCCACCATCGAAGCGCTCGGCAAGCGCTGCCGCGGCCAGGCCGAGGACGCGATGAAGGTCCGTGACCGCTCCGACGCCGTGTCCCGTTCGGGGCTGCCCGCCGTCTGGGTCGGGGACACCTCGGTGCTCGCCACCACCGCCGTGGACGCCGCGACCCGCGCCGCCGAGCAGATGGCCGACGCGCTGCGCGGCGGCGGCACCGCCCTGCTCGCCCTCTCCGACGCCCTGGAGGCGGCGCAGACCACGGACGGCGCGGGCCGCACCAAACTGCGCGACGCCCGCGGCCAACTCGGCGACAAGGACGGCTTCTTCGACACCTGGCACGAGGACGACGGCGAGGAGGCGGCCCGCAAGAAGGCCCGGGCCCTCGCCACGACCGGCGTCGACGAGCTGTACGACGCCGCGGTCGCCGCCGACGACGCGGCCCGGGCGGCCGCCCGCGACCTGAACAAGTACGCGGCCGAGGCCCGCGCCGGGAAGCTGGGCACCGACGAACTCACCGCCGTGGACCGGCTCGCGCTCGCCGACACGAGCAACGTCGGCGGCGACCCGGAGTGGAACGAGATCCTCAGCGCCAACGACCTGGAGCGCTCCGGGCGCGCCATGGAGGACCTCTCCCCGGCCGACCGCACGCGCATGGAGCAGCTGCTGGCGGGGGCCTCCTCCCCGCAGGAGAAGGCGTACCTCATGAAGGCCCTCGCGTCGGGGCACTCCGTGGACGACGTCGAGACGTTCGGCGGGAAGATCCACGGCAAGGACCCGCTGTGGCTCCAGGAGCACCTCGCGCCCGTCACCACCGAGGCCGACAGCATGGACGACGAGGGCCGCAACCCCGACGGCTCGAACACGAACACCGACAGCCAGGGCTTCGAGGGCCAGGGCTGGACCCAGGGCGGCGACGGCCAGGAGGGTTCGTGCGTCGCGTCGTCGACCGTCACCGCCCGCGCCATGGTCGATCCGGTGTACGCCCTCGAACTGACCGGCGGCCCCAGCGGGCAGGAGAACGACGCGGCGGCCTTCCGCGAGCGGCTGGTGGACGAGCAGCACCGGGTCCACGAGGAGGGCGACGGCGACCACACGCATTTCTGGACGGACGTCCCCGACGGCATGGACAACGACGGCAAGACCGAGGTCGTGAACAAGGAGATCAGCCCGCACACCGGCAGCGGCTACGACTTCAAGGAGGTCAAGAGCGCCGACGACCGGCGTGACGTCCTGCCGGACATCGAGCGGGCGGTGGCCGAGGGCAGGCCGGTGCCCGTCGGCATCGAGGGCTACGACGACGGCGACCGCTCCGGCCACGCGGTGATGATCGTCGGTCAGGAGGGCGACATGCTCCAGGTCTACAACCCGTGGGGCACGACCACCTGGATCAGCGAGGACGACTTCGTCGACGGAGGCATGGCGAAGGCCAGCGACAACGACCTGCCGGACGCCTACGCCGTCCACGTACCCCAGGACTGATCTCCATGAAGACGAAGCAGACCCTGCGCGCCACGGCCCTCACCGCCCTGCTCGCCCTGCCCCTCGCCGCGTGCGGCGACTCCGGCGGCGGCACCGCCTTCGGCCCCCGGGACCGGGACGTGCGAGTGGCGGCGGGCGAGGAGTTCACCCTCACCGTCCCGGCCAACCCGTCCTTCAACCAGGCCTGGTACCTCACCGACCCGGCCCCCGACAGCCGCGTCCTGAAGTACCGCGGCGAGCGCCGCGACACCGACGGCAGCCCCGTCGACGGCGGCGCCGACGGCACCCAGTCCTTCGACTACACCGCCCGCGCGAAGGGCCGCACCACAATCCGGCTCCTGTACTGCCCGACCAACACCTGCCACGGGCCCAGCGAGGGCACCCCTTACCCCACGCCCACAGCCTCTACCGCGTCGACCGCCACCCCGTCCCCGGCCCCCTCGGCGTCCCTCTCCCCCTACCCGACGGCCGCCGGTGCCCCGGGCGCCCGGGCCGCCTTCTACGTCTTCACCGTCACGGTCCGCTGACCGGAACCGAGGTCCCCATGCCCCCCGCCACGCCCGCCCCGCGCACCGACGACCAGCTCCTGGCCGCGACCGACATCGCCTCGCTGCTGAGGTACGGCCTGAACCCGCAGACCCGCGCGGCCTTCACCACCGCCCTCTTCGGTGACGGCGCCATCGCCGCGGCCGTCACCCTGGACCGGCTGGGCGTCCTGCCGCGCTCGGTCTCCTTCGTCGCCAGGACCGTGCGGGCCGGCGGCGTCCGGTACGCCGCCGATCTCGCCGAGCCGCTGCCCGGCCCCGCCGCGGCCGGGGTGGTGCGCGGCTGGCTGGAGACGGCCGCGCAGGCCACCGGCGCGGACCCGGAGGGCGAGACGCGCACCGCGCGCTGGCTGGACGCCGTCGCCGAACTCATCGGCCTGCGCCGCGAGACGCGTCAGGCGTCCGGCTCGTCCAGGCGGACCGGCAGGGCGTCGACGCCGTAGACGATCGACAGCTTGCGGAACTCCAGCTCCGCCGCCGGTACCGCCAGACGCAACCCCGGGAAGGCGCGCGCCAGTTGCGGGAACGCCGCCCGCAGCTCCATCTTGCCGAGTTCGGCCCCGATGCAGCGGTGGATGCCGTAGCCGAACGCGAGGTGCGAGGCGGCCGACGGGCGCGCGGGCAGGAAGGCGTCCATGTCGTCGCCGGCGACGCCCAGGCGCGGGTCGCGGTCCGCCGCGCTCAGCGAGACGATGACGATGTCGCCGGCCGCGACGGGGACCCCGCCGATCACGGTGTCCTCGCGGGCGAAGCGGGGGAACGCGGTCTGTACGACGGTGAGATGGCGCAGGAGTTCGTCGACGAAGGGCGCCGCGACGGCGGCCGGGTCCGCGCCGTCCCGCAGCGCGTCGAAGTGCGCCCGGTCCTGGAGCATGATCAGGGTGCCGAGCGCGATCATGCTGGCGGTGGTCTCCAGGCCCCCGGTCAGCACGCCGTCGGCCAGGCCCGTCAGCTCCTCGTCGGTGATGGTGTCGCCGTGCTCGCGCACCAGCATGCCGAGGAGCCCTTCGCCCGGGTCGCGCCGCTGCTCGGCGACGACCCCGCGCAGATAGTCCAGGGACTGCGAGACGGCGCCGAACGAGGCGCCCGCCCCGCCCAGCACGTCGAAGCGGGCGACCGAGAACTGCTGGAAGGCGTCGCGCTCCTCGTAGGGGACCCCGAGCAACTCGCATATCACCAGCGCCGGTACGGGCATCGCGAAGTGCTCGACGAAGTCGGCCGACCCGTCCGGCGACTCCTGCGCCGCCTTCTCCAGGTGGCGCAGCTGCTCCTCGACGATGGAGTGGATGCGCGGGGTCAGCCGGGCGAGCCGGCGCATCGTGAACTCGGGGGTCAGCAGCCGCCGCAGCCGCGTGTGGTCCGGCGGATCGCAGAAGCCGAGGCCGCCCGGGTTCTGGTCGGCGCCCGCACCGCCCACCCCGACCAGGTGCCGGAAGTCGTTGCTGAACGCCCCGGCGTTCCCGAGGACCTCCTTCGCCTCGTCGTAGCCGGAGACGAGCCAGACCGTCATGCCGGGGATCGGCAGTCTGCTGACGGGTTCGCGGTCGCGCAGTGCGCCGATCTCGGGGACCGGGTCGAGCCCCGTACGGCGCAGCGGCAGCAGGGCACCGTCCGGCAGTCTCGCCAGCACGGACAGATCGAGGCCGGTGCCCTTTCTCCGCAGCCGGGAGAAGTAGAGACGGGTCAGCCAGGTCGCTATCGCGGAACGTACGGACATGTGCTCGCATCTCGGCGTGGGACGGACGGGCCTACGGGTACGGGGACGGTACGTGGGGGGCCGTGGTGGTGACGGGGTGCGGGGGTCCGCCCAGGGTACGTGCGTGCACCGGCCCCCACGGAAGAGGGGCCGCCCCCGGATCGGCCCTGGTGCCACCCCCACCGGGGCCGTCAACGGCGCCCGGACAAATGGAGATGAACGGCGCCCCGGTTCCCTGGATCATGGGAGGCATGAGCGAGGACGCACAGACACCGCACCACCGCACCTTCGACGCACTCGTGGCGGAGGCCGTCGCCGCGCCCACCGAGGGCTGGGACTTCTCCTGGTTCGAGGGGCGGGCCACCGAGGAGCGCCCGGCCTGGGGGTACGCCCGCGCCATGGGGGAGCGGCTGGCCCGCGCGGAGGCCGCCCTGGACCTGCAGACCGGCGGCGGCGAGGTCCTCGCGCAGGCGCCCGTACTGCCCGCCCTGACCGCCGCCACCGAGGGCTGGCCGCCGAACGTGGCGGAGGCCACCCGGCGGCTCGGCCCCCGGGGCGTGGTCGTCGTCGCCTCCCCCGAGGACGCCCCGCTGCCCTTCGCCGACGCCGCCTTCGACCTGGTCACCAGCCGCCACCCGGTGCAGGCGCCGTTCCCGGAGATCGCCCGGGTGCTGCGCCCCGGCGGCACGTACTTCGCCCAGCACGTGGGCCCCGGCAGCGTCTTCGAGGTCGTCGAGTACTTCCTCGGCCCGCAGCCGCCACAGGTGCGCCGGGCCCGGGACCCGCAGGCGGAGGCGGCACAGGCCGAGGCGGCGGGCCTGGAGGTGGTCGACCTGCGGACGCAGCGGCTGCGCATGGAGTTCCACGACGTCGGCGCGGTCGTCCACTTCCTGCGCAAGGTCGTCTGGATGGTCCCGGGGTTCACGGCCGAGGCCTACCGGCCCCAACTCCGCGCGCTGCACGAGCGGATCGAGCGCGAGGGCCCCTTCGTCGCCCACAGCACCCGGCACCTGATCGAGGCCCGCAGGCGTCCGGCGTGAGCCCGCGGCCCCGGGCCGGCCAACCGATTCCGCATCGTTACCGATACGCACTCGATCCTCACGTACACCTCACGTAAGTTCGTACCAACGGCAATTCGCGTGAGCAAAGCTGCGCGGCGGTACCGCGCGGTGGAGGGGGCCGCGCGGTGCCGCATGTCCGCGTCCGGGCCCGCCGCCCGCGCCCGGCCCCGGCAGCGGCCGGGATTGCGCCATATCCGCGAGAGCCCGCTGCCCGACCCCACGCACGTCAACCACGTGCGTGACACGGGAGAGGGACCCCGGACCCCCGGCGACCCCCTGTGAGGACGGTGGACGCGAGGCCCGGGAGGCGCCTGAGCCCGGTGTTCGGCGGCCGGAAACGGCCCTCGGACCGCAGCCGGGCGACTTCGGAGAGTAGTGGGGGCGCGCCGATGCACGCGTCTTCACTTACGAAGGGTTATGGTGGAAACCCCCCCTCGGGCCGGTCCGTATCCCCCCCCACGGACCGGCCCGTTTTTTCTGCCCGCGCGGCGGCGCGCGGGCGGGCGGCGCAGACCCCGCTCAGGGGCCCGCCGCCGCCCGCCGGATCAGCTCCGGCCGGCCCAGATGTTGGTGCCCGGGGTGGAGACGGCGAACGAGTCGATTTCGGTCAGCTCCTCGTCCGTCAGCTTCGGCGCCGCGAGCGCCGCCACGTTCTCCTCCAGCTGCTTCACGCTGGAGGCACCGATCAGCGCCGACGTCATCCGCTCGTCCCGCAGCACCCAGCTCAGCGCGAGCTGCGCGAGGGACTGGCCGCGGCGCTGCGCGATGTCGTTCAGGCCGTTGAGGCGCCGCACGACCTCGTCGCTGAGCAGTCCCGGGTCGAGCGACTTGCCCTGCGTGGCCCGCGACCCCTCCGGGATGCCCTTCAGGTACTTGCCGGTGAGCAGGCCCTGGGCGAGCGGCACGAAGGAGATGCAGCCCATCCCGGCCGCCTCCAGGGTGTCGAGCAGCCGGTCGTCCTCGGTCCAGCGGTTGATCATCGAGTAGGACGGCTGGTGGATCAGGGCCGGCACGCCCATCTCCTTGAGCAGCCGCGCGGCCTCGGCCGTCTGCTCGCTGGTGTACGAGGAGACGCCGACGTACAGCGCCTTGCCCTGCTGCACCGCGGAGGCGAGCGCGCCCATCGTCTCCTCGAGCGGGGTGTCCGGGTCGAAGCGGTGCGAGTAGAAGATGTCGACGTAGTCCAGGCCCATCCGCGCCAGGGACGCGTCGAGCGAGGAGAGCAGGTACTTGCGGCTGCCCCACTCGCCGTACGGGCCGGGGTGCATGAGGTAGCCCGCCTTGGTCGAGATGACCAACTCGTCCCGGTACGGGGCGAAGTCCTGGGCGAACATCTTGCCGAAGTTCAGTTCGGCGGAACCGGCCGGCGGGCCGTAGTTGTTGGCCAGGTCGAAGTGGGTGACGCCCAGGTCGAAGGCGCGGCGCAGGATCGCGCGCTGCGAGTCGAGCGTGCGGTCGTCACCGAAGTTGTGCCACAGGCCCAGCGAGATCGCGGGCAGCTTCAGGCCGCTGCGGCCCGTCCGCCGGTACTCCATGGACGCGTACCGGTCGCCGGAGGCGACGTAGGGAGAGGTGTCGTTCATGAGGACGAAACTACGTCAGTCCGCTGAACTGCCCTAGTGAGTACCTGACAGACGGTGTCCGCGGCGGCCCGGGGGTACGGCGGGAGGGGTACTCGCACGGAGGTAGGCTTTCGCCCTCGGGGACCGCCGTCTGCACGGAGAGGCTGACAACACCGTGAACCTGCGCGACAGGCTGCGCGGCCTGCTGGTCGGGCTGTACGCACGCCGGGTGGAAGGCCACCTGGACCACGACCAGGTACCCAAGCACATCGGCGTCATCATGGATGGCAACCGACGCTGGGCGAAGGCCGCCGGCTCCACCGCCGCACAGGGCCACCAGGCGGGCGCCGCCAAGATCGAGGAGTTCCTCGGCTGGTGCAGCGAGACGGACGTCGAGGTCGTCACCCTGTGGCTGCTGTCGACGGACAACTTCGACCGGCCGCAGGAGGAACTGGTCCCGCTCCTCGGCATCATCGAGGACACCGTCCGCGCCCTCGCCACCGACGGCCGCTGGCGCGTGCACCACGTCGGCGCCGCCGACATCCTCCCCTCCGGCATGCAGACGGCCCTCAAGGAGGCCGAGGAGGCCACCGCCGACCGCCCCGGGATACTGGTCAACGTGGCGATCGGCTACGGCGGCCGCCAGGAGATCGCCGACGCCGTCCGCTCGATGCTCCTCGACGCCGCCGACAAGGGCAGTTCCCTGGAGCAGGTCGCCGACGACGTCACCATCGACCTGATCGGCAAGCACCTCTACACCAGCGCGCAGCCCGACCCCGACCTCGTCATCCGCACCAGCGGCGAGCAGCGGCTGTCCGGTTTCATGCTGTGGCAGACGGCGCATTCGGAGTACTACTTCTGTGACGTCTTCTGGCCGGCCTTCCGCAAGGTCGACTTCCTGCGGGCGATGCGCGACTACGCCGCCCGGCACCGCCGTTTCGGCGGCTGATCCCGCGTCACGGCCCCGGCACGGCGGGGCTGAGCAGTAAGAGGGTCATCAGGAGTCAGGGCCTGTCTCCCAGATCCCTCCTGCCTCGCGACGCCTGGCACGCTCCCCCAGCTACCGCTGGGAGGTGCCCCCACTCGCCGCACCGGGCACAAGGCCGAGTACGTCCAGTACGAGGCCTTGCACCCGGCACGCCGAGAGCACGCACCAGACGCCGCGAGGCCCGCCCTCCGGGCGGACGGAGGGATCTGGGAGACAGGCCCTGACGCACGCGCCGCCCGCCGCCGTGGCATGGCTGCGCGTGTTCGAGGGAATAAGCCTTCCAGGTCGGTGTCCGAACCACGGACGCCGGTTCTCAGCGGACGGCACGGGGCCGTCCGCCCGGGAGGCCCTTTGCACCAGGTGGACCGTACGCAGGCCGGTACGGGCGACGACTGGGAGGGCCGGCTCTCGGCCCGCGCACAGGGGTCGACGACCGGCAGTTCTCGGCCGCCCTTCCGGCCCTGCATTCCCTCCGTCGCTCCCCGACCTCTTCCGAGGGGGTACGTCCTTCCGTGGTGACCAGCAACAAGCGCCACAAGCCAGACCGGCGCACCTATGTTCTCGACACCAGCGTCCTGCTGGCCGACCCGAACGCCATGACCCGTTTCGACGAGCACGAAGTGGTGCTGCCCGTCGTCGTGGTCACGGAGTTGGAGGCCAAGAGGCACCACCCGGAGCTGGGGTACTTCGCCCGGCAGGCGCTGCGCCTGCTGGACGACTACCGCATCCGCTTCGGGCGGCTCGACGCCCCGATCCCCACCGGGGACCTGGGCGGCACGCTCCGCGTCGAGCTCAACCACTCCGACCCCAGCGTCCTGCCCTCGGGCTACCGCCTCGGGGACAACGACTCCCGCATCCTCGCGGTCGCCCGCAACCTGCAGGCCGAGGGGTTCGACGTCACGGTCGTGTCGAAGGATCTGCCGCTCAGGATCAAGGCGTCCTCGGTCGGTCTCCTCGCCGAGGAGTACCGCGCCGAGCTCGCCATCACGGACTCCGGATTCACCGGCATGTCCGAACTGACCCTGCCCGCGGTCCAGGTCGACCTGCTCTTCGAGGAGGACACGCTCTACGTTCCCGAGGCCGCCGGCCTTCCCGTGCACACCGGCCTGACGATCCACTCCGAGCGCGGCAAGGCCCTCGGCCGGGTCACGCCCGAGGGCAACGTCCGCCTGGTGCGCGGCGACCGGGAGGCGTTCGGCCTCAAGGGGCGCAGCGCCGAGCAGCGGATCGCCCTCGACCTGCTCCTCGACCCGGACGTCGGCATCGTCTCGATGGGCGGCCGGGCGGGCACCGGCAAGTCCGCGCTCGCCCTCTGCGCCGGCCTGGAGGCCGTCCTGGAGCGGCGCCAGCACAAGAAGGTGATGGTCTTCCGGCCGCTGTACGCGGTCGGCGGGCAGGAGCTGGGCTATCTGCCGGGCTCCGAGGCCGAGAAGATGGGGCCGTGGGCGCAGGCCGTCTTCGACACCCTCTCGGCGGTCACCTCGCGCGAGGTCATCGAGGAGGTCACGTCCCGCGGCATGCTGGAGGTGCTGCCGCTCACCCACATCCGCGGCCGCTCCCTGCACGACGCGTTCGTGATCGTGGACGAGGCCCAGTCCCTGGAGCGCAACGTCCTGCTGACGGTGCTGTCCCGGATCGGGGCCAACTCGCGGGTGGTCCTCACCCACGACGTCGCCCAGCGCGACAACCTCCGGGTCGGCCGCTACGACGGTGTCGTCGCCGTCGTCGAGAAGCTGAAGGGACACCCGCTCTTCGCGCACGTCACGCTCACCCGGTCGGAGCGCTCGCAGATCGCGGCACTCGTGACCGAAATGCTGGAGGACGGCCAGATCTAAGGTAGTTGGCCCCACTTGGCGCCGTCCGGCGAAGCCAGAGAGCTTAGCCGGGCGGCGCTTCGGCGTGGGGGCGTTTCCGTGAAACCCCTGAGGCAAACGGCATGTGACCTTTCACACCCGGCACAGAATTGCCTTGCGACGTCCGCATACGGCAGAGTCTCGGTTCCGTCAGGCCCCGCATACGACACTCGTGTACCCCCAGCGGTACGGCATCACCGCAGCCCCGGCTGCACCTGAACTTCATAGTGGTCGTCGTATGCCGCCCGAGCACCACGCGGCGCTCCCCGAGCGGGAGTTGTCCACCGGGCCCGTGCCTCCCGTGACCCGTCAGTTGGGAGGCCAGTGTCAAGGGCACGATTGCGTCCGCGAGGGTCACACTCCAGCGGA
The DNA here is from genome assembly GCF_044465085.1 of Streptomyces sp. NPDC049813. Taxonomy (NCBI): domain Bacteria; kingdom Bacillati; phylum Actinomycetota; class Actinomycetes; order Kitasatosporales; family Streptomycetaceae; genus Streptomyces; species Streptomyces sp. NPDC049813. The sequence goes on along the minus strand of NZ_JBITLI010000004.1, from coordinate 277,037 downwards.
CGATGCTGGAAGGAAACCGTGTGAGCCGGATCTCGGTCCGGGGATTCGCAGTGGCTTCGGCCACCGCGGTCACCACTGTCGGCGCCGTCGTGGGTGTTGCCTCGGGCAGCACCGCTCAGCCCTCGAACGAGGCTGAGGCCATGGTCGGCGACGCGACCCTCCTCGCGGACATCCCGGCGGGTCAGCAGGCGCAGGTGCAGACCGCGTCGCTGACCCAGCAGGCGCAGACGCAGGCCATCGCGGCCGACAACGCGGCACAGAAGACGGCGGAGGAGACGGCCCGCAAGCAGGCCGCCGAGGACGCCATCGCCAAGCAGAAGGACGCGCAGGCCGCCAAGGAGAAGGCGGAGCAGGAGGCGAAGGAGCGCGAGGAGGCCAAGAAGCAGGCCGCCAGCCGCTCGGCCACCCGCGACGCGTCCAGCTTCTCGGTCCAGTCGTCGTACTCCACCGCGCAGATCCAGGCGATGGCACGTCAGATGGTGCCGTCCGGCCAGTTCCAGTGCTTCAGCAACATCGTGAACCACGAGTCGAGCTGGAACTACACGGCCACCAACGCCTCTTCCGGCGCCTACGGTCTCTTCCAGGCCCTGCCCGCCTCCAAGTACTCCTCGGCGGGCGCCGACTGGCAGACCAACCCGGCCACGCAGATCAAGTGGGGCCTGAACTACATGAACGGCCGCTACGGCAGCCCGTGCGAGGCCTGGGGCTTCTGGCAGGCCAACCACTGGTACTGAGCCGCGCACCGCTCGAATCCGGCGAAGCCCCTCCCCGTCCGCGGTGAGGGGCTTCGGCGTGTCCCGGGGTACCGTCGTGAACCGGCGGCGCCCGGGGGGAGTGCGGGGAGCGCACGGGGGAAAGGACGGATCATGGAGCGTGTGCCAGGCTGGCTCGGCAGAGTCGGTGCGGGAATCAGCAGAGTGGGCGAGCGCCTTGACGAGCGCCGGGCCGAGGCGGAGCGAGCGGTGAGCGAGAAGACGACCACCGAGGAACCGCCGCACGACCAGGTGCCCCCGCCGCCCGCGTACGCGCCGGCCGTGTCGGCCCGCCCGGAGCCGGCCGTGGCCGTGCCCTGGGGGCTGCGGGTCGCGGCGGAGGCCGCCTGGCGGCTCCTGGTGCTGGCCGGCACGGTCTGGGTCCTGATGAAGGTCATCGCCTCGGTGCAGCTGGTGGTGTTCGCGTTCGTCGCGGCCCTGCTCATCACGGCGCTGCTCCAGCCGACGGTGGCCCGGCTGCGCCGCCACGGCGTGCCCCGGGGGCTCGCCACCGCCCTCACCGCCATCCTCGGCTTCGTCATCATGGGGCTCGTCGGCTGGTTCGTGGTCTGGCAGGTCCAGGAGAACATCGACAACCTCTCCAGCCAGGTCCAGGACGGCATCGACGAGCTGCGCAAGTGGCTGCTGAACAGCCCGTTCCACGTCACCGAGGACCAGATCAACGACATCGCCAAGTCGCTGCGGGACGCGGTCGGGGCCAACACCGACGAGATAACCTCGGCCGGCCTGGAGGGCGTCACCGTCATCGTCGAGGCGATGACCGGCATCCTGCTCGCGATGTTCTCGACGCTGTTCCTGCTCTACGACGGCAAGCGGATCTGGGAGTGGACGCTCAAGCTCTTCCCGGCGCAGGCGCGTCCCGGGATCGCGGGGGCGGGTCCGCGGGCCTGGCGCACGCTGACCGCGTACGTGCGCGGCACGGTCATCGTCGCGCTGATCGACGCCATCTTCATCGGCCTCGGCATCTTCTTCCTCGGGGTGCCGATGGCGGTGCCGCTCGCGGTGTTCATCTTCCTGTTCGCGTTCGTCCCGCTGGTGGGCGCCGTCGTCTCCGGCGCGCTCGCGGTGGTCGTGGCGCTGGTGACCCAGGGCGTGTTCACCGCGGTGATGGTGCTGGTGGTCGTCCTCGCGGTGCAGCAGATCGAGGGCCACATCCTGCAGCCGTTCATCCTCGGCCGCGCGGTGCGCGTGCACCCGCTGGCCGTCGTCCTCTCGGTGGCCGCGGGCGGGATGGTCTCCGGGATCGGCGGGGCGGTGGTGGCGGTGCCGCTGGTCGCCGTGACCAACACGGTCGTCGTCTACCTGCGCTCCTGGTCCCAGGAGACCGCGATGAAACAGACCCCGCCCCCACACGGCGCGACAGCGGCAGAACTGGCCCCGGTAGAACCACCCCGCCCCGAATCAAGCCCACCCACATCCAGCCCCTCCGGCGATTGAGGAGCGGGGTCCGGGGCGGAGCCCCGTGACGGGACACGAGTGCGGGGCCGGACATACATCCGGCCCCGCACTCGTCCACGCACAACCGCACTAAGCGAGCGCAGCCTCCGCGTCCAGGGTCACCGCGACAGCCTGCAGAACCGACGCGATCTTGAACGCTTCCTGGACGACCTCACGCGAGACGCCCGCCTTGCGCAGCACCTGCTCGTGCGAGTCCAGGCACATCCCGCAGCCGTTGATCGCGGAGACCGCGAACGACCACAGCTCGAAGTCGACCTTGTCGACACCCGGGTTGCCGATGACGTTCATCCGCAGCCCCGCCCGCAGCGTCCCGTACTCGTTGTCCGAGAGCAGGTGGCGGGTGCGGTAGAAGACGTTGTTCATCGACATGATGGCGGCGGCCGACTTGGCGGCCGTGTACGCCTCCGGCGACAGGTTCGCCTTCGCCTCGGGCTCCAGCTCGCGCAGCACGCGCGGGGAGCGGGAGGCCATGGCGCAGGCCAGGACCGTGCCCCACAGCTGCTGCGCCGGGAGGTCCGAGTTGCCGATGACCGAGCCCAGGTTGAGCTTCAGGTCCTTGGCGTAGTCCGGTATGGCGGACTTCAGTTCGTCGAGAGCCATGTCAGTGCCTTTCCGTTCACTCGCCCGAGAGCAGCGCGACCGGGTCCAGGGTCTCGTCGCCCTTGCTCCAGTTGCACGGGCACAGCTCGTCCGTCTGGAGCGCGTCGAGGACCCGCAGGACCTCCTTGGGGTTACGGCCCACGGAACCGGCGGTCACCATCGTGAACTGGATCTCGTTGTTCTGGTCGACGATGAAGACGGCGCGCTGGGCGAAGCCGTCCTCGCCCTCGATGCCGAGGTCACGCATGAGCTCGTGCTTGGAGTCGGCCAGCATCGGGAAGGGCAGGTCGGTCAGGTCCGGGTGGTCCTTGCGCCAGGCGTGGTGCACGAACTCGGAGTCACCGGAGAAGCCGAGGACCTGCGCGTCGCGGTCGGCGAACTCCTCGTTCAGCTTGCCGAAGGCGGCGATCTCGGTGGGGCACACGAAGGTGAAGTCCTTGGGCCACGCGAAGACGATCTTCCACTTGCCCTCGTAGGTCTTGTGGTTGATCTGCTCGAACTCCGCGCCCTTCTCCAGGGAGACACAGGCGGTCAGGTCGAACTCGGGGAACTTGTCACCGACAGTGAGCACACGCACTCCTTGCAGCGAGAAACATCCCTTTTGGGGCTGTTTCCATGGGTTGGACTGCTCCAGATCGTGGCACAGAGTGCATTGATTACGGAAATAGCTAGACTCGGTCGTGTTGATCGGAGGTGGCTATCAGTGGCCGTACAGAACGGAAAGCCCGCGGGCACGCGCAAGCGGCAGCCCAGCCTGGCGCAGCTGCGGGCGTTCGCGGCGGTCGCGGAGCACCTGCACTTCCGGGACGCGGCGGCGGCGATCCGGATGAGCCAGCCCGCCCTGTCCGGCGCGGTCTCCGCCCTGGAGGAGACGCTCGGGGTGACCCTCCTCGAGCGTACGACGCGCAAGGTGCTGCTCTCGCCGGCCGGCGAGCGGATCGCGGTGCGGGCCAAGGCGGTGCTGGACGAGGTCGGCGCGCTCCTGGAGGAGGCCGAGGCGGTGCGGGCGCCGTTCACCGGGGCCCTGCGGCTCGGGGTGATCCCCACCGTGGCGCCCTACCTGCTGCCGACGGTGCTGCGCCTCGTGCACGACGCGTATCCGGAGCTGGACCCGCAGGTGCACGAGGAGCAGACCGCGTCGCTGATCGAGGGGCTGACGGCAGGACGGCTCGACCTGCTGCTGCTCGCGGTGCCGCTCGGCGTGCCGGGCGTCACCGAACTGCCGCTCTTCGACGAGGACTTCGTCCTCGTCACCCCGCTGGATCACTGGCTCGGCGGGCGCGAGGGCATTCCGCGCGAGGCGCTGCGCGAGCTGAACCTGCTGCTGCTCGACGAGGGGCACTGCCTGCGCGACCAGGCGCTGGACATCTGCCGGGAGGCGGGCCGCAGCGACGCGCCGGTCACCACGACCGCGGCCGGTCTCGCCACGCTCGTCCAGCTCGTGGCCGGCGGCCTCGGGGTGACGCTGCTGCCCCGGACGGCCGTCGCGGTCGAGACCAGCCGCAGCAGCCAGCTGCTGACCGGGTACTTCGCCGACCCGGCGCCCACCCGGCGCGTCGCTCTGGCGATGCGGACGGGGGCGGCGCGCGCGGCCGAGTACGAGGAGCTGGCCGCGTCCCTGCGGATGGCGCTCCAGGGCCTGCCGGTGAAGATAAGTCCCACCGACGCCTCCGGATAAGCCCCGCCGGTGACCCGGATCAAGCCCCTCCGGCGATCGAGGAGCGGGCCCGGGGCCGGAGCCCCGCGACCTCCGCGCTGACGCCGGGACGAGGAGCACGGGCCGCGCCCGCGAACCCCGCCCCGACGCCGGGCACCTACTCCGTCCGCAGACCGTCCGCCCGCATCATCCGCCACAGCGGCGGCAGGCTCAGCAGGGTCACCACCCCGATCGCCGCCGCCCCGACCCCCGCGAGCGGCAGGAACAGCAGCCAGTCCGTGACCGGCTTGTCCGCCAGCCGCAGCATCAGCGTGCCCAGGACGAGTCCGCCACCGATCGCGACGGCGAGGCCGAGGACGACCGGGATCGCCGTCTGCCACAGCACCGACCAGGCGAGCGTCGAGCGCCGCGTGCCGTATGCGACCAGGACGGACAGCAGCCGCCTGCGGTCGCGCAGTTGCTCGATCTGCGAGACGAGCATGGAGGCCGCGATCAGCGCCATCGTCACCGCGGCCGCGCTGAACAGGGCCCGGCGGATGCTCGCGTACTCGCTGTCGCGCTCCACCGTGCGGTAGGTCCACACGTGCATCCCCGGGTCGAGCCGGAACGCGGTGTTGCGCACAAGGTCGGCGGCGTCCGGTACCGACTCGTCGATCTGGATCTGGGCCGACGTCGACGCGGACTCCAGCTTCGTGACGTCCAGGGCCTTCGGGGTGGCGAGGATGCCGCCGAAGCGGGTGCCGCCGGGGTCGCGCCGGGACTGCACCAGCCGGGTACCGGCGGGCAGCGTCCAGCGGTCGGTCGCCGCGTCGCCGAGCAGGAGCTTGCTGCCGGGCCTGGCGATGTCCGCCAGTTCCTTGTCGCTCTCGGCGTAGTCGGACCCGGTCACCCGGAAGGCGTCGCCCTCCCGGCAGGACGGCAGCTTCGCGAGCTCCCGCAGGGTGGCGCAGGAGCCGACCGAGACCGACACGGTGTGCGCGATGTCGTCGTCCGGCGAGGCATGCGCCGACTCCGCCCAGGTGTCCACGGTGCCGATCACCGACCGGACCCCCTTGGTCGCCCCGAACTCCCGCACCATCCGTTCGGCGAGTTCCCCGTCGCCGACACCGGTGTTCGCGGCGATCTGGGCCCGCTTGGGGTCCTGGCCCGTCGTCTTGCTGAAGTCGGCCTCGATGCCGGTGGTGAACATCTGCAGGGCGATGCCGCCGGCCACCGCGATGGTGATGCCGGCCACCGCGCGGCTCGCCGCGTTGCTGGTCAGCTGGAGCCTGCGCACGGCCAGTTGCCACGGCACGGAACCGCCGTGCAGCCGGTGCACGGCCGCCTCCACGATCCACGGCATCAGCAGGACCAGACCGAGCAGCGTCAGGGTGATGCCCGCCGAGATCTGGATGACGCCCGACGTGCCCAGCGCGTCCGAGGGACCCGAGGCGAGCAGGAGCAGCGCGCCGACGAGGGGCACGGGCAGCCGCCACCACAGGCGCCGGTTGCGGGTGCGGCCGCTGCGCACGACGCCCAGCGGCTCGATCGTCACCGAGCGCAGCGCGAACACCGTCACGGCGACCGACGCGAGCGGCACGGCGAGGAGGATGAGTACGGCGAGCGCCGGGACCGGCGTCAGGTCCGAGGGGAACGCGGAGAGCCGCCAGATCTTCACCATGCCCAGCAGCTGACGCCCGGCGAGGAAGAGGACGGCGCCGCACACGAGGCCGAGCAGCGTGCCGAACAGCGCCTCGCCCGCGGCCATCCGGCGTGTCATCCGCGCGTCGGCGCCGACCAGGCGCAGCGCGGCGAGGCGCCGGTCGCGCCGCTCCCCGCCGAACCGGACGGCCGTCGCGATGAAGATGGCGACCGGCACGAGCAGCACGACGCAGGCCAGCACGATCAGCACGATGAGCACCGGGTCGAGCGGCTGGCTCGGGTATGTCATCCCGAAGTGGTCGATGCGGCTGGCGCCGCGGTCGGTGCTGAGGGTGTCGCTGCCGATGTACAGGTACTGCTCGAAGGGGTCGCCGAGGCCCGGCTCGTGGATCGTGCCCACGATGCGGTAGGGGTAACGCTCCTTGAGCAGCTCGTTGCCGGAGGCGTCGAGCGCCTCCTTCAGGGCGGGCGAGACGACCATCTCGCCGGGGCCGGGCAGCCGGTCGACGCCGGGCGGCAGCGGCGGGTGCTCGCCCTCGGGGCGCACCAGGTACCCGCCGATCGAGCTGGACCGGAAGTCGGACGAGGCGTCCACGGTCAGCAGCGTGCGGTCGCCGCGTTCCAGTTGTCCGTCCTGGCCGACGCCGAGCTGGCGGGCGTCGGCGCGCACGTCGCGCTGGTGCAGCAGCGTCGGCATGGAGGCCGCGCCGAGCAGCAGGGCCACGCCGAGGCCGACGCCGAGCGCGGTCAGCAGCGTACGGACCCAGCCCTCGCGGCCGCCCGACGCGGCGAAGCGGATGCCGAGGCCGAGGTCGCGCAGCCGGCCGCGGGCGCCCGGCGGGCCGGCGGGGGAGGGCGCCGCCGCGGGGGCGCTCGTGGTGTCGGTGGCGGCGTCGTCGAGGAGTCTCATCGGGTGAACTCCATCTCCCGCGACCTGCCGTCCCGTACGACGATCTCGCGGTCCGAGTAGGCGGCCACCCGGGTCTCGTGCGTGACCAGGACGACGGCGGTGTTCGAGCCCCGGGCGGCGTCCGTCAGCAGCTCCATGACGCGCTCGCCGTTGAGCGAGTCCAGGGCGCCGGTCGGCTCGTCGGCGAAGAGCACGCGCGGGTTGGTGACCAGCGAGCGGGCCACGGCGACGCGCTGGCCCTGGCCGCCGGAGATCTCGCCGGGCCGCTTGCCCGCGATGCCGTCGACCTCCAGGCGCTCCAGCCAGGTCGTGGCCCGGCGCTCGGCCTCCTTGCGCTTGACGCCGGTCAGCCGCAGCGGGAGCGCCACGTTCTCGACGCAGGTCAGTTCGGGGACCAGCTGGCCGAACTGGAAGACGAAGCCGAACTCGGTGCGGCGCAGGGCGCTGCGCTCGCCGTCGGACATCGTGGTCAGCTCGCGGCCGTCGTAAGTGATCGTCCCGGAGTCCGGGGTGACGATGCCGGCGAGGCAGTGCAGCAGCGTCGACTTGCCCGAGCCCGAGGGGCCCATGACGGCGACGATCTCGCCGGGGTGGATGGTGAACGAGGCGCCGTCCAGGGCGGGCGTCGGCCCGTACGCCTTGTGCAGGTCGTGGGCGGCGAGCAGGGATCCGGCGGGTGTCATGAGGGGCGCACCTCCGCGGCGAGCTTGTCGAGACGCGCGGCGGTCAGTTCCAGCCAGCGCAGGTCGGCTTCCAGGTGGAACAGGGCGTGGTCGCAGATCAGCTGGTCGGCGAGGTCGCCCTTGCGCTTGCGGTCCGTGAGGATGCGCATCAGACGCAGGTGCTCGGCGCGCTGGCTGTCGAGGATCCCGGCGGCGTTCCGCTCGGTGAGCAGGGCCAGGACGACCTTGGTGTAGAGCGTCGACTGGAGGTACGGCTCCGGCTTCTCCGGGGTGGCGAGCCACTGCTGCACGTCCGTGACGCCGGCTTCGGTGATCGCGTACCGCTTGCGTTCGGGGCCGCCGCCGGGTTCGAGCCCGTCGACCTCGACGAGGCCGTTCTTCAGCAGGCGGGACATGGTCGAGTAGACCTGCCCGTAGTGCAGCGGCTTGTCGTGGCCGAACGTCTCGTCGAAGGTGCGCTTGAGGTCGTAGCCGTGGCGGGGACCGGACTCCAGGAGACCCAGGAGGGTGTGACCGATGGACATGGGTGGGACTGTACACCGTGTGTATACCTGGTGTGTATAGCGGCCCGGACTGCTTCGCAGAGTGCTTTCGTCGTCGGCTGCGGTCCGGTGGGGCTTCTCGCGCAGTTCCCCGCGCCCCTGAAAGACGTCGTCTGCGGCGCCGTCGTGGTTGCTCGCGCAGTTCCCCGCGCCCCCGAGATGCGCACTACGTGCGCCATCTCATCGGCCGTGGGCTAACGGGCCCCTGAGGCAGCGGCGAAGCCGCATGCCTTTCAGGGGCGCGGGGAACTGCGCGACCAGCCCGACTCAGCGGTCGGCCGCCGACGGGTCGTTCTCGGCCGAGTTCGTGGGCGGCCGCCCACGCCGAGGGATCGGCCCCGCCGACCCGGGGAGCCGCCCCGCCTCGGCGAGAGCCCTGCGCAGGACGAACTCGATCTGCGCGTTGGCGGACCGCAGCTCGTCCCCGGCCCAGCGGGCCAGCGCCTCGTACACCGCGGGATCGAGCCGCAGCAGCACCTGTTTGCGCGCCGGAGGCGGTGGCGGGGTCACTGGTAGAGCGTCCCCGTGTTGACCACCGGCTGCGCGGCCCGGTCCCCGCAGAGCACGACCAGCAGATTGCTGACCATCGCCGCCTTGCGCTCCTCGTCGAGCGCGACGAAGTCCTGCTCGCTGATCCGGGCGATGGCGTCCTCGACCATGCCGACCGCGCCGTCCACGATCAGCCGGCGGGCGGCGACCACGGCCCCGGCCTGCTGCCGCTGGAGCATCGCCGAGGCGATCTCGGGCGCGTAGGCGAGGTGCGTGAACCGGGACTCGATGATCTGCACGCCCGCGGCCTCGACCCGCGCGTGCAGTTCGACCGCGAGTTTCTCGGTGATCTCCTCGGCGTTGCCGCGCAGCGAGAGCCCGCCCTCGTCGTGCGCGTCGTAGGGGTACTCGATGGCGATGTGCCGCACGGCCGCCTCGGTCTGCGTGGAGACGAACTCCAGGAAGTCGTCGACCTCGAACGTGGCCTGCGCGGTGTCCTCGACCTTCCAGACGACGACCGCGGCCAGCTCGATCGGGTTGCCGTAGGCGTCGTTCACCTTGAGGACGGCCGTCTCGTGGTTGCGTACACGCGTGGAGATCTTGGTGCGCGAGGTGAGCGGGTTGACCCAGCGCAGCCCGTCCTCGCGGATCGTGCCCCGGTAGCGGCCGAAGAGCTGCACGACGCGGGCCTGGCCGGGCGCCACCATGTTCAGGCCGCCCATCGCGAAGAGCGAGGCGATCCCGGTCAGGATGCCGAGCGCGACGAGGACGGCCTGCACGGCGCCGCTGGTCGAGGTGAGCGTGGCGCCCAGGACGACCAGGCCCACGCCGACGATCAGGCCGAGCAGTCCGAGCAGCAGCGCGAGCCCGCCGCCGATGCTGTGCGCCGTGAACTCGCGCACACGCGCCGCGGGCATGGTCGGGACGTCTGGTGTGGCGTCGGTCTCGGACATGGCGGTCCCCGTCTCTGTGAGCTGGAGGTTCGTGGCCGTCGGGCCCCGGACCCTGTCTAGCAAAGTGATATCACTTTAGCGCGCCCGGCAACCATCCGCACCCCTGGATCGTCGGTTCCCATGGGGTAGGTGCTGATTGTCACGTCCGGAAATGACCGGAAGGGCACGGTTTTGCCTTAAGTCGCGGTGTTAGCTTCATGAGCTGATTCGGCACGGAAGTGCACGGAAACGAGACCTGGTCACGAACGAGAAGCGGAGCAACTGAGGTCATGGGCCGAGCGGATGCGAGAAATGCGCGCAAGCGCGCGGCGCGGCCGTCGGGCATACGCCGCTTCTTCACCTGGAAGAAGCTCCTCGGAGCGTTCTTCGGGCTGGTACTGCTGATCATGGGCGCGTTCGTCGTGCTGTACATGGTGATCGACGTGCCGGAGGGCAACTCCGACGCCACGATGCAGAGCAACGTGTACAAGTACAGCGACGGCACGACCCTGGCCCGCGTCGGCGACGTGAACCGGGAGATCGTCGACCTGTCCGACGTGCCCAAGGAGGTCCAGCACACCTTCGTCGCGGCCGAGAACAAGACGTTCTACAAGGACAAGGGCGTCGACCTGAAGGGCACCGCCCGCGGCGTCCTCAACACGGTCACCGGCAAGGGCAAGCAGGGCGGCTCGACCATCACCCAGCAGTACGTGAAGAACTACTACCTCACGCAGGACCAGACCGTCACGCGCAAGCTGAAGGAACTGGTCATCTCGCTCAAGGTCGACCGCAAGAAGTCCAAGGACGAGATCCTCGCCGGCTACATCAACACCAGCTTCTACGGCCGCAGCTCCTGGGGCATCCAGGCCGCCGCCCAGGCCTACTACCACGTCGACGCCTCGAAGCTCACCGTCGAGCAGGGCGCCTACCTCGCCGCGCTGCTCCAGGCCCCGAACCAGTACGACTGGGCGCTCGCCTCCGACACCGGCAAGGAGCTGGCCAAGCAGCGCTGGAACTACGTCCTGGACAACATGGTCGACATGCACTGGATCAGCGCGAGCGACCGCCAGGGCATGAAGTTCCCCGTGCCGAAGCAGCCGAAGGCCGCCGCCGGGCTCCAGGGCCAGGAGGGCTACCTCTACGAGGCGGCCAAGGAAGAGGTCAAGAAGGAGCTGAACCTCACCGACGAGCAGTTCGGTGCGGGCGGCTACACCGTCACCCTCAACATCGACCGCAAGAAGCAGAAGCAGCTGGAGAAGTCGGTCGCGCAGCAGCTGACGGACAAGCTGCACCCCAAGAGCGACAAGACCGACGCGGCTGTCCAGGCGGGCGCCGTCTCCGTCGATCCGAAGACCGGCAGGATCCTCGCCATGTACGGCGGCAGAGGCGTCAGCGAGCACTGGACCAACAACGCCACGCGCACCGACTACCAGCCCGCCTCCACCTTCAAGCCGGTCATCCTCGCGGCCGCCCTGGAGAACAACGCCAAGACGCAGAACTACCAGTCGATCAAGGCGAGCACCGTCTACGACGGCACCAACAGGCGCCCCGTCGTCGCCGACGGCAAGAAGGTCGGCTTCGCCCCGCCGAACGAGGACGACCACAGCTACGGCGACGTCACCGTGCAGACCGCCATGAACAAGTCCATCAACTCCGTCTTCGCCCAGATGGGCGCCGATGTCGGGATGGAGCAGGTTATGGAGACGGCGAACAAGCTCGGCATGGACGACGGCGACCTCAAGCCGTATGCGGCGCAGACCCTGGGCACCATGGGCGCGAGCCCGCTGGAGATGGCCGGGGTCTACGCGACCCTGGACAACCACGGCAAGCAGGTCACCCCGAGGATCGTGAAGTCCGTGACCAAGCAAGGCGAGGACATCCCGCTGCCGAAGCCGGCTGCCGAGCAGGTCATCAGCCGCGGCGCCGCCGACTCGGTCACCTCGGTCCTCACCGGAGTGGTCGACGACGGCACGGCGCGTGAGTCGGTACGCAACAACCCGGCGCGCGCCGGTCAGAAGGTGGCGGGCAAGACGGGTACGTCCGACTGCAACAGGTCGGCCTGGTTCACCGGCTACACCCCGGACCTCGTCACCTCCGTGGGTCTGTTCGGTGAGGCCGCCGAGGCGGGCACCACGCAGTGCGGGACCGACAAGCCGGTGAAGGTCGGCAAGGGCGGCCACGTCTCGATGCAGGGCGCCGCGGGCGGCGGCCGCGTCGACGGCGGCAGCTTCCCCGCCCGGATCTGGGCCGCCTACACCTTCAACGCGTCCAGCGCCTCGGCCAAGTTCGACCTGGACACCGACATGGGTGCCGCGGTCCAGCCGACGACGACAGCGCCGGCCCCGCCGACGACGCCGCCCACCAGCTCGGCCCCGCCGAGCCGCACGCCGTCCTCCACGCCCCCGCCCTCCACCCCGACGACCCCGTCCCAGACCCCGACGAGCGAGTCGCCGTCCGGCGGCCCTTCGGACACCCCGGCGCCGCCCACCGGCTCGGGTTCGCCCACCTGGGGCATTCCGGAGAACCCGGCGGAAGGCCTTGACGACGGTAGAGGCGACAACCGGCCTTAGCGCGTCACCGCCGGTGCGGCGGGGGCGCCCGGCGCCGTTCCTCACGGAGCCGGCTCAGGCCCCGCCGCCCGGCCGTGCCAGCTCGAACCAGACGACCTTGCCCGTGCTCAGCCGGGTCGCTCCCCAGCGCCGGGCCAGCCGGTTGACCAGGAACAGGCCGCGGCCGCCCTCGTCGGTGGCCCGGGCCTGGCGCTGGCGCGGCAGCTGCGGCACGTCGTCGCCGACCTCGCAGCGCAGCACGTCGGTCCGGAGCAGCCGCAGCGTCACCGGACGCGAGGCGTACCGCACCGCGTTGGTGACGACCTCGCTCACCAGCAGCTCGACGGAGTCGGTCATCTCCTCCAGGCCCCAGCGCGACAGCGCGCTGCGGGCCAGCCGCCGGGCCCGGCCGGGCGCCGCGTCCTCCGGGTCCAGGAACCAGTACGCGACGTCGCTCGGCGCGATCCCGTCGAAGCGGGCCGCCAGCAGCGCGATGTCGTCGTCCCGGTCCCCGGGGCCCAGCATGTCGAGGACGTCGTCGCAGAGCGCCTCCAGCGGCGGCGGGTGGTCGGGGCCGGTCAGCTGGGCGGTCGCGGCGAGCCGCTCGCGCAGCTGCTCTATGCCGGTCCACACGTCCCGCAGCCGCGACTCGACGAGCCCGTCGGTGTACAGCAGCAGCGTCGCGCCCGCCGGGGCGTCCAGCTCGACCGCCTCGAAGTCGACACCGCCCACGCCGATCGGCGCCCCCGGCGGCACCCGCAGCACCTCGGCGCGCCCGCCGAGATGGAGCAGGACCGGCGGCGGGTGCCCGGCGTTGGCGATGGTGATGCGGTGCGAGACCGGGTCGTACACGGCGTACATGCACGTCGCCATCCGGTCCGTGCCGAGCCGCTGCGCCTGCTCGTCGAGGTGGTGCAGCACCTCCTGCGGCGGCAGGTCGAGCCCGGCCAGGGTCTGCGCGGTGGTGCGCAGCTGACCCATGATCGCCGCCGAGGTCATCGAGTGGCCCATGACGTCCCCGACGACCAGCGCGACCCGGCTGCCCGGCAGCGGGATCGCGTCGTACCAGTCGCCGCCGACCCGGGCCGTCTCCGCCGCGGGCAGATAGCGGGAGGCGAGCCGCACCCCGGTCGGGCGCGGCAGCGTCTCGGGGAGCATCGTGCGCTGCAACTCATCCGCGATGTACGCCTCGCGCCCGTACAGGACGGCCTTGTCGATGCCGAGCGCGCTGTGCGTGGCCAGCTGGCCGGCGACGAGCAGATCGTCGCCGTCGAACGCCGGGCGGTTGGGGTGGCGCAGGAAGACCGCCGCGCCGATCACCCGCCGCCGCCCCCGCAGCGGCGCCAGGATCGCGCGGCGCCCGGTCGGCACCGCCCGCTCCCCGCCCAGCAGTTCGGGCAGGGCGGCGAGCGCCGCGGGCGAGTCGGCGAAGACCGGCCGCACGCCGCGCAGCACCTCGGCCAGCGCGCCGCCGGCCCGCACCTCGCACAACTCCGCGCTGTCCGGTGCCAGTTCGATCGGCGGCACGACGACCGTCGCGGCCGGCACGCCGTCCGTGTCGGTGTCGTCCATGGCGTCGGGCACCCGGTCGGTGCGGCGCAGCCGCAGCACCATCGGCCCGGTCGGGCGCTCGTCGCCGACCGGCAGCGGCTCGCGCAGGTAGACGAGGATGGCGTCCGCGAACGTCGGCACCGTCGCCCGGCACAGCCCCATCACGATCTCGTCGAGGTCGATGCCGCGCGCGATCCGGCGGGTGGCGGCGCCGACGAAGCGCAGCCGGTCGCCGTCGCGGCGCATCGCCGTGGGCTGTCCGGCCGGACGCGGCAGGCCGGTGCGCCGCTCACCGCCCTCCGGCGGGCCCGAGGGACGCACCGGCTCGGGCGAGGGCGACTGCGGCTGGGTGTGCTCGGCGTCGGCCGGGGCCGGGGAGGGCGCGGGGGAGCGGCGCGGCTGTTGCGGCAGACCGTCGCCCGCGGGGGCCACGGAGGCCCCCGGGGTACGCCGCAGGGCCCCGCGGGGATCGGCGGGGCGGGCCGCCGTGCCGTGGTGGCGGCCTTCGTGGGAGGTCGGGTGCTCCGTCACGCGTGTCGAATCCGTCCGTCCGGGGCTGCGCGCCGTGTCACTGGCCGGTGCGTCGGCAGTTGAGGAACAGCTCGTGCTCGGGTGAGGCGTCGGCGCTCGCGGGAGCGTACGCGTCCGTCTCCTCCCCGGTGATCTCGAAGTCCGCGTCGCGCACGACCTGGCGCGGTTCGTCCCGCAGGAGACCGGATACCCGCATCCTGTGCCCCGGGAACGGAATTTCCCGGTCGGCCGGTCCGGTCCCGGCCGGGGGCAGCGGCAACCGGCCACCGGCCGGCGGCGGTGGGCACGGCGGCCGCGGGACGCGCGGGTCCGGACCCGTCCGCCCCGCCCGGCCTGTGCGCTCCACCCACGTTCACGGTCCAGCCGCCCCTCGATGACCTCGGTGACATCGTGTCAGACCTATGTCAGACGTATTGGAGACGCGAAGAGTTGCGGTCGGACAGCGTTTTCCTGCATCTCTTCGCGGCACTGTGCGCTGTTGCGGAGGACGATCCTACGTTTTCCCCCCGGGGGCGCATCAAGGGTCTCATGAGGACACGTGCGCGGGCGTACGGTCCCAGTCGGTGGGCAGTTCGGGGACCGGCCACGCCGGATCGGGCCGCCAGTGCTCCCAGCCGTCCGAGAACGGCTGCCCCCACGCCTCGATCACCGCGACCGCCCGGCGCCCCGCCGCCCGCACCCCGGCGGCCCGCTCGGCGCTCATCAGCCCAACCGCCTGCGCCTGGGCGAACTCGTCCTCGTCGTGCCAGCGCCAGCTGCGGTCCTGGTACACCGACAGGTCGAGGAAGTGGTCCTCGGAGTCGACGCCCCCCGACCACCGGGTGCGCGGCTCCTCCAGGTTCACGTACCAGTTGCGGAAGGACCAGTCCGGCTCCCAGAAGAGCCACACCGACCAGGGCTCGCCGGGCCGCGCCAGCTTGAGCACCCCGGCCCCGGCCCAGCGGCCGCGGCGCAGGGCGCGCGGCCGGGTGTAGCGGGTGGCGAGCGGCTCGCGGTGCACCGGGGAGCCGTCGGCCATGACCGGCTTCACGCACTCGGTGCCCGGCGCCATCCACACGGCGAGCAGGTCGGCGGTGTCCTGGACGACCGTGACGGGCCGACAGATGTGGAAGTCCGTGCTCCCGTTGGCGCGATAGCGCCACAGGATCGGCTTCCCGGGCACCCATCGCCCGCCACCCTCGCCGTCGGTCCGGCCCGCGTCTGTCATGGGCAGATATTAGGTGCCGTTGGCATACGACGCTGCGGTCCGGGTCACGAAACACGTCATCCGGCCACCCGGTGCCCCCGGGGTCACGGGCGGGTCATCCGCAGCACGTCCAGCGCCTCGTCGAGCTGCTCCTCGGTCAGGTCGCCGCGCTCCACGTACCCGCCCTCCAGGACGACCTCGCGGATCGTGCGGCGCTCGGCGAGCGACTTCTTGGCGACCTTGGCGGCCTCCTCGTAGCCGATGTACTTGTTGAGCGGCGTGACGACGGACGGGGAGGACTCGGCGTACTCGCGGGCCCGTTCGCGGTTGGCGGTGATGCCGTCGACGGTGCGGTCGGCGAGCAGCCGGGTCACGTTCGCGAGCAGCCGGACCGACTCCAGGACGTTCTTCGCGATGACCGGCAGCATCACGTTCAGCTCGAAGTTGCCGGCGGCGCCCGCCGTGGCGACCGTCGCGTCGTTCCCGATGACCTGCGCGGCGACCATCAGCGTGGCCTCGGGGATGACCGGGTTGACCTTGCCCGGCATGATCGACGAACCGGGCTGCAGGTCCGGCAGGCTGATCTCGGCGAGCCCGGTGCGCGGGCCGGACGCCGCCCAGCGCAGATCGTTGGCGATCTTCGTCAGGCCGACCGCGATGGTGCGCAGCTGCCCGCTGGTCTCCACGATCCCGTCGCGCGCGCCCTGCGCCTCGAAGTGGTCGCGGGCCTCGGTCAGCGGCAGGCCCGTGGCCCGCGCGACCTCGGCGATGACGGCGGCGGAGAAACCGGCCGGGGTGTTGATCCCGGTGCCGACCGCCGTGCCGCCCAGCGGGAGTTCGGCCAGCCGGGGCAGGGACGCGGTGAGCCGCTCCACGCCGTAGCGGACCTGCGCCGCGTATCCGCCGAACTCCTGGCCGAGCGTCACCGGCGTGGCGTCCATCAGGTGCGTACGCCCGGACTTCACCACGTCCGCGAACTCGGCCGCCTTGCGCTCCAGGGCGGCGGCCAGGTGCTCCAGGGCGGGGATCAGGTCGTGGGTCACGGCGGCGGTCGCCGCGATGTGGATCGACGACGGGAAGACGTCGTTCGACGACTGCGAGGCGTTGACGTGGTCGTTCGGGTGGACGTCCCGGCCGAGGCGCTCGGTGGCCAGCGTGGCGAGCACCTCGTTGGTGTTCATGTTGGACGAGGTGCCGGATCCTGTCTGAAAAACGTCTACCGGGAACTGCTCGTCCCAGCGCCCCTCGGCGACCTCGGCGGCTGCCTCCGCGATGGCCCGCGCGATGTCCTCGTCCAGGACGCCGAGCTCCGCGTTGACCTGGGCGGCCGCCGCCTTGATGCGGGCCAGCGCCTCGATGTGGGCGCGCTCCAGGCGCTGCCCCGAGACGGGGAAGTTCTCCACGGCGCGCTGGGTCTGGGCCCGCCACTTCGCGTCGGCGGGCACCCGCACCTCGCCCATGGAGTCGTGCTCGATCCGGTAGTCAGTCATACCTCGTACAGCACGGGGCCGCGGCGAGGTGTTCCCGGAGCTGCGCCGGACGGGTCCCGCGCCGCGGGACCCGTCCGGCCGCGGTCAGGCGAGGCCGGGGCCGCGCACCGGGATGTGCGTGAACGTCGGCTCGGGCGCCGGGTTCTGGAAGAAGTCGTTGCCCTTGTCGTCGACGACGACGAACGCCGGGAAGTCCTCGACCTCGATCTTCCAGACGGCCTCCATGCCGAGCTCCTCGTACTCGACGACCTCGACCTTCTTGATGCAGTCCTGCGCGAGGCGGGCGGCCGGGCCGCCGATGGAGCCGAGGTAGAAGCCGCCGTGCGCGGCGCAGGCGTCGGTGACCTGCTGCGAGCGGTTGCCCTTGGCGAGCATCACCTTGGAGCCACCGGCGGCCTGGAACTGCTCGACGTAGGAGTCCATGCGGCCGGCCGTGGTCGGCCCGAAGGAGCCCGAGGCGTAGCCCTCGGGCGTCTTGGCCGGGCCCGCGTAGTACACCGGGTGGTCCTTCAGGTACTGCGGCATCTCCTCGCCCGCGTCGAGGCGCTCCTTGATCTTGGCGTGCGCGATGTCGCGGGCCACGACCAGCGGGCCGGTCAGGGAGAGCCGGGTCTTGACGGGGTGCTTGGTCAGCTCGGCGAGGATGGCGTCCATCGGCTGGTTGAGGTCGATGGAGACGACGTCGCCCGCTTCGTCGAGGTGCTCGTCGGTGGTCTCCGGCAGGAAGCGCGCCGGGTCCGTCTCCAGCTGCTCCAGGAAGACGCCCTCTGCGGTGATCTTCGCGACGGCCTGGCGGTCGGCCGAGCAGGAGACGGCGATGGCGACCGGGCAGGAGGCGCCGTGCCGGGGCAGGCGCACCACGCGCACGTCGTGGCAGAAGTACTTGCCGCCGAACTGCGCGCCGATCCCGATCTTCTGCGTCAGCTCGAAGACCTTCTCCTCCAGCTCCTTGTCGCGGAAGCCGTGGCCCAGCTCGGAGCCCTCGGCCGGGACGTTGTCCAGGTAGTGCGCGGAGGCGTACTTGGCGGTCTTCAGCGCGTACTCGGCGCTCGTCCCGCCGACGACGATCGCCAGGTGGTACGGCGGGCAGGCGGCCGTGCCGAGCGAACGGATCTTCTGCTCCAGAAACTTCATCATGGAGGCCTCGTTCAGGACGGCCTTCGTCTCCTGGTACAGGAACGACTTGTTGGCCGAGCCGCCGCCCTTGGCCATGAAGAGGAACTTGTAGGCGCCGCCGTCGGTCGCGTACAGCTCGATCTGCGCGGGCAGGTTCGAGCCGGTGTTCTTCTCGTCCCACATGGTCAGCGGGGCCATCTGCGAGTAGCGCAGGTTCAGGTTCTGATAGGCGTCGTAGATGCCCTTGGAGAGCGCCTTCTCGTCCTCGCCCTCGGTGAGCACGTTCTGGCCGCGCTTGCCCATCACGATGGCGGTGCCGGTGTCCTGGCACATCGGGAGCACGCCGGCCGCCGCGATGTTGGCGTTCTTCAGCAGGTCCAGCGCGACGAACTTGTCGTTGCCCGACGCCTCCGGGTCGTCCACGATGCGGCGCAGCTGCGCGAGGTGGGCCGGGCGCAGGTAGTGCTGGATGTCGTGGACGGCCTCCTCGGCGAGCTTGCGCAGCGCCTCCGGCTCGACCTTCAGGAACGTACGGCCGTCCGGCCCCTCGGCGGTGGTGACGCCCTGGGCGGTCACCAGGCGGTAGGGCGTGGTGTCCTCGCCCTGGGGGAGCAGATCGGTGTACGCGAACTCAGGCATCTCGCCCATTCCTCACTCGGCAGACAGCGGCTGGCATTCATCGGCAGCGCGCGTCCAGCGTAGAACCCGGCCGGAGCGCCGGGTCTGTGAGGTAAGGCTCAGTCGACCCGGATCGAACGCCACGGCCCCTAGTCGCGATCTATCGCGTTTGGGTACGCTGCTGTCGTGGACCTTGAGAAGCGCCCCCAGCCAAGCGCCCCCGCGGCGGAGCCGACCGACCTGCGCGCCTCCGACGCCGACCGCGACCGCATCGCGGACATCCTGCGCGAGGCGCTCGCCGAGGGCCGGCTCGACGCCCAGGAGCACGCCGAGCGGATCGACGGCGTCTACCGTGCCAAGACGCTGGGCGAGCTGGAGCCCCTGGTCCGGGACCTGCCCGGCGCGCACGCGGCCCGCTCCGCGGCGGCCGGCCCCGCGCCCCGCCCGGCGGCGCCCGGCACGATCCCGGCCGTCCCCGGCGAGAACCTGGTGGCGGTGTTCAGCGCCACCACCCGCAAGGGCCGCTGGCGGGTGGGCCGCCGCACGCACGCGTACGCCGTGTTCGGCAACATCGAGATCGACCTCAGCGAGGCCATCTTCGAGCACCCGCAGGTCTACATCCGCGCGGTCTCGGTCTTCGGGAACGTGGAGATCCGCGTCCCCCAGAACATCTCGCTGCGCGGCAGCGGCGGCGGCGTCCTCGGGAACTTCGAGGTGGACACCCTGGAGGCGGCGGACCCCGCGGCACCGGTCGTCCACGTCGAGGGCGTCGCCGTCCTCGGCAACATCGAGGCGCGCCCCAAGCGCGGGAAGATCATCCAGGATCTGCACCGCTACGTCGGCCGGTATGTCGACAAGCAGCTGCGCAAGCACCTCGACTGACCGGACCGCGCCGACGGCGAACTCCCCTGTGCAACTCCCCTGTGCACGTGCGTACTTCCGCGCTTCGGAACTCAGTGCATAGGCGCCGACACAGCGGGTAGAGCTTGCTGCATCGTCTCTCGCTCGCGAAAGCCGTCGTAAGCCGTCGTCAGGAGTAGACCGTGCTGCATCCGCCGCATCAGTCCCTGCAGGTCGCCGCCGTACCGCCCCAGCGAGTGCCCGTGGGGGACAGGGACCAGGACGCACCGTGGCACACGGAGGCCGTGTGCAGGCGCGACGAGGCGGGCCTCTTCTTCGCCCCGTCCAAGGAGCCGACCGCCGCGCGGCTCTCCCGCGAGGAGGCGGCCAAGCGGGTCTGCGCCCGCTGCCCGGTCCTGGTCGAGTGCCGCGAGCACGCCCTGCTCCAGCCGGAGCCGTACGGTGTGTGGGGCGGCCTCACCGCCGCCGAGCGCCGCGTCGTCCTGGCCCGCAGGCGCCGCCGCGAGGTCGAACTGCAGAAGGCGGCGGCCCCCACGGTGGCGGCCGCCGGATAGCCGGTACGCGTACGTGATCGGGGGCGCCCTGGGCCGGGGCGCCCCCGATCACGTCTGCGCGTGGCGGCGCCGATCACGTACGCGCGTGGCGGCGTCGGAGGCGTCCTACTTGGCCCGGTCGAAGTCGACCGCGCTGTACGCCCGGAGCTTGCTCAGCCGGTGCTGGGAGTCGATCTGCCGGATCGTGCCGGACTTGGAGCGCATCACCAGGGACGACGTGGTCGCCGTCTCGGAGCTGTAGCGCACCCCGCGCAGCAGCTCGCCGTCGGTGATGCCGGTGGCGACGAAGAACACGTTCTCCCCGGAGACCAGGTCGTCCGTGGAGAGCACCCGGTCCAGGTCGTGCCCGGCGTCGAGCGCCCGCTGCCGCTCCGCGTCGTCCTTCGGCCACAGCTTGCCCTGGATCGTGCCGCCCAGGCACTTGATCGCGCAGGCCGAGATGATCCCCTCGGGGGTGCCGCCGATGCCCAGGAGCAGGTCGACGCCGGAGTCCTCGCGCACCGCGAGCACCGAACCCGCGACGTCGCCGTCGGAGATCAGCTTGATCCGGGCGCCGGTCTCCCGGACCTCCTTGATGATGCCCTCGTGGCGCGGCCGGTCCAGGATGACGACGGTGACGTCCTCGGGCGAGGCCTTCTTCGCCTTGGCGACCCGGCGGATGTTGACCGAGACCGGCGCGTTGATGTCGACGTAGTCGGCGGCCTCGGGCCCGGCCACCAGCTTGTCCATGTAGAAGACGGCCGACGGGTCGAACATCGTGCCGCGGTCGGCGGCGGCGAGCACCGCGATCGCGTTCGGCATGCCCTTCGCGCAGAGCGTCGTGCCGTCGATCGGGTCGACGGCGATGTCGCACTCGGCGCCCGTCCCGTCCCCCACCCGCTCGCCGTTGAACAGCATCGGCGCCTCGTCCTTCTCGCCCTCGCCGATGACGACGACGCCGTCCATCGACACGGTGGAGACGAGGGTGCGCATGGCCCGCACGGCCGCGCCGTCCGCGCCGTTCTTGTCGCCGCGCCCGACCCAGCGGCCGGCGGCCATCGCCGCGGCCTCGGTGACGCGGACGAGCTCCAGGGCGAGGTTGCGGTCCGGGGCCTCCGAGGGGACCTCGAGTTCGGACGGAAGCTGGTGTTGCTCGGTCATCGAGACGCACCTTTCTGTTCCGGCGTTCCACCGGGATACGACGACGGCCGGATGAGGGTTATGGAGGGGACTCTATCGTCCGTATGACAATCTGAGCAGACCACCCCACGGATGAGCGGACCGGTGCGGGCCCGGCGGCGGGTTCCGGGACCTCCCGCCACTGATCGTCGGGACACCTGCGACGATGGGGCGCGTGGCAGGAAGAAATGGCAAGAAGACGGTCGGCAGCCTGGTCCTCTCGCTCGGCGTCTGCGTCGTCGCGGCCGGAGTCGCGTACGCGTTCATCCCGCACGACGCCTCCAAGGAGACGCCGGTCAAGCGCGTGGACTACCGCATCGAGCTGCTGACGGCCCGGCGCGCGGCCTCGTACCCGGTGGCCGCCCCCACGGGGCTGCCGAAGAGCTGGAAGCCGACGTCCGTGCGCTACCAGGGCGAGCCGAACGAGGCCTGGCACCTCGGCTTCCTCGACCCGGACACCGAGTACGTCGCGATCGAGCAGTCGACCGACAAGCCGGTCCGGTTCATCGACGACGCCAGCCAGGGCGCCGAGGAGACCAGCCGCACGCAGACCATCGACGGCCGTACGTGGCAGCGCTACGAGGGCGACAAGTACGACGCGCTGGTACTGAAGAGCAAGGGCTCCACGACGCTGGTGACCGGCACGGCGGGCTTCGGTCAGCTGACGAAGATGGCCGAGGCGCTGGAGCTGAAGCGGGACGCGGGCGGCGACGCCTCGTAGCCGTGGCGGGCCCTCGCGGCTCCTGTGGAGCCGCGGGCGCACGGGAAAGGCCCCGGCGGTCGCTGCCGGGGCCTTCTCGTGTGCGGGGGACCTCAGACGGTCGTGATGACCTGGTCGAGCTCCAGGCGCGGGGAGCGCGGGAACCAGGCGTCCTCGCCCGGCTTGCCGATGTTGATGATCATCAGCGGGGTGTGGTCGTCGTCCAGGAACTCCTTCTGGACGCCGGCGAAGTCGAACCCGGTCATCGGGCCCGCGGCCAGACCGGCGGCGCGCACGCCGACGATGAAGTAGCCGGCCTGGAGCGTGGCGTTGACCAGCGCGGCCTGCTCGCGGACCGGGCGCTCGGAGAAGAAGGCGTCCTTGGCGGCCGGGAAGTGCGGGAGCAGGGCCGGGAGCTCCTCGTGGAACTCGTTGTCCGCGGAGAGGATCGCGACCAGCGGGGCGGCGGCGGTCTTCGGCCGGTTGCCCTCGGCCATGAGCGGCACGAGGCGCTCGCGGGCCTCGGGGGAGCGGACCAGCGTGACGCGCAGCGGCGACTGGTTGAAGGCGGTCGGGCCGAACTTGACCAGGTCGTAGATCGCCTGGACCTGCTCGTCGGTCACCGGCTCGTCGGTGAACGTGTTCGCGGTGCGGGCCTCGCGGAAGAGCAGGTCCTGGGCGGCGGGGTCAAGAACGAGGGACATCGATCAACCTTCTCGGTACGGACGTGGCGGCCGGGGTGATCCGATCCGTCCGGATCGGCCGCTGGGACGACAGTACGCGGATGAGGTTCAACTTTCAACCAAACCCTGGGTGACCCTCTTCACTCCCGCCTCACTCCTCCTCGGGGGCCGCCTCACCGTCGCCCTCCTGGGCCAGCGCCGCGTCGAGCCGGGCCCGCGCGCCGTCCAGCCAGCGCCGGCACACCTTCGCCAGCTCCTCGCCCCGCTCCCACAGGGCGAGCGACTCCTCCAGGGAGGTGCCGCCGGTCTCCAGCCGCCGGACGACCTCGATCAGTTCGTCCCGCGCCTGCTCGTAGCCGAGGGCCTCGTCGGCCGTCTTCGTCGTCGCCATCGTGGTGTCGTCCGTCCTCACGCCCGGTCGTGCCGGATCTCGTCGGCACCGGCACCCACGCGCTCCTGCGCGGGGGTGCCGGTGGGGTCTGCTGGGTCTCCGCCGGGGGGCGCGACGGGGGTGTCCGCCGGGGTGGTGCCGTGATCGGTCCTGGCGGCGCCGTCCGGCGGAGTGGCGTCGTCTCCTGCGGCGACGCCGCCCTCCTGGGCTGCGGCGCTTTCAGGGGTGGTGCCGTTCGCCGGGTTGGTGCCGTCTCCGGTAGCGACGTCGTCCGCCGGGGCTACGGCGCCCTCCGGGATGCCGTCATCCGTCGTGGCGGTGTCGGCCTCGACGGGCGTGCCGGCCTCCGGCGTGGTGGTGCCGTTCGCCGGGTTGGCGCCGTGCCCCGTGGCGATGTCGTCCGCCGTGGCTGCGGCGCCTTCCGGGGTGGTGCCGTCGGCCGGGTCGGCGCCGTCTCCGGTAGCGACGTCGCCCGCCGGGGCTACGGCGCCCTCCGGGATGCCGTCATCCGTCGTGGCGGTGTCGGCCTCGACGGGCGTGCCGTCGTCCGTCGTGGTGGTGTCGGCCTCGACGGGTGCGCCGGCCTCCGGCGTGGCGGTGCCGGGTGCCGAGGGCGCGCCGACCTTCGGGGCCGTGGTGGCGGTCGTCCCGGGATCGGCGCCCGGCAGGGCGGCATCGTCGTGGTCCGTCACCTCCACCGTCAGCTCGCCCTCCGCGACCCGGGCCCGCAGCCGCTCGCCGGGCGGGGCCTCGGACGGGGCGCGGACCACGTGGCCGTCCGCCTTCTGCAGGACCGCGTACCCGCGCTGGAGCGTGGCCGCGGGGGAGAGGGCGACCACGCGCGCGTGCGTGTGCGTCAGGTCGGACTCGGCGCGGTCCAGCAGGTGGCCGAGGGTGCGGCGGGCCCGTCCGGCGAGCGCCGCGACCTGCTCCTCGCGCGCCTCGACCATGCGGTGCGGGTCCTGTATCGACGGCCGCGACAGCGCCGCGGTCAGCCCGCGCTCCTCACGGTCGAGGAACCCCTCGACACTGCGCCGGGCCCGGTCGCGCAGCCAGCGCACCCGCTCGTACTCCTCGCCGACGTCCGGCACCACCTTCTTCGCCGCGTCGGTCGGCGTCGAGGCGCGCAGGTCGGCGACCAGGTCGAGCAGCGGCGTGTCCGGCTCGTGGCCGATCGCGGAGACCACCGGCGTCCGGCACGCGGCGACCGCCCGGATCAGCTGCTCGTCGGAGAAGGGCAGCAGATCCTCCACGCTGCCGCCGCCCCGCGCGACGACGATCACGTCGACGTCGTCGAGCGCGTCCAGCTCCTTGACGGCCTGGACGACCTGCGGCACGGCGTGCACCCCCTGCACCGGCACGTTGCGCACCTCGAAGCGGACGGCGGGCCAGCGGTGCCGCGCGTTCTCCAGCACGTCCCGCTCGGCGGCCGACGCGCGGCCGCAGACCAGGCCGATGAGCTGCGGCAGGAACGGCAGCGCCTTCTTGCGGTCGGCGGCGAAGAGCCCCTCCTGGCCCAGCGACCTCTTCAGCTGCTCCAGCCGCGCGAGCAGCTCGCCGACGCCGACCGGGCGGAGCTCGGCGGCGCGCAGGGAGAGCTGCCCCCGCGGCGCGTACCACTCCGGCTTCGCGTGCACGACGACCCGGGAACCCTCCCGCACCACGTCCGCCACCGCGTCGAACACCTGCCGGTAGCAGGTGACCGCGACCGAGATGTCGTACGACGGATCGCGCAGCGTCAGGAACACCACACCGGCGCCGGGCCGGCGGGACAGCTGGGTGATCTGGCCCTCGACCCACACGGCGCCGAGCCGGTCGATCCATCCGCCGATGAGACGGGAGACCTCGCCCACGGGGAGCGGGGCGTCCGGGGACGTGTTGGCAGCCATGCCGCGAGGGTAGTCGCCGCCACCGACAGCCAGGCGGGGCACTCGGCGGCCATGTGGGGCACTCGGGTACTTCTGGCCCCGGTCCGCGGCGTGACTCCCCGGCCCGAGGCGACGACGTCCCTAGCGTCTGCCGGTATGACAAAAGTGATCAGAACAGCAATTCCGGTCGCGGCGACCTGCGCCGTCTGCGCGGGCGGACTGCTGCTGACCGCGGGGCCGGTGAACTCCGCGCCCGTCGCCGCCCCGCGGGCCGCCGTCTCGCTGGGCAACCCGGTCGCCGGCAACAACAGCTTCGGCGTCGTCACCGAGGAGGACGCCTACCTCGGCAGCACCGAGTCCGAGGGCCCCGTCGCCGTCGGCGGCGACCTGCGCTTCGGCGCGGGCTACAACGTCTCCCTGAACACCCCCGGCACCTTCACCGCCCCCGGCGACTCTCGCCCCACGGCCCTGCTCGTCGGCGGCCAGGTGCGCTACGACGAGAGCGACCCGGCCGGTGTCCTCAAGGTCCTCCAGAACGGCTACGTGAAGATCGGCGACATGACCGGCGGCCACGCCCTGGACACCGATTCCAACGGAGCCTCCGTCAACACGCACGTCGACGCCGCCGGCGACCCCTACGACGCCACACCCCGGATCGAACTGACGACGCACGAGGCCGCGGCGAAGGTCGGCCCCGCGAACCTGATGGACTTCCCCGGCCTCTTCAGCACGTACCGGGACCGCGCCCACGCGATGGCAACCTGCGCGAACAACGTCACCCTGCTCGACGGCAACGGCGATCCGCTGCCCGACCAGACCACCATCGCCCCGGGCTCCCAGATCAAACTGCGGCTCGACCCCGGCCGTACCAACGTGCTGCACCTCACCGGCGAGATGCTCGACAACATCTCCACCCTGACGCTGCTCAACCAGCCCACGGCCGCCGCGCCGCTGGTGTTCGTCGTGGACACCGACGCGGAGGGCGGCGACTACACGTGGCACGCGCCGACCATGGCCGGGGTCGGGAACTCCCAGACGCACATCCTGTGGGACTTCCCGGACGCCACCCGGATCACCAACCCCGACGGCGACGAGATCGAGGGCACCATCTACGCGCCCAGCGCGGAGTTCATCGACCTGGACCCGTCGAACATCGAGGGCGACGTCATCGTGAAGTCCCTGGTCCAGGGCTCGACCGCGGCCGTCGGGGGCAACACGACGAACGCGGGGGAGATCCACTACCACCCGTTCGACGGGAATGTCCGGTGCGAGGACGAACCGACGCCCACGCCGACGCCGACCCCCACCCCCACGAAATCGTCGGACGACTGGACGGCGACCCCCACGCCGACGCCCACCGAGCCGACACCGACCGGCCACACGGGCACGCCCACGCGCCCGGCCCCCACCAGGCCCGGCAGCCCCAGCCCGACCGGCCCCGGACTCGCCGACACCGGCGCCGACCGGCACGCCACGCAGATCCTCGGCGGCATCGCGGCGGCCCTCGTCGCCACCGGCACCGGCATCGTCGCCCTCACCCGCCTGCGCAGGAACGGCCGCCACCGCTGACCCCGGCCAGGACCGTCCCAGCCCAGTCCGGGCCGGGACCTCACCGCTGACACGCAGCCCCCCCCGGGGCGGGCCGCGGCTCCCTCACGCCGGGTCCGCCGCCCGCCCCCGCTGCGCCACCAGCACCACGAGCCCCACGACCAGCCACACCGCGCCCACCACCTGCGCCGCGCCCGACGCCTCCACGATCACCGCGACCGTGATCGCCGCGCCCAGCACCGGTACCAGCAGGTGCCGCCACCAGCTCAGCGCCTCGCCCCGGCGGCGTACCGCGAAATAGCCGACCACGCTGGCGTGCAGCAGCGTGAACGCCGTCAGCGCGCCGATGTCGACGACCGACACCAGGTGGTCCATCCCGTCGTCGCGCCGCGCCGCCCACACCGCCGCGACCAGCGTGATCACCGCGGCGATGAGCAGCGCCGCGCGCGGCACCCCCGCGTTCGTCCGCGACAGCGCCTTCGGCAGCCGCCGGTCCCGGGCCATCGCGAACAGCAGCCGGCCCGCCGCGGCCTGCCCGGCCAGCGCCGCGAACGCCGCGCCGATCGCCTTGCTCACCGCCACCAGGTCGTGCAGCCACCCGCCGACCGACGCGTCCACGGCGTCGTAGAACGCGGACCCCTGCTTGCCGGGATCGGCCGCCAGCTGCGCCGACGTCGTCGGCTCCAGCAGCGCCACCAGGTACGTCTGCACCACGAACAGCACACCCGTGAACGCCAGGCAGAACAGCACCGCCCGCGCCACCTTCGCCGAGCCGCCCGTCACCTCCTCCGCGAACGTGGCGATGGCGTCGAAGCCCAGGTACGACAGCACGGCCACCGACACCGCGCCGACCACCGCCGACAGCGCGAACGCGCCCTGCGTGCCGTCCCCGGTCAGCGGCGACAGCCAGTCCCGCTGCGCGCCGTCCCGCGCCAGCACCACGACCGCCGAGACCACGAAGACCAGCAGCACCACGATCTCCAGCGCGAGGACCGCGAAACCGACCCGGGCCGCGGCGCGCACGCCCCACAGGTTCAGCAGCGTCGTGATCAGCACCGCGAGCGCCGTCCACACCCAGCGCGACACCGAGGGCACCAGCGCGTTCATGGCGATCCCCGAGAAGAGGTACGCCACCGCCGGGATCAGCAGGTAGTCGAGCATCGCCATCCAGCCCGCGATGAACCCGGGCCCCTTCCCGAGCCCCACGCGCGCGTAGGCGTACACCGACCCCGCCCGGGGAGCGACCCGCACCATCTGCGCGTAGCTGAACGCAGTGAAGGCCATGGCGACCGTCGCCACGAGATAGACGAGCGCGACCGCGCCGTGCGACTTCGCGTCCAGGGTGCCGAAGACGCCGACCGGCGCCATGGGGGCGATGAAGAGCAGCCCGTAGACGACAAGGTCCCGGAAGCCCAGGTCCCGGCGGAGCGCGCCGTCCGGGACCTCGGGGGCGGCTGGTGCGGACATCGTGCCTCCGTAGAACGCGGGCCTCCAGTCTCCCCATGTGGGGGATCTCCGGCCTCCTGGATGCGGCCTTACGATGGGGGCATGACTGCTACGACTGGCTCCCGCCGCGTCCTGCTCGCCGCCCCCCGTGGCTACTGCGCCGGTGTGGACCGTGCCGTGATCGCCGTCGAGAAAGCCCTGGAGCAGTACGGCGCGCCCATCTACGTCCGCCACGAGATCGTGCACAACAAGTACGTCGTGCAGACCCTGGAGCGGAAGGGCGCCGTCTTCGTCGAGCGGACGGAGGAGGTCCCCGAGGGCGCCATCGTGATGTTCTCCGCGCACGGCGTCGCCCCGACCGTCCACGAGGAGGCCGAGCGCGGCAAGCTCGCCACCATCGACGCGACCTGCCCGCTGGTCACCAAGGTCCACAAGGAAGCGATCCGCTACGCCAACGACGACTTCGACATCCTCCTGATCGGCCACGAGGGCCACGAGGAGGTCATCGGCACCTCCGGCGAGGCCCCCGACCACATCACGCTGGTGGACGGCCCCGAGGACGTCGACAAGGTCGAGGTCCGCGACCCCTCCAAGGTCGTCTGGCTCTCCCAGACCACGCTCTCCGTGGACGAGACGATGGAGACGGTCGACGCCCTGAAGACCAAGTTCCCCGGCCTCGTCTCGCCGCCCAGCGACGACATCTGCTACGCCACGCAGAACCGTCAGCTCGCCGTGAAGCAGATGGGCGCCGAGTCCGAGCTGGTCATCGTCGTCGGCTCGCGCAACTCCTCGAACTCCGTCCGGCTCGTCGAGGTCGCCAAGCTGGCCGGCGCGAAGGACGCGCACCTGGTGGACTACGCCTCCGAGATCGACGAGGCCTGGCTGGAGGGCGTCACCACGGTCGGCGTGACCTCCGGTGCCTCCGTCCCCGACGTCCTCGTCGAGGAGGTCCTGGAGTACCTGGCGCAGCGCGGCTTCGCGGACGTGGAGATCGTCAAGGCGGCCGAGGAGTCCATCACCTTCTCGCTGCCCAAGGAGCTCCGCCGCGACCTGCGCGCCGAGGCCGCCGCGCTGCTGGAAGGTTCCCGCGTCGGCAAGTGAACCCGGCCGCCGTCGTCGTACGGTGGTGCCCATGGAGATCTTCGGTGTGGACATCGGCGGTTCCGGGATCAAGGGCGCCCCGGTCGATCTGGAGCGCGGCGATCTCGCCCAGGAGCGGTACAAGGTGCTGACCCCGCACCCGGCCACCCCCGAGGCGGTCGCGAAGGGCGTCAAGGAGGTCGTCGACAGCTTCGGCGCCCGCCCCGACCGGGTCGGCATCACGTTCCCGGGCGTCGTCACCGGCGGTTCGACGATCCGGACCGCCGCCAACGTCGACAAGAGCTGGGTCGACGTCGACGCGCGCGCCCTGCTCGGCGCGGAGCTGGACGGGCTGCCCGTCACGGTCCTGAACGACGCGGACGCGGCGGGCGTCGCCGAGATGGAGTTCGGCGCGGGCCGCGGCCGCAAGGACACGGTGCTCATGCTGACCTTCGGCACCGGTATCGGCAGCGCCCTGTTCAGCGAGGGCGTCCTGGTCCCCAACACGGAGCTGGGCCACCTCGAACTCGACGGCCACGACGCCGAGCGCCGCGCCTCCACGAAGGTCAAGGAGGACCACGACATGTCCTGGGAGCACTGGGCGCACCGCGTCCAGAAGTACCTGGCCCACGTCGAGATGCTCTTCTCCCCGGACCTGTTCGTCATCGGCGGCGGCGTCAGCCGCAAGGCCCATAAGTTCCTGCCGCTGATCGAGGGCATCAAGGCGGAGATCGTGCCGGCGCAGCTGCAGAACAACGCGGGGATCGTGGGAGCGGCCAGGGCGGCGTCGCGCGGCTAGGACACGCGCCGCCGCAGGTTTCTTCCGTACCCGTCGGTGCTCTCTCTACGCGGTGCGGCCGCGGGGGGAGGCGGCCGGGCCCCTGGACCGCCCGGCGCGGCGCTGGGCGGCTCGGCGCAGCAGCAGCCGGGCCCGGCGGGCGGCCACGATCAGGGCGGCGAGGAGCGTGCCGGCGTAGAGCCAGCCGGCGTTCAGGGCGAGCGCCGTGAAGACCCCCATCAGGCGCGCGCCGAGCCCCCCGCCGTCGGCGATCGACAGCGCGCCGACGGCGAACGCGATCGGCAGCGCGACCGGCGCCGTCACGAGGTCGGCCTTGCGCACCCATCCCGCGGTCAGGCCGCTGACGACGACGAAGAGCACGCCGTACACGGCGGCGGCCCCGTCGAGCAGCAGCTGGTCCAGGAAGCCGAGCACCAGCATCGCGGCCGTGCAGAAGAGCCCACTGCCCAGGCCGGTCAGCCGCGGGTTCGGGAAACGGCGCAGCGCCACCAGGACAGGCGGCACCCGGCGGCCGGTCCGGGCGGCCCGGTAGACGGTCCCGGCCCGGGCGCGCACGGCTCTGCCGCCCTGCGCCTGCGGCGGCAGCGGGGCCGTGCGGCGGGGGCGGGGCTGCGGGGGACGCGTCCTGGGTTGCTCCACCCGCCCAACATAGGTGGGCTTATGTGCGGAATAGGCCGTGGGACACGCACTTTGGCCGAGCTTGACTGTCGGGCGGGGCCGGTGGGCGGGTCCGGTGGCACGGGTGTCTCTGGTCCGGCGGCGGCCGGGTGCGGTCGGGTGTTCGACAGGTCGCCGGGCGGGGCGGGGCCAGGCCGTAGACTGGTGGACCGCCCCCACCTCTCCTCTCGTACGGGAAGTCGCAACGTGTCGCTCACGATCGGAATCGTCGGTCTGCCGAATGTCGGCAAGTCGACCCTGTTCAACGCCCTGACCAAGAACGACGTGCTGGCGGCCAACTACCCGTTCGCCACGATCGAGCCGAACGTCGGCGTGGTCGGCGTCCCCGACACCCGCCTCACCAAGCTGGCGGAGATTTTCAGCTCGCAGAAGGTCCTCCCGGCGACGGTCGACTTCGTCGACATCGCGGGCATCGTGCGGGGCGCGTCCGAGGGCGAGGGCCTGGGCAACAAGTTCCTGGCGAACATCCGCGAGTCGGACGCCATCTGCCAGGTCATCCGCGCCTTCAAGGACGAGAACGTCGTACACGTCGACGGCAAGGTCTCGCCCAAGGACGACATCGAGACGATCAACACCGAGCTGATCCTCGCCGACCTCCAGACCATCGAGAAGGTCCTGCCGCGCCTGCAGAAGGAGTCGCGGATCAAGAAGGACGTCCTGCCGAAGGTCAAGGCGATCGAGGAGGCCCAGGCGATCCTGGAGAAGGGCGACACCCTCTTCTCGAAGGGCATCGTCCAGGGCTCCGGCAACGAGGAGCTCCTGCACGACCTGCACCTCCTGACGACCAAGCCGTTCCTCTACGTCTTCAACGTCGACGAGGACGAGCTGACGGACGACGCCTTCAAGGCCGAGCAGCGCGCGCTGGTCGCCCCGGCCGAGGCGATCTTCCTCAACGCCAAGCTGGAGCAGGACCTCGCCGAGCTCGACGAGGCCGACGCCATGGAGCTCCTGGAGTCGGTCGGCGCCGAGGAGCCGGGCCTCGCGACCCTGGCCCGCGTCGGCTTCGACACCCTGGGCCTGCAGACCTACCTGACGGCCGGCCCCAAGGAATCCCGCGCCTGGACCATCAAGAAGGGCGCCACGGCTCCCGAGGCGGCCGGCGTCATTCACACCGACTTCCAGAAGGGCTTCATCAAGGCGGAGGTCATCTCCTTCGCCGACCTGGTGGAGACGGGCTCGGTCGCGGAGGCCCGCTCGGCGGGGAAGGCGCGCATGGAGGGTAAGGAGTATGTGATGCAGGACGGGGATGTGGTGGAGTTCCGCTTCAACGTGTAGCGGCTGACATATCACCACGTCGCTGATCTGACAAACATGCAGGTCAGGAGGGGTTCGACTCTCTTGAGTCGAACCCCTTGGTTTTTCCCGTGCTGGGATGGTGCTGGGATGACTGACCCCTCGTCACCTGTCATCACCCCTGATCACCCCTACCGTGCTGGGATTGCGCTGGGATGTGGATGGGCTGCCGGTGCTGGATTCCACTGCGGTGATCGCCCGTGATCACGATTCGATCGCCGGGGGGAGCGCAGTCTGCCGCGCCCGGCAGCCAGGCGGGCTGATCGGAAGAGCAGATCGAGGGGCCGTGGCTGAACCGTGGGACGGCGGCTGCTGTCTCTGCCAAAGTGATCGCTACTGCTAGACGATTCTCGTGAGGAACCTGTGAGCACGCTCGGTAGCTTCATCTGGTCAATCGCTGACCAGCTTCGGGGCCCCTACCGCCCCAACCAGTACGGGACTGTGATTCTCCCGTTCACCATCTTGAGGCGGCTCGACTGCATCCTCGAGCCGGACCGCGCGGTGGTACGGGAGCTGGCTGCGAGGCACGAGAATCCGAACCGGCTCAAGGTTGAGGTCAAGAAGGCCACGGGGCGGACGTTCTACAACACCTCCAACTACGAGTTCGCGAACCTACTGGCCGATGCGGACGGGCTGGCGGACAACCTCGCCGAGTACATCGACCGGTTCTCCCCCGACGTGGACGTCTTCGAATACTTCGACTTCAAGAAGGAGACCCTGGCGCTGGAGAAGTCCGGGCTCCTGCGCGAGATCGTCAAGTCCTTCGGCGCCGTTGACCTGCATCCCAACGTGGTGTCCAACGCAGACATGGGGGATGCGTTCGAGTACATCATCCGCAAGTTCAATGAGGCCGCGAACGAGACCTCTGGAGACCACTACACGCCGCGCGACGCGATCCGGCTGCTGGTTGATCTCCTCTTCGCGGAGAAGGGCGTCGAGTTCCCCGGAGAAGAGATCATCCGGACGCTGTACGACCCCACGGCCGGCACCGGTGGCATGCTGTCCCTGGCAGAGGAGCACCTCCTCAAGCAGAAACCTGATGCGAGGTTGACCCTGTATGGCCAGGAGTACAACCCGCAGTCATACGCCATCTGCAAGTCTGACCTGCTCGCCAAGGGCCACGACACGACCAACATCGCCTTCGGTAACACGCTCACCGATGACGCCTTCAAAGGTCGCCAGTTCGACTACTGCATGTCCAACCCGCCCTATGGGGTGGACTGGAAGCAGTACGCCAAGGCAGTCAAGGCGGAGCGTGACTCCGCCGGCCCCTACGGCCGCTTCGCGCCGGGACTTCCCGCGACCTCGGACGGCCAGATGCTCTTCCTGCTCCACTTGGCCCACAAGATGCGTGCTCCGGAGGACGGCGGTGGTCGCGTGGGCATCATCATGAACGGCTCGCCGCTGTTCAACGGCGCCGCCGAATCCGGCCCCTCCAACATCCGCAGGTGGCTGCTAGAGAACGACCTGGTCGAGGCGATCGTCGCGCTGCCGACCAACATGTTCTTCAACACCGGCATCGCCACCTACATCTGGATCCTCGACAACACCAAGCACCCCGACCGCCAGAGCAAGGTCCAGCTCATCGACGGCACGTCGTTCTGGACCAAGATGCGCAAGAACCTCGGGTCCAAGGGACGCGAGATCAGCGACCATGACCGCGCCGAGATCGTGAGGCTGTACGCCGACTTCGAGGACGCCGATCCTGACTTCTCGAAGGTGCTGCGCAACGACGAGTTCGGCTACTGGACCATCACCGTCGAGCGTCCCCTGCTCGACGAGGACGGGAACCCTATCGTCGACCGCAAGGGCAACCCGAAGCCCAACTCGAAGAAGCGTGACACCGAGAACGTCCCGTTCACCTACGGCGGCTCAACCGCTGGTGCGGCAGGGGAGCGGGAGGTCATCCGGACGTACTTCGATGCGGAGGTGAAGCCGCACGTACCTAATGCCTGGATCGACTGGGCCAAGACCAAGACCGGTTACGAGATCCCCTTCACGCGCCACTTCTACAAGTACGTTCCGCTTCGCCCGCTCGCCGAGATCGATGCCGATCTGGAGAAACAGGTCGCCAAGATCCTCGATCTCCTGCGGGAGGTGGAGCAGTGATTGCCACGCCACCGCCCAACTGGCGTAAGACAACGGTGCGGCGAGTGTTGCGACAGTTGGACCGACCTGCTCGGTCGGGGCTCGGCGTTATCACCACCTATCGAGATGGCGCAGTCACTCTGCGCTCGAACCGACGTGAGGATGGCTACACTTTTTCTGATACTGAGAACGGGTATCAGGAGATCTGTCCCGGCGACCTGGTTTTCCACGCTCTTGACGGTTTTGCCGGCGCCGTCGGCGTCTCGGATAGCCATGGCAACGGTTCGCCCGTCTATCACGTCTGTGAGCCTGTGGCGGGCGACCATCCTGCCTACCTTGCTCGCCTGCTACGCCATCTTGGTACCTCCGGTTTCCTTGCCACCCAGGCGCCGAACGTCCGCGAGCGCAGCGTTGACTTCCGCAACTGGAACACCTTCGCTCGTATTCCCCTAGTACTGCCCCCGGCCGAGGAGCAGCGAACCATTGCCTCCTATCTCGACCGCGAGACAGCCCGCATTGACATGCTCATCGAAGAGCAGCAGCAGCTGATCGAGATGCTTCGCGAGCGGCGCGCCGCTGCGGCGGTTGAAGCGTTCGCATCGCTGAGCGGCGATGGCGAGGGCCTCGAGGACGCGTACGAGCCGATTCCTTGGTTGCCCGAACTGCGAATCAAGCGAGTGCAGATGCGCCATGTTTGCGCGATTGGTACCGGTTCAAGCGACTCAGCCGACGCTGCGGACGAGGGGTATCCATTCTTCGTCCGCGGAGATCAGCCTCTGGCGCTCGACCACTACGAGTTCGAAACTGAGGCCATCATCACTGCTGGTGACGGCGCGATGGTCGGTCGCTCGTTTCACCACTACCGGGGCAAGTTCGCTGCCCACCAGCGTGTGTATGTCTTGCGTGACTTCAAGGGCGTCTATCCACGTTATCTCTTCTGGTACTTTTCGACCTTCTTCATCCGCGTAGTAGGTGACGGTGGAGCGCAGGCAACGGTGCCCTCAGTGCGGCGACCCATGATTGCGGGAATGCCTGTGCCTATGCCTGCTCTCGATGAGCAGCGTCGCGTCGCAGCCTTCTTGGATGAGCAGACTGCGAAGATTGACATGCTGATCGGTGAGACCGAGCGGTTCATCGAGCTGGCGCGGGAGCGCCGATCGGCGTTGATCACGGCGGCAGTGACGGGACAGATCGACGTACGAGGGGTCGCGTGATGGCCGACGACGATGAGGACGCCTTCGAGAGGGAGATCTGCGAGTACCTGCGGGATAACGGCTGGCTGTACTCGAAGAATGACCGTGACGGTGGTAAATACGACCGGGAGCGGGCATTGTTTCCCGCTGATCTGTTCGCATGGCTGGAAGCGACTCAGAAGTCGGCGTATGAGAAGGCGTTGAAGGCAGCAGGATCGCAGGCGAAGTTCCTCGACGTACTGACCGCAGCGCTCGACAGGCCGCTGGAACATGGCGGCGGGACGCTGAACATCCTCCGCAACGGAGTGCAGTACATCGGTGGCGGCCGGTTGAAGATGGCGCAGTTCCGTCCCGAGACCTCGCTCAACGCGGCCATCACGACGCACTATGAGGCGATGCAGGTGCGGGTGGTGCGACAGGTGTACTTCTCGACTGCCGACCAGCGCAAGATCGATCTGGTGTTCTTCGTCAACGGGCTCCCAGTGGCCACGGTAGAGCTGAAGACTGAGTTCAAACAGTCGCTGGATAAAGCGGTCAACCAGTACAAGCAGGATCGCAATCCGTTGACGAACGGGCGGCCGGAGCCCTTGCTGTCGTTCGGTCACAGGGCTCTGGTGCACTTCGCGGTCTCGAACGACCTGGCGGCAATGACCACGAGGCTAGAAGGGAAGAAGACCCACTTCCTGCCGTTCAACGTCGGCTTCGACAACGGTGCTGGCAACCCACCCGGCGCGGACGGACGGTCGGCCACGGCGTACCTGTGGGAACGAGTCTGGGAGAAGCAGGCCTGGCTGAACATCATCGGGCGGCTGATGATCGTGCAGACCAAGGAGGAGTGGGACGTCACCACCGGCACATCGGTGCGGCGTACGAGCATGCTCTTCCCGCGGTTCCACCAATGGGAGGCCGTCACGAGCATCGTCGAGGCGGTGAAGAAGGAGGGGGTTGGGCAGCGGTACCTAATCGAGCACTCGGCTGGGTCGGGAAAGACGAACACCATCGCCTGGACGGCACACCGGCTGGCGCGGCTGCATGTCGAGGACAAGAAGGTCTTCGACTCGGTCATCGTGGTTGTGGACCGCACCGTGCTCGACTCACAGCTGCAGGATGCGATCCGACAGATCGACGGCACCGGCAAGATCGTCGCGACGATCAGCCCCGAAGACGTCCGCAAGGCCGGTGCGAAGTCGAAGTCGGGTCTGTTGGCGCAGGCTTTGAAAAACGGTGAGCTGATCATCGCGGTGACGGTGCAGACCTTCCCGCATGCGTTGGACGAGATACGCACCGACGCCGGCCTGAAGGGCAAGCGGTTCGCTGTCATCGCCGATGAGGCGCACTCCTCCCAGTCGGGTCAGATCTCCTCGAAGCTGAAGCAGGTGCTGACGGCCGAAGAGATTAAGGAGATCGAGGAGGGCGGCGAGGTCGATGTGGAGGCGGTGCTGGCCTCGGAGATGACCGAGCGGGCCGAGTCGGAGAACATCTCCTACTTCGCCTTCACCGCGACGCCGAAGAACAAGACGCTGGAGCTGTTCGGTCGCAAGGGGGTCGACGGAAAGCCGCGCGAGTTCCACCTGTACTCGATGAAGCAGGCGATCGAGGAGGGCTACATCCTCGACGTGCTCAAGGGCTATCAGTCCTACGACACCGCGTTGAAGATCGCCGGCAAGGCCGAGAGCGGTGACGGAGGGGAGGTCGAGGAGGGTGCCGCCCGCAAGGGTCTGATGCGGTGGGTGCAGCTCCACCCGACGAACATCAGCCAGAAGGTGCAGATCATCGTGGAGCACTTCCACGCCAACGTCGCCTACCTCCTCGAAGGCAAGGCGAAGGCGATCGTCGTGACCGACTCGCGCAAGTCCGCGGTGAAGTACAAGCTGGCCATCGACGCCTACATCGCCAAGCGTCGCGCCGAGGACGCCTCGTACAACTACCGCACCCTGGTCGCCTTCTCCTCCGGGGTAGCGATGGCAGAGGACGAGACCTGGCACAGCGACTGGGGCTCGCAGCCGTCGAAGGATGACGAGTTCACCGAGGCCAACATGAACCCCGGCTCCGGGGCTGATCTGGCGGCTGCGTTCAAGGGCGATACGTACAAAATCATGCTGGTCGCCAACAAGTTCCAGACCGGCTTTGATCAGCCCCTGCTCTCGGCGATGTACGTCGACAAGAAGCTGTCAGGGGTCGCCGCGGTGCAGACGCTCTCGCGGCTCAACCGTACGCACCGCACCGCGGGTGGGGAGCAGAAACGCAAGACGTTCGTCATCGACTTCGCCAACAAGCCCGAGGACATCAAGGCGGCCTTTGAGCCGTACTTCAAGAACGCGACGCTGGAGACCGAGACCGACCCGTACGTCGTCGTCCACCTGGCCAACAAGCTTGCTCAGGCCGGGATCTACACCGAGGACGAAGTGCGCAAGGTCGCCGAGCTGTGGGTGACGCGGAAGGGTAACAACGCGCTCTCGGCGGCGATCAGCCCGGCGCAGCACGACTTCCGGCGCCGCTACGCGCGAGCGATCGAGGATGAGGACAAGGTCACGCTCCAGGCGCTCGACCTGTTCCGTAAGGACGTCGCCACCTACGTACGTCTCTATGACTTCATGTCGCAGATCGTCGACTACGGCGATCCCTACATGGAGATGCTCTCGATCTTCCTGCGCCTGCTGGAGAAGGTAATCGCCGAGTCTGCTTGGGCGGCCGACGTAGACCTTTCCGACGTGGTGCTGGTCGGGGTCAAGCACAACAAGGCGATCGCGGTCGACATCTCACTCGTGGGTGACGGGCAACTGAAGGGCATCAGCGCCGCCGGCACAGGTGCGAAGAAGGATCCGAAGTACGTTGCGCTCCAGGTCGTCATAGACAAGATGAACGACCTCTTCGGCGCCGAGTCGTTCACCGCATCGCAGATCAGGGAGTTCGTGCAGGGTCTCGTCGAGCGCTTGCTCGATGACGCAAACCTGGTCAAGCAGACCAAGGCGAACTCCAAGAAGCAGTTCCTGGAGTCACCAGACTTTCAAGCGGCCGTCACGGAGGCAGTCGCAGATAACCAGGACGCCCACAACACGATGGCCGACTACTTCTTCACCGACGGGCCAGCCATCAACGCGATCATCGTCGCCCTCGCGGATGCCTTCTACGAAGCAGCAGTCGATCAGCAGGTGGATTTAAGCTGAGTAAACGCCGAGGTCAGACGTCTTTGATCTGCACTTGGTCGCCGCACAGTTTCGACCAGTCGTCGCGATCCGAGGTCAGTACGAGGACGGGTGCCGGGGAGCGGAGCGCCATCGCGGCTACGAGGGCGTCGATGGCGTACTTGTGGCCGTGCAGGCCGCCAGCGTCGCTTAGGAGCTGCACCGCAGTGAGACTGTCCGCCTGGGTGACGTCTTGGACTTGAAGGCGGGAGAGCACCCAGCGCAGCCGGGCGGTATCTGTCTTCCCGTAAACGGCCTCCACCACAGTCAGGGCCGATACGAGGACGGGCACGCCTACGCGCCGAGCGGCCTCGATCCGGGTGATCATCTGGCGATCGTTGCGCAGCAGCAGCGACAGCGCCTGGGAGTCGAGCACCAGGGACCTGGCCGCGGGCTCCTTCATGCTGCGCTGTCGTTCGACGCGTAGGGCGCCGGTGCGTCACCGAACAGTTCGCTCTGCGCGGCCTGGACTTCGGCCTCGCTCAGCGGCTCGTGCTCGGCTTCGTAGGCGGCCACGATCTCGGCGAGGCCGTCCATGGCGAGCTGATGCCGGACCGCCGCCGTCACGTACGCGGACACGCCGCGCTTGCCGGTACGTGTGCGCAGAGCACCGAGGAGTTCCGAGGGTATCGAGACGGAGATGTTCTCCGTGCCGCCGGGGCGGGGTGACTTCATGGGTACAAGTCTAGTACAGGAACTATTACAGTGCCTGGAGTGCTGCGCGGCCGGTATCCGGGGCGGGCGGAGATGCGTAGTCTTGGTGCTTCCGGATCTTCTTGTGCATTGCAGTGAATCCCGTGCTGGGATGGTGCTGGGATGTGCCCATATAACCGCAGGTCAGACGGGTTGTGGTGGAGTTCCGCTTCAACGCGTGACGGGTGATACGACACCGCGTCGCTGATCTGGTAAACGTGCAGGTCAGATGGGGTCCGGCTCTTCGGAGTCGGGCCCTTCGTTCTTTCCCGTGCTGGGATGGTGCTGGGATAGCTGATCCCTCGTCACCTGTCGTCATCCCTGGTCATCCGTACCGTGCTGGGATTGTGCTGGGACGTGGATGTGGTGCCGGTGCTGGGTTCTGCTCGGGTGAGTGGCTGAACCGTGGGACGGTGGCTGCTGGCTCTGGCAAATTGATCGGTACTGCTAGACGATTCTCGTGAGGAACTAGTGAGCGCGCTCGGTAGCTTCATTTGGGCCATTGCTGACCAGCTTCGGGGCCCTTATCGCCCCAACCTGTAAGGGACTGTGGTCCTCCCGTCACGATCCTGCGGCGGCTCGACTGCGTACTTGAGCCGGACCGCGCGGTGGTACGGGAGCTGGCTGCGAAGCACGAGAACCCGAACCCGGTCTCGTGCAGTTGCTGCTCGCTGACCCGACCCTGGTCCAGCAAACCAAGGTGAACTCCAAGAAGCAGTTCCTGGAGCCACAGGACTTCCAGGCCGCCGTCACGGAGGCAGTGGCAGACAATTAACCGGAGCAGACGCCGAGGTCAGACGTCCTTGATCTGTACGCGGTCGCCGCACAGTTTCGACCAGTCGTCGCGGTCCGAGGTCAGTACGAGGACGGGCGCCGGGGAGCGAAGTGCCATCGCGGCGACGAGGGCGTCGATGGCGTACTTGTGGCCGTGCAGGCCGCCGGCGTCGCTCAGCAGCTGCACCGCGGTGAGGCTGTCCGCCTGGGTGACGTCCTGGACCTGGAGGCGGGAGAGCAGCCAGCGCAGCCGGGCGGTGTCCGCTTTGCCGTAGACGGCCTCCACGACCGTCAGGGCGGACACGAGGACGGGCACGCCCACGCGCCGAGCGGCCTCGATTCGGGTCACCATCTGACGGTCGTTGCGCAGGAGCAGCGACAGCGCCTGGGAGTCCAGGACTAGGGTCCTGGCCGCGGGCTCCTTCATGCTGCGCTGTCGTTCGACGCATAGGGCGCCGGTGCATCACCGAACAGTTCGCTCTGCGCGGCCTGGACTTCGGCCTCGCTCAGCGGCTCGTG
The DNA here is from genome assembly GCF_044465085.1 of Streptomyces sp. NPDC049813. Lineage (NCBI taxonomy): Bacteria > Bacillati > Actinomycetota > Actinomycetes > Kitasatosporales > Streptomycetaceae > Streptomyces > Streptomyces sp. NPDC049813. The sequence continues at coordinate 236,800 of NZ_JBITLI010000004.1, read as the reverse complement.
CTCGGCTTCGTAGGCGGCCACGATCTCGGCGAGGCCGTCCATGGCGAGCTGATGCCGGACCGCCGCCGTAACGTACGCGGACACGCCGCGCTTGCCGGTACGTGTGCGCAGAGCACCTAGGAGTTCCGCGGGCATCGAGACGGAGATGTTCTCCGTGCCTCCGGGGCGGGGTGACTTCATGGCTGCAAGTCTAGTACAGAAACTATTACAGCGTCTGGAGTGCTGCGCGGCCTGTATCCGGAGCGGGCGGTGATGCGTAGCCTTGGCGCTTCTGGAACTTCTTGTACTTTGCAGGGAATCCCGTGCTGGGATGGTGCTGGGATAGCTGACCCCTCGTCACCTGTCGCCATCCCTGGTTATCCGTACCGAGCTGAGATCGTTTGGGATGGGATGGGGGCCCGTGCCGGGATTTGTGTGAGCGGGGCGCTGGCCGAGCTGTGAAGGCAGGCGGACGTGGCGCTTTTCCTACTCGTTTGACACAATCGGGGGCATAGGCGAGGCGACGTACAGCATCGGGGAAGGGCCGGCGACGCGGGTGAGCCTGTCGCTGCCGGAGGGGACCGCGGAGGCGATCCGGGCTCGGGTGGGCAAGCGGGAGTTCTCCGCGTTCATCGCCGAGGCGGTCGAGCGTGAGCTACGCGGGCAGGTCCTGGACGAGTACCTGGCGGACTACGAGAGCCGCAAGGGGCCGGTCTCCGAGCCGGCTCGTCAGCGGGCGCGGCAGGCCTTCGACGAGGTGTTCGCCGAGGAGGCCGAGTGGCCCGCCGCAGGCTGAGTCACGAGGGGACGCTCGTCCTCGACGGCGAGGGACTCTCGCAGCTGCTCGCTGACGAAGAACAGGTGGTGGCCCTGATCGCTGAGGCGCGCTCGCGCGGCATGGAGGTCGTGATCAGTGCGCTCACCGTCATCGAGGCCGTCCACGCCCGTACGAACAAGTCACGCCTGAACCGGGTGCTTTCCGGGCTGCGGGTCGTCCCGGTCGGTGACGAGGAGGCGAGGGCTGCCTCGAAGGTGCTGATGAAAGCCGGGTTACACGGACACAAGTACGCGATCGACGCGGCCGTCGCCGAGGCCGCGCTGCGGCAGCACCGCCCCGTGGTCATGCTGACTTCCGATGGGGACGACATGGCCAAGCTGTGCGGCGAGCGGGTCCGGCTCGTGGCGGTGTGATTCCCCCCGGCCAGGCCGTGTACGTGTGTCACCGGCGAGCCGTGACCTCCATGAGTTGCTGGGTGAGTCCTGCCGCACTGGACGGCAGCCCCTTCGCGTGCTGCCCGTATTGCGGGTGTGCCTGGTCGAGGGTCGGGACGGTGCTGGTGGCGCGGTCGGCCGGGGGGCGTTCGATCACCGTGGTGCCGGTTTCCGCTTCGAGGACGGGCGCGTATCCGGCCTTGCGCAGTGCGCTGAGTGTCGTTTCCGGCGGGGCCGTGGAGATGGCCACGGTGGGTGCGATGCGTCGCAGTGCGAGTGCGGTAAGGCTTTTGGCCCGGGTGATTTCGGTGATCAGTGCGGTGTCGTCGGAGCGGATGCAGCAGGCGCTGCGTACGACGCGGAGCCGGCCGTGCGTGCGTGCCGTGTCCTTGATCGTGTATGTGAGCGGCTGGGGGAGGCGGGTGCCGTTCGCGCACACGGCTTGGAGGCGTTCGAGGATGTCGTCGGCACTCCATCCGGTGTCGAGGGCGCGGCGCAGCGAGGCGGGGGCGATGCGCCAGACCACGGCATGACCCTCGGACTCGATGTCGCCGACGGCGGTGAGGAGTTCGGCCAGTTCGGTGGCGGGCGCTCCGGTGACGGTCGCGGTGGAGTCGGCCTGGAAGTGGGCGGTGGTGCTGGGCTCGGGCAGCGTCGCGCGCAGGCTGTCACGGAGGCCCGCCACGGCCGCGGCCAGGCGGGGATGGTCGGCCAGGTCGGCGCCGACGGCCGCGGCGCCGGTACCTTCGCCCGCGGGGTCGGCGTGCGCACCGGGGACGGCCGGGTAGTGCCGGTGGGCTCCCGCTTCGAGGAGCGCGTGTACGGCGCGGCCCGCGTCGGTGAGTGCTCCGTGCGCTACGAGGCCGAGCAGTCCGGCCTCGTCGAGGGTGGCGCGCAGCCGCAGCAGGAGGGCATCGGTCCCGTCGTGGTCGTCTCCGGTGTCCTCGTATGCGACGTGGTCGAGGTCGACGCCCGCGAGGAGGTCGGCGACCGTGCCCAGGCCGGACGTCTTCGCGAGGGTGATCAGCTGCTCCAGGGGCGAGTGCTCTTCAGCGCCCGCGACCGCAGGTGTGTCACCTTGCCCGTCGCCGATGAAGCGCTCCTGCGCGAGTTCCAGGAACTCGGCGAGATCGCCGAGCGGCACTCCGTTCTCGTCGGCGCGCAGGGCGAGTTGCTCCAGCACCTGCGGGTCCGTCAGGTCGGCGAGCAGGTCACCGGCGTCGTACCGGCCGTCCGCGTGCTGTGTGCCGGGCTCGTCCGGCGCTGTCATGAGGTCGTACAGAGCGGGCTGGAACCAGGCCGCGCGCTCAAGGAGCGCACGCAGTGCCTCATCCGTGGCCTGCGTCCCGTGGCCGTCGGGGAGGGTGGCGAGGGCGGCGAGGAGACCGTGACGCAGCGGTACGGCGTAGCCGTCGTTCGGGGAGATGAGGGCGACGGGCGGCTCGTCCGCGTCCGGCCAGCAGGTCAGGACCTCCGGGACCACCGCCCAGGCGGCCACCAGGGGCAGCAGTTTCCCGGCGGGTGTGGCGCGTGCCCACCTGTCGTACGCGCGTGTCGGCAGCAGCCGGCCGGACGGTTTCGTGCGGGAGGGGGCGCGGCCGCCGCCGCGGCGTGCCGCGGGTGCCTCCTCGTCGGCCTTGGGGGCGGCGAGGCCCGCGTTGAGCGCGAGGTCGAGCCAGAGCCTGGTGTCGGCCTCGCTCGCGCCCCCCGCCTTCGCCAGGCGCCGCGTCTCCCGTACGGCGATACCGCCTGCCTTGCGGATGGCGACGGGGGCCGTCGCCAGTTCGCGCAGGACGAGTTCGGCGCGCCAGGCGGCGGCCCCGGCGGCGATGCCGCCCTCGTCCTGCCAGGAAGCGGGCGTGGGGAACGTCGCGGTCAGAGGCGGCGGAGTGGTCCGCACGGCGGGAGGCGGCTGCGGACCGCGCAGGGCGTGTCCCACTTCGTAGCAGAGTTCGACGAGGTCGGGGCCGACCGGTACGACCATGCCGCGCGCGGCGAGCCAGTCCGTGCCCGCGTCGCCGCTGCCGCCGTCACGGAAGGTGAACTTGTCACCGGGATGCCACTGCTGAGAGCCGCCGTAGGCGTACGAGGCGGTACCCGTGGCGCCCATCGTCTCGTTTCGGGAGGCGAAGCAATGGGTGTGCATCAGGGGCGGTCCCGGCACAAGGTGCGCCAAGAGATCGTGCGCTTCCTGGGGGGCCTGCTCGACCAAGGCGCGGACCCGGTGCGGATCCCCCAGAACGGCGGTGATGCCTTCCTGCGCGGAGCCGCGTGAGAGTTTGTCGCCGAGGCCGAGCGCGGCCGCGATGCGCCGTACCTCGGGGGCGTTGAAGGCGACGGTGAGCAGTTCATCCACGCGACGCCCGTGCACCTGGCGCGCGGCGAGCCGGTGTACGTGTGCAGGTACCGCGAGTTGCCCGTCCGGGGCGGGCAGCAGCAGGGCGTGCCCCCGCAGCCGGGCGAGCCCCGACTCCACCCAGGACGAGGAAGTCCCACCCGCCCGTAGCCAGTTGAGCAGGTCGCTCTCGGGGACGAGGCGGTCGTACGGATCGATGCCGCCGCTTCGCCCGTCGCCGTCGCCGTCGTCGTCGAACCGCGGATACGTGTTCATCGGGCCATAGGTGTGCTGCGCGGGCGAGCTGAGGGGCGGTCCGTACCGTTCCATGGCGCGCGTGCCGACGGCCGCGAGGAGATCCCAGTGGGCCGCGTCGAGGGTCAGCATCCCGGCCGCGACCGACGGATCGGTGAGCAGATGCGTGGCGAGCACGCCGAAGCCGGTGATTCTTTCGTAGCCCGCGGCCCGCGGCAGCTCGCGCTCCTCCAGCAAGGTCGTCAGCTGCTCGGGCGCGAGGCCGGCCAGCCACTGCGCAAGGGCGACGGCAGAGGACATCCCAGAACTCCCAGACATCCGGCGAGCCTAGTGGCAGTCGCATCCTTGCCCCAGCGGCGGCGAACGTCCGCGCGCAGACGGCACGAACGTCCCAGGCGAGCCCCCCGCCCGCCGCCTCAGACGAGTGCCGCCGCCAGGAAGGTGAAGGCGGCGACGATGACCGCTACGCGGGCGTAGTGGTAGCGGTCCCAGCGGTTCGACTGCTGCTTCCAGTCCGCGGGACGGTTCTCCGGGGTCCACGTCTTGCTCCGGTTGTTGATCGGGACGAGCAGCAGGACCGACATCAGCACGCTCACGATCAGCAGCGCGCCGGCGATGACGACGAGTCCGGCGCCGGAGCGGTCCCAGGCGGCGACGGCCCAGATCGCGCTGAGGACGAGTGAGCCGATGTACCAGAACGGCATGAGGCGGCCGAGCATTCGGCCACCGTGGGCTCGGGCGAGCTGGTCGCTGTCCTCGGGGAGCGCGTTGAAGATCCGGTTCATGACGAAGGCGACGGAGAACTCCACCCCCACCATCAGGCCGACGAGCACGGTGGTGACGACCTGGAGTGCGTTGAGCATGAGGACCCCTCCTGGGATCTAGCGTTGCTAGCTGATGTGGCAACGCTAGTACTACTGACGCTTGATTGTCTAGCGGTGCTAGGATTCATGTCATGTCGGTACAGGAACGCAAGCAGCGCGAACGGGCGGAGCGCGAGCGCCTCATCGTGGCGACGGCCCGCGAACTCGCCGAGCAGCAGGGCTGGGACGCGGTCACCACCCGCCGGCTCGCCGAGCGCATCGAGTACAGCCAGCCCGTCCTCTACAGCCACTTCCGCGGCAAGCGGGAGATCATCGGCGCCGTCGCCCTGGAGGGCGCCGCGGAGCTGGCCGCCGCGGTGCGGGCCGCGACCTCCGCCGCGGACGGTCCACGGGCCCGGGTCGCCGCCCTCGCCCGCGCCTACCTCGACTTCGCCGCCGGCAACCCCGCGGTCTACGACGCCCTGTTCCAGCTCGACGGCGGCCTGCCGTACGCGCGGGAGGACACCCCCGAACCGCTGAAGGACGCCTTCGCCGCGCTGCTGGAGAGCCTGGGCGAGGTCGCCGGGGAGGGCGTCCACCCGGGTATGTTCACCGAGGTGTTCTGGGCGTCCCTGCACGGCCTCGCGACGCTGACGCGGGCGGGCCGGTTGCCGCCGGAGGGCGCCGCGCAGCGGCTGGAGCTGGTGGTGGACCGGCTCGCCGTGGTCTGAGCAGGGCCCGGTCACCCGGCGGCATCCGGAAAGCCGGACGCCGTCGGGTGGCCGGGCTGCCTAGGGTGCTGTCATGACTGTCCTCCCCGGCTGTTACTGCCCGCTCGACGGGACCCGTGTGCCCTCCGGATCGCTCGACTGGTGCTGTCCGGCCTGTCGCGGGCCGCTCGACCTGGACTACTCGCCGACCCCCGCGCCGCTCAAGTCCCTGGCCGGGCGGGTCAATTCGCTGTGGCGGTATGCGGAGTGCCTGCCGATCCCGGGGGCGGAGTGCAGCCTGGGGGAGGGGCGCACCCCCGTGGTCGCGCTGACGGACAACGTGTCGGCGAAGCTGGACTTCCTCATGCCGACCTTGTCCTTCAAGGACCGCGGCGCCGTCATGCTCGCCGCGCTCGCCACCCGTCTCGGCCCGGAGCGGGTCGTCGCCGACAGCAGCGGCAACGCGGGGACGGCGGTCGCGGCGTACTGCGCCCGGGCCCGGCTGCCCTGCTCCGTGTTCGTTCCCGAGGGGACGTCCACCAAGAAGATGGAGCAGATCGGGGCGCACGGCGCGCGCCTCGAAGTGGTCGCCGGGGACCGTGAGGCGACGGCGCGGGCCGCTCGTACGGCGGCGGACGGCGAGGGCGTCTTCTACGCCAGCCACGTCTACAACCCGTACTTCCTGCACGGCACGAAGACCTACGTGCACGAACTGTGGGAGGACCTCGGCGGGCGCCTGCCCGACATCCTGGTGCTGCCCGTCGGTAACGGGACGCTGCTGCTCGGCGCCGCGCTCGCCGTCGCCGAACTGCACACCGCGGGGCTGATCGACCGGCGGCCCGCGCTGCACGCGGTGCAGGCCGCGGCCGTCGCCCCGCTGGCCGCCGCGTGGCAGGCCGGGGCGGACGACCTGGCCGGGGAGCCGGTGGCCGCGGCGCCGACGTTCGCGGAGGGCATCGCCATCGCGCGGCCGCCCCGGGCCCGGCAGATCCTGCGGGCCGTACGGGAGTCCGGCGGGGCCTTCCACACGGTGAGCGAGGACCAGATCCGCCACGCCCAGCTGGATCTGGCCTCGCGCGGACTGTTCGTGGAGTCGACCGGCGTCGCCTGCTGGGCCGCGACCCGCGAGGGCGGTCCCCTCGGCTCCATCCTGAACGGGCGCGCCGCCGTCGTGCCCCTCTGCGGCGCCGGGCTGAAGACGGGCGTCGCCGATCCCGCCCACGTCTGACCCCGGTGGTCATTCGATCTCCACCGTTGATGTGTGAAAACTGCACTACCTGGAGAAAGTCCCTGCGTAAAGTCCTCAGGGCCTGCATGTCATCACTTCGAGTGATTCCGTGGCCTTTGCTTGCACCGCTCAACCCACGGTTGCCAGGCTGTTGCTGTCTGTCAACCTGACGGGGATGCGAGGGGAAGAACCAGTGACATTCGGTGAGCAGCCGGCGTACCTGCGCGTTGCGGGAGATCTGCGCAGGAAGATCGTCAACGGCTCGCTGCCGCCGCTCACCAGGCTCCCCTCCCAGGCCAGGATCCGCGAGGAGTACGGGGTCTCGGACACGGTCGCTCTGGAGGCGCGCAAGGTCCTCATGGCCGAGGGGCTCGTCGAGGGCCGCTCCGGTTCGGGGACGTACGTGCGGGAGCGGCCCGTGCCGCGCCGCGTGGCCCGCTCCGGGTACCGGGCGGGCGGCGGCTCCACCCCGTTCCGGCAGGAGCAGGCCGATCCCGCGGCCCGCGGCACCTGGGAGTCGCGCAGCGAGCAGGCCGACGCGGACGCGGATGTCGCCGAGCGGCTCGGGGTCCGCGTCGGCGACCGTGTGATGTGCACGCGGTACGTGTACCGGGACGCGGGCGAGACGGTGATGCTGGCGACCTCCTGGGAGCCGCTCGCCGTCACCGGCCGCACCCCGGTGATGCTCCCCGAGGAAGGACCGCTGGGCGGCTGCGGCGTCGTCGAGCGCATGGCGGCGATCGACGTGATCGTGGACAACGTGACGGAGGAGGTCGCCGCCCGCCCCGGCCTCGCCGAGGAGTTGAGCGCGCTCGGCGGGGTGCCCGGGCATGTCGTGCTCGTCATCCACCGCACGTTCTACGCCTCGGGCCGGCCGGTGGAGACCGCCGACATCGTGGTGCCCGCGGACCGGTACCGCATCGCCTACCACCTGCCGGTCAAGTGACGCCGTCAGCGCCGTCAACCCCGTCAACCCCGTCGGCCCCGCCGCACCGAGCCGCACCACATGCCCCGGCCGGCGCCCCCACCCACCTCCCGTGACACGGACTTAACCCCCACCCGCACCCCGTAACCCGGCCGCAACCCCGCCCCGCCCCGCGTTGTCATGTCCGGCTCCTACCTTCCCTCCGCGTACCGGTATTCCGCTGACGGATGGACGAACGGACGCCGCCGATGACCGACACCGCCCTGCCCGCCGCCGGACCGGCGGCCCCCGACCCCTCCGGTGGGAGCACACCGCCTGCGCCCCGGCGCAGTTACGCCAAGCTCGCGGCCGACGAGTCCCGCGAGGACTTCTCGCTGCGCTACGCCCCGCACTCCTACCGGCGCTGGTCGCCGACGATGGTCGCCTCCACCGCGCTCGGCGGCATCGCCTACCTCGCGGACTTCGCCATCGGCGCGTCGATCGTGTTCACGTACGGATTCACCAGCGGTCTCGCCTCGATCCTCTGCGCGGCGACGATCATCTTCCTGACCGGCATCCCGATCGCCCGGGCCTGCGCCAAGTACGGCCTGGACATGGACCTCATCACCCGCGGCGCCGGCTTCGGCTACTTCGGCTCGACGCTGACCTCGCTGATCTACGCCTCGTTCACCTTCATCTTCTTCGCGCTCGAAGGCTCGATCATGGCGCAGGCACTGCACGAGGTCGCCGGCGTGCCACTGCCCGTCGGATACGTGCTGACCACGCTCATCGTCATCCCGATCGTGTTCCGCGGGATGGGCGCGCTGGCCAAGGTGCAGGCGTGGACGCAGCCGGTCTGGCTGCTCGGTCTCGTCCTGCCGTTCCTGGTCCTGCTCTTCCACGCGCCGGACACCTTCGGCGACTTCACGCACTTCGCCGGTACCGAGGGCGCGGGCAGCGGCTTCGACTGGCTCGGCTTCGGGCTCGGCACCGGCGTGGCGCTCTCCCTCATCGCACAGATCGGTGAACAGGCGGACTACCTGCGGTTCATGCCGGCCAGGACGGAGGCGAACCGCAAGCGGTGGAATCTGGCCGTTCTCGCCGCGGGCCCCGGCTGGGTCGTCATCGGGGCCGCCAAACAGCTCGGCGGCGCGCTGCTCGCCTTCGCGGCGCTGACCGCGGTCGGCACGACGCACGCGCTCGAACCGATCGCCCCGCAGGTGGAGGCGCTCAAGCCCTGGTTCGGCTCGGTGGCGCTGCCCGCCGCCGCGCTCTTCGTCGTGGTCTCCCAGATCAAGATCAACGTGACGAACGCCTACAGCGGCTCGCTGTCCTGGTCGAACTTCTTCTCCCGGGTGACGCACCGTCACCCCGGCCGGGTCTGGTACATCTTCCTCAACCTCGCCATCGCGCTGACGCTGATGGAGATGGACATGTTCGCCGCGCTCAACAAGCTGCTCGGCTTCTACTCGAACGTGGGCATCGCCTGGATCGCGGCCGTCGCCGCCGACCTCGTCATCAACAAGCGGGCGGGCTGGAGCCCGCCGTACATCGAGTTCAAGCGCGCCTACCTGTACGCCGTGAACCCGGCCGGGTTCGGCGCGATGGTGATCGCCTCCGTCGTCTCGATCCTCGCCTTCTTCGGGCTGTTCGGGGCGTACGCCGAGGCGTTCTCGACCTTCATCGCCGCCGGCCTCGCGCTCACCCTGTGCCCGCTGATCGCCTGGGCGACGAAGGGCAGGTACTACCTGGCCCGCCCGAACCCGGTGAACGGCCCCGGGGTCGCCGTCCCCGACATCACCGCCACCCACGTGTGCGGGGTCTGCGCCACGGCGTACGAACTCCCCGACATCGCCGACTGCCCCGCGCAGGCCGGTCCGATCTGCTCGCTGTGCTGCTCGCTCGACGCGACGTGCGGCGACGTCTGCACGAAGCGGCCCACCGGGCAGCCGGTGTCCCTGCCGATGCCGACGGTGCGCCTGGGCTGAGCGGCCCCGAGGGAGGAAGGGGAGGCGCATCCACGCGGATGCGCCTCCCCGGCGCGTTCGCGCGGGCGCTCGGGATGGCTTGTTGCGTACCTCTTTGTGCCAATCCGTATCCGCTCCGTAAAGGTCAGGCGTAGGCTCGGGCATATGCGGAGTGAGGTTTCCTCAGGAGTCCCAGGGGGCGGGCATGCGGGCTGGAGTCGGGGAGTGGAGGGGCGCGATGGGTGACGGCACGACCACACTTCCGTGGCTGGTCGTCCGGGAGGACGACAACGGGAACCGCTACCGCGTCGGCAGGTTCGCCACCAGGGCCGAGGCCCAGCGCACCGCCGACAGCCTCGGCGACCGCGAGCACCAGCAGATCTACTGTGTCGAGCGCCTCGCCGCCCGCAAGCCGGGCCCGGAGCAGAACGGCACGGGACGCTGAGCGGACCGTAGGCTCCGGCGCATGCCCACTGCATCCGCCGCACAGCACCCGACCCTCGTGGTCGCCGCCGCCCTCTACGACGACGAGGGCCGCCTGCTCGCCGCGCGCCGGAGTGCGCCGGCCGACCTCGCGGGCCGCTGGGAACTGCCCGGCGGCAAGGTGGAGCCCGGCGAGACCCCCGAGCACGCCCTGACGCGCGAACTGCGCGAGGAGCTGGGCGTCGCCGCCGAGCCCGTCGACCGGGTCCCGGGCGAGTGGCCCCTGAAACCCGGCTATGTCCTGCGGGTCTGGCGCACCCGCCTGCTCTCCGGCACCCCGGCGCCGCTCCAGGACCACGACGACCTCCGCTGGCTGGCACCGGACGAGATCTGGTCGGTCGACTGGCTGGAACAGGACGTGCCCGCGGTGCGCGAGGTGTCCGGCCGGGGCCCGTGCTGACCTCCGACCGGCGCGCGGACCGTGCTTTCGTGCGCCGGTGGCATTCCATGCGTACGCCGTCCGTGCCACCACACACCCCCTGACGCGATAGCACCGCGCTCCACCCGGGTATATGCCGATTAACCCTCTGAAACCGGACAGCGCTCTACGCGGGCCAGGGAAGTGATCGGCGTGCTCCACACCGAAGGTGACTACGCCGAGTGGGCCTTCCCCGCCGACCCGACAGCGGTCCGCAGGGCCCGCTCGGCGGTCCGGGCGCAGCTGGCCGCCTGGGACCTCGACGCGCTCGACGACGTTACGACACTGCTGGTCAGCGAGCTGGTCACCAACGCGCTGCGGCACGCGGCCGGCCCCATCGGGGTGCGGCTCTTCCGTCCCGACCGGCCCCGCGACGCCCGGGGCACCCTCCTGGTGGAGGTCTCCGATCCGCTGCCCGACCCGCCCCGGGCCCGCGCCGCCACCGCCGACGACGAGGGCGGCCGGGGCCTCCAGCTGGTCGCGGGAGCGTCCCGGCGCTGGGGCACGAGACCGGGAGACCCCCGGACGGGTGGCAAAACGGTGTGGTTCGAGCTGGCCCTGCCCGGTTAGACGAAGACCGGACGAGTGGTGCGGGGCGTCGTGTGTGGGCGCACCGCCACTCTGGGTACGCAAAGAGTCGGTCCCGACGGGCCAAAAAGGGTCGGGAGCGTGGTGTGATCGTGAACACCGTGTTGCGCGGCTCCGTAGTGCTGGATACTGCGGGCAGCCGCCCCGGTGACCGGTGCCGGACGTGGTGAGCTGGAGGGGACGGTTCGCGTGAGCGAGATACCAGCGAAGGCCAAGATGTCCGAGGAGCGCTCGGGCACGGCGTCGGCGCGGGATGCGGACCGCACGCCGCAGGACGGCAGCGGGGCGCCCGCGCCCGACGGCTGGCAGTCGAGCCCGCCCGGGTCGATTTACGACTACATCAAGGTCGCCTCCTTCTCCATCGGGCCCGACGGGCTGATCGACCAGTGGAGTCTGCGGGCCGCGCAGGTCTTCGGCGTCCCGGCCGAGGACGCCGTGGGCCGGGACCCGATCGAGGCCTTCGTCCCCGCAGATCTCCGCGAGCGCAGCCACCGCAAGATGGCGGAGATCCTGGACGGCCGGGAGTGGACGGGCAGCGTCCCGTTCCGGCTGCCACCCCCTGAAGGCACGGCGGGCGCGGTGGGCACGGAGGGCGCCGAGGCGTCGGCGGACCGGCCCACGGGCCGCGCCGAGGTCTACGTGATGCCGACCACCACGGAGTCCGGCGAGCGCGCCGCCGTCTGCATCGTCGTGGACGTGCGGACCCTGCGCCGGATCGAGACGGATCTCGCCGCCTCGCAGGCGATTTTCGGCCAATCTCCTTTCGGTTTCCTGCTGTTCGACACCGATCTCAAGGTGCGGCGCACCAACCGCACGTTCACCTCGGTCTTCGGTGGCAAGACCGACGACCACCGCGGCCGCACCGTCCACGACTACCTGCCGCGGCACGAGGCCGACCGGGTGCAGGGCGCGCTGCGCCGCGTCCTGGAGACCGGCGATTCCGTCACCGACATGCAGCTGGTGGGGACCGTCCCGGGCTCGTCCGAGCGCCGCCACTGGTCGATCAACCTCTACCGCGTGCACAGCGGTTCGGGCCGGCCCATCGGCATCGCCGGGCTCTCCACCGACGTCACCCGGCGGCACGCCGCCGCCCGCGAGGCCGCGCACGCCCGCCGCAACCTCGCGCTCCTGAACGAGGCGGGCGCCCGCATCGGCAACTCGCTCGACCTGGAGACCACCTCCCGCGAGCTGCTCGACGTGGTCGTCCCCGGCTTCTGCGACCTGGCCTCCGTCGACCTGTACCAGGGGCTGCTCGCGGGCGACGAGGCGGCGCTCGGCAGCCAGGGCCTCGCCGACGGCAGCGCCGAGCTGCGCCGGGTCGCCGCCGCCAGCGCCGTCGCGGACGTGCCCTTCCTCGGCCTCGGCGGCGAGGAGCCGGTCGGCGTCGGCGCGGTGCACCGCTACCCGTTCAACTCGGCCTGCGCGGACGCCCTGCGCACCGCCAGGCCCCAGCTGCTGCCCGCCGAGCCGGGCGGCCTCGTCCAGTCCACCCTCGCGGTGCCGATGGTCGCCCACGACACCGTCGTCGGGCTCGTGCAGTTCTCCCGGACCAAGGGCAGCGAACCCTTCAACGACCGGGACCGCTCGCTCGCCGTGGAGCTGGCCGCCCGCGCCGCGGTCTGCATCGACAACGCACGCCTGTACCGCCGCGAGCACGAGCGCGCCCTGATCCTGCAGCGCTCCCTGCTGCCGCCCGACGACCCCGAGGCGTCCGGCCTCGACATCGCCTGCCGCTACCTCCCGGGGAACGCGGCGACGGAGGTCGGCGGCGACTGGTTCGACGTCATCGAACTGCCCGGCCACCGCACCGCGCTGGTCATCGGCGACGTCATGGGGCGCGGCCTGCGCGCCGCCGTCGCCATGGGCGAACTGCGCACCGCCGTGCGCACGCTGGCCCTGCTCGACCTCGAACCGGCCGAGGTGCTCAGCGCGCTCGACGAGATCGCCCGCGGGCTCGGCACGCCCGGCGGCGTCCAGCAGGCGACGCGCTCGGCCCGCAGCAAGCCCTCCGACGCCGACCTGTCCGAGGTCTACCTCGCCACCTGTGTCTACGCGGTCTACGACGCCGTCACCCGCCGCTGCACCTTCGCCAACGCGGGCCACCTGCCGCCCGTGCTCGTCGAACCCGGCGACGGCGCCCTGATGCTCGACGTGCCGCCCGGGATGCCGCTCGGCGTCGGCGGCGAACCCTTCGAGGAGGTGGAGGTCGAGCTGCCCGAGGGCTCGCTCCTCGCCCTCTACACCGACGGGCTCGTCGAGTCCCGCGACCACCCGCTGGACGAGGGGCTCTCCGCGTTCCGCGCCGTGCTCGACGACCCGCCCACCCGTCACCAGGCCGCCACCCAGCAACGACCGGGCCACGCCCGGACCCCTTCCGATTCCCTGGAGGACGTCTGCGACCACGTCCTGTCCACCCTCGATACGCACCACGGGGAGGACGACATCGCCCTGCTCCTGGCCCGCGTCGAGGGCCTGCCCAGCGAGAACGTGGGGGACTGGACGCTGCCGCGCGAGCCCAAATCGGTCGGCCGGGCCCGGGAGCTGGCCCGCGAACAGCTGACCGCCTGGGAGCTCGAACCCCTCGCCGACACCACCGAGCTGCTCGTCAGCGAGCTGGTCACCAACGCCCTGCGGTACGGCGAGGGCGAGATCAGGCTCCGGCTGCTGCTCGACCGCACGCTGGTCTGCGAGGTGTGGGACGCGGGGCTCGTGCAGCCGCGCCGCCGCCGCGCCCGGGACACCGACGAGGGCGGCCGGGGCCTGCAGCTCGTCGGCCTGCTCAGCGCGGCCTGGGGCTCGCGCCGCACCCCGCGGGGCAAGACGGTCTGGTTCGAACTGGCGCTGCCGAACGGGGGGACGGGCATGGTGGATCCGACGGAGGCGCTGCTCAGCCTCTTCTGACCCGCACCCGGGCCGGGGGCGTCAGGCGCCCTTGAGAGCGGCGAGCCGGGCCTCGATCTCGGCGTCGTCGCCCAGCGCGTCCAGCTGCTCGAACTGCGCGTCCAGCGAGGACGCGGCCAGCTCCTGCTTGCCGAGCGCCCGCGCCTCCTCGCGGCGCACCTTCTCCTCGAAGCGGCTCAGCTCGCTGGTCGGGTCGAGGACGTCGATGTTCTGCGCCGCGTCCATCATCTGGTTCTGCGCCTGCGCCGTCCTGGCCCGGGCCACCAGCTGGTCCCGCTTGGCCTGGAGCTCACCGAGCTTGGTCTTCATCTGGTCCAGGCCGGACTTCAACTTCCCGACCACCTCGTTCTGCGCGGCGATCGTCGGCTCGGCGTCCCTGGCCTCCTTCTCGGAGTGCAACTGCCGTCCCAGGGCGACCTTGGCGAGCCCGTCGAACCGGTCGGCCTCCGCCGCCGTCCCGGCGGCCCGCAGCTCGTCGGCCTTCTTGCTCGCGGCGAGTGCCTTGACGCCCCACTCGGCCGCCGCGTCCACGTCCTCCTTGTGGTCCTGCTCCAGCAGCCGCAGATTGCCGATGGTGGTGGACACGGCGTCCTCGGCCTCCCGGATGTTGTTCGTGTAGTCGCGGATGAGCTGGTCGAGCATCTTCTGCGGGTCCTCGGCGCTGTCGAGCAGCGCGTTGATGTTCGCCTTCGCGAGGGTGGCGACCCGGCTGAAAATGGTCTGCTTGGTCATGATCAGGTCCTTCGGGAAGTAGTGGGCCTACGGGTGAGGGGCCCGCGCAGGGCACGGGCCGGTGTGTCAGAAGCGGCCGCCGCCGCCCCGGCGGCCACGGGTGCCGCCACCTCCGAAACTGCCGGGACCGCCGCCGAGCCCGCCCCCGAACCCGCCGCCCCGCATGCCGCCGCCCCGGCGCCCGCCGCCGCCGAGCAGCTGGCCGAGCAGGATCCCGCCGAGCACGGCGCCGCCCGAGCCGCCACCGCCGCGCCCGCCGCCCCCGTACGGATTGCCGTACGCGCGTACGTCCCGCTCGGCGAGCGCCTGCGCCTGCCGGGCCAGTGCGTCGGCCTGCTGTGCCTCGCCGAGCGCCGCCGCCGGATCGCCGTCCTGGGCGCTGTGGGCGTTCGCCAGATGCCGCTGGGCCTCCGCGAGGCGGGTACGGGCCTCGCTGCCGACGGCGCCGCGGTGCGTGGTGACGAAGTCCGCGGCGGCGCCGGTGCTGCTGCCCGCCGCGAGCAGGGCCTGGCCGAGCAGCGAGCGGGCCCGGGTGGTGCCTGCCTCCCGCTCCCGGGCTGCCGTGAGCGCCTCGTCGAGCGCCGCGTCCGCCTCCTCCACCCGCCGCAGCGCGTCGACCGGGTCGTGGCGGCCCGCGGCCAGCTCCCCGCGCACGTCGGCGGCGACGGACTCGGCGCGGGCGATGCGGCCCCGCAGATCGGCGGTGGAAACCCCCTGCGCGGTGCCGTCGAGCAGGCCGCGCGCGTCCGCGAGGTCGGCCTCGGACTCGCTGAGCGCACCGGGCAGCGCGTTCCGGGCGGCGGCCAGCTCCCCGGCGAGCCGCTCGACGGCGGCCACGAAGGTGCCGGCCTGGTCGAGGGCGCCCTCGGCGGCCCGCAGGAAGACGGCGGCCCGGCCGTTGTCACCGGCGCCGACGGCCGCGCGGGCCTGCTCCAGCTGCGCGGTGGCGAACTCCAGCCGGTCCCGGGCCTGCTCGACATGGCCCGCGACGGGGGCGGCGGCGGAGGCCGCGTACTGGGCGCCCAGCTCGGTCAGCGTCGCCCCGGCACGCTCGATGCGGGCCGCCACCTCACCGGCCGCCTGCCCCGCGTGGTCCAGTGCCTCGGGCGCCGTCCGCTCCAGGGAGCGCAGCCGGTCGAAGTCCTCGGACTCCTCGTCGAGCCGGCGCCCGGCGGCGGTGCAGCGGCTGACGATCTCGTCGAGCATCCGCCGCCTGGCCGCGTCGTCCTCGGGGAACGCGTCGTCGAGCTGCTGGCGCAGGCGGAACGCCGCGGTCAGCTCCGACTGCGCGTACGTGAGCGCCTGCTGGAACGGCGCGACCGCCCCGTCCCCGAACTGGGCCGCGGCGAAGCCGAGCTCCTCGGTACTGGTGCGGACCGCGTCGTCGGTCTCGACCAGCAGGTGGCGGGCCTGCCGGTCCAGCTCGGCGAGGGAGACGACCGGCGTCTTCCCCCACCCTGCGGCGCCCGCCGTGCGCCCGCCGCCCGGTGTGGTGGTGCGCTCCCGCGTCCGCCGCTTGCGCCGGGTGTAGGCGAACGCGGCCACGGCCGCCACCGCGCCGACGGCGATGACGGGCAGGACGAGGCCGGCGGCGCCGCCACCGGTGTCGCGACCGGGGTCGGCCTCGCCCGGGGTGACCTGCGGGGTGGGCACCGGCTGCCCCGCGAGCGCCGCGCCGATCCCGTCGGCGGCGCCGATCGCGGCGCCCGCCCAGTCGTTCTGCCGCAGGGCCGGCTCGATCCCGCTCCGCGTCACGGCGCGGATCCGGGCGTCGGTGAGCGGGGAGTCCTGGTCGACGGAGAGGGCGTACTGCCGGTCGTGCGTGGCGACGGCGAGCAGGACGTCGTCCAGGCCGAGTCCGTTGCGCTGCGCGGTGGCGTCGGCCCAGTCCTGGGCGGAGCGGCCGGAGAAGCCGCGCACGTAGACCACGAACAGCTGGGTGCCGTGCGTCTCGTCGAGGCGGGCGAGCGCGGTGGTGACGGCGCCCTCGCGGTCCCCGAGGGCGCCCACCGTGTCGGTGATCTGCCCGGTGCGCGCGAGGGTGACCGGGTCGTCGGCGGGGGCGGGGGCGGCGGGCAGCAGCCAGCACAGCACGAGGAGCGCGAGGGCCCCGGCCCGCGCGGCTATCGGCACCGGGCGCGGGCGACTCTCGGACGAGGACACATTTCGGAGCGTATGTCCGGATGTGGGCCGCCGCGACCGGGGCTCCGCCGCCGCCCGGCCGCCCCGCGGGGCGCGGGCTCAGGGCGCCGACCGCCGCCGGATCTTGTCGCCGAGCCACACCACCGGGTCGTACTTGCGGTCGGCGGCCCGCTCCTTGAGCGGGATCAGCGCGTTGTCGGTGATCTTGATGCCCTCGGGGCACACCTCCGTGCAGCACTTGGTGATGTTGCAGTAGCCGAGCCCGTGCTCGTCCTGCGCGGTCCGCTTGCGGTCGAGCCCGCCGGCGTCGGCCTCGTCCAGCGGATGCATGTCGAGCTCGGCGACCCGCATCAGGAAGCGGGGACCGGCGAAGGCCGTCTTGTTCTCCTCGTGGTCGCGCACCACGTGGCAGGTGTCCTGGCACAGGAAGCACTCGATGCACTTGCGGAACTCCTGCGAGCGGTCGACGTCCTCCTGCATCATCCGGTACTCGCCGGGCCCGACCCCGGCCGGCGGCACGAAGGCGGGCACCTCGCGGGCCTTGGCGTAGTTGAAACCGACGTCGGTCACCAGGTCCCGGATCACCGGGAACGCGCGCAGCGGCGTCACCGTGATCACGTCGTCCCGTCCGAAGACCGACATCCGTGTCATGCACAGCAGCCGTGGCCGTCCGTTGATCTCGGCGGAGCACGAACCGCACTTGCCGGCCTTGCAGTTCCACCGCACGGCCAGGTCGGGGGCCTGGGTCGCCTGGAGCCGGTGGATGATGTCGAGGACGACCTCACCGTCGTTCACCTCGACGGTGAAGTCCTCCAGACCACCGCCCCCGGTGTCCCCGCGCCACACCTTGAAGCGGGCCTCATACGCGCTCACTCGTACAGCTCCTCTTCGGCCAGGTACTTGACCAGCTCCTCTTTCTCGAAGAGGGCCAGCAGGTCGGGACGGACGGGTTCGGTGCGCTCCCGGACGAGGCTGATCTGCCCGCGCACCGGATCGGTGGCGGCGAGCTCCCCGCTCGGATCGCGGAGCCGGCACAGCAGGTTCACCGGCCGCCACTCCCGGTCCATCGCGGGACGGTCCTCGCGGGTGTGGCCGCCGCGCGACTCGGTGCGCTCCAGGGCGGCCCGGGCCACGCACTCGCTGACCAGCAGCATGTTCCGCAGGTCCAGGGCGAGGTGCCAGCCCGGGTTGAACTGCCGGTGCCCCTCGACCCCGGCCCGGCGGGCCCGCACCCGCAGCGCGGCGAGGGCGCGCAGGGCCTGCTCCATCTCCGGCTCGCGGCGGATGATGCCGACCAGGTCGTTCATCGTCTGCTGGAGCTCCTGGTGCAGGGTGTACGGGTTCTCCGGGACGCCGCCGTCCTGCGGGCCCTCGGCGGAGAACGGCCGCAGGGCCTCGGCGGCGGCCGCGTCCAGCTGCAGCTCGTCCACGACAGGACGCGCGGCGAGGCCCTGGGCGTACGCGGCCGCGTGCAGGCCCGCGCGACGGCCGAAGACGAGCAGGTCGGAGAGCGAGTTGCCGCCGAGCCGGTTCGAGCCGTGCATGCCGCCGGCCACCTCGCCGGCCGCGAAGAGACCGGGGACGCCCCGGGCGGCGGCCGTGTCCGAGTCGACGGCGACCCCGCCCATCACGTAGTGGCAGGTCGGCCCGACCTCCATCGCCTCCGCGGTGATGTCGACGTCCGCCAGCTCCTTGAACTGGTGGTACATGGAGGGCAGCCGGCGCCGGATCACCTCGGCGGGCATCCGGGTCGAGACGTCGAGGAAGACGCCGCCGTGCGGGGAGCCGCGGCCCGCCTTGACCTCAGCGTTGATGGCGCGGGCCACCTCGTCGCGGGGGAGCAGTTCGGGCGGGCGGCGGTTGTGGTCCGGGTCCTCGTACCAGCGGTCGCCCTCCGCCTCGGACTCGGCGTACTTCTCCTTGAAGACGTCCGGGACGTAGTCGAACATGAAGCGCTTGCCCTCGGAGTTGCGCAGGACGCCGCCGTCGCCGCGGACCGACTCGGTGACGAGGATGCCCTTGACCGAGGGCGGCCAGACCATCCCGGTGGGGTGGAACTGGACGAACTCCATGTTGAGCAGCGGCGCGCCCGCGAGCAGCGCGAGGGCGTGGCCGTCGCCGGTGTACTCCCAGGAGTTGGACGTCACCTTGAAGGACTTGCCGATGCCGCCGGTGGCGAGGACCACGCTGGGGGCCTCCAGCACGAAGAAGCGCCCGCTCTCGCGCTCGTAGCAGAAGACGCCGGCGACCTTCCCGGTCCCGTCGCCGCCCCCGGGGTCTGCGGAGTCCGCGGAGTCGTCCTTCAGCACCCGGGTGACGGTGCACTCCTGGAAGACCTTCAGGCGCGCCTCGTAGTCCCCGAACTCCGCCTTGTCCTGCTGCTGGAGCTGGACGATCTTCTGCTGGAGGGTGCGGATCAGCTCCAGTCCCGTGCGGTCGCCGACGTGGGCGAGGCGCGGGTACTCGTGTCCGCCGAAGTTGCGCTGCGAGATGCGGCCGTCGCGGGTGCGGTCGAACAGCGCGCCCCATGTCTCCAGCTCCCAGACGCGGTCGGGCGCCTCCTGCGCGTGCAGCTCCGCCATCCGCCACTGGTTGAGGAACTTGCCGCCGCGCATCGTGTCGCGGAAGTGCACCTGCCAGTCGTCGCCGGAGTTGACGTTGCCCATGGCGGCCGCGATGCCGCCCTCGGCCATCACCGTGTGGGCCTTGCCGAAGAGGGACTTGCAGATCACCGCGGTCCGCGCGCCGCGCTCCCGGGCCTCGATCGCGGCGCGCAGTCCGGCGCCGCCGGCGCCCACCACGACCACGTCCCACTGCTGCGGCTCCACCACGCTCATCGTCTCGCCCCCACCATCAGAAGAACCGCGGATCGTCGAAGACACCGGACGCGACCAGGTACACGTAGAAGTCGGCGAGCGCGACGCTCACCAACGAGGCCCAGGCGAGGCCCATGTGACGGGTGTTCAGCTTGCCGACCCAGCCCCACAGCCGGTAGCGCACGGGGTGCTTCGAGAAGTGCTTGAGGCGGCCGCCGACGATGTGCCGGCAGGAGTGGCAGGAGAGCGTGTACGCCCAGATCAGCACGGTGTTCAGCAGGAACACCAGGGTGCCCAGGCCCATGTGGCCCCACGCGTAGTGCTCGTCGCGGAAGGTGAGCACGGTGTCGTAGGTCAGGACGCAGGCGACGAGCACGGCCGCGTAGAAGAAGTACCGGTGGATGTTCTGCAGGATCAGCGGGAAGCGGGTCTCGCCGGTGTACTTCTTGTGCGGCTCGGCCACGGCGCAGGCCGGCGGTGACGCCCAGAAGCCGCGGTAGTAGGCCTTGCGGTAGTAGTAGCAGGTCAGCCGGAAGCCGAGCGGGAAGATCAGGATGAGCAGGGCGGGGGACAGGCCCCACCAGCCGCCGAACAGCTCCCAGTTGGGGCCGTGCCGCATCGGCGCGCAGTTCTCGGCGACGCAGGGCGAGTAGAACGGCGAGACGTACGGGGCCGCGTAGTAGTCCGCGTCGGCGAAGGCCCGCCACGTCGAGTAGACGACGAAGGCGAACAGGCCCGCCGCGGTCGCGGCCGGCGCCAGCCACCAGCGGTCCGTGCGCAGGTGGGGCGCGGCGATCGCGGCACGCGTCCGGCCGCGGACGCCGGTGCCGCTCTTGGTATGGGGGTCGGTGCTGGGTTCCGTGCCGGTGGCCAACGAAGCCTCCGCTCGAAGGGACGGGGTGGAGCGGTCAGGGTGCGTGCCGGTTCCGGGCGCCGAGCCCCTCGTCGTCCGAATCGGTCCACAGGGTGCTGTCGTACGGGGTGTCGGGGATCGGTACGAGGCCCTGCGGGCGGAGCGGGGCCTGCTGGGCATCGGCCTGCATCGGGGCCGGGGTCAGGGCCGACGCGCGCAGCAGGGCGACGCTCTCGCGCAGGTGCTCGGTGTCGGCGCGGACCCGGCGCAGGTCCGGGCCGTCCGGCGGGGACTGGAGGCGGGCGACGGCGCGGGCGAGATCGTCGACGCAGCGCTGAATGGTCGTCAGTTCGTCGTGCAGGGACATGACGTGCCTCGCTTCCGCTGGTGCGGCGGAGATGCTCATGCGCCTGCGAGTGTCGCGCGTCACATCACGGTTTGTGAAGGCCGCGGACGGATTGTGCGGGGCGGTTGTTTGTGCGGGGCGGTTGTTTGTACGGGGCCGCTGCGGTGGGCTCCGCCGGCGGGGAGGGGTTCTTCGCGCGCGTGGGCGACCGCGGGCCGGTGGGGCTTCTCGCGCAGTTCCCCGCGCCCCTGAGGCGTGCGGCTTCGCCGCAGCCTCCCCTGGAGGTTGCGCACGCAGTGCGCATCTCCGGGGGCGCGGGGAACTGCGCGACCAGCCCCCACCGGCCCGCGGCCGCGGACGGAACAGCACGGGGCACCCCATGCGGGCGCCCGATTGGGCCGCACGGGTGGGCTTGCGGCGAAGCGTCGCCGTGTCGCCCACCCCACGGCCCCCCATCCACTTCAGTGACCCGATAGATGTGATCAACCACATATACCGCCAAACGTGATCAACCGGCCCGCACCGGAGGTAGACGCCGAGATGCATCACCGACCCAGGCGCCCAGGCGCAGCCATCCGCTCGGCCGCGTTCCTCGTGAGCGGCGCGCTCGCCGTGACCGCCCTCGCGGGATGCGGCTCCGACGACGAGGCGAGCACCCCCACCGCCGGCCAGGACATCGCGCCCGCCGCCCGCGACCGGATCAGGGACGGCGGCAGCCTGCGCTGGGCGATCGACGCCGTGCCCGAGACCCTGAACTCCTTCCAGGCGGACGCCGACGCGGCCACCGGCCGGGTCGCGGGCGCCGTCCTGCCGTCGATGTTCCGGCTCGACGCGCAGGGCCGGCCGCAGCCCGACGCCGACTACCTGGAGAAGGCCGAGGTCATCGAGACCGAGCCGAAGCAGGTCGTGCAGTACAAGCTCAACCAGAAGGCGGTCTGGAGCGACGGCCGCGAGATCGGCGCCCCCGACTTCGCCGCGCAGTGGCGCGCCCTGGCCGGCAGGGACAGCGCGTTCTGGACCGCGCACAACGCGGGCTACGACCGCATCGAGAAGATCGAGCGCGGCGCCGACGACCTGGAGGTGCGGGTCACCTTCGCCAAGCCGTACGCGGACTGGCGCTCCCTGTTCTCGCCGCTGTACCCCAAGGACGTCATGGGGAAGCCGGACAGCTTCAACGAGGACGCCCGCCGGGCGCTGAAGGTCACCGCGGGCCCCTTCCAGGTCGGCTCGGTCGACCGGGACGCCGAGAAGGTCACCCTGGAGCGCAACCCGCGCTGGTGGGGCAGGACCACGAAGCTGAACAAGATCGTTTTCACGGCGGTGCCGCGCGCCGAGCGGGCCACGGCCCTCGCCGCGGGCCGGCTCGACCTCGCGGACGTCGACGCGGGCGGCGCCGAGCGCCTCGCCCACGCCGCCCGCGACAAGGGCGCCTCCGGCCCGCTCTCGCACGGCCCGGGCTCCGCGCGCACCCCCGCCCAGGCGCTGCGGTCCTGGGCGATCGCGCACGGTGAGGACGTGGAGGCGGCGGACGAGGAGATGACCGCCCGTGCCAAGGCCCGCAAGGCCGCCAAGAAGTACGCCAGGGAGCAGGCGAACCTGGACGGCTTCCGGCTGCGCAAGTCGCTCGAACCGGCCTACACCCAGCTCGCCCTGAACGGCGCCGAGGGGCCGCTCGCCGACGAGCGCGTGCGCCGCGCCGTGGCCCGCGCCCTGGACCGCACCCAGCTCGCCGAGGTGGCGCTGAAGCCGCTCGGCCTGCCGGTGCACACCGTCGGCAATCACCTCGCCCTGGCCGGTCAGCCCGCCTACTCCGACAACAGCAGCGCCCTCGGCGACCAGGACACCGCCGAGGCGCAGGCCCTGCTCACCGAGGCGGGCTGGGTGCCCGGTGGCGCGGAGGAGAAGAAGGAGAAGCCCAAGACGGCGGGCGGCAAGGCCGAGGACCACGGCAAGGACACCAAGGACTCCAAGGAATCCAAGGACTCGAAGGGCGCGAGGGACTCCGCGGACTCGAAGGACTCCAAGAGCGCCAAGGACGCCGCGGGCTCCCAGGGCCAGAAGCACGCGCACAGCGACCACGCGGCGTCGGGCGCGTACGCCCCCAAGGGCACCCCCGCCCCGGGCGGCGCCGCCGCGGGCGCGCTGGCCAAGGACGGCAAGCCGCTGACGCTGCGCTTCGTCCTCCCCTCGGGCCAGGACGCGGAGCCGCTGCGCGCCGTCGCGGACCGGATCACGCAGATGCTCGGGAAGATCGGCGTGCGCACGGACGTCATGAAGGTCGGTGACGAGAGCTACTTCAAGGACCACATCGCCTCCGGCGACTACGACCTGGCGCTCTACTCCTGGCCCGCCTCGGCCTACCCGGCCACCGACGCGCGCCCGATCTACGCCAAGCCGGTCCCGGCCGCCGACGGCTCGCTCACCGTGGAGCAGAACTACACGCGGGTCGGCACCGACCACATCGACCAGCTCTTCGACCAGGCCATCGGCGAACTCGACGCCGACGAGGAGCGCGCCCTGGTCAAGCAGGCCGACGCCCAGATCTGGGCCGCCGCAGGATCGATTCCCCTCTACCAGCGCCCCCAGCTGGTGGCGGCCCGCGCGAGCCTCGCCAACGCCGGCGCGTTCGGCTTCCAGGAGCCGAGCTACGAGGACATCGGCTACCTGAAGAAGGGGCCGGAGCCGGCCGGGGGAGCCGCGAAGCCCGGCAGGCACACAAAGCACTCGAAGCACGCAGAGCACGCGGAGCACGCGAAGGACTGACGCCAGGCCGCGCGCCGAACCTCAGATCGTGCTCAACTCCCTTGCCCGCGGGACCGCCCTGCGGGCAAGGTTCGTATCACCCATTGACCTGCACTTTTCCCCGCTCCACCGTTCTCCCCGGCCCTCCCCTCCAGGGCCGGAAGCGCCCCCGCCCGTCGAGCCACGTACCATGGGGTGAGGCCGTGGCGTGTCCAGCCCGGCAGGGCGCGCGTATCACTGATGTACGCGCAGCCGTCACCTATTCCGGGAGTACGCCGCAATATGGCCACGCGCCACGACATCCGAAACGTCGCTATCGTCGCCCACGTCGACCACGGCAAGACGACCATCGTCGACGCCATGCTCAAGCAGGCGGGTTCGTTCGCCGCGCACGCCGCCGAGTCCCTCGACGATCGCATGATGGACTCGAATGACCTGGAGCGTGAGAAGGGCATCACGATCCTCGCCAAGAACACGGCGGTGAAGTACCACCCCAAGGATGGCGGCGAGGTCATCACGATCAACATCATCGACACCCCCGGCCACGCCGACTTCGGTGGCGAGGTCGAGCGCGGTCTGTCGATGGTGGACGCGGTCGTGCTGCTGGTGGACGCCTCCGAGGGCCCGCTCCCGCAGACCCGCTTCGTGCTGCGCAAGGCGCTCCAGCAGCGGCTGCCCGTCATCCTGTGCATCAACAAGACGGACCGCCCCGACTCGCGGATCGACGAGGTCGTCAACGAGACGTACGACCTCTTCCTCGACCTGGACGCGGACGAGGAGCAGATCGAGTTCCCGATCGTCTACGCGTGCGGCCGTGACGGCATCGCGTCGCTGACCAAGCCGGAGAACGGCACGGTCCCGGCGGACTCCACCAACCTGGAGCCGTTCTTCTCCACCATCCTGGAGCACGTCCCGGCCCCGACGTACGACGAGTCGGCCCCCCTCCAGGCGCACGTGACCAACCTGGACGCCGACAACTTCCTCGGCCGCATCGCCCTCCTGCGCGTCGAGCAGGGCGAGCTGCGCAAGGGCCAGACGGTCGCCTGGATCAAGCGCGACGGCACGATCTCGAACGTGCGCATCACCGAGCTGCTCATGACCGAGGCGCTCACCCGCAAGCCCGCCGAGGTCGCAGGACCCGGCGACATCTGCGCCGTCGCGGGCATCCCCGACATCATGATCGGCGAGACCCTGGCCGACCCGGAGAACCCGGTCGCGCTGCCGCTGATCACGGTCGACCAGCCCGCCATCTCCATGACCATCGGCACCAACACCTCGCCGCTGGTCGGCCGGGGCGGCACCGGCAAGGGCGCGCAGGCGAAGTCCGCGGTCAAGGACCGCAAGGTCACCGCCCGCCAGGTCAAGGACCGCCTCGACCGCGAGCTGATCGGTAACGTGTCGCTGCGCGTGCTGGACACCGAGCGCCCCGACGCCTGGGAGGTGCAGGGCCGCGGTGAGCTGGCGCTGGCCATCCTGGTCGAGCAGATGCGCCGCGAGGGCTTCGAGCTGACCATCGGCAAGCCGCAGGTCGTCACCAAGGAGGTCGACGGCAAGACGCACGAGCCCGTCGAGCGCCTCACGGTCGACGTGCCCGAGGAGCACATGGGCGCCGTCACGCAGCTCATGGGCGTCCGCAAGGGCCGCATGGACAACATGTCGAACCACGGCTCCGGCTGGGTCCGCATGGAGTTCGTGGTGCCCTCGCGCGGCCTCATCGGCTTCCGTACGGAGTTCCTGACGAGCACCCGCGGCACCGGTATCGCCCACTCCATCCACGAGGGCCACGAGCCCTGGTTCGGCGAGCTGAAGACCCGCAACAACGGCTCGCTCGTCGCGGACCGGGCCGGCGCCGTCACCGGGTTCGCCATGACGAACCTCCAGGAGCGCGGCGTGCTGTTCACCGAGCCCGGTACCGAGGTGTACGAGGGCATGATCGTCGGCGAGAACTCGCGCGCCGACGACATGGACGTGAACATCACCAAGGAGAAGAAGCTCACCAACATGCGCTCCGCCTCCGCCGACTCCTTCGAGGCGATCGTGCCGCCGCGCAAGCTCTCCCTGGAGCAGTCCCTGGAGTTCTGCCGCGACGACGAGTGCGTCGAGGTGACCCCGGAGGCCGTGCGCATCCGCAAGGTCGTCCTGGACCAGAAGGAGCGCGGCCGCTCCGCCTCGCGCGCCAAGCACGGCTGACGCACCTGTAGTTGACGCGAGCGCCCGGTCCCCCCGAGGGGGTGCCGGGCGCTTCGTGTTGCCGCTAATCTGCCGGTGTCTACGCGGATTGACAACGGCGGCCCCCGGGCTTCCCCAACAACGGGTCAAAATCCGTCCGGACGCAAGTGATTAAGTCCACCCTGGTGTCCGATATCCGGGCACCCATGGTCGATAGATATGTAACACGTCCGTTTCGTGTCCCTCTATCTCGGATCCGTTTGTCCGGATTTTGGGCATTGTACGCATCAGGTGTGATCGAACCGAGACCAAAAGGGTGTGGTCGACGGAGGCCGCGTGGCTAATAGTTGACGGCGTAGAGCTCGGGTCAATGGGTCACGCGCTGTGGGGAGCGCCGACTCGCGAGCACACTGGGGCACTGCACTCTCGCCGTCAGGGGTGTCGGCTGGGTGACTTGTGCCCCCACTTGTAGTGAACAAAGTGGACTCATGAGGAGGAACCCATGCGAGGTGCCACAAGCGCCATATGGGTCGCGTCGTCCCCGATGGCAGGTGTAGGTCCCGCGGGCACGTCCCGTCCCGTCCCCGTGGTGGACGAGATAACGATCCAGCGTCGCGAACGCTCTTGACGGCTCGGCCCGCAGGCCGGCAGCCGCCGGCCACGGTCCTGGGTTCCTCAGGGGTGGGCTCACCCGAGTCCCCCCAGTCCCCCAGTCGCTGTTTCCCCCTCGCGCGCTTCGAATGACGTACGCCGTGCGATGGCCGTCGGTACCCGGTTACCCGGCCGACGACCTCCAACACCTGTGAAATGGACGAATCATGACGAGTCCAATCGAGATTGAGGGCGCCGAGACCTCTTCCGCCTTGGACAAAGAGAGCGCGCCGCAGGGTGACGCGACGGAGCCCAAGAAGCTGGCGGGGCGCAGCCCCGGTCAGCTCATGTGGCGCCGCTTCAAGCGGGACAAGACGGGTGTCGTCTCGGCCGTCATCGTGCTGCTGTTCTTCCTGATAGCCGCGCTCGCCCCGGTCATCACGAAGCTGTACGGCAAGGACCCGTACACCTTCTACGGCCAGGACGACCCCACGCTGCTCAACGAGTTCAACCTGCCGGCCGGGCCCAACGGCGGCATGTCGCCCGAGCACTGGTTCGGCATCGACCCGAACTACGGACGCGACGTCTTCGCGTACCTGCTCTACGGCATGCGCACCTCGCTGTACACCGCGCTGTGCGCCACCATCGGCATGGTGCTCCTGGGCGTCGTGATCGGCCTGGCCGCGGGGTACTTCGGCGGGAAGATCGACTACTGGCTGGGCCGGCTCACCGACTTCATGATGGCGCTGCCCAACCAGCTGTTCATGGTCGCGGCCATGCCCGTCATCGTCACGGTCTTCGTGGCCCCGGACGAGGAGACCCCCGTCTCCGTCCGCTTCTTCGCCATCACCGGCATCATGTGGCTGCTCACCTGGATGAGCCTGTCCCGCCTGGTGCGGGCCGTGACGCTGTCGCTGCGCGACCGGGAGTTCGTCGAGGCGGCCAAGGTCGCCGGTGCCTCCCCGTGGCGCATCATCCGCAAGGAGCTGCTGCCCAACCTGGTGACGCCGATCATCGTCCAGGGCACGTACCTCCTTCCCAGCACCATCCTCTCGGTCGCCTTCCTCTCGTTCGTCGGCGTCGGCTACCAGGACCCCACTCCCGACTGGGGCCTGATGTTCGCCACCGCCGCCCGGATCTACGAGGTGGACCCGACCTACTTGTACTTCCCGGGTGTCGCCATGGTCGTCTTCTTCGTGGCGTTCAACCTTCTCGGTGACTCGGTGCGGGACGCGTTCGATCCCAAGTCCGCGCGCTGACCCGCGTCACCCAGGGGGACGCTGCCACCCGGGCACCGGGGGGATCATCCGGATGCGCCAGGCAGCACCAAAGGATCACTACTCACAGGCAGGTGGACTCGACTCCATGAGCATCCTTCGATCGCGCACGGCGCAGGCAACGGTCGCCGCGGCGGCTGTCGGCGCCCTGGCGCTCACCGGTTGCAGCAGCGGCAGCGGCAGCAGCAACAAGCCGGTCGGCAAGACCCACGAGGACGCGGCGGCGCAGGCCAAGCCGGTCGCCATGGGCACCGCCCAGGACTCCGTCGGCCCCGCCAAGGAGGTCCCGGGCGCCCGCAAGGGCGGCATCGCCCAGGTCTACCAGGAGACGGACTTCTCGCACCTGGACCCGGGGCAGATCTACGTCTCCGACGCCGGTGACCTCGCCAAGCTCCTCTACCGTGGCCTGACCACGTACACCGAGGACGCCAAGGGCAACCAGACGGTCGTCGGCGACCTCGCCACCGACGCGGGCAAGATGACCGACGACGGCAAGACCTGGACCTTCAAGCTGAAGGACGGGATCAAGGACCAGAACGGCCACGTCATCACGTCGGCCGACATCCGTCACTCCATAGAGCGGCTCTACGACCCGTTCCTGACGGACGGTCCGACCTACATCCAGACCTGGCTGTCCGGCTCGGGCACCAAGTACCGCAAGGCGTACGCGGGCCCCTACAAGGGCAAGCACCTGCCGGACTCCGTCCTGGCCACGCCGGACGACAAGACCATCGTCTTCCACTTCCTCGCGCCCCACACCGACGTGCCGCAGGCGCTCGCCATGGCCGCGTACGGCGTCGTGCCGGAGAAGACGGACACCAAGCAGAAGTACGACCAGGCACCGGTCGCCACCGGCCCGTACAAGATCTCCTCGTACAAGCCGGGCAAGAACCTCTCGCTGGTCCGCAACGACCAGTGGGACGCGAAGACGGACCCGGCCCGCCACGCCTACGTGGACGGCTGGAACATCGACTTCAACGTCTCCAAGGCCGACCAGACCAAGACGATCCTGGCCGACCGCGGTGACGCCAAGAACGCCATCATGTTCTCCGGCCAGATCGACGCCACCCAGCTGCAGAAGATCACGAGCGACAAGGCCGTGATGAAGCGCACCGTCCAGGGCTACGCCCCGTACGTGTGGCAGCTGAACATGAACATGGACCGCGTCAAGAACAAGAAGATCCGTGACGCCATCGCCCTGGCCATCCCGGCCACCGCGGCCGCGCACGCCGACGGCGGCGCCTACGGCGGTGACCCGGCCAACTCGCTGATCTCGCCGGCCACCCCGGGCTACGACAAGTCGTCCGACCCGTTCAACCGGGCCAAGAAGCCCAACGGTGACATCGCCGCGGCGAAGAAGCTCATCGACGAGGCCGGCGCCAAGGGCATGAAGCTCACCTACGGCTACGCCCAGACCGACGTCCGCGTCACCCAGGCGAACCTGATCATCAACAACCTGGAGAAGATCGGCCTCGACATCCAGAAGAAGGACATCGACGCCGCGACCTGGTACGAGCAGATGGGCAAGGTCAAGAACGGCCTCGACCTCTACATGACCGGCTGGGGCCAGGACTGGGCCGACGGCAACACCGTCTTCCCGCCGTCCTACGACGGCAGCGCCATCCAGGACGGCGGCTCGAACTACTCCCACGTGAACGACAAGCACGTGAACTCGGAGATCGCCCGCATCCAGCTCATCGCGGACGCCGCCGAGCGCGCCAAGGAGTACGCGAAGCTGTCGGACTACATCTCGAAGGAGATCAACCCGGCCGCCCCGATCTACTACACCAAGGTGTTCCAGATCGCCGGCTCCAACGTCGGTGGCCTGCGGTACTCGACGGTGACGAGCTACACCGACCCGACCGCGATCTACCTCAAGAAGTAGTCAGCACCAGGCAGTTCCCGGTGGTGAGAGCGCGGCGGAGCTCTCACCACCGGGCCGCCGGACCACCCCCCCTCTCCTGGCCTCCCACCGCCGCCGTCCTGAGAGCAGCTTCCTGCCATGCTTCGATTTCTGATACGCCGGACGTCTGGCGCAGCACTCATCCTCCTGCTGATCAGCGCCTTCACGTTCTTCATGTACTTCGCCATCCCACAGGACCCGGCGCTGCTCGCGTGTGGCAAGAACTGCACCCCGGACGCGCTGGCCATCATCCACAAGAACCTCGGCCTCGACTCGCCGATCCCGGTGCAGTACTGGGACTTCCTCAAGGGCATCTTCGTGGGCCGGGACTTCGCCGTCGGGCACTGTGACGCGCCCTGCTTCGGCGTCTCGTTCCGCAACAACCAGATGGTCTGGGACACGATGATGGACCGCCTCCCGCTGACGGTCTCGCTGACCATCGGTGGCCTGGTCGTCTTCCTCACCGCCGGTCTCGGCGCCGGTCTGCTCGCCGCCAAGTTCCGCGGCACCTGGATCGACAAGCTCTTCTCGGGCGCCTCGCTGGTGACCAGCTCCTTCCAGATCTACCTGCTCGGCCCGATCGTGATGGGCATCTTCGTCTACAGCACCGGCTGGCTGAAGCGGCCCAAGTACGTGCCGTTCACGGAGAACCCGGGCGCCTGGTTCATGGGGCTGCTGATCCCCTGGGTCGTCATGGCGACGATCTTCACGGCCAACTACACGCGCATGGCCCGGTCCTCGATGATCGAGCAGCTCCAGGAGGAGCACGTGCGCGCCGCCAAGGCCAAGGGCATGAGCAGCCGCTACGTCTTCTTCCGGTACGCCTGGCGCGGCTCGCTCATCCCGATCGTCACCATCATCGGCATGGACATCGCCGCCCTGCTCAGCGGCGGCATGGTCACCGAGCTGACCTTCAACCTGGCCGGCTTCGGCCGCCTGGCGATCGAGTCCGTGACCAACAAGGACCTCCCGGTCCTCATGGGCGTCATGCTGGTCAGCGCCGCCTTCATCATCATCTTCAATGTCATCGTGGACGCCCTGTACGCCGTCATCGATCCGCGCGTGCGGCTGTCCTAGGAGAACGACCGTGACCACACTCACCAAGCCCGAAGGCGCTCCGGCTCCTACCGGTTCCGACGCGTTCCTGTCGGTGCGCGACCTGAAGGTCCAGTTCTCCACCGAGGACGGCGCCGTCAAGGCGGTCGACGGACTCTCCTTCGACCTGGAGCGCGGCAAGACGCTCGGCATCGTCGGCGAGTCGGGCTCCGGCAAGTCGGTCACCAACCTGACCGTGCTGGGGCTGCACCCCAAGAAGAACACCACCATCGACGGTGAGATCCTTCTGGACGGTCAGGAGCTGCTCACCGCCACGGAGTCCGAGCTGGAGAAGCTCCGCGGCAACAAGATGGCGATGATCTTCCAGGACTCGCTGACCGCGCTCTCGCCGTACTACACGGTGGGCCGGCAGATCGCCGAGCCGTTCCGCAAGCACACCGGCGCCAGCAAGAAGGAGGGGCGCGACCGGGCCATCGAGATGCTCGGCAAGGTCGGCATCCCGCACCCCAAGCAGCGCGTCGACGACTTCCCGCACCAGTTCTCCGGCGGTATGCGCCAGCGCGCCATGATCGCCATGTCGCTGGCCTGCAACCCCGAGCTGCTCATCGCGGACGAGCCGACCACCGCGCTCGACGTGACGGTCCAGGCGCAGATCCTCGACCTGCTCAAGGACCTCCAGCAGGAGTTCGGCTCCGCGATCATCATGATCACCCACGACCTGGGCGTGGTCGCGAACATGGCCGACGACATCCTCGTGATGTACGCGGGCCGGGCGGTCGAGCGGGGCTCCACCCGCGAGGTGCTCAAGTCGCCCGAACACCCCTACACCTGGGGCCTGCTCGGCTCGATGCCGCGGCTGTCCTCGGACGTCAACGAGCCGCTGATGCCGATCCCCGGCTCACCGCCCTCGCTGCTCAACCCGCCTTCGGGCTGCCCGTTCCACCCGCGCTGCGCCTTCACCGACCTGGTGACCGGCGACCGCTGCTCGGGCGAGCGGCCGCTGCTCCCGGCCGGGCGGGGCGCCGCCTGCCACCTGACGGCGGACCAGAAGCAGCAGGTGTACATCGAGACGATTCAGCCCCGGCTGGGCTGAGCAGAGACCGGCGACTGGGGCAGAACCATGAGCGACAACAAGAACAGCACCACGGCGGTCGCCGACGCGATCCCCGGCCAGCGCGACGGCGACGCCGCCCCGCTGCTGAAGGTCGAGGGGCTGCAGAAGCACTTCCCGATCAAGGGCGGCTTCCCGATCCGGCGCACCGTCGGCGCGGTCAAGGCCGTCGACGGCGTCGACTTCGAGGTCTACCCGGGCGAGAGCCTCGGCCTCGTCGGCGAGTCCGGCTGCGGCAAGTCGACGACGGGCCGACTGCTGACCCGCCTGTACGAGCCCACCGCGGGCACCGTCACGTACAACGGCCAGGACATCAGCCACGCGAGCCGCAGGCAGCTGGCGCCCATCAGGTCCGAGATCCAGATGATCTTCCAGGACCCGTACGCGTCGCTGAACCCGCGCCAGACGGTCGGCGCGATCATCTCCGGCCCGATGGAGATCAACGGCATCAACCCGCCCGGCGGCCGTGAGGCGCGGGTGCGGGAGCTGCTGGAGATCGTCGGTCTCAACCCGGAGCACTACAACCGCTTCCCGCACGAGTTCTCCGGCGGTCAGCGCCAGCGCATCGGGGTGGCCCGCGCGGTGGCGCTGGAGCCGAAGCTGATCGTCGCGGACGAGCCGGTCTCGGCGCTCGACGTCTCCATCCAGGCCCAGGTCATCAACCTGCTCCAGAAGGTGCAGCGCGAGATGGGCATCGCGTTCGTCTTCATCGCGCACGACCTGGCGATCGTGCGGCACTTCTCGCAGCGCGTCGCGGTGATGTACCTCGGCAAGATCATGGAGATCGCCGACCGCGACTCGCTCTACGCCCGGCCCCGCCACCCGTACACGCACGCGCTGATGTCGGCCGTGCCGGAGGCGGACCTCGACGTGGAGAAGAAGGAGCGGATCCGCCTGGAGGGCGACGTCCCCTCGCCGATCGCGCCGCCGTCGGGCTGCCGCTTCCGCACCCGGTGCTGGAAGGCGCAGGACAAGTGCGCCACGCAGGAGCCGCCGCTGGTGCAGATCGCCGGCAGCAAGCCGGGGCATCTCACTGCCTGCCACTTTCCGGAGGAGCCGACGATCGAGGCGCGGGCGGAGGACATCGTGATGGATCCGGCGCTGGTGGCGCTGGAGTCCGACAGCTGACTCCGTCGGTCGAGCGGTACCAGGGCCCGGGCTGGATTCTTCTCCAGCCCGGGCCCTGGTGTTTTCGCGTCGTACCCCGGCAGCCGGCCGGTGGGGGCTGGTCGCGCAGTTCCCCGCGCCCCTGAAGGCATGCGGCTTCGCCGCTGCCTCAGGGCCCCGATGAGATGGCGCACGCAGTGCGCATCTCAGGGGCGCGGGGAACTGCGCGAGAAGCCCCACCGGGCCCGCGGCTGCATCTCATAAGGGTGTCCCCAACGTGCGCAATGTCCCCTTCGCCCCGATATTTAGGCGTACGTGACCTGGGACTGGTAGAGGGAGGCACCCTATGCGTGGAGCCACGCACGCCAAGTGGGCCGCGACCGCGGCCGTCGTAGCGCTGACGGCGACGGCCTGCGGCGGCGGCGACAGCGGCGGCGGCGGTGGCGGAGGCGGAGGCGACGGCTCCGGCGTCGTCCGGTCCTCCTGGGGCGACCCGCAGAACCCGCTGGAGCCCGCGAACACCAACGAGGTGCAGGGTGGCAAGGTCCTGGACATGATCTTCCGTGGCCTGAAGCGGTACGACCCCAAGACGGGCGCCGCCAAGGACATGCTGGCGGAGAAGATCGAGACGTCCGACCAGACCAACTTCACCATCACGGTCAAGGACGGCTGGACCTTCTCCAACGGCGAGAAGGTCACCGCGAAGTCCTTCGTGGACGCCTGGAACTACGGCGCGAGCCTGAAGAACAACCAGAAGAACGCGTACTTCTTCGGCCAGATCGACGGCTACGACAAGGTGCACCCGGACTCCGGCAGCCAGTCCGCGGACAAGCTGTCCGGCCTGAAGGTCACCGGTGACCGCACCTTCACGGTCAAGCTGAACCAGAAGTTCTCGACCTGGCCCGACACCCTCGGCTACGCCGCCTTCGCACCGCTGCCCAAGACGTTCTTCAGCGACCACGACGCGTACGTGAGCAAGCCCGTCGGCAACGGGCCGTACACCGTGGAGTCGTACCAGAAGGGCTCCCAGATGTCCCTGCGCAAGTGGGACAAGTACCCGGGCAGCGACAAGGCGCAGAACGGCGGCGTGGACCTCAAGGTCTACACGGACAACAACACCGCCTACACCGACCTGACCGCGGGCAACCTCGACCTCGTCGACGACGTGCCCGCCTCGCAGCTCAGCAACGCCGACAGCGACCTGAACGGGCGCTACATCAACACCCCGGCCGGCATCATCCAGACCCTCGCCTTCCCGTTCTACGACTCCGCCTGGAACAAGCCGGACAGCGACAAGGTCCGCAAGGGCCTGTCCATGGCGATCAACCGCAAGCAGATCACCGAGTCGATCTTCGAGAAGACCCGCACCCCCGCCACCGACTGGACCTCCCCGGTCCTCGGCAAGGACGGCGGCTACAAGGCCGGGCTCTGCGGGGAGTTCTGCGACTACAAGCCGGACGAGGCGAAGAAGCTGGTCAAGGAGGGCGGCGGCATCCCCGGCGGCCAGGTGAGGATCGGCTACAACGCCGACACCGGCAGCCACAAGGAGTGGGTCGACGCGGTCTGCAACTCCATCAACAACGCCCTCGACAACGACAAGGCCTGCGTCGGCAGCCCCACCGGCACCTTCGCCGACTTCCGCAACAAGATCACCGACAAGAAGATGACGGGCCCCTTCCGGGCCGGCTGGCAGATGGACTACCCGCTCATCCAGAACTTCCTCCAGCCGCTGTACTACACCAACGCCTCGTCCAACGACGGCCACTGGTCCAACAAGGAGTTCGACTCCCTCGTCGACAAGGCGAACGGCGAGGCGGACCAGGGAGCCGCGGTCAAGACGTTCCAGCAGGCCCAGGAGGTCGTCCGGGACAACATGGCGGCCATCCCGCTCTGGTACCAGAACGGCAGCGCCGGCTACTCGGACAAGGTCTCCGACGTGGCGCTCAACCCGTTCAGCGTCCCCGTCTACAACGAGATCAAGGTCAACTGACGCCAGGAGCGGAGCCCTCATGGGACGGTACGTGATCCGCCGGCTGCTGCAGATGATCCCGGTCTTCATCGGGGCGACCCTGCTGATCTTCCTCATGGTCAACGTGATGGGCGACCCCATCGCCGGGCTGTGCGGCGACAAGGCCTGCGACCCCGCCACCAAGGCCCAGCTCTCCAAGGAGTTCGGCCTCGACAAGCCGGTCTGGCAGCAATACCTGACGTACATGGGGAACGTCTTCACCGGCGACTTCGGCACCGCGTTCAACGGCCAGAAGGTCACCGAGCTGATGTCGACCGCGTTCCCGGTCACCATCCGGCTGACGATCGTGGCGATCCTCTTCGAGATCGTCGTCGGCATCACCCTCGGCGTCCTCACGGGCCTGCGCCGGGGCCGTCCCATCGACACCACCGTGCTGCTGCTGACCCTCGTCGTCATCTCCGTGCCGACGTTCGTCACCGGTCTGCTGCTGCAACTGCTGCTCGGGGTGGAGTGGGGCTGGATCAACCCGGCGGTCTCCACGGAGGCCACCTTCGGCGAGCTGATTGTGCCGGGCCTTGTCCTCGCCTCCGTCTCCCTCGCCTACGTCACCCGCCTGACGCGCACCTCCATCGCCGAGAACAAGCGGGCCGACTACGTGCGCACGGCCATCGCCAAGGGGCTGCCCCGGCGCCGCGTCATCACCCGGCACCTGCTGCGCAACTCGCTCATCCCCGTCGTCACCTTCATCGGCGCCGACGTCGGCGCGCTGATGGGCGGCGCCATCGTCACCGAGCGCATCTTCAACATCCACGGCGTCGGCTTCCAGCTCTACCAGGGCATCCTGCGCCAGAACACCCAGACCGTGGTCGGCTTCGTGACGATCCTCGTGCTGGTCTTCCTCGCGGTGAACCTGATCGTCGACCTCCTGTACGCCGTACTCGACCCGAGGATCCGCTATGCCTGAACCGCAAGCGCCCGAGCCCCCCTCCGGACGGCCGGGAGCCACCGGCGGCGGCCGCGCGCCCGAGGACGGCGCCATCGCCGCGACCGGCATGGGCGGCGCGATGGACCTCGCCACCAGCGAGGGCGCGCTCGTCGAGGGCCCCGCCGTCGGCGCCGGCGGCCCCGCCGGCAAGCCCCGCAGCCTGTGGTCCGACGCCTGGCGCGACCTGCGGCGCAACCCCGTCTTCATCATCTCGGCCCTGGTCATCCTCTTTCTGGTGGTCATCTCCATCTGGCCGCAGCTGATCGCCTCCGGCAACCCGCTCTCCTGCGACCTGTCCAAACGCCAGCAGGGCTCCCAGCCGGGCCACCCCTTCGGCTTCGACGGCCAGGGCTGCGACGTCTACACCCGTACCGTGTACGGCGCGCGCAACTCCATCACCGTCGGCGTCTGCGCCACCCTCGGCGTCGCGCTGCTCGGCTCGGTCCTCGGCGGCCTCGCCGGGTTCTTCGGCGGGTTCTGGGACGCGATCCTCTCCCGGATCACCGACATCTTCTTCGCGATCCCCGTCGTCCTCGGCGGCCTGGTCCTGCTGTCGGTCGTCACCAGCAACACCGTCTGGCCGGTCGTCGGCTTCATGGTGCTGCTCGGCTGGCCGCAGATCTCCCGCATCGCCCGCGGCTCGGTCATCACCGCCAAGCAGAACGACTACGTGCAGGCGGCCCGTGCGCTCGGCGCCTCCAACTCCCGGATGCTGCTGCGCCACATCGCGCCGAACGCGGTCGCGCCCGTCATCGTCGTGGCGACCATCGCCCTCGGTACGTACATCGCCCTGGAGGCGACCCTCTCGTACCTCGGCGTCGGTCTGAAGCCGCCCGCGGTCAGCTGGGGCATCGACATCTCGGCCGCCTCCGGGTACATCCGCAACGCGCCGCACATGCTGCTGTGGCCGGCCGGCGCGCTCGCCCTCACGGTCCTCGCGTTCATCATGCTCGGCGACGCGGTGCGCGACGCCCTCGACCCGAAGCTGAGGTAGCGCCCATGCCGTTGCTCGAAGTACGCGATCTGCACGTCGAGTTCCGCACCCGGGACGGCGTCGCGAAGGCCGTCAACGGCGTGGACTACACCGTCGACGCGGGCGAGACGCTCGCGGTGCTCGGCGAGTCGGGCTCCGGCAAGTCGGTCACCGCGCAGGCGATCATGGGCATCCTCGACGTGCCGCCCGGCCGGATCGCCGGCGGCGAGGTCCTCTTCAAGGGCCGGGACCTGCTCAAGCTGAAGGAGGAGGAGCGCAGGAAGGTCCGCGGCGCCGAGATGGCGATGATCTTCCAGGACGCGCTCAGCTCGCTCAACCCGGTGCTCTCGGTCGGCGACCAGATCGGCGAGCTGTTCACCGTGCACCGCGGGATGTCCCGCAAGGACGCCAAGGCCAAGGCCGTCGAGCTGATGGACCGGGTCCGCATCCCGGCCGCCAAGGAGCGGGTCGGGCAGTACCCGCACCAGTTCTCCGGCGGCATGCGCCAGCGCATCATGATCGCGATGGCGCTCGCCCTGGAACCGGACCTGATCATCGCGGACGAGCCGACCACCGCCCTCGACGTGACCGTGCAGGCCCAGGTCATGGACCTGCTCGCCGAGTTGCAGCGCGAACTCAACATGGGGCTCATCCTCATCACCCACGACCTCGGCGTCGTCGCCGACGTCGCCGACAAGATCGCCGTGATGTACGCGGGCCGCATCGTCGAGCACGCCCCCGTCCACGAGATCTACCGGGCGCCCGCCCACCCGTACACCAAGGGCCTGCTGGAGTCGATCCCGCGCCTCGACCAGAAGGGCCAGGAGCTCTTCGCGATCAAGGGCCTGCCACCGAACCTGATGCACATCCCGCCCGGCTGCGCCTTCCACCCGCGCTGCCCGATGGCCCAGGACGTGTGCCGCACGGACGTCCCGCCGCTGTACGTGGTCTCCGACGAGCGCCGCAGCGCCTGCCACTTCTGGAAGGAGACGGTCGATGCCTCACGCTGAGGGCGGCTCACACGTCAGCAAGGGCGACCTCAAGCGCGAGGGCGAGATCGCCGAACACCTCCTGCACAAGTCGCAGGCGCAGTCCGCCTACGCCAAGAACGGCTCGGCCTCCGGGCACGAACCCCTCCTCGAAGTACGCGGCCTGGTCAAGCACTACCCCCTGACCCGGGGCATCGTCATCAAGAAGCACGTCGGCGCGGTCAAGGCCGTCGACGGCGTCGACTTCGACCTCGGCCACGGCGAGACCCTGGGCATCGTGGGCGAGTCCGGCTGCGGCAAGTCCACCGTCGCCAAGATGCTGGTGAACCTGGAGCACCCGACCGCGGGCGTCATCAAGTACAAGGGCGAGGACATCACCCGCCTGTCCGGCCGGGCCCTGAAGGCCGTGCGCCGCAACATC
This sequence comes from Streptomyces sp. NPDC049813, assembly GCF_044465085.1. Classification (NCBI taxonomy): domain Bacteria; kingdom Bacillati; phylum Actinomycetota; class Actinomycetes; order Kitasatosporales; family Streptomycetaceae; genus Streptomyces; species Streptomyces sp. NPDC049813. The sequence continues at coordinate 198,835 of NZ_JBITLI010000004.1, read as the reverse complement.
CAGATGGTCTTCCAGGACCCGTACACCTCGCTCAACCCCCGGATGACGGTCGGCGACATCATCGGGGAGCCCTACGAGATCCACCCCGAGGTCGCGCCCAAGGGGGACCGCCGCAAGCGGGTGCAGGACCTGCTCGACGTGGTCGGGCTCAACCCCGAGTACATCAACCGCTACCCGCACCAGTTCTCCGGCGGCCAGCGCCAGCGCATCGGCATCGCCCGCGGCCTCGCGCTGCGCCCGGAGATCATCGTCGCCGACGAGCCGGTCTCCGCGCTCGACGTGTCGGTGCAGGCCCAGGTGATCAACCTGCTCGACCGGCTCCAGAACGAGTTCGACCTCTCGTACGTCTTCATCGCCCACGACCTCTCGATCGTGCGGCACATCTCCGACCGGGTCGGCGTGATGTACCTGGGCCGCATCGTGGAGATCGGCTCCGACGCGGAGATCTACGAGCACCCGACGCACCCCTACACGCAGGCGCTCCTGTCGGCCGTGCCGGTGCCCGACCCGCGGGCCCGCGAACACCGCGAGCGCATCATCCTCAGCGGCGACGTGCCCTCGCCCGCCAACCCGCCCTCCGGCTGCCGCTTCCGCACCCGCTGCTGGAAGGCGCAGCAGCGCTGCGCCGACGAGGTGCCGCTGCTGGCCGTCCCCGCCGTCTTCGCCGCCGCCGGCGCGGGCCCCGCCCAGCACCCCTCGGCCTGCCACTTCGCCGAGGAGAAACAGGTCGTCCCCACCGAGTAGGCACGAGTAGTCACACCCGCGCAACGCGGCCGACCCACCACCGCCACACAGCCGCGGCACGCTCTACGGGTACGGCCGTGCGGGTGCCGTGGGCCGGGGTCGCAGCCTCTCGCTGCGGCCCCGGTCGCCCGCGGCTCAGGCCGGCCCCAGCGACCGCTTCAGGAAGTCGACCTGGAGCAGCAGCAGATTCTCCGCGACCTGCTCCTGCGGCGTCATGTGCGTCACCCCGGACAGCGGCAGCACCTCGTGCGGGCGCCCGTCGGCGAGCAGGGCGGAGCTGAGCCGCAGGGCGTGCGCGACCACCACGTTGTCGTCGGCGAGCCCGTGCACGATGAGCAGCGGCCGGTGCTGCTCCGCGGGGTCCGACAGCCCGTCGTCCGTCACCAGAGAACTGGCCGCGTACGTCTCGGGGGACGCGGCGGGATCGCCCAGGTACCGCTCCGTGTAGTGCGTGTCGTACAGCCGCCAGTCCGTCACCGGGGCGCCCGCGATGCCCGCGTGGAAGACGTCGGGCCGCTTCAGCACGGCAAGCGCGGAGAGGTAGCCGCCGTAGCTCCAGCCGCGCATCGCCACCCGGGACAGGTCGAGGGGGAAGCGGCCGGCCAGCGCGTGCAGGGCGCTCACCTGGTCGTCGAGCGTCCGCGTGAAGTCGCCGCGGACCGCCTTCTCGCGGCCCGGGGAGAAGCCCGGCGTGCCCCGGCCGTCGGCGACGATCACCGCGAACCCCTGGTCGGCGAACCACTGGGAGGTCAGGTACGGGTTGTGCGCCGCGTACACCCGCTGCCCGTGCGGGCCGCCGTACGGGTCGAGCAGCACCGGCAGCGGGCCGTCCCCGTCCGCGTACGACGAAGGGAGCAGGACGGCGCACGGGATGCCCTCCGCCTCCGTCAGGGTCACGCGCGGGGAGAGCAGGGGGCGCTCGGCGTACGAGGCGATCTCCGCGACGTGCTTGCCGTCGCGCTCCACGCGCACCCGGGCGCCGGGGGAGTCCGGGGTGGCGGAGACCAGCACGGTGACCGCGCCGGCGCGCACGGCGGTGTGGACGCCGGGCCCGGCCGAGACGCGCTGCACGCCCAGCTCGTTGACGCGGTAGACGTGCACCTGCCCAATCTCCGGGTCGGCCGCGTCGGCCCCCGCCGAGGCCGACAGGAGCACGTCGCCCGCGCCGACGTCCAGGACGGCCCGCACGTGCAGCTGGGCCCCCGTCAGCAGCCGTTCCCCGACCGCGAGGACCCGCGCGCCGCCCTCGTCGGCGATCCGCACGAGCTGCCCGCTCGGCGACCAGCACGGCACGCCGGGGAACAGCTCCAGCCACTGGTCGTCCTCGTCGGCGTGGACCATCCGGGTGGAGCCGTCCGCCGGGTCCACGGCCAGGTAGACCGCGCTGAGCTGGTCGCGGGCCTGCACGAGGATGAGCGGAGCGCCGTCCGCCGACCAGTGGACGCGGGCCAGGTACGGGTAGGCGGAGCGGTTCCAGTTGATCTCCGTGCGGGCGCCGTCGAGGCCGTACGCGAAGAGCCGGACCTCGGCGTTGGAGGTGCCGGCCGCCGGGTAGGCGACCCGGGCCGGCTCGCGGTCCGGGTGCGCGGGGTCGGCGATCCACCAGCGCCGCACGTCCGCGTCGTCGGCGCGGGCCACCAGCAGCCGGTCCGAGGCGGGCGACCACCAGAAGCCGCGGGAGCGGCCCATCTCCTCGGCGGCGATGAACTCCGCGAGCCCGTAGGTGACCGTCGCGGACTCGGGGGCGGCCAGCGCCCGGTCGTCCTCGCCCTCCGCGCCGACCACCCGCAGGGCACCCCGCGCGACGTACGCGACGTGCCGGCCGTCGGGGCTCGGGCGCGGGTCCAGCACCGGTCCCGCCGCCGGGAGTTCGCGGACGGTGCCCGCGCGCAGCTCGGCCGTGAACAGGCGGCCGGACAGGGCGAACGCGGCCAGTTCCACGGCGGCGTCGGTGGCGTACCCCACGATGCCGGCGCCGCCCTCGCGGCTGCGTTCGCGCCGGGCCCGCTCCTCGGCCGACAGCCGCTCCGCGCCCCCGCCGAGCAGCGCCACCGGGTCGGCGGCGATCCGCTCCTGACCGCTCGTCACGTCCAGGACCCACAGCGCGTTCGCCCGGTCCGTACCGGCCGGGGAGCGCAGGAACGCGACGCGCCCGCCGTCCGGTGCCACCGTGAAGGCGCGCGGCGCACCCGAGGTGAAGCGCTGCGTGCGCGCGTGCTGACGTGGGAAGGAATACGTCTCGTCCCCGCTGCCCGGTGCGGTCGCGGGCCCGGCTCCGTCGCCGTTCTCGATGGTCATCCCCGAAGCCTAGGGCTCGTGTCGGCCATGCGCCCCCACGCGCTCCAGCCCGCCCCCAGTGCTCCCTCGCCCTGACTCATGCGGCACGACGGATAGTTATGATTCGTTGCGCTGCGTGGGTATCCAGCAGGGGACATCCGCCGGCGTCCGATCACTTTGGAGGAGGGACCGCTGTGGCACTCTCGATCTCGGCCGTGGTGCTGTTCGCGATCATCGTCTTCATCCTGGTCAAGAAGTCGGGCCTGAAGGCCGGACACGCGGTGGTCTGTGTGCTTCTCGGCTTCTACCTGGCGAGCTCCTCCATCGCCCCCACGATCCAGGAACTGACGACGAACGTGGCGGGCATGATCGGCGGGATCAAGTTCTAGCCGCGGCGGTGGGGTCCTAGGCTGGGGGTATGACGGAACTGCCCGCTCGGCGTCTGCTCCTCGTGCACGCGCACCCCGACGACGAGTCGATCAACAACGGCGCCACGATGGCCGCGTACGCCGCCGGCGGTGCCCACGTCACCCTCGTGACGTGCACGCTCGGCGAAGAGGGCGAGGTCATTCCGGACGAACTCGCCCATCTCGCCCCGGACCGGGAGAACCTGCTCGGCCCGCACCGCATCGGCGAACTCGCCGCCGCGATGAAAGAGCTGGGCGTCGTCGACCACCGCTTCCTCGGCGGCCCCGGCCGCTACCGCGACTCCGGCATGATGGGCGCCGCGCAGAACGAGCGCCCCGGCGCCTTCTGGTCGGCCGGCCTCGACGAGGCGGCGGCCCACCTCGTCGCCGTCGTCCGCGAGATCCGCCCGCAGGTCCTCGTCACGTACGACCCGGACGGCGGGTACGGCCACCCGGACCACATCCAGGCGCACCGCGTGGCCATGCGCGCCGCCGACCTCGCCGCCGAACCGGCCTTCCGGCGCGACCTCGGAGATCCGCACACGATCCGCAAGATCTACTGGAACCGTGTGCCCCGCACGGTCGCGGAGGAAAGGTTCCATGCGCTCGCGGACGTCCTCGACCGCACCCCCTTCACGACCGCGGCCGCCCTGGACGACGTCCCCGGCGTCGTCGACGACGCCCGCGTCACCGCCGCGATCGACGGCCGGGACCGGGCCGGCCGCAAGGCGGCCGCGATGGCCGCGCACGCCACCCAGGTCGCCGTCGCCGATCCCGTCGACGGCCTGCGGGTCTTCGCCCTGTCGAACGGGCTCGCGCAGCCGCTGTTCGACGTCGAGTACTACGAGTTGGTGCGGGGCGCCCCCGGATCGGCCTACGAGAACGACCTGTTCGACGGCGTCCCGGCCGACGACGGCACCACCGGCACCGAGGGAGCGACCGCCCGATGAGCAGCAGCAAGAGCACCGGCACGGCACCGGCGCGCGGCGTCGGCGGCGTCAGCGGCGTCGAAGTCCCCTTCACCCTGTCCGCGACCCCGGCCCGGGTGGTCGTGCTCGTCGTGCTGTTCCTGCTCGGCGCCCTCGTCGGGGTCGCGGGCGCCCTGCTCCAAGGCGGCTGGTTCCCGGGCGGGTTGCTGCTCGCGCTCCTCGCCGCGGCCGGACTCTTCCACGGCGGGGCGCGGCTCACCGGCGCCCGGTCCGGGGCGCTCGCGCCCGCCGCGGGCTGGCTCGTCGCGGTCATCCTGCTCACCACGAGCCGCCCCGAGGGCGACTTCGTGTTCGGCGCGGGAGTCGGCTCCTACCTCTTCCTCCTCGGTGGTATGGCCGTCGCTGTGATGTGTGCCACGCTCGGGCTTTCACAGCAACCGCCCGCCTCCACCGCCCGACTTGGGAAGTGACGTCGCACTTGCGACCAGTACGTGCCGTGCCCCGCGTGTGATTCACCGTCCGTCCCACCGTGCCGCCCGGCCGCGGCCAGTATGGTGGTGCGCGCCGCCGAGCAGCCCGCGTGAGGTCGAACGGGCGGCGGAGCCAACCGGGAGAACCTGCTTTGAGTCGTGAAACTGACAGTTCGTCCTCCGGGCCCCAGGGGCGCGGCGCTGCCGCCTACCCGTCGGGGACGCCTCCGTACGGCACGTCCGCCCAGGGCGCGGCGTCCGGCGACGCCGACCCGCTGGGCCAGGTGCCCCCGGCCGAGCCGGGCACCCCGGACACCCCGAGGACCGAGACGACGCTGACCACGCGCATCCGGATCAACATCCCGGGCTCGCGTCCCATCCCGCCGGTCGTCATGCGGACGCCGATGAGCGACGTCGACGGCGGGCCGCGGGACGGCGCCGATGCGCCGCCCGGGCCCGCCGAGCCCGACACCGCCGCGGGCCGCCCCTCCGCGCTCGCCGGGTACACCACCGGCAGCGCCGAGACGGGCTCCGCTCCGGGCGCCGGGTCCGCGCCCGCCGCCGGCCCGGGCGAGGCGCCGCGCGAGGAGAAGACCAGCGACTGGTTCGCGCCGCGCAAGGGCGCCGGAAAGCCCGGCACCGGTGCGGGTGCGAACGGCGCGGGCGCCGCGGCGTCCGGCCCGGCCGCGAACGGCACCGCTCCGTCCGGCACGTCCGGTGGCTTCGACGCGAACGGCACCGCTCCGTCCGGCACGTCCGGTGGCTTCGACGCGACCCGCACCGCCCCGCCCGGTACCTCCGGCGGCTTCGACGCGACCGGCGCCCTGGCGACCGGCCCGCTCGGCGGCCCCGCCCCCTCCGGCCCGGGCGACCGGGACGGCCTGCCCTACTTCTCCGGTGGCCCCGGCGGTCCGGGCGCCCCCGACCCGGGTGCGTCCCGCGGCGGTCCGTCCGGGCCCACCACGGGCCCCGCGACCGGCGACGGCCCGATGGTCACGCCGCTCGTGCCCGACCCGGCGGTCCGCCCGGCCCAGGGCGGGCAGCAGCCGCCGCGGATGAGCGACGACACCGCGATCCTCACCCCGCAGAAGCCGGCGCCCGAGCCGCCCGGCGGCCATGTCTCAGGCTCCACGCTGACCAGCGGCATCCCGGTGGTGCCGCCGGGCGACAAGGGCGCGGGCTCGCCGTTCGCGCCCGCCGCCACGGCGCCGTCCCCGCACACCCCGCCGAAGCTGCCCGACCCGGTCGCGGCGGCCCCCGCCCCCGCGAAGAAGAAAAAGGGCCGCAGCAAGCTGGTGCTGCTCGGCGCGGGCGTCGTCGGCGTGGCCGGAGTGGCGTACGGCGCGGGCCTGTTGATGAACCACTCGGACGTGCCGAAGGGCACCACGGTCCTCGGCGTGGACATCGGCGGCGGCACCCGCGACGAGGCCGCCGCCAAGCTCGACGCGGCGCTCGGCAAGCGCACAGGACAGGCGCTGAAGCTCCAGGTCGACGGCAGGACCGTCGCCCTCAAGCCGGACCAGGCGGGCCTGTCCCTGGACAGCGCCGCCACCGTCTCCGCCGCCGCGGGCAGCGACTACAACCCGGTCTCCGTCATCGGCTCGCTCTTCGGCAACCAGCGGGTCGTCGACCCGGTCATGCCGGTCGACGAGGAGAAGCTGCACGCCGCTCTGGAGCAGGCCGCGGGCGGCGCCGCCGCGTCCGGCGACGGCACGATCAAGTTCGTCCAGGGCAAGGCCGTCGCCGTGTACGGCAAGCCGGGCAAGGGCATCGACGTCGACAAGTCGACCGCCGCCGTCGAGCAGGCGTACCAGGCCCAGGTCGAGACGGGCGCGTCGACGCCGGTGCCGGTGGCGACCACGACCCGGCAGCCGACCATCTCGGACGCCGAGGTCGACCGGAAGATGCAGCAGTTCGCCGAGCCCGCCATGTCCGGCCTGGTCACGATCAAGGCGGGCGCCGCCTCCATCCAGTTCGGCCCGGACAGGTCGCTGCCGAAGATCCTCGGGATGAAGGCGGTCGACGGCAAGCTCGTCGAGACGTTCGACCTCCCGGCGCTCAAGAGCCTGTACGGCAACGTCTTCGACGGCGTCCTGATCACCCGGGGCAACGGCAAGCAGACCCCGGTCCAGCCGACCGACGTGGCCTCGGCCATGGGCAAGGCCCTGCTGGGCAAGACGCCCGCCGAGCGCACGGCCACGATCGGGACCGACGCGGGCTAGGACAGGCCCCAGCCCCGCAGGGCTCTGGGGCCCGCGCACGGAGGGGCCCGTACGACACGCGTCGTACGGGCCCCTCCGTGCGCCGCGGCGCTCAGTTCAGCATGGCGCGGGCCGCGCGTGCCTGCCCCAGCACGCGCTCCGCGGCGTCCGCGTCCACCGCCTTGACGACCTCCGCGTACGACTCCAGCTCCACCGCGCCCGTGACGAACTCGCCCCGCTGCACCAGCAGCTGGGCCCGCTCGTAGCGCAGCCGCGCCGGATGCGAGGGCAGCAGCAGCGAGAGGTCCATCGCCCACAGCGCCACGTCCGAGTGCTCCGGCCGGGTCGCCACCCAGGCCCGGATGTTGTTCAGGATCCGCAGCACGACCTCCAGCGGGCCGGCCGGCCGCAGCATCGACGCGTCGAGCCGCGCTCCCGTCGCGCTCGTCACCAGCAGCTCGGCGTCGGCCCCGGCCAGCACCCGTCCCGAACCGAACGGATCGGCGAGCACCTGTTCGTCCGGCTCGCCGAAGCCGACGACGAAGTGGCCCGGCAGCGCCACCCCGTAGACCGGCGCACCGGCCCGCCGGGCGACCTCCATCCACACCACCGACAGCAGGATCGGCAGCCCGCGCCTGCGCCGCACGACCTCGTGCAGCAGTGACGACTCCAGCCGCTGGTAGTCGGCGGCGACCCCGTGGAAACCGAGCCGCTCGCCGAGCAGTTCGCCGAGCGCGGTGGCCCACGAGCGGGGCCCACCCGGACGGAAAGGCAACTGCCCGGCCATGTCGTCCAGTTCGATCTCCACCCCGTCCATGCCGGCGTCGTCGAGCGTGTCGTCCGCCTGCGCGGCGAGCAGCAGGCACAGCCGCGCCAGATCAGGCCGCTCGGACCGGGCCTCCTCGGCGAACCGGCGCCGCAGCTCCGTGGAACGTGGGGACAAGTGGGGGGACATACGTGGTTCGTGCCCTCTCAGACCGATCGATGGCGCGCACGGCAGCGGGTCACCGGCTGTCGCGCTCCGGAGCACGGTAGTGGTGATACGCGTGGTGCGTGGCGAAACCCAGCCGCTCGTAGAGCGCGTGCGACCCGGCGTTGCCCTCCTCGACCTGGAGCCAGGCCGCCGACGCGCCCTCGTCCAGCGCCCGCCGCGCGAGCGCCGTCATCACGGCCGAGGCGAGCCCCTGCCGCCGGCGGGCGGGGTCGACCTCGACGGCGGCGAACCCGGCCCACCGCCCGTCGACCACGCACCGCCCGATCGCCGCGGGCACGTCGCCGTCGCCGTGCACCGTCGCGAACCACACCGAGGGGCCGGCGCACAGCACCCGCAGCGCGACCTCGCTCACCCCCTTGCGCTGGTAGCGGCCCAGCCAGGCCGCTCCCGGCGTCCGGCTCAGCTCCACCCGCGGGTCGTCGGGGGCGTCACCGAGTGGCGCGAGCGCGGCGGTCCGCAGCTCCGCGCTGACCTCCCGCCGCCAGCCCCGCGCCTCCAGTTCGGCGCAGAGCAGCTCCTGCGTCCCGGCCGCGCCGGTCGCCGCCTGCACGTAGCCGGGCAGCCCGCGCGCCCCGTACCAGTCCCGTACGCGCTCCAGCGCCGCGTCGAGCGGCAGCCCCGGATCGCCGGTCGGCAGCACGGAGTTGGCCCGCCGGGTGAAGCCCGCGGCGGCCCGCAGCTCCCACTCGCCGAGCCGCTCGCTCTCGGTCGGCTGCCAGCCGCGGGCGGCGACGCGCGCCAGCTCCGGGTAGGTGGCGGCGGGGCCGCGGCGCCGGGCCGGTTCGGCGGGGACGACCTTGCCCGCGACCAGGGTCGCCGCGTCGACCGTCACGCGCTCCCCGGTCTTTCGTGTGATGAGCAGCACATCGTCGTTCCACGATGTGAGAACGCCGACCGTGTCGGTGAACTTCCGACCCGCGGGCCCCTCCTCGCTCACCCGTCGCACCGATACGCGTTTTCCCACGTCAGCACGGGTCAGGCGAACCTCAAGCCGTCCGCTCGCAGTGAATTCCACAGCTCGGTCCACCCCTCCTGTTCGGATCATGGCCAGGAACGGAGATACTAGGGGCGGGCATCGACGACGCCGCGCTCCCGCGCGCCAGGCGGCGGAGCCTGCGGAGGCCCGCCAGCGCCCTATCGAGGAGGAACGACAGCGTGACCTACGTCATCGCGCAGCCTTGTGTCGACGTCAAGGACAAGGCGTGCATCGAGGAGTGCCCGGTCGACTGCATCTACGAGGGCTCCCGGTCCTTGTACATCCACCCGGACGAATGCGTCGACTGTGGTGCCTGTGAGCCGGTCTGCCCGGTCGAGGCGATCTTCTACGAGGACGACACTCCGGAGGAGTGGAAGGACTACTACAAGGCGAACGTCGAGTTCTTCGACGAGCTCGGATCGCCCGGTGGTGCCTCGAAGATGGGCCTCATCGAGAAGGACCACCCGTTCATCGCCGCGCTGCCGCCGCAGAACCAGTAACTGCGCTCAGCGGTACGCACAGGCGCAGCCCCGGCCCCGTACGGCGTTCCACTGCCGTACGGGGCCGAGGCATTTGTCCCCCCTCACGAGAACCGCACGAGGGTCCTACGCAAGAGAAGTGAGCTGACCAGGTGTCCGCAGTCCCCGCCCCCGTCGACCGCCTCCCCACCTTCCCCTGGGACAAGCTGGAGCCGTACAAGAAGACGGCCGCGGCGCATCCGGACGGCCTCGTCGACCTCTCCGTCGGCACGCCGGTCGACCCGGTGCCCGGGCTGGTCCAGAAGGCGCTGACGGATGCCGCGGACTCGCCCGGTTACCCGACGGTGTGGGGCACCCCCGAACTGCGCGACGCGCTCGTCTCCTGGTGCGAACGGCGGCTCGGCGCCCGCGGTCTCGGCCACCCGAACGTCCTGCCGGTCGTCGGCTCCAAGGAGCTGGTGGCCTGGCTGCCGACGCAGCTGGGCCTCGGCCCGGGCGACACGGTGGCCTACCCGCGCCTCGCCTACCCCACCTACGAGGTGGGCGCCCGGCTGGCCCGCGCCGGGCACGTCGCGTACGACGACCCGACCGAGCTCGACCCGGCCGGCGTCAAGCTGCTCTGGCTCAACTCCCCGTCGAACCCGACCGGGCGGGTCCTCGCCAAGGACGAGCTGACCCGCATCGTGGCCTGGGCCCGCGACCACGGCATCCTGGTCTTCTCCGACGAGTGCTACATCGAACTGGGCTGGGAGGCCGACCCGGTCTCGGTCCTGCACCCGGACGTGAACGGCGGCTCGCACGAGGGCCTGGTCACGGTCCACTCGCTCTCCAAGCGCTCGAACCTGGCCGGGTACCGGGCCGCGTTCCTCGCCGGGGACGCCGCCGTCCTCGGCGACCTGCTCCAGATCCGCAAGCACGGCGGCATGATGACCTCGGCGCCGACCCAGGCGGCGGTCGTCGCGGCGCTCGGCGACGAGACCCACGTCCAGGAGCAGCGCGCCCGGTACGCGGCACGCCGCGAACTGCTGCGCGAGGCGCTCACCGGACACGGCTTCCGCATCGAGCACAGCGAGGCGAGCCTGTACCTGTGGGCGACGCGGGACGAGTCCTGCTGGGAGACCGTCGCCCACCTCGCGGAGCTCGGCATCCTGGTGGCGCCGGGCGACTTCTACGGCGAGGCGGGCGAGCGGTTCGTCCGCGTCGCGCTGACCGCGACGGACGAGCGCGTCAAGGCGGCGGCGGCCCGCCTGTCCTGACGGGCCGCCGGCAGCGAGAACGGGGGTGCGGGGGCGAATCGCTCCCCGCACCCCCGTGTCACCGGTCGTACGGCGCTCAGCCGAGCGGCAGCTGCTTGACCGGCAGCTGGTCGGTGGGGAGCCCGCCGCCGACCGGCAGGCCCTTCTTGGTGAGCGAGTCGGTGGGCAGGCCGCCGTCCGTCGCCGTGCCGGCCGTCTCGCCGACCACGTCACCCGCGCTGCCCGCCAGGTCGCCCGCGGCCTTCTGCGCCGCCGGGGTGGCGGTCTTGGCGGCCTTGCCGACCGTCTTGCCCGCGGCGGGGACGGCCGTCTTGACGGCCTTGCCGCCGGTGTCGCCCGCGAGGCCGCTCACGTTGCGGGACGCGCCGTCGACGGTGTTGCCCACGTTCGCGCCGTCCAGCGCGGTCACACCACCGAGGTCGGGCGTGGCCGGAAGCTCGGCAGCGCTCGCGGAGCCGGCCGCACCGACCACGGGAGCCGCACCCGCCGCTACGAGCAGCGCGACGCGGGCGATCCGGCGGGTCAGGGGGAGGGACATGGTGCTCCTTAGACGGGAGAGAGTCTCGGTCGTCCGGCTGCCGTTCGGCGGTCGGACGCCGTGACAACAGCCCCAGGGCCCAGGAAGGTTGCGGGTCCGTGACGTAAAGGGTTGGCAATGCGTCGCATAATCAGCTCCGGATAAAAACGGGCAAACGCCATCGGTCCCGCGCCGCTGAAAAACCCTTACGTCCCTGTGCCGACAAGGGCGCCGCGGGCCCGGCCGCGCGACGCCCGGAGGACCCGGGCGGCACTCTCCCGGCGAGGGCGGCCACCCCTCGATCGGGTGATCGTCCGCACTACTGACCGGTGACGATACGGACCTCGTCGACGGACGGCGCCGCGGCCGCCGCGCTTCCCGCGCCCGCCGCCGCGGGCGTCTTCCGCCATCCGTTCCCCGTCTCCCGCGCGGTCCACTCCCGGCCCGCGTAGGAGACGCGTTCGATGCGCAACGCGGACGAGTTGGCCACGGCCCACTGCGCCAGCTCCCAGCCGCGCTGCTCCTCGCCGCCCTGCGCCGACGCGACCGATGCGGGCACCGGCACCCGCACGGAGCGGGCGTCCCGGCCCGCGGCCGGTGCCACGTCCCGCCCGAAGTCCCGTACGAGCGCGGCCCGCACCCGGCCCGCGCTCCCGCCACGCTCGCCGCCGTCGCGGCCCTCGCAGGTCAGGGTGGCCGGGGCCCGCCCGGTCAGCGACGCGGACAGCAGTGTGGCGTCCGGCTCGTGCTTGGCGTACGCCTGCGGGTACCCGCTGCGCTGCACGCGCTGCGCGGCCACCGTCAGGGGCAGCCGCGAGTAGCCCGGGATCTTGTCCAGGTGCGCGTAGAAGCGCTCCGCCGCGTAGACCGGGTCCATGATCTGCTCCGCGCGGCCCCAGCCCTCCGAGGGACGCTGCTGGAACAGGCCGAGCGAATCGCGGTCGCCACGGTGGATGTTGCGCAGCCCCGACTCCTGGAGCGCGGTCGCGAGCGCGATGGTGACGGCGCGCTCGGGCATGCCGCGGGAGGTGCCGACCGCGGAGATGGTCGCCGCGTTCGCCGCCTGCTCGGCGGTGAACGTGTAACGCGCCCCGGCGCCCTGTCCGTGCGCCGCCGAGACGACCACGCAGCGCGGTGCGGGCCGGCCTCCGGTGGCGTACTGCACGGCCACATAGGCGGCCACGGCGAGCAGCACGACCACGGCCGCGCCGACGCGCGCCGGACGGCCGCGCAGGACGGGGGAGGAGGGCTCTGACACGCGTCCAAGGTACTGGAGGGCGGCCCCGGGGGTTACCGACGCGTCACATCCCGGGCGATAGGGTCGGCGGCATGGACCGCACCTCACTCGACCTCACGCAGGACGCCGCTCTGCTCACCGCTCAGCTGGTCGACTTCCCCTCGCCCAGCGGCAGCGAGAAAGAGCTCGCCGACGCCGTCGAGGCGGCCCTGCGCCCGCTGCCGCACCTGACGGTCGACCGGTACGGCAACAACGTCGTGGCGCGCACGAACCTGGGCCGCGCCGAGCGGGTCGTCCTCGCCGGCCACCTCGACACCGTCCCGATCGCCGGCAACGTGCCCTCCCGGCTCGACGCGGACGGCACCCTGTGGGGCTGCGGGACGAGCGACATGAAGTCGGGCGTCGCCGTCCAGCTGCGGATCGCGCAGACGGTCACGGCACCCAACCGCGACCTCACCTTCGTCTTCTACGACAACGAAGAGGTCGCCGCGCACCTCAACGGCCTCGGGCACGTGGCCGAGGCCCACCCGGACTGGCTGGCGGGCGACTTCGCGGTCCTTCTGGAGCCCACCGAGTCCCTGGTCGAGGGCGGCTGCCAGGGCACGCTGCGCGTCATCCTGAAGGTGAAGGGCGAGCGCGCCCACTCCGCGCGCGCGTGGATGGGGAAGAACGCCATCCATGCCGCGGCCCCGATCCTGGAGAAGCTGGCCGCCTACGAGCCGCGCAAGCCGGTCGTCGACGGCCTGGAGTTCCACGAGGGCCTGAACGCGGTCCGCGTCGAGGGCTTCGTCGCCACGAACGTCATCCCCGACGCGTGCGCCGTCACGGTCAACTTCCGCTACGCGCCCGACCGGTCGATGGCCGAGGCCGAGCAGTTCGTCCGGGACTTCTTCGCCGACTGCCCGGTCGACGAGTTCGTCGTGGACGACCACACGGGCGGCGCCCGGCCCGGCCTCACCCACCCCGCCGCGGCCGCCTTCCTGGCCGCCGTGGGCGGCGAGGCACGCCCCAAGTTCGGCTGGACGGACGTGTCGCGCTTCAGCGCGCTCGGCGTCCCGGCGGTGAACTACGGCCCCGGCAACCCGCTCCTCGCCCACAAGATCGACGAGCGCGTCGACACGGCACTCATCCTGGAGGCGGAGAAGCGGCTCGCCTCCTGGCTCACCGCTTCCTGATACTCCGAGGTCCCGCGTCCGTAACCCGCGTAGACCTACCCTTGCTCTACGTAAGCGCGCGATACCTGCGCATGGAGGGAGCGGACCATGAGCAACCCGGAGGGCAAGCGGCATCCCAAGGAGCAGCGGACGGGGCCGGTGATCCGTCGCCGCGACCAGGTGCAGCCCGGGACGAGTGACCAGCGTCTGCTCGACACAGAGGGCCCCTCGGGCTGGGTGCACACCGACCCCTGGCGGGTCCTGCGCATCCAGTCGGAGTTCATCGAGGGCTTCGGCACCCTGGCCGAACTGCCGCCCGCGATCAGCGTGTTCGGCTCCGCCCGCACCCCGGTGGACTCACCGGAGTACGCGGCCGGCGTCGAGATCGGCAGAGCCCTGGTGGAGGCCGGTTTCGCGGTCATCACCGGCGGCGGGCCCGGCGCCATGCAGGCCGCGAACCAGGGCGCGGTGGAGGCCAAGGGCATCTCGGTCGGCCTCGGCATCGAGCTGCCCTTCGAGCAGGGCCTCAACCAGTACGTCGACCTGGGCCTGAACTTCCGCTACTTCTTCGTACGGAAGACCATGTTCGTGAAGTACGCCCAGGGCTTCGTGGTGCTGCCCGGCGGGCTCGGCACCCTGGACGAGCTCTTCGAGGCGCTCACCCTCGTGCAGACCACGAAGGTGACCCGCTTCCCGATCGTCCTCTTCGGTACGCAGTACTGGAGCGGCCTGGTCGACTGGCTGAAGAACACGGTCATCGCGCAGGGCAAGGCGAGCGAGGTCGACCTGCTCCTGTTCCACGTCACGGACGACGTGGAGGAGGCGATCTCCCTGGTCACCAAGGAGACCGGGAACTGACGGCTCAGGCCAGTCCCCGGCGGGCGACCGCCGGGGGCCGGTGGCCCGCGATGGACGCGACCATGTCGAGGACCTGCCGGGTCTCGGCGACCTCGTGCACCCGGTAGACCTGCGCCCCGAGCCACGCCGAGACCGCCGTGGTCGCCAGCGTCCCGATCACCCGCTCCTTGACGGGCCGGTCGAGCGTCTCGCCGACGAAGTCCTTGTTGGAGAGCGAGACGAGCACCGGCCAGCCGGTCGCCACCATCTCCGGCAGCCGCCGCGTCGCCTCCAGGGAGTGCCGCGTGTTCTTCCCGAAGTCGTGCCCCGGGTCGATCAGCACGGACTCGCGCGGCACCCCGAGCGCGACGGCCCGCTCGGCGTAGGAGACCGTCACGTCCAGGATGTCCGCCATCACGTCGTCGTACGTGGCCCGGTGCGGGCGCGTACGCGGCTCGGCGCCGCCCGCGTGCGTGCAGACGATGCCCACCCGGTGGCGGGCCGCGACCTCGGCGAGCCTGGGGTCGACCCCGCCCCACGCGTCGTTCAGCAGATCGGCGCCCGCCTCGCAGACGGCCTCGCCGACCTCGTGCCGCCAGGTGTCCACGCTGATGATCACGGACGGGAAGCGGCGCCGTACCTCGGCGACGAACCCGACGGTCCGCCGCGCCTCCTCCTCGGCGTCGACCTCCTCGCCGGGGCCGGCCTTCACGCCGCCGATGTCGACGATCGCGGCGCCCTCGGCCACCGCCTGCTCGACCCGGGCCAGCGCGGGCTCGTCCTGGAAGGTGGCGCCCTGGTCGTAGAAGGAGTCCGGGGTCCGGTTCACGATCGCCATGATCACCGGCTCGTGCGCGCCGAACTCGCGCCCGCCAAGGCTGAGCATCCCTGTGACTCTCCTCTGGATCCCACTTCAACGGTCGCCTGCGACCTTAACTGTCGGTGCGGCATGGCACGATCGGTGTCGGACGGTTTCGGGACGCCCGTGTACGCAGGTACCGGCCCGGTAGAGCCCAGGGGACGGCAGCGATGGTCATGTTCTTGTTTCTGGTCGCCGCGCTCGTCGTGGTGGTCGCGGCGGTGACGCTCGCGGTCCTCGGCGGCGGTGACGGCGGCGCCCTGCGGGACGAGCCGGCCCAGTTCTACGCGGAACCGCTGCCCCAGGACCGCCCGGTCGCCCGCGGGGACGTCGAGGAGCTGCGCCTGCCCACGGCCGTGCGCGGCTACCGCATGGCGGAGGTCGACGACGCGCTGAACCGGCTCGGGGCGGAGCTGGCCGAGCGCGACGCGCGCATCGCGGAGCTGGAGTCGGCCCTGGCCACGGCACACGCGCGCGCCCGTGGTCCCGTCGACCACGCGTCCGACCGGGGGTACGCGCCGCCCGGCGGGTACGGGGCCGAGCCGGGGGAGGACTTCCGGTGAGCACGCCCCTGGGCGGAGCCGTCCCCGGCCCGGACGGCAGGCTGCGCTGCCCCTGGGGCCTGTCCACCCCGGACTACGTCGCGTACCACGACGGGGAGTGGGGCCGCCCGGTCCACGGCGACGACGCGCTCTTCGAGCGGCTGTCCCTGGAGGCCTTCCAGTCCGGCCTGTCCTGGATCACGATCCTGCGGCGCCGCGAGACCTTCCGTGCCGCGTTCGCCCACTTCAAGATCGCGGACGTGGCCGCCTTCACGGACGCCGACCGCGAGCGGCTCCTCGCCGACCCCGGCATCATCCGCAACCGCGCCAAGGTCGACGCCACGCTCGCCAACGCGCGCGTGCTCGCCGACTGGTCCCCCGGCGAGCTCGACGCGCTGATCTGGTCGCACGCCCCCGACGCCGCGGACCGGCCGGCGCCCAGGACCCTGAGCGACGTACCGGCGATCACCGAGGAGTCCACGGCGCTGTCCAAGGCCCTCAAGAAGCGCGGCCTGCGCTTCGTCGGGCCCACGACGGCGTACGCGCTGATGCAGGCGTGCGGCCTGGTCGACGACCACCTGCGGGACTGCGTGGCCCGGGCGTCGGCCTGAGCCCCGCTCAGCGCCCCAGGTACTCGGGCTTCTCCTTGGCGATGAAGGCCTGTACCGCGATGGCGTGGTCCTCGGAGGCGCCGGCCCGCGACTGGAGCTCGTCCTCCTTCTCCAGCGCCTCGTCCAGGGAGTGGTCCGCGGCGTAGGCGACGGACTCCTTCAGCGCGGCGTAGGCGACGGTCGGTCCCGTGGCGAGCATGAGCGCCAGCTTGCGGGCGGTCTCCGCGAGTTCGTCGGCGGGCACGATGCGGTGCACCGCACCGAGCTCGAACGCCTCCTGGGCGGAGATGGTCCGCGGGAAGAGCAGCAGGTCGAGCGCGCGCCCCGGGCCGATGAGCCGGGGCAGCGTCCAGGAGACCCCGGAGTCCGCGGTGAGGGCGACCCCGGCGAACGAGGTGTTGAAGGACGCCGTGTCCGCCACGATCCGGTAGTCGGCGCAGAGGGCGAAGCCGAGGCCCGCCCCAGCCGCCACGCCGTTCACCGCGGCCACCAGGGGCTTCTTCATCCCGGTCAGCGCCCGCACGATCGGGTTGTAGTGCTCGTGCACGGTGCTCATGGTCTGCCCCGAGCCGGCCTTCCGGTCCGCCACCAGCGTCCCGACGTGCTCCTTGAGGTCCTGCCCGACGCAGAACGCGCGGTCCCCGGCCGCGGTCAGCAGCACGGCTCGCACCGACTCGTCGGCGGCGGCGGCCTGCGCGGCGTCGCGGAGGGCGACCTTGGCCTCGGTGTTCATCGCGTTCATCGCCTCGGGGCGGTTCAGCGTGATCGTCGCGAGCCCGTCGTTCACCTCGTAGAGCACGGTGTCGGCCATGGGACTCCTCCTATGCGTTTGCTCAGCGTCCGTGCTCAGCATGACGGAGATCACGGCGTCCGGAGCGCCTCCGGTATGTGACCTGCGTCAAACAATTCCGCATCGGAAGTCGGCCGCGGGCGGCGCAGTATCGCAGTCACCTCCCCGAATTGAGTGGTTTTGCTCAAGCGCGTTGCGCAAGCGATGCCGACCGATGTTGGTCATCGGGTCCCGCGATGCGGGATAATGGCCTGGAAGCAATGTGTTCGATGCCGGTGACGTGTGCCCGTCCAGAGGGCCGTCGGCTGATGACGATGAGCTGGTTTCAGGAAGGGGAACGAGCATGGCGGCCATGAAGCCGCGGACGGGTGACGGCCCGCTCGAGGTGACAAAGGAGGGGCGGGGCATCGTCATGCGCGTTCCGCTCGAAGGCGGCGGTCGGCTCGTGGTCGAGCTGACGCCGGACGAGGCCGATGCCCTCGGCGACGCCCTGAAGAAGGTCTGCTGACGCGGAAGCGACCCTACCTTTTCGTCTGCCCCGGCACACATTCGGTGCCGGGGCAGACGTACGTGCACAGGTCCGGGCCACGGGGGAGCGGCCCCGTCAGCGCTTGACGGCGCAGAGCAGCCCGTCGCCGACCGGCAGCAGCGTCGGCAGCAGCTCCGGGCTCTCCCGCACCGCCCGCAGCAGCTCGCGCAGCCGCACCACCTCGACCGGCTGCGGCCCCGAGTCCACGGTCCGCCCGTCGGCGAAGACGCCCTCGAAGCAGACCAGGCCGCCCGGGCGCAGCAGCCGCAACGATTCAGCGAGGTAGTCGAGGCTCTCCATCCGGTCGCCGTCGCAGAAGACCAGGTCGTACCCGCTGTCCGCGAGCCGGGGCAGCACGTCCAGGGCGCGGCCGGGGATGAACCGGGCGCGGTTGCTCGCGAAGCCCGCCGCCCGGAACGCCTGCCGGGCGAACTGCTGCTGCTCCGGCTCGGGATCGACCGTGGTCAGGACCCCGTCGGGGCGCATCCCGTGCAACAGATGGATTCCGGACACCCCGGTGCCGGTCCCGATCTCGGCGACGGCCTTGGCCCCGACCGCGGCGGCGAGCAACCGCAGCGCGGCGCCCGCGCCGGGGGACACCGAGCGCAACCCTGCCTCGCGGGCCCGGTCCCGGGCCCAGCGCACAGCGTCGTCCTCGGCGACAAAGGCGTCGGCGAACGCCCAGCTCGTCTGCCGGTTGCCGGTAATGGCCCTCTCCTGTCCCCGCGGTTGCCTGCGCGTGACTTTATCCGTTGGCGCCGGGAACTCGCAGATGGGACCGGGCGTTTAGAGAGGCAGGGGGAGAGCGCGGGTGGAAGCGGGGGTCAGCGTGACAGTGACGGCGACGGAGCGGACGGCTGAGAGCCGACCGGCAAATCTGAGTAAAAACGCTTATCCGGAGCTAACGGGCGAGGTGGCTATGGTAGGGGCTCCACTGGACACCACCAGAGCTGACAGGGGAGGTGCGGCTGCGCCCGTGGATCGGGGCGGGGTGCTGCGGCGCCTTCTCAGGTCGTCGGGTGAGCCGAAATCCGTGACCGACACCGCTGACCGATTCCGCACCGTTGACTCCGCGCAGCAGACCGCGACCTTTGCCGCTGACGCGGAATCCCAGGCGTGGACTCCGCCCACCTGGGAGGAGATCGTCAGCACGCACAGCGGCCGCGTCTACCGCCTCGCCTACCGCCTGACGGGCAATCAGCACGATGCCGAGGACCTCACGCAGGAGGTCTTCGTCCGTGTCTTCCGCTCGCTGTCGACGTACACGCCCGGCACCTTCGAGGGCTGGCTGCACCGCATCACCACGAACCTCTTCCTGGACATGGTCCGCCGCAAGCAGCGCATCCGCTTCGACGCCCTCGGGGACGACGCCGCCGAGCGGCTGCCCAGCCGCGAGCCGTCGCCGCAGCAGGTGCTGAACGACGCGCACTTCGACGCCGACGTCCAGCAGGCGCTGGACACCCTCGCGCCCGAGTTCCGTGCCGCCGTCGTGCTCTGCGACATCGAGGGCCTGTCGTACGAGGAGATCGCGGCGACCCTGGGCGTGAAGCTGGGCACGGTCCGCAGCCGCATCCACCGTGGCCGCTCACAGCTGCGCAAGGCGTTGCAGCACCGTTCGCCCGAGGCCCGCGCCGAGCGGCGCACGCTCGCCAGTACGGGGGGGTTCCCCGTCCTTGGAGGAGGGGGCGCGACCGCGTGAGTGGATCACGTATCAACCCCGCCGAGCGCCGGCAGACCGCGACCGACCAGCACCTGGGAGACCGGCTGGCCGCCCTGGTCGACGGCGAGCTGGACCATGACGCCCGGGAGCGCGTCCTCGCGCACCTGGCGACCTGTCCCAAGTGCAAGGTGGAGGCCGACGCGCAGCGCCGCCTCAAGAGCGTCTTCGCCGAGGCAGCCCCGCCGCCGCCCTCGGAGAGTTTCCTCGCGCGCCTCCAGGGCCTGCCCGCCGGAGGTGACGGCGACGGTGGTGCACCACCGTTCGGGGGAGCGGGCTTCGGCACCGGCCGGGCCTTCGGCAGCGGACCCCGGCTCGGGGGCGGGCCCGGACTCGGCGGCGGCGTCTTCGCCGTAGCGCCCGAGCCCTTCGCGTACGCGCCCTCGGACGCGCACGCCGCCGTCCTCCCCGGCGAGCAGCGCGGCTTCCGCATCCACGAAGTGGGCCGCCCCGACCGGCACGACAGCGACCGGGCCTCACGCGGGCGCCGCTTCGCGTTCGCCGCGGCCGGAGCGGTGTCGCTGGCCGCGATCGCCCTCGGCGGCGTCACGGCGGGCGCCCCGCTGGACACCTCCGACACCCGCGGCGGCCCCTCCGGCAGCAACGTCACGCCGCTGCGCAGCCAGGCCGCCGGCGCCGCGTCCACCCCTGAGGCGCAGCGCCGCCGGTCACTGTCGCCGCTGCTCGGCCAGGGCGGCGGTGCGCTGACGGCGCCGGTCGCGTCGGTCCGGGCGAGCGCGCCGCTGCTGCCGGGCGGGGGGCACGCGGACAGTGCGAGCTACCCCTTCGCGACCCCGTTGCTCTCCGGGGCGGCCCGGATGTCGCCGCTGATACGACCGGTTCTGCCGTCCCCCCTGGTCGCCGTGGCCCTGGAGCCGCATGTGGTCGCGGAGACGTCCGGCCCGGACGCGCCGCCGACCGGTCCCGCCACGGCGTCGGCCTACGCGCCTGCCTCAGCATCCGCTTCGGCATCGGCATCGGCATCGGCATCGGCGTCCGCGCCGGCTCTGCCCTCCCGGTCGTTCTCGGTCCGCTGACGCCCCCTGCGCCCGGGGTGCCGAACCTGGTTGAATCCAGGTGAGACGGCGCGCGTGAGGACCGGTCCCGGACCGGACCCGGAGCGCGCGCGGAAGTCCTCGGCGCGGTGCCGAGGGCCAGGTGGCGGGAGAGCGGCGGGACATGGACGAGGGCAAGCCCACAAAGGCCAAGTGGTGGAGCCGCCCCCGACCTGATGCCGGGGGCGCCGCGGACGACGGCGACTGGCATCTGCCCGCCCCGCACGGGGCAGCCGGCCCGGCGGCCGACGCGGGCCCTGAGCGGCCGGCGGGGGCTGTGGACCCCGCGGTTCCGGGTGCGGCTCCTGCGGCTCAGGTACCTGGTGGTGTGGATGAGGCGGGCCCTGAGCGGCCCGCGGGGGCCGAAGACGCCGCTTACCCGGGTGCGGCTCCTGCGGCTCAGGCGCCTGGTGGTGTGGATGAGGCGGGCCCTGAGCGGCCCGCGGGGGCCGAAGACGCCGCTTACCCGGGTGCGGCTCCTGCGGCTCAGGCGCCTGGTGGTG
>NZ_JBITLI010000004.1:0-177655 GCF_044465085.1 Streptomyces sp. NPDC049813 | reverse complement strand
GGTGTGGACGAGGCAGGCCCCGAGCGGCCTGCGGCGGACGCTGGGAACCTCGCGCAGGGCCCCGGAGACCCTGCCGCCCCCGCCGCCCCGTTGAGTGCCGGTGTGGACGGGAATCCCGCACACCTCAAGGACCCCGCGCACCCTGCTGACCCCGCGCGCCCCGCGGATGTGGCCGACGCCGTGCCGGACGCGCACAAAGCGACCTCCGTGGAGGGCGCTCCCCGGCCGCTGCACGACCCGGATCCGTACAGCACGCCGCCGTACGGCGAGCCGGGGCCGTGGGCGCTCGCGCCGCCCGTGCAGCACCCGGCGGCGACCCCGGCCCACGGCACGCCGACGGCACCGGCCGACCCCGGCCCGGCCCCGCAACAGGCCTACCCGACGGACCCTGGCCCGGTCCCGCAGCCGTCTTACCCGACGGACCCTGGCCCGGTCCCGCAGCCGTCTTACCCGACGGACCCTGGCCCGGTCCCGCAGCAGGCTTACCCGACGGGCCCCGGCCCGGTCCCGCAGCCGTCTTACCCGACAGGCCCCGGCCCGGCCCCGCAGCAGGCCTATCCGACGGACCCCGGTCCGGTCCCGCAGCAGGCCTACCCGGCCGACCCCGGCCAGGCTCAGCCTCAGCCGTACCCGGGCGGCGACCTCGCCCCGGCATCTCGGCCCGCTGCCCCGATCGCTCAGCCCCAGCCCTACCCGGGCGGCGACCCCGGCCAGGTCCCACCCCAGCCCTACCCCGGCGGCGCCCCCGGCTCCGCCCAGCCGGGCCCTTACCCGGCCGCCGCTCCGCACCCCCCGTCGCCCTACCCCGCCGCCCCCGGCACCGCTCACCTTCCCGAGACCGGGCACGCTGTCCCGTTCGGGGGCGGGTCCTGGCAGCGGTACGACCCCTGGGCGGCGCCCCAAGTGCGGGAAGAGGCCCGTACGGGCAGGTCGAAGCGGGTGGTGGTGGTCGGTGCCGTGCTGCTCGCGCTCGTGGCCGGGGTCGTGGGCGGCGCCATCGGGTCCTACCTGGAACGCAACGGCGGGACGGACGTCGAACTCCCGCAGGCCGGCGCCGAGTCCGCCCACCGCGCCCCCGACAGCGTCGCCGGCATCGCCGCCCGCGCGCTGCCCGGCGTCGTCACCATCCACACCAAGGGCTCCTCGGAGCAGGGCACCGGCACCGGCTTCGTCCTCGACGACCGCGGCCACATCCTCACCAACAACCACGTGGTGGAGCCGGCCGGCTCGGGCGGCCGGATATCGGTCACCTTCGCGGGCGGCGAGAGCGCCGACGCCGACGTGGTGGGCCACGACAGCGGCTACGACCTGGCCGTGATCAAGGTCTCCGGCGTCCGCGGGCTCAAGCCGCTGGCACTGGGCAACTCGCAGAACGTACAGGTCGGCGACCCGGTCGTGGCCATCGGCGCCCCCTTCGACCTCGCCAACACCGTCACCTCGGGGATCATCAGCGCCAAGGACCGCCCGATCACGGCGGGCGGTGAGAAGGGCGACGGCACCGACGTCAGCTACGTCGACGCCCTCCAGACGGACGCCCCGATAAACCCGGGCAACTCCGGCGGCCCGCTCGTCGACTCCCGGGCCCGGGTCATCGGCATCAACAGCGCCATCCGCTCCGCCGACAGCGGTTCGGAGCTGGAGGGCGGCCAGTCGGGCTCGATCGGCCTCGGCTTCGCCATCCCGATCAACCAGGCGAAGCGCGTCGCGGAGGAGCTGATCAACACCGGCAGGGCCACCCACCCGGTGATCGGCGTCACTCTCGACATGGACTACGCGGGCGACGGCGCCCGCGTCGGCGTGAAGGGCAACGACGGCGGCTCGGCCGTCAGCCCGGGCGGCCCCGGCGCCCGGGCGGGCATCGAGCCCGGCGACGTGATCACCGAGGTGGACGGCGTCCGCGTGCACTCGGGCGAGGAGCTGATCGTCAAGATCCGCGCCCACCGCCCCAAGGACAAGCTGGACGTCACGCTGGAAAGGGGCGGAAGGGAACGAGAGGTGACACTCGTCCTCGGCTCGGCGCCCAGTGACTGACCGGCCGTGGCGCACGGTGACGGCTCCGGTGATCCCTGGACGTGGCCCAGTGGCTACCGGACGGACAGCATCGCCGGGTACCGTGGACACCGGTCCGACGCCGGGCCCTGCCGAAGACCTGCCAGTGAAGACCGCCGCGGGCCGAGGACACGCTAGGAGCGCAAGGTGTTCAACGACATTGGCCCACTGGAGGTCGTCACCCTCGTCGTGCTGGCCGTGCTCGTCTTCGGCCCCGACAAGCTGCCGAAGCTCATCCAGGACGTCTCGCGCACGATACGTAAGATCCGGGAGTTCTCGGACAGCGCGAAGGAAGACATCCGCAGCGAACTGGGCCCGGAGTTCAAGGACTTCGAGTTCGAGGACCTGAACCCCAAGACGTTCATCCGCAAGCAGCTGGACAGCGACGAGCTGGGGCTCAAGGAGATCCGCAACGGCTTCGACCTGAAGAAGGAGATGGCCGAGGTCACCGAAGCGGTGCACACCGTCGGTGAGCTGGAGGACTCCGGCTCCGCCTCCTCGTCCGCGAGCGGCTCCGCCGCCGGTTCCGGCGGCTCGGTGAACATGCGCAAGGGCCCCGACATGGAGAAGCGTCCCGAGAAGCCGGCGGCCGACGACCGCCCGCCGTTCGACGCCGACGCGACCTGAACCACACCGGCCGGAACCGGGCCCGCCGGACCCGGTGTGGCATTCTGCCTTGTTGTTGCGCGGACTGGACGTGAGAACGCCCGAGGGGGGCGGGCCGCTCCGGTCCGTACGAGAGCGAGGAGGCGGCCGGGTACATGGAGACGACGAGTCGGGTGGGCGCGAAGGCGCCGGACCCCGAGGGGGCCGAGGCGGACCCCGCGGCCCGGCGCACGGTCGACGGCTACCTGCTGGCGCCCTTCCCGTGGTACGGCCTCGACGAGGCCTTCACGGGACCGCGCTGGCTGATGCAGGTCGGCAGCACGGCGGACGGGTCCGTCGAGCACGGTTCGATCGGGCACGGTGAGGAGCCCTCCGTGCGCAGCGAGAACACGCAGGACACGGAGCGGTTCGCCGTCGTGGTGACCGTCGCCGCCAACCCGGTACGGCGCAGCGCCGACGGCACCGGCGTCCTGGACGCCACGTCGGTCTCGTCCGCGGCCTGGCTGGCCGGGGTCGGACTGCTCTCGTACACGTGGCCGGGCCAGATGGACCACTCGCTGCGCGACGACTGGCTCGACCAGCAGACCGAGACGGCCTGGGTGCTCGCCGACGACCTCGGCTCCGCGGACTGGGCGACGCTTTCGCTGCCGGTGGACGGCGTGCCGACGCCGTTCCACTACCGCGAGTCCGAGTACGGCTGGGTGCTGGCCGGCTCCACGCAGGCCGGCGTCCACCTGGGCGCGTACGGCCGGGGCATGAGCGCGTACGGGCTCGCCTTCTCCGTGGTCAAGGACATCGCCGAGCTGACCTGAGCCGCCCGGCCCGCCCACGCGGAGCGGGCCGCACCGAAGCCGGTGCGGCCCGCCGTCCGGTGACCGCTCAGAACTTGTTGCGCGGGGTCAGCCCCAGGGACATGCCCGACAGGCCGCGCTGGCGGCCGCCCAGCTTGCCCGCGATGGCGCGCAGGGCCGAACCGGCGGGCGAGTCGGGGTCGCTGAGCACCACCGGCTTGCCGTTGTCGCCGCCCTCGCGCAGGCGGACGTCGATCGGGATGGAGCCGAGGACCGGCACGGTCGCGCCCGTCGTCCTCGTCAGGCCGTCGGCGACCGTCTGTCCGCCGCCCGTGCCGAAGACGTCGACCATCTCGCCGCAGTGCGGGCAGGGCAGCCCCGACATGTTCTCGACGACGCCGACGATCTTCTGGTGCGTCTGCACGGCGATGGAGCCGGCCCGCTCGGCGACCTCGGCGGCGGCCTGCTGCGGCGTCGTCACGACGAGGATCTCCGCGTTCGGCACGAGCTGGGCGACCGAGATCGCGATGTCGCCGGTGCCCGGGGGCAGGTCGAGCAGGAGCACGTCCAGGTCGCCCCAGAAGACATCGGCGAGGAACTGCTGGAGGGCGCGGTGGAGCATCGGGCCGCGCCAGACCACCGGGGCGTTGCCCGGCGTGAACATGCCGATGGAGATGACCTTCACGCCGTTCGCCGACGGCGGCATGATCATGTTCTCGACCTGGGTGGGCTTGCCGTCGGCGCCGAGCATGCGCGGGACGCTGTGGCCGTAGATGTCGGCGTCGACGACGCCGACCTTCAGGCCGTCGGCGGCGAGCGCCGCCGCCAGGTTCACCGTCACCGAGGACTTGCCGACGCCGCCCTTGCCGGAGGCGACCGCGTAGACACGGGTCAGGGAACCCGGCTTGGCGAACGGCACCTCACGCTCGGCGGTGCCCCCGCGCAGCGCGGCGGCCAGCTCCTTGCGCTGCTCGTCGCTCATCACGTCGAGCGTCACGTCGACGCGCGTGACGCCGTCGACGCGGCCGACCGCCTCCTTCACGTTCGTCTCGATCGTGGAGCGCATCGGGCAGCCGGAGACGGTCAGGTACACGGTGACCGCGACGGCTCCGTCCGCACCGATGTCCACCGATTTGACCATCCCCAGTTCGGTGATGGGTCGCTGGATCTCGGGGTCGTTCACTGTCGCGAGTGCTTCGCGCACCGCGTCTTCCGTAGCCATGCACCCGATAGTACGGCGCGGTAACCGGGGCATGGAAAGGCGTGTCAGCGGTCGTCTACATCACGTCCCCGCTCGTTCTCCGGCGGGAATACGGCGGTTCGCTGCTGCTCCTCCAGCTCCTTGAGGAGGTCCTGCAGTTCGGAGCGGATCCAGTCGCGGGTGGCGACCTCGCCCAGGCCGATGCGGAGCGCCGCCACCTCCCGGCTCAGATACTCGGTGTCGGCGATCGACCGCTCGTTCTGCTTGCGGTCCTGCTCCAGGTTGACGCGGTCGCGGTCGTCCTGCCGGTTCTGCGCGAGCAGGATCAGCGGGGCGGCGTAGGAGGCCTGGAGGGAGAGCATCAGGGTCAGGAAGATGAACGGGTAGGTGTCGAACCGCAGGTGGTCGGGGGCCGCCACGTTCCACGCGACCCACGCGATGATCAGCACCGTCATCCAGACGATGAACCGGCCCGTGCCGAGGAACCGCGCGATGCGCTCGGACAGCCGTCCGAAGGCCTCGGGGTCGTAGTCCGGCAGGATCTTGCGCCGGGGCGGCCGCGGCTGGTCGAGCCGGGTGCGGGGGCGGCGCTGGGTCTCCGCCACGGCCCGCGGGTCGCGTTCGTCAGTCGCCATGGGTCACGTCTTCCGGCACCGGGGTTCCCCCGGCGCGGGCGAAGCCGAGGGAGTGGGGGAGGAACTCCTGCTCGCGCCAGTCGTCGGGCAGCATGTGGTCGAGGACGTCGTCCACGGTCACCGCGCCGAGCAGCGAGCCGCCCTCGTCGACGACGGGCGCCGCCACCATGTCGTACGTCGCGAAGAACCCGGCGATCTCCGGGAGCTGCGCGGACGGGGAGAGGGCTTGCAGGTCCTCGTCGAGGATCGAGCTGACCATCGTGAACGGGGGGTCGCGCAGCAGCCGCTGGAAGTGGATGGTGCCGAGGTACTTGCCGGTCGGCGTCTCGTCCGGCGGCCGGCACACGTAGACCTGGGCGGCGAGCGCGGGCGACAGGTCGGGGTTGCGGACGCGGGCGAGGGCGTCGGCGACGGTCGAGTCCGGGCGCAGCACGATCGGCTCGGTGGTCATCAGGCCGCCCGCGGTCTTGTCCTCGTACGCCATCAGGCGCCGCACGTCGGCCGCGTCGCCGGGCCGCATCAGGGTGAGCAGCCGCTCCTTGTCGGCCTCGGGCAGCTCGCCGAGGAGGTCGGCGGCGTCGTCCGGGTCCATCTCCTCCAGCACGTCGGCGGCGCGCTCCTCCTTCAGCTTGCCGAGGATCTCGATCTGGTCGTCCTCGGGCAGCTCTTCGAGGACGTCGGCGAGCCGCTCGTTCGTCAGGGCGGCGGCGACCTCGGCGCGGCGCTTGGGGGAGAGGTGGTGCAGCACATTGGCCAGGTCGGCGGGGCGCAGCTGCTCGAAGGTGGCGAGGAGGTTCTCGGCGCCCTGCCCGTGCTCCTCGACCGAGAAGCCGTCGACGGCCGACCAGTCGACGGTCAGCGCCTCGCCCTTGCGCCGGAAGGTGCCGCCCTTGCCCTTGCGGACGAAGACCCGGTCGATCTCCCAGTCCCGCCGGGCGGGCAGCTGCTGGACGGAGACGTCGAGGACGGTGACCTCCTCACCGGTCTCCACGAGCCGCACGCGCCGGTCGAGCATCTCGCCGAGGACGAGGTGCTCGGTGGGGCGCTGTTCGAAACGCCGGACGTTGAGCACGCCCGTCGTGATGACCTGGCCCGACTCGATGCCGGTGACCCGGGTCATGGGCAGGAAGATGCGGCGGCGGGTGGAGAGCTCGACGACGAGCCCGAGCAGCCGCGGCGGCCGGCGGCCCACCCGGACCATGGTGACGAGATCCCGCACCCGCCCGACCTGGTCGCCGTTCGGATCGAAGACGGCGATACCGGCGAGGTGGGAGACGAAGATCCGCGGGGCTCCTGCTGCCATGCCTTCCCTTACCACCTTTCGTGCCGTTCCATCCCCGTTTGCGGTCAGTCCGTGGTCAGGCTATCCGGTGCCCGTCGAACACGCCTCGTGCCTCTCGTCCCCCGGACCCGTACGAGTAACCGCAGATGACACAGGTACGCTGCCGTACTGCCGCCGAGCCCGATGCCGTACGAGAGGTAGCCCGCCCGTGACCGCACTTTCCCTGCCCCGCCGTGTCCGCAGGGCGCTCCT
Source organism: Streptomyces sp. NPDC049813 (assembly GCF_044465085.1). Classification (NCBI taxonomy): domain Bacteria; kingdom Bacillati; phylum Actinomycetota; class Actinomycetes; order Kitasatosporales; family Streptomycetaceae; genus Streptomyces; species Streptomyces sp. NPDC049813. The sequence goes on along the minus strand of NZ_JBITLI010000004.1, from coordinate 170,839 downwards.
GGTCGGCGCGGTGTGCACGGGAGCCGCGGCCGGGCTCGCGGGCTGCGGCGGGGACGATCCGGACGCTGGCACCAACGGGGTCGGCAAGCTGGAACCGACCGCGATCCAGAGCCGCACCGTCAAGGCGGCGCAGGGCGCGCAGACCGTGCACCTGGCCGGCACGGTGGTCAGCGGCGGCCGGACCTACAAGCTCGACATGCGGCTGAAGGGCGACGGCGGCTCCGGCTCGGTCACCAGCAACGGCAGTACGTTCCGGCTGCTGCGGGTCGGCGAGCACCTGTACCTAAAGGCGGACGCCGACTTCTGGACGCACTCCGACGACGCGGGCGGCGGGGCCGGGGACGGCGCGGCCGCGGAGAAGCTCGACGGCAAGTACGTGAAGGTGCCGACCGGCGATCCGGCGTACAAGCGGCTCAGCACGTTCACGGACAAGGACGTGCTGCTCGACGGTCTGCTCACGCTGCACGGCGCCCTGGAGAAGGGCGAGCACGGCACCTCCGGCGGTACCCGTACGATCCAGCTCACCGGCGACCAGGGCGCGGGCGGCACGCTCGACGTCTCCCTGGAGGGCACGGCGTACCCCGTGCGCCTGGAGCGGGCCGGCGGCGCGGGCACCCTGCAACTGACGGACTGGGGCCACGACTTCACCCTGACGGAACCGGAGTCGACGGACACGGTGGACTACGGCCGAGCCCTCCCGGCCTCCTAGCGCAACCAAGCCGGTTCAAGCCCGCTCCGGCACAAATCAAGCCCGCTCCGGCACAAACCAAGCCCGCTCCGGCACAAACCAAGCCCGCTCCGGCACAAATCAGGCCCGCTCCGGCACAAATCAAGCCCGCTCCGGCACAAATCAAGCCCGTCCGGCGATTGAGGACCGGGGGTCCGGGGGCAGAGCCCCCAGGGCTCAGCGCCGACCCGGGGCACTCCGCGAGGAACCAGCCCCTACCCGCGTCGGCGCCGCCCGAGCAGCCGAGGCAACCCGGAGGGCACCGCGTCCCGCGTGATCGCCCCCGTAGGCAACGGCGGCGCGGCAAGATCCCCGTCCGAGGCGGCCAGCACCCCCGCCCCCACCAAGGGCTCCAGCCGAACCACCCGGCACTCCCGAGCCCACCGCGCAGGCATGCCCTCACCATCGACCGCGTTCAACCGCTTCCCCTTGAGCTCCGCGACAGCGCCCTCCCACGCCTCCGTCCCGGCCCCGAGCTCCACGACCTTCGCCCGCCAGCCGACGAGCCGCCCGCCCTTGTCCTTGCTGCGCACGGTGACCGTGGCCGTACCGCCGTCGGCGAGGCCGGGCAGCGGCTGCTCGCCGGGCCCGTCGCCGACCAGCAGCGCCGCGCCCTCGTGCCACACGTGCCACAGCGCGCGCTCGGGGCCCGCGGTGCCCTGGACCCAGATGAGCCCGGACTTCTTCGTGGCCTCCTCGACGAGGGCGGCATCGAGCAGTTCAGTCGTCATGCGGGCAAGCGTAACGAGGCCGGAGCGGCGAGGGGCCGCCCCGGCCGCTCACAGCCAGCCGTTGCGCTTCAGGGTCCGGTGGATGGTGAAACAGGCGGCGACGGTGACGCTGAGGACGAGCGGGTAGCCGAACCGCCAGTGCAGCTCGGGCATGTGCTCGAAGTTCATGCCGTACACCCCGCAGACCATGGTCGGCACGGCGACGATCGCGGCCCACGAGGTGATCTTGCGCATGTCCTCGTTCTGCGCGACGGAGGCCTGCGCCAGATTGGCCTGGAGGATGGAGTTCAGCAGTTCGTCGAAGCCGACGACCTGCTCCTGCACCCGCTCCAGGTGGTCGGCGACGTCCCGGAAGTACTTCTGGATGTCCGGGTCGATCAGCCGCATCGGCCGCTCGCTCAGCAGGGCGAGGGGGCGGCGCAGCGGGGCGACGGCACGCTTGAACTCCAATACCTCGCGCTTGAGTTGGTAGATGCTGCCCGCGTCGGAGCCGCGCGGGGCGCCCTTGCCGGTCTGCGAGAAGACGTCGGTCTCGACCTCGTCGATGTCGTCCTGCATCGCGTCGGCGACCGCTAGGTAGCCGTCGACGACGTGGTCGGCGATGGCGTGCAGCACGGCGCTCGGCCCCTTGGCGAGCAGCTCCGGGTCGTCCTGGAGCCGGTGGCGCAGCGCCCGCAGCGAGCCCTGGCCGCCGTGGCGCACGGTGATGAAGAAGTCCCGGCCGGTGAAGCACATGACCTCGCCGCTCTCCACGACCTCGCTGGTCGCGGTGAGTTCGGCGTGCTCGACGTAGTGGATGGTCTTGAAGACGGTGAAGAGCGTGTCGTCGTACCGCTCCAGCTTGGGCCGCTGGTGCGCGTGGACCGCGTCCTCGACGGCGAGCGGGTGCAGCCCGAACTCGGCGGCGATCCCGGCGAACTCGGCCTCGGTCGGCTCGTGCAGCCCGATCCAGGCGAAGCCCCCGTCCCGGCGCACCTGGAGGCGGGCCTCGCGGGGCGTGAGGCAGGCGGGGGACTCGACGCGCGCCCCGTCGCGGTAGACCGCGCAGTCGACGACCGCGGAGACGGCCGAGGGGTCGCGGGTGGAGTCGTAGGAGCTGCGGGCCTCATTGCCGTACGGGGCCACGCTCTTGCGCAGCGAGGGACGGACGGCGGCACGCAGGTCGCGCATCATCGACATGGGCAGGCTCCTTCGCGGGCGGGAGCCGCGCCGTGACGGGTGGAACTACCCGGAATGAGGACGTCCGTGCCGATCGGACATGCTGCACGTCCACAAAGCGGGGAGCACCGACCGACGCTGGGCGGCTTCGCTTACTGATTCAGATCAGGAAGATCGGAATGATCAGGCGGTGTTGAAGCGCTCTTCCGGCGTAAGCGGGCAGCCCGGGAAGCAGGAGAGATCTGCTGACTGTGAAGGGGCGTGCGGGCCTAGAGGCCGGAAGAACGGGTGATACTGCACGGTCGACTTCGATCCATGACAGCCCCACCTCCTCCGGCCGGTCCCCCGTGGGGGACATGTGTGGTTCGGTTCTTCGCGGGCTCCGAGAGCTCGCGGCGGGTGCGCACTGCGCACCATCCCGACCAGCGGCCAAGACTATCAGCCGACTGACAGGAGCGAGCCCCTTCTTTACCCATTGCATGCGAGTTCTATGCTCGCGGGATGGCAGAAGTTCTGGCGTTGGTGGAGGCCCGGCTGATCACGGCCCTGGGCGAGCCGGACGCGCGCGCGGCGGTCACGTTCCTCGGCACCGACCGGATCGAGGTGCTCCGCTTCACCGGCGGCGGCAGCGGCGATGACGGGGGCCTGGTCCGGTACGCGAGCCTCGGCATGTCGTCGTCCCCCATGTCCGACCCCACCGCGGCCCTCGCCGACCCCGTGAAGGGCCCGCGCGCCGAGCTGGTCCTGACGGTCCGCGCGGGGCTCGCCGACACGGACAAGGTGCTGCGCCCGCTGGCCGTCCTGGCCGCGTCGCCGCAGGTCGAGGGCGTGGTCGTGGCGCCGGGCGCGTCGCTCGACGTGGGGGAGCCGCTGTGGCCGGGCGCTCCGTTCACCTCGGTCCTGGTGGCGGAGCCGGGCGGCCTGGTCGAGGACCTGGAGCTGGATCACCCGCTCGATCCCGTACGGTTCCTGCCGCTGCTGCCGATGACGCAGAACGAGGCGGCGTGGAAGCGGGTGCACGGCGCGGCGGCGCTCCAGGAGAAGTGGCTGAACAGCGGGACGGACCTGCGCGATCCGCTGCGCAGGCCCGTCGCTCTCGACTGACGCTTCTCACTGTGCGAAGACGCGCGCGCCGGTCTCACCGGGTGAGGACGCGCGCGCCGGTCTCACTGGGCGAAGACGCGCATGTCGGCCGGGCTCACTGGGCGAAGACGCTCACGCTGTCCTCGGCGGCGTGGTGCGGTTCCAGCTCCTCGGCCTCGTGCGTGAGCGCGTTGCGGCGCACCCAGACGACGACCGCGCCCAGCACCGCCGTGATCGCGGCGACCACGAACGGGATGTGGATGTTGCTCCACTCCTCGATCTTCGGCGCGAAGAACGGGGCGGCGGCCGCGGCGAACCAGCGCACGAAGTTGTAGCCGGCGCTGGCCACCGGGCGCGGCGCGTCGGAGACGCCGAGCGCGAGTTCGGTGTAGACGGTGTTGTTCACGCCGATGAAGGCGCCGGACAGGATCGTGCAGACGACCGCCGCGGTGTGGTTGCCGTACCCGAGGACGAGGACATCCACGGCGAGCAGCACCAGGGAGCCGCCGAGCACCTTCAGCGAACCGAACCTGGCCTGCATGCGCGGCGCGACGATCACCGAGAACAGCGCGAGCAGGACGCCCCAGGCGAAGAAGACGCCGCCGGACTTGTAGGGGGTCATGTTCAGCACGAAGGGTGTGAAGGCCAGCACCGTGAAGAACGTGTAGTTGTAGAAGAACGCGGAGACCGCCGCCGACGCGAGGCCGCCGTGGCCGAGCGCCTTGATCGGGTCCAGGATCGAGGTCTTCGTGGCGGGCTTGGGCTGCTCCTTCAGGAACACCGTGATGCAGACGAAGCCGATGGCCATGAGCGCGGCCGTGCCGAAGAACGGGTAGCGCCAGCTCGCGTTGCCGAGCAGGGCGCCGACGAGCGGCCCGCACGCCATGCCGAGGCCGAGCGCGGACTCGTAGAGCAGGATCGCCGCGGCGCTGCCGCCGGCCGCCGCGCCGACGATGACGGCGAGGGCGGTCGAGACGAAGAGCGCGTTGCCGAGGCCCCAGCCGGCCCGGAAGCCGACGAGTTCGCCGACCGAGCCGGAGGTGCCGGCCAGCGCGGCGAAGACCACGACGAGCGCGAGCCCGACGAGCAGGGTCTTCTTGCCGCCGATGCAGCTGGAGACGAACCCGGTCACCAGCATCGCGACGGCGGTGATGAGGAAGTAGGAGGTGAACAGGAGGGAGACCTGGCTGGGCGTCGCCTGGAGCCCCTTGGCGATCGAGGGCAGGATCGGGTCGACGAGCCCGATGCCCATGAAGGCGACGACGGATGCCCCGGCGGTCGCCCAGACCGCCTTCGGCTGACGCAGGATGCTGGTCGCTCCCGCGTCGAGCGTGTCCCCTTCGGCGGTCCCTCCTGTACTGCTGTGGCTCATGCCGGCTCCTTGTCGCGTGGGTCGTTGGCCTATACACATATTAAGTTAGCCGGGCTAATTAATGCAAGCTACACCTAGATTGTTCCGGGGGCCCTGCCGAGGCCCCGGACGCGGCCGCCTCCGGACGGGTGATCGTCCTTGACGCGGCGCGGGACGGGGAGGACCGTGGGGCTTTATGAGGGGCGAACCCAGTTGCCCGAAGTGTGGTGGCCGGGTCAGGGCTCCCGGCCTCTTCGCCGACTCCTGGCAGTGCGACGCACACGGGCCGGTGCACCCGCTGCAGCCCGTGATCCCGCCCAGCGTCGAGGCCCTCGGCGTCGTGGTGCGCCGCGCCCAGGTGCCCGTGTGGATGCCGTGGCCGCTCCCGGTCGGCTGGCTGTTCACCGGCGTGGCGAACGCGGGGGACGACCGTACCGGCGGCCGCGCCACCGCCGTGGCCTGCTCGGGCCCCGGCCCCCTCGGCGGCATCGGTGAGCTGGTGCTCGTCGCCGAGGAGCTCGGTGTCGGACTCGGCGCGCGGTACGCGGGCATCGACGGCCCCGACCCGGGCCCGTCCATGGACGTGTCGGGGCCGCCCCAGGTCAAGCTGCTCGCGGCCGGCCGGCCGACGCCGATGTGGCACGTCTCGGGCACGCCCGCCGACCGCGCAGTCTTCGCGGGCGAGGCGCGCGGCCTGTGGCTGTGGGGCATCGTCTGGCCCGAGCAGTCCGGACTGCTGATGTACGACGAACTGGTCCTCACGGACCTGCGGGACGCGGGCGCGGAGGTGGACCTGCTGCCGTGCGGGGCGCTGTCGCCGCGGATCCTCCAGGGCGGGGAGGGGTAAGGGCGGGGCCTTGGGCGGGCGTGATGCGGCCGGGGTCGGGGGCCTACCTCTGCGGGCGGGGTGTGGACGGGGTCGGGTGGTGAGCCGCACTCCGCCGAGTCGGGACCGCTGCGGGCGGGGGGTGCGCCCGGGTCGAGTGGTGAGCCGCACTCCGCTGAGTCGGGACCGCTGCGGGCGGGGTGCGCCCGGGTCGGGTGGTGAGCCGCACTCGGCCGGGTCGGGCGGCGTAGGGGTCCGCGGCCGGGCCGGGCCGGGACGGGGGTGTCCCGAAATCCCGTTACCCTTGAGCGTTCCCTCCTGTATCCGGACACGCGCCGGGCGGGAGAGACCCGCCCTGTCCGTCCGAGTCCGAGCCTGGAGTACGCAGCCGTGCGCATCGACCTGCACACCCACTCCACCGCTTCCGACGGCACGGACACCCCGGCCGAGCTGGTGCGCAACGCGGCGGCGGCCGGACTGGACGTCGTGGCGCTCACCGACCACGACTCCACCCGCGGCCACGCCGAGGCGATCGCGGCGCTGCGTGCGCTGCCCGCCGGACCGACCCTGGTCACCGGCGCCGAACTCTCGTGCCGGCTCGACGGCGTGGGCCTGCACATGCTGGCCTACCTGTTCGACCCCGAGGAGCCCGCGCTGCTCGCCGAGCGCGAGCTGGTCCGCGACGACCGGGTCCCGCGCGCCAAGGCCATGATCGCCAGGCTGAACGAGCTCGGCGTCCCCGTCACCTGGGAGCAGGTCGCCCGGATCGCCGGGGACGGCTCGGTCGGCCGCCCGCACATCGCCTCCGCGCTCGTCGAGCTCGGTGTCGTGCCCACGGTCTCCGACGCGTTCACCCCCGAGTGGCTGGCCGACGGCGCCCGCGCCTACGTCGCCAAGCACGAGACGGACCCCTTCGAGGCGATCCGTCTCGTGAAGGCCGCGGGCGGGGTCACCGTCTTCGCGCACCCGGGCGCCGCCAAGCGCGGCAGGACCGTTCCCGAGGCGGCGATCGCGGAGCTCGCCGCGGCCGGCCTCGACGGCATCGAGGTCGACCACATGGACCACGACCCGGCGACCCGGGACCGGCTGCGCGGCCTGGCCGCCGACGTCGGCCTGCTCACCACCGGCTCCTCGGACTACCACGGCAGCCGCAAGACGTGTGTGCTCGGCGAGTACACGACGGACCCCGAGATCTACGGGGAGATCACGCGGCGTGCCACCGGGGCCTTCCCGGTCCCGGGCGCCGGCGGAACCCACGCCTGACCTCGCGTCCGGCCCGCGGGACTCCGCGTCCGCGGCCCGCGGAACTCCGCGCCTGGCGCGCAGGACTCCGCGTCCGGCCCGCCGGGCGCCGCGGGACTTCGCGCCCGCCCTGCGTCTGACTCGCCGGGCGCGTAGGGACCTCAGGTCTGACCTCTGCTCTGACCTCTGACCCGCCGGACGTCGGTGACCCGCCGGACGCCGGCCGATCCCGATCCCCCCGTCTGGTCCGATCCATCGCCCGCCCCCAGGCCTGCTCCGGCTCGCCGCCTGCCCGTTCTGCCCGTTCTGCCCGTTCCCGCCCTTGTCCCGACCGTCCGCCCGGCTCGCGCCCCCCGTCGCGCTCCGGCTCCACACCCGCAAGGCAAGCCCACATCGTGTTCGACGTCGCTGTTTTCGGATCCCTCTTCCTTACCCTTTTCGTGATCATGGATCCGCCCGGAATCACCCCGATCTTCCTCGCCCTCACCGCGGGCCGCCCCGCCAAGGTCCAGAAGCGCATGGCCTTCCAGGCGGTGTGCGTCGCCTTCGGTGTCATCGCCGTCTTCGGTGTCCTGGGCCACCAGATCCTCGACTACCTGCACGTCTCGGTCCCGGCCCTGATGATCGCGGGCGGCCTGCTGCTCCTGCTGATCGCCCTCGACCTGCTCACCGGCAAGACCGACGAGCCGCAGCAGACGAAGGACGTGAACGTCGCCCTCGTCCCGCTCGGCATGCCGCTGCTCGCCGGCCCCGGTGCGATCGTCTCCGTCATCCTGGCCGTCCAGAAGGCGCACACGGTCGCCACGCAGCTCTCCGTCTGGACGGCGATCCTCGCCATCCACGTGGTCCTGTGGCTCGTGATGCGCTACTCGCTCGTGATCATCCGCGTCATCAAGGACGGTGGCGTCGTCCTGGTGACCCGGCTCGCCGGCATGATGCTCTCGGCGATCGCCGTGCAGCAGATCATCAACGGCGTGACCCAGGTGATCCAGAACGCCTGAGCATCAGTGCCGCCGGCCGGTCCGGGGGCCGATCCGGGGAGGCGGACATGCGAAGCCCCCGTACGCGGCGTGCGTACGGGGGCTTCGAAGAGTGTGTCGCGACGCCGTTACGAGGCGGACGACTCGGCCGGGCGGATGTAGAGGCGCTGCCCTATGGCGGCCGCCTGCTGAACGATCCGGTTGACGGAGGCGGCGTCCACGACGGTGGTGTCCACGGCGGTACCGTCGACGTCGTCAAGACGCATGATTTCGAAGCGCAAGGGCTTCTCCCTTCGTCTGGTGATCCTCCTGAAGGAGAACTACGGTGCAGGTCACCATCGTGAACCTGCCGTACGGCCAGGCGGTTGCCTGACCGTTAAGAGTGGATTGCGGGGCCAGAGTGCCCCACGTTCTATGGGTGACAACGAGTTGCCCCCAGCAAACATTCCCTACGCTAAAGAAATTTTTCGGGAACCTAATTACTTGCGGGTAGCGGGGCCGGTCATGCACAGCGTGTGACGCGCGGGGACAATGGACGGCGATGAACGCCACCCACCCGGCCACCCACCCGGCCACCCACCCGGACGACCTGCCCGCCTCCGTCGCGGAGCGCGTAGAAGAACATCTCGCCACCACGAACGACCTGCTCAGGCGGATGTTGGCGGAGGTCGCCAAGACACCCTCCACGCACGCGATCTTCGTGGACGCGGGGTACCTCTACGCCGCCGCGGGCCGCCTCGTCGCGGGCACGGAGGACCGGCGCTCCTTCGACCTGGACGCCGAGGGACTCATCGACGCCCTGATCGACAAGGCCCGCACGATCTTCGCGGACAGCCGGCTGCTGCGCGTCTACTGGTACGACGGCGCGCGCCGCCGCATCCACACCACGGAGCAGCAGTCCATCGCCGCGCTGCCCGACGTCAAGGTCCGCCTGGGCAACCTCAACGCGAACAACCAGCAGAAGGGCGTCGACTCCCTCATCCGCAGCGACCTGGAGTCCCTCGCCCGGCACCGCGCCATCAGCGACGCGGCCCTGCTCGGCGGCGACGAGGACCTGGTCTCCGCCGTCGAGGCGGCCCAGGGATACGGGGCCCGCGTCCACCTGTGGGGCATCGAGGCCGTCGGCGGCCCCAACCAGGCGGAGCCGCTGCTCTGGGAGGTCGACAGCCAGCGCACGCTCGACCTCGACTTCTTCCGGCCCTACGTCACGCGCCGCGCCCTCACCTCGTACGAGCCCGGGGACGCGCCGCGCCCCACCCGCGAGCAGGTCCGTTTCACGGGGGCGCGGATCGCGGCGCAGTGGCTCGCGGAGCGCGGGCGCGAGGCGTTCACCGAGGTGCTGCCCGGCCACCCGTACCTGCCGGGCCCGGTCGACCAGGACCTGCTCGTCGAGGCGGAGGCCATCCTCCAGTACTCGCTGCGCGGCCAGTCCGACCTGCGGCGGGCGCTGCGGGACGGGTTCTGGGCGCATCTGCACGCGCAGTTCTAGGGGGCACCGTTCGGCTGTGCCGGGTGCCGGTCCCAGAAGGCGATGAGGGCCGCGGCGGTCTTGTCCGGGCGGTCCGTGTTCGGCGAGTGCTCGGCGCCGGCGATCACGGTCCGCTCGGCCTTCAGCCGTCGGGCCATGTCGTCGAGCAGCGGCACCGGCCACGCCTCGTCCCGCTCGCCGGACAGGACGTGCACCGGCGGCGCGACCGCGGCCAGCTCGTCGACCCGGTCCGGCTCCTCACACAACTGCCGCCCCGTGGCGATCAGTTGGGCCGGACTGTTGCTCAGCCAGCGCTGCCGCAGCTCCTCCTCGTCGCCCCGCACGTCCAGCACGTCGTCGACCGCGGCGTCCGCCGTCTCCAGGGCCTGCATCGCCTCCCACACCTGCGCCATGTCGAACGCGGCGAGCGCGTTCCGCAGCATCTCGATGCGCTGCTGCTGGGCCGGGGCGACCGCGGCGGGACCGGACGCCATCAGGGTCAGCGAGGCGAAGGGGGCCGGGTCGGCGAGGACCGCGGCACGGGCGACGAGCCCGCCGAGCGAGTGCCCGAGCAGCTGGATCCGGTCCGGGCCGAGCGCGGCGGCCTGGGCGAGCACGTCCCGGGCCAGCTCCCGCTGCGCATAGGGGCGCTCGTCGTCCTTGGGGCCGGCCGTCCGGTACTGGCCGCGGCCGTCGACGCTGACCGTGCGGTATCCGGCCGCGGTCAGCGGTCCGTGCAGCGCGACGAAGTCCTCTTTGCTGCCGGTGAACCCCGGCAGCAGCAGCGCGGTGCCCCGTACGGGGCCGGACGCGGGCTCACCGACCAGCGCGGCGAAGTCGCCCCTGTCGGTGCGCAGCACGTGCGCGCGGGTTCCGGGCGGCGGGGTGAAGGTCGGCGGCCTGCTCATGCGGTGAGGTTACGTGGCGCGGCGGCCGGGTGTCCCGGGGGCGACGGCGAAGGCCCGGACCCCGCGGTGCGGAGTCCGGGCCTTTCGGGCGCGGCGCGGATCAGGCCTCGGGGGCCTCGGCCACGGCCTTCTTGCGCGTGCGCTTCGGCTTCGCCTCGGCGCTCTCGGTCCCGGCCTCGGCCTGCGCCGGAACCGCGGCGACGGCCTTCTTGCGGGTCCGCCTCGGCTTGACCTCGGCGGCCTCCGCCTCGGCCTGCGCGGGCACGGCAGCGACGGTCTTCTTACGCGTCCGCTTGGGGGCGGCCTCGGCCACCTCCGTGGCGGTCTCGACGGGCGCGACGGTCTTCTTGCGGGTCCGCTTCGGCGCGGTCTCGACGGCCTCGGCCGTGTCGAGGGCGGCTTCCGCCTTCTTGCGGGTCCGCTTGGGGGCGGCCTCGGCCACCTCCGTGGCGGTCTCGACGGGGGCGACGGCCTTCTTGCGCGTGCGGGCCAGCTTGGCCTCGACGGCCTCGGCCGTGTCGACGGCGGCTTCCGCCTTCTTGCGGGTCCGCTTGGGGGCGGCCTCGGCGGCCTCCGTGGCGGTCTCGACGGGCGCGACGGCCTTCTTTCGGGTCCGCTTGGGGGCGGCCTCGGCCACCTCCGTGGCGGTCTCGACCGGGGCGACGGCCTTCTTGCGCGTGCGGGCCGGCTTGGCCTCGACGGCCTCGGCCGTGTCGACGGCGGCCTCCGCCTTCTTGCGCGTACGACGCGGCGCGACGACCGGAGCCTCGGCGACGGCGACCGGCGCGGCGGCCTCGGCCGTGTCGACGGCGGTCTCCGCCTTCTTGCGCGTACGGCGACGCGGCGCGGCCGGGGCTTCGACCTCGGCGGCGACCGGCTCGGCTACCTGCGCGGGGATGGTCTCGGCCGTCTCGACGGCGGTCTCCGTCTTCTTGCGCGTACGGCGACGCGGCGCGGCCGGGGTCTCGACCTCGGCGGCGACCGGCTCGGCCACCTGCGCGGGGATGGTCTCGGCCGTGTCGACGGCGGTCTCCGCCTTCTTGCGCGTACGGCGACGCGGCGCGGCCGGGGTTTCGACCTCGGCGGCGACCGGCTCGGCCACCTGCGCGGGGACGGTCTCGACCGTCTCGACGACGGCCTCGGCGGCGGGAGCGCCCTGCGCGGCACCGCGCGTGCGGCGGCGACGGCGCGGGGTGCGCGGCCCGGAAGCGTTCTCGGCGGTCTCGCCGGCGGGCGCCGGCGTGACGGGTGCGGGCGTCACCGGTGCCGCGGTGGCGGCCGCCTCGGCGGCCACCGGCTCACCGTTGCGCGTGCGGCGGCGACGGCGCGGGGTACGGGCCGAACGCTCCTGGTCCCGATCCCGGTCCCGGTCGTGGTCCCGGCCACCGCGGTCGCGGCCGCGGTCCCGGCCGCCACGGTCGCGGTCCTGCCCGGGACGGCCACCGCGGCCGCGCGGGGCCGCGCCCCGGCCACCGGTCTCGCCCAGGTCCTCGATCTCCTCGGCCGCGAGCCCGGCGCGCGTACGCTCGCCGCGCGGCAGGACGCCCTTGGTGCCGGCCGGGATGTTCAGCTCCTCGTACAGGTGCGGCGAGGAGGAGTAGGTCTCGACCGGGTCGTTGAACTTCAGGTCGAGCGCCTTGTTGATCAGCTGCCAGCGCGGGATGTCGTCCCAGTCGACCAGCGTGATCGCGATGCCCTTCTTGCCCGCGCGGCCGGTGCGGCCGATGCGGTGGAGGTACGTCTTCTCGTCCTCGGGCGTCTGGTAGTTGATGACGTGCGTGACGTCGTCGACGTCGATACCGCGCGCGGCGACGTCCGTGCAGACCAGCACGTCCACCTTGCCGTTGCGGAACGCGCGCAGCGCCTGCTCGCGGGCGCCCTGACCGAGGTCGCCGTGGACGGCGCCGGAGGCGAAGCCGCGCTTCTGCAGCTGCTCCGCGATGTCGGCGGCGGTCCGCTTGGTGCGGCAGAAGATCATCGCGAGTCCGCGGCCCTCGGCCTGCAGGATGCGCGCGACCATCTCGGGCTTGTCCATGTTGTGCGCGCGGTAGACGTGCTGCGCGGTGTTGCGCACGGTCGCGCCCTCGTCGTCCGGCGAGGTGGCGCTGATGTGCGTCGGCTGCGACATGTACCGGCGGGCGAGGCCGATGACGGCGCCCGGCATGGTCGCCGAGAACAGCATCGTCTGCCGCTTCGCCGGCAGGTAGTTGATGATCTTCTCGACGTCGGGCAGGAAGCCCAGGTCGAGCATCTCGTCGGCCTCGTCCAGGACGAGCGCCTTCACGTGCGAGAGGTCGAGCTTCTTCTGTCCGGCGAGGTCGAGCAGGCGGCCCGGGGTGCCGACGATCACGTCGACGCCCTTCTTCAGGGCCTCGACCTGGGGCTCGTAGGCGCGGCCGCCATATATGGCGAGCACGCGCACGTTACGCACCTTGCCGGCGGTCAGCAGGTCGTTGGTCACCTGCGTGCACAGCTCGCGCGTCGGGACGACGACGAGCGCCTGCGGGGCGTCGGTCAGCTGCTCGGGCCGGGCCCGGCCCGCCTCGACGTCCGCGGGGACGGTGACGCGCTCCAGGATCGGCAGTCCGAAGCCGAGGGTCTTGCCCGTGCCGGTCTTCGCCTGGCCGATGACGTCCGAGCCCGCGAGGGCGACGGGGAGCGTCATCTCCTGGATGGGGAAGGCGGTGACGATGCCGACGGCCTCCAGGGCCTCGGCGGTCTCGGGCAGGATGCCCAGTTGACGAAAGGTGGAAGTCTGCGTAGTCAGGGTGCTGCCTCTTCTGTGAGGTGCGGTGCGAGGCGAACGCGGGGGTCGTGACCGTGCCGGTGTTACGCCGGTCTCGATCCGCGGGTGCGGGTGGACCGGGTGACGCGGGACCACTGCCGACGCTCGAGCGCTCGTACCGCTGAGGGCCCCTCCTCATGCCGTACGTCGTGTGACGGACCGGCTGGAGGGCTGTCGGGTCGGAGCCGATCGGGCCTCCGACCGGGCATCCTCATTCGTGCGGCCCGTCGCGTGTACGCGCAAACGCCAAGAAACGCGCTTGCACTCGGCGGGCTCTTTACCACCATACCCCGGAAACCCGCATACGCGATGGCCGAATTGGTCACGTAGTCGTTGTCACACTCCTTGACCAGGGAGTTCCGGGGGGCGGCGAGCGGGCTATTGTGCGCTTCATGGAGACGCCTGACAACGCCACGCCGTCCGCCGAAGCGACCCCCGCCCCGACCGGGATCGCCGCCCAGGACTGGGCCACCGCGTCCGCGGACGCGCACTACCGCGCCGCCGTCGTCGACCTGCTCGGCGCCCTCGCGTACGGGGAGCTGGCGGCGTTCGAGCGCCTCGCCGAGGACGCGAAGCTGGCGCCGACGCTGGCCGACAAGGCGGAGCTGGCGAAGATGGCCTCCGCCGAGTTCCACCACTTCGAGCAGTTGCGCGACCGGCTTTCGGCGGTCGGTGTCGAGCCGACCGAGGCGATGGACCCGTTCGTCGGCGCCCTGGACGGCTTCCACCGCCAGACCGCCCCGTCGGACTGGCTGGAGGGCCTGGTCAAGGCGTACGTGGGCGACTCGATCGCCAGTGACTTCTACCGGGAGGTCGCGGCCCGTCTTGACTCGGACACCCGTTCCCTGGTGCTCGCCGTGCTCGACGACACCGGGCACGCGTCGTTCGCCGTGGAGAAGGTGCGCGCCGCGATCGACGCGGACCCGCGCGTGGGCGGCCGGCTCGCCCTGTGGGCACGCCGCCTGATGGGCGAGGCCCTGTCGCAGTCGCAGCGGGTGGTCGCCGACCGTGACGCGCTGTCCACGATGCTGGTCGGGGGCGTGGCCGACGGGTTCGACCTGGCCGAGGTGGGCCGGATGTTCTCGCGCATCACCGAGGCGCACACCAAGCGGATGGCGGCGCTGGGACTCGCGGCGTAGCCTCACCGGGTCTCGCGGCATAGCTTCACCGGGCCGCGCGGCCCGGCCCCGCGGGGCGCTCGTCGGGACACCCGGAAGGGCAGCCGCTCCTTCGGCGGCTGCCCCTGGGGTAGTTACTGCTTCGTTCGAGAGAGGCTGCCCGATCCCGCTACGGGTTCGGACTGAGCCGGTGCGCTCGGCCCCGGGTCGGGCGCAGCAGCAGCGACAGCAGCGCTGCCGACAGGACGAACGCGCCGACGAGCGTCGCGAGCGCGTGGCCCGGGCCGAGCGCGCTGTGGGTGATGAAGGCTCCGAAGAGAGCGCCCGCGATTCCGGTCGGCAGCACCAGGGTGCGCGACGGAAGGCGGTTCGGTACACGCTGGCCCGCGGCCCATGCGAGGGCCAGGCCGAGCAGTGCGGAGCCGAGAGCTTCGAGAAGCATGTTGAGGGTCCCTCCCGCGCTGCCAGTGGGTGCAAATCGGTCCTAGCCGGTCTACCCCCGGCACCCGGAAGGCAACCCTCCTCGTGTGTGCCCGTTGTGCGTGCCCTGTGAACGCGGGGCGGCACCCGCGCGTACGGCACACGCGTCCCACGACAGCTGAGGGCCCGACGGCGACTGCGCCATCGGGCCCTCACCCGTACTGCTTCGCTGCTGGTCGGTGCCTTACAGCGGGCCGAAGCCCACCTTGCGCACCGACGGCTCACCGATCTCCACATAGGCGAGGCGCTCCGCCGGCACCAGCACCTTGCGGCCCTTCTCGTCCGTCAGGGAGAGCAGCTGCGCCTTGCCGGACAACGCCTCGGACACCGCGCTCTCGACCTCCTCGGCGGACTGGCCGCTCTCCAGAACGATCTCGCGGGGCGTGTGCAGCACGCCGATCTTGACCTCCACGGCCTTGTCCCTCCGACGATCCGTGATGTGCGCGGACGACCGCGCGCCGTACGCAGCAAACATTAGCCCGGTGAGACGAGGCACCCGGCGCCCCGGTAGCACGCCAAGAGCGAACACCGGGGCGGGAACAAAATCGTGTGACGGGTGCGCGACGTGGGCAGAGGGCCCTCAGCGTCGCCCTCAGTGCTGGTCCGCGCCGTGCAGCGGGAACCCGGCGATGCCGCGCCAGGCCAGCGACGTCAGCAGCTGCACCGCCTTGTCACGCTCGACCGGACTGGCGCTGGAGAGCCAGTAGCGGGCGACGACCTGCGAGACGCCGCCCAGGCCCACGGCAAGCAGCATCGACTCGTCCTTGGACAGGCCGGTGTCCTCGGCGATCACGTCCGAGATGGCCTCGGCGCACTGCAGGCTGACCCGGTCGACGCGCTCGCGCACCGCGGGCTCGTTCGTCAGGTCCGACTCGAAGACCAGCCGGAAGGCACCGCCGTCGTCCTGTACGTACGCGAAGTAGGCGTCCATCGTCGCGGCGACGCGCTGCTTGTTGTCCGTGGTGGAGGCCAGGGCCGTGCGCACCGACTGCAGCAGCGATTCGCAGTGCTGGTCGAGGAGGGCCAGGTACAGGTCGAGCTTGCCCGGGAAGTGCTGGTAGAGCACCGGCTTGCTGACCCCGGCCCGCTCGGCGATGTCGTCCATCGCGGCCGCGTGGTACCCCTGCGCGACAAAAACCTCCTGGGCCGCGCCCAGAAGCTGATTGCGTCGGGCTCGGCGCGGCAGGCGCGTGCCCTTGGGGCGCGCTGCCTCCGTCTGCTCGATGGCTGTCACGCCGCCTCCCAAAATCGTCCGTGCGCGGTGTGCGCCGCGCCGTCATCGTACTTTTGGGTAACCGTG
The DNA here is from genome assembly GCF_044465085.1 of Streptomyces sp. NPDC049813. Lineage (NCBI taxonomy): Bacteria > Bacillati > Actinomycetota > Actinomycetes > Kitasatosporales > Streptomycetaceae > Streptomyces > Streptomyces sp. NPDC049813. The sequence continues at coordinate 154,682 of NZ_JBITLI010000004.1, read as the reverse complement.
ATGTGCGCGGTGCGAGCGCAGAATTTCACGGACCGGACGCCCGGGAAAGCCGCGCCCGCCGCCCCTATGTCCGCAAAGCGGCGCATACTGCCACGCCCTTCGCCGACGCGGTCACGCGATCACCGGCACCCTGGTCACGGTCACCGGTACCTTCGTCGCCCGGTCACGGTCACCGGCACCCTTGTCGCTGTCGCTGTCGCTGTCGCTGTCGCTGTCGCTGTCGCTGTCGCGATCGCCGTCACCGGTAGTCGTCCTCGTCGAGCGCGACGACGCGTGCCTGTTCGGCCCGGTCTCCCTCGTCGGCGCTGTCCGGTCTCGCGGTCGCGTCCGGCTCGTCGTCCTGGTCCGGCGCGACCTCCGTCAGCTGCTCGGCGGTGTCCGCCTCCGGGGCCTCCACGTCGATCTCCGGGGGCTCCTCGGTCGCGAAGGTCTCGGGATCGCTGGGGTCGACCGTCATGAATGGCTCCCTTCCTCACCTGTTCGTGCGGGGCGGGTGCCCTGAATCGAGCGTAGGAGACACCCGGGAGGGCCGCTATGTGGTCCTCGCCGAGTGATCCGATGGGCTTTGGGTAGAACTATGAGCTATCTGTGACGGCGAACACAGGATCCAGCGCGTGATCGTCTCGTAACATATCCCGCATGTCTTCGACCGATTCGCCGCGTGTGCCTCCCGCCGTCGCCGCCGCGGTGCCCAAGCCGGGCACCGTCAAGGTCGCGGAGGGGGAGCGGCTGCGTTCGGTCGCTCTGCCGGGGCTCACGCTGTCGGTCCGGTCCCGCCCGGGCACCACGGAGGGTCTTCCGCCCGCCCTGTACGTGCACGGGCTCGGCGGCTCGTCGCAGAACTGGTCGGCGCTCATGCCGCTCCTCGAGGACAGCGTGGACGGCGAGGCGATCGACCTGCCCGGCTTCGGCGACTCGCCGCCGCCGGACGACGGCAACTACTCGGTGACCGGGCACGCGCGCGCGGTGATCCGTTTCCTCGACGCACGCGACCGCGGTCCCGTGCACCTCTTCGGGAACTCGCTGGGCGGCGCCGTCACCACCCGCGTCGCCGCCGTCCGGCCCGACCTCGTACGGACGCTGACCCTGGTCTCCCCGGCCCTGCCCGAGCTGCGGGTCCAGCGCACCGCCCTGCCGACCGGGCTGCTCGCCGTGCCCGGCGTGGCCGCGCTCTTCACGCGGCTCACCAAGGAGTGGACGGCGGAGCAGCGGGTGCGCGGCGTCACCGCCCTCTGCTACGGAGACCCGGACAGCGTCTCGCCCGAGGGCTTCCAGGCCGCCGTGGAGGAGATGGAGCGCCGGCTGCAACTCCCGTACTTCTGGGACGCGATGGCCCGCTCCGCGCGCGGGGTGGTGAACGCGTACACGCTCGGCGGCCAGCACGGCCTGTGGCGCCAGGCCGAACGGGTCCTCGCGCCGACCCTGCTCGTCTACGGGGGGCGCGACCAGCTCGTCTCCTACCGGATGGCGGCGCGCGCGGCGCGCACCTACCGGGACGCGCGCCTCCTCACGCTCCCCGATGCGGGGCATGTCGCGATGATGGAGTACCCCGAGCGGGTCGCCGCGGCGTTCCGGGAACTTGTCGCGGACACCGAGGCGTTGCACCGGCAGCGTGATCCCGCACCCACGACGACTCCCGCGCGGGACGCGACGGACCCGGCCGGGGAGGGGTCCGCGGACGGCACTAGCATCAGGGGCGGCGCAAAGAGCGCTGCGGGCGCGGACGACACGGTCCGTGCGGATGGTGCCGACGGTGCCGATGACGGCGACGACGGTGCTGAACATGCCGGCGGTGCTGCCGCGACCGCGGCCGAGCGTACGACTGAGGGCACGACCAAGAGCACGACCGAGCAGGGGAGCTGAGGCGGCCAGTGGGACGGCACAGCCGCCGAGGACCGGCAGACAACGGCGATACCGCCGACATACCGCAAGTCCCCATGGCGTCGACCGCGGCCGCTTCGGCGCACCCCGGTACCGGCCGGCGGCGCAGGACGCCCGCGGAGGCGGCGCCCGACTCCGCGTCCGGCCGCCCGCACCCGGCCGCGCAGGCCCCGCGCGTGCGCGGCGGTCACCCTGAGCAGCGGGAGCCCGGTGGCGGCTGGGGCGCGCCCGGCGGCTCCCCGGGGCCGAGCGGCGCCGCGAAACGCCCCGGACCGCCCTTCGTGCCCCGGCAGCGGCCCCGCCAGGAATATGTCGATGCCTTCGACAAGGAAGCCTTCGGTAAGGACGCTCTCGGCCAGGGCGCCTATGGCAAGGACGGCTTCGGCGAGAACGGCTCGGGCAAGGACGGCGTCGGCAACGACGGCTCCGGCAAGGACGGCTTCGGTAGGAGGAGTCCCAAGGACCCGTACGGCGCGGTCACCGGCCGGGACGAAGCGGAGACGGCGGTCTCCGACGTGCTCGCGGTCCCGCGGGCCGACCCGCGCGCGGACGGGGACACGGACCAGGCCTCGGATCCGCTCCCCGGCGGACGGGAGAAGCGCGGCAAGGGCCTCACCTACACCGGGATCGCCGCCGCGGCCGTCACCACCGTCCTGGCCGTCGTCGTCGCCGGGCAGGTCACCGACCGGGGCGACGGCTCCACCGCCGAGGCACAGGCGCAGTCCGCGAAGGGCACGCGCGTCCACGACGGTTCGGCCTCGCGTTCGGACGCCCGCGCCACCCCGTCGAAGACGGCCCAGGCCGCCCCGCTGACGTACGCGCAGCAGATGCGCAAGAAGTACCCCCTGGCCACGGACTTGAAGGGTTCGGGGAAGTTCGAGGCGATCCCCGGGTTCGACAAGGCGCCGGGGCGCGGGGAGAAGTTCCGCTACCGCATCGACGTGGAGAAGGGGCTCGGGCTCGACGGCTCGCTCTTCGCGGAGGCGGTGCAGAAGACCCTGAACGACAACCGCAGCTGGGCGCACGACGGCGCGCGCACCTTCGAGCGCATCTCCTCCGGCGAGCCGAACTTCGTCATCACGCTGGCCAGCCCCGGCACCACCGCCACCTGGTGCGCCAAGTCGGGGCTCGACACGACCGAGGACAACGTGTCGTGCGACTCCGCCGCCACCGAGCGCGTGATGATCAACGCCTACCGCTGGGCGCAGGGCTCCAAGACGTACGACGACGTGCTGCACGGCGCCGCCATCTATCCGTACCGGCAGATGCTCATCAACCACGAGGTCGGCCACCGGCTCGGCCACAACCACGTGAGCTGCTCGCAGGACGGCGCACTGGCGCCGGTCATGCAGCAGCAGACCAAGTTCCTGAGCCTCGACGGGATCACCTGTAAGCCCAACCCCTGGGTCTTTCCCAAGGGCTGACGCTCCGTAGCGGTCGGTAGCGGAACGATCTCCTAGCGCGACAGAACGTCACGCGCACGCGAAAGTTACGACCGTTCACCCCTTTTGGTGGCGCGATGGACAACCGTCCATCGCGCCACCGGCATGTCCGCATACGTTCGTCCCGCTGCGAGCCGCCGGGTCAACGGCGGCTCCCCTCATGGGAGATCGGGGGTGTACTCGTGCGTATCGGACTGTTGACCGAGGGCGGCTACCCGTTTGTGGGCGGTGAGGCCGGACTCTGGTGCGACCGGCTCGTGCGCGGCCTCGACCAGCACGAATTCGAGCTCTACGCGCTCAGCCGCAGCCAGGAGCAGGAGGAGGCGGCCCGGCTCGAACTGCCCCCGCAGGTGGTGCGGGTGCGGACCGCGCCGCTGTGGACGGGTGGCGCCGGGAGCGTGCGCGGGGCGCGCGGCGGCGGACTCGGGCGCCGGGCGCGCCGCCGGTTCGCCGCGCTGTACGAGGAACTGGCGGCTGCGGTCGTCGGCGGCTCCGGCAGTGAACCGGGGGCCGTAGACGGCTCCACCAGCGAGGCGGACCGTTTCGCCAACGCGCTGTACGGGCTCGCCGAGCTCGCCCTGGACGAGGGCGCCTTGGGGGGCGCACTCCGTTCCGAGGCAGCGGTGCGCATCCTGGAGCGCGCCTGTCGTGCGCCCGGCGCCCTGCGCGCCGCTCGCACGGCCCGGGTGCCCGATCTGCTCGCGTTCGCCGGGCACGTGGAGCGCACGCTGCGTCCTCTGTCGCTCGACTGGTACGAGGGCGGGGCCGGCGCCGCGGGCTCCTCTGCGTCCGCCACGTTCGCTGTGCCCTCAGCCTTTTCTGGCCCTTCCGGTTCCTTCGGCGGAGTCGAGGGCGGGGGCGAGAGCAGGGGAGGTGGGCTCGGCTCCGTCGATCTGTGTCACGCGACGACGGGCGGGGCGGCGGCCCTGCCCGGACTGATCGCCAAACGCTTCTTCGGTGTCCCGCTGCTCGTCACCGAGTACGGCGTGCAGCTCAGGGCCCGCTACATCGCGGCGGGCGAGGCCGAGTTGAGCGCGCCGGTGCGGGCGCTGCTCGCCGCCTTCCACGGCCTGCTCGCCGCGGAGGTCTACCGGCAGGCCGCCGTCATCACCCCGGGCAACGCACACGCCCGGCGCTGGCAGGAGCGGTGCGGCGCCGACCGCGCCAAGCTGCGGACCGTCCACCCGGGCATGGAAGCGGGCCGGTTCGCGGAGGTCGGCGAGCGCGAGGAGCCGGGCGAGCCGGACACGCTCGTCTGGGTCGGGCGGATCGACCCCGCCAAGGACCTCGTCTCCCTGCTGCACGCGTTCGCCGAGATCCGCCGGGAGGAACCGAAGGCGCGGCTGCGGATCGTCGGCGCGCCGCCGGCGGACGACGAGGCCGCCGCCTACCTCGGCCACTGCAAGGCGCTGGCCGCGCAGCTCTTCCCCGACGAGGCCGAGGGCATGCACGCGGTCGGCGAGAACCCCGTCTCCTTCGAGGAACTGGGCGGCCCCGAGACCCCCGCCCTCGCCGAGGTCTACGGCGCGGGCGCCGTCGTCGTCCTGTCCAGCGTCGTCGAAGGCTTCCCGATCAGCCTCGTCGAGGCCATGTTCTGCGGGCGGGCGACCGTCTCCACCGATGTGGGCGCCGTCGTCGAGGTCATCGGCGGGACCGGGCTCGTCGTACCGCCGCGCAACCCCCGGGCGCTCGCCGAGGCGTGCGTGGCGCTGCTGCGCGACTCCGGGCGGCGCGAGCGGCTGGGCGCCGCGGCGCGGGCGCGCGCGCTCGAACTCTTCACCGTTGAGCAGAACCTCACGGCATTTCACGGCATTTACCTGGACATCGTGTCGCACTGCCCTGTGCGCAGGGACGCTGTGGACGACGCGGGCGACCCTCTGCCGTTCGCCCATCCGCTCGAGGCACATGTCCCGGGCCGGTGGACGGCTCCGTCCGCGGACGGGGGTACCGGCTCGTCGCGCAACGGGCGGTCTCCTGAGGCGGCGCCCCGGTGGGCGGTCGGGGCCGAGTCTGGGGCGGCTACCGGTGCTCGTGCGGGTGCCGGTGCCGGTACGGGTGCGGGTGTGGGACTGGATGCCGGTGCGGGTGGCGGCGATGCCGGTGACGCGGCCGATGACGCGGGTGGGGGGCCGCCGGACGGCGGTGCGCGAGAGCACGGCGGGCACGGTGACCGGCTCGGGTACGGCGACCGGGACCGACGAGAGCAACAGGAGCAACTGGCGGGCGTGGCGCCGGGCAGCGGGGAGGGCGACGTATGAGCGGGCGCGAGGGTGCGGGGCTCGGCCCCACGACCGACACCGGGGCCGACGTACCGCGCGTACCGTCGAGCGCCGGTGCCTGGGGCACGGACTCGGCGCATGCGCTGCGGAACTCCCACCCCGACCCTGCGATCGGCGGCGACCTGGGCGACCTCGGGCCGTTCGGCGACCTGGGCGCGGTCGAGGCCTTCGGCGCTGCGGGGGAGTCGGGTACGGGTGCGGAGGGTTCGGGCGGGGGCGCCGGGCGACCTCGGGATGAGCGCGGCTCGGCAGATTCTGGCGCGGGCGATGAGTGTGCGGGGGGTGCCCGTGCCTTGGGCACCCTGGGTGCGGGCGACGGGTACGGCCGGGAAGCCCGCGCGCCCGAGGGTGTGAGCGGCGACGGGCCCGTGCGGGAGGCCCGCGCGCGGGAGGCCGTGAGCACTGACGGGCCCACCCGGGAGACCCGCCCCCATGAGCCCCTGAGCGGCGACGAACCCCTCCGGGATGCCCGCGCCCCGGAAGTCCTGAGTGGCGGCACCGGCATCAGCGGCGTCGGCCGGACCCGGGACAGTCGCGTGTCCGGCAACCGCGTGGACCGCGCCGGGACCCCGCGCCCGCCCCAGCGGCGAACCGGCGTCGACCCCGTCAAGGCCCTGATGCACCGCCACCGCGCCCTGTGCGAACGCGCCGTCGACTCCCTGGAGATCGCCGCGGGCCTCGAAGCGCACGGCGTGACCGACCGGGCCGCGGCCCGCTTCCGGCACAAGGACGTGTTCTCCCTCGCCGAGGAGCTCTACGCCCGCGTCCCCCGCGACAGCGAACAGGGGACGCCGACCACCGCCCCACCGGCCCAGGCCCCGACCCCGTTCCCGACATCCACGACCGGCGTACCCGGCGCATGGGCGCTGCTCGCGCTGCTGCCGGGGGCCGTCTGCGCGCTGACCCTGCTCGCCGTGCACGCCACGACGGGCACCACCCGCTGGGCCGTCGCCGCCGCCGGAACCCTGGCCGGAGCCGCCGCCCTGCGCACCACCCTGCGACACGGCCCTCTGCGCGCCGACGGGCCCGCCGCGCCGGCGACCCGCCTGTGGACCGGGTGGCTGCTCGCCTACGCCCTGCTCGGCGACGGCCTGCTGACCACCGCGCTGGCCGGCGGCCCCGACGAACCCTGGGCCCCGGCGACCGCACCCCTGCTCGCACTCGCCGTCGCCGTCGCACCCGCCACCTGGTGCGCCCGGCTCTACACCGCCGGAGCCCACCGCCGCCTCGCCACCAGCCGCGGACTTGCCGAGTTCGCCGCCTCTGCGAGGCCCCTGCTCATCGGCGTCGTCGTCCTGTTCACCTCCGTTCTCGCCGCCCTGCTCGCTCTGGCCGGAGCCCTCCTCGACCAGCCCGTGGACTACGCCGGCGCCGGCTCCCTCGGTGTCCTGCTGCTGCTCGCCCGCCTCCTCACCGCTCATGGCCGCACACACGCCCCCGCTGTCGTGCTGGGCGCCGCCGCCAGCGTCGAGGCTCTGGCCGTCGCCGCCGTCTTCGCCGGGCGCCTGCCGGGCTGCGACGCCCTGGGGACGCCGGTCGAAGCGGGCGTCACGGCGGTCGGCGCGGGGTTCGTCCCCGCCCTCGCCTGCGGCGCCGCGGCCCTCGCGCTGCTCGCCCACGCCGTCCGCACGCTGGCCCGCGCCTCCGCCCACGCTCGCGCCGAGAGCGCGACAGGAGGAGCTCCATAACGACGGCCGAGCCCGCCAGCGGGCGCGCCGAGCCGCCCGTCGCACGACCAGGCACACCTTTCTCCCGCGGGGCCGACACCGCGGGCCCACCCCACGACTCACGGCAACACGCATAAGGAGAACGCCAGATGACCACCCCTCCTCCCGGAGGCGCCGGACACGCCGGATACTCCGGGCCTCACGGGCAGCGCGACACCCCCGCCTCGCGTGCACCACGGTCACTGCATGCACCACGCTCACCGCGCGCCCCGCGTGCGCCACGCGCACGCCGCGCGGTGTGCGGAACGCGCACCCCGGGAGGCGCCCGATGAGGGTTCTGTTGATCGGCGCCAACGGATACCTCGGCCGCTTCGTCGCCGACCGTCTCCTGGCCGACCCCGCCGTCCAGCTCACCGCGCTCGGCCGCGGCGACGACGCCGACGTCCGCTTCGACCTCGCCACCGGCAGCCCGGGCGCACTCACCCGCTTCCTGGACGCAGTCCACCCCGGAGTCGTCATCAACTGCGCCGGAGCCACCCGCGGCGGCGCCCGCGACCTCATCCAGCACAACACCGTCGCCGTGGCCACCATCTGCGAGGCCCTGCGCCGCAGCGGCTGCGGCGCCCGCCTCGTGCAGATCGGCTGCGGCGCCGAGTACGGCCCGTCGCAGCCCGGCTCGTCCACCGCCGAGGACGCGGTGCCCCGGCCGGGTGGCCCGTACGGCGTCAGCAAGCTCGCCGCCACCGAGCTCGTCCTCGGCTCCGGCCTCGACGCCGTCGTCCTGCGTGTCTTCTCACCGGCGGGCCCGGCCACCCCGGCCGGCTCCCCGCTCGGCCGGCTCGCCGAGGCCATGCGCCGCGCGATGCAGGCCGGCGACGGCGAGCTGAAGCTCGGCGGCCTGGGCGCGCAGCGCGACTTCATCGACGTACGCGACGTGGCGCGCGCCGTGCACGCCGCGTCGCTCTCCGCCGCACAAGGCGTCATCAACATCGGTTCGGGCCGCGCCGTGCGGCTGCGCGACGCCGCCTCCGTCCTCGCCCGGGTCGCCGGGTTCGGCGGCGCCCTCCACGAACTCGACGCGCCCGCGGTCACGCTCCGGCCGTCCGTCGTGCACCCGCGCTCCGAGTCCGACCACGGAGTGCCAGGTGGCCCGGTCGCCGCGGCGTACCCGTACCCGGATGGCTGCGGAAGCTGGCAGCAGGCCGACGTCCGCACGGCCCGCGACCGGCTCGGCTGGCGCCCCCGCATCAACCTCGAAGAGTCCCTCGCCGACATCTGGATGGAGGCGGCATGCCGTATCTGACTCCCACCACGACCGGCACGTCGAGCACCGACATACGCCTCGGCTTCGGCATCCCGGGCTTCGCGCACCCCCTGGTGGCCCCCGCGGAGTGGGCCGAACTGACCCGCCCCAAAGCGCCACTGCACTGGGTCGTCCTGAACGTCGCCGACGGTCCCGGCGCCCGCCCCGACCCGCACTGCCTCGAAGCGGCGGGCCGTCTGCGCAACGCGGGCGTCCGTGTCCTCGGTCACGTCGACATGACTTACGGTGCCCGCTCCTTCGGGGAGGTCGTCTCGGACGCCCACCGCTTCCTCGACTGGTACCGGGTCGACGGGTTCAGCCTCGACCGCTGTCCCACCGAGCGAACCGCGCTCCCCGAAGTACGGCGCACCGTCACGACCCTGCGCGCCCTGGTCGACGACGCGTACGTCGTGCTCGGTCACGGCACTCACCCGTACCCCGGATACGCCGAGACCGCCGACCAGTTGGTGACGTTCACCGGCCCCTGGAGCGACTACCGCTGGTCCCAGGTGGCGGAGTGGACGGCCGACTATCCGCCCGAGCGGTTCTGCCACTTCGTCCACGGCACGCCCCGCGGCCATCTCGACGAGGCGCTGCGGATCGCCCGCTGGCAGGGCGCGGGCACCGTTTACTTCACGGACCGCACCGACCGCGACGGCGCGGGTGACCCCTGGGAAGCGATGCCCGGCTACTGGGACGAGATCGTCTCGCGTATCGGACCAGGTGTCTCGGAATGAAGAGGGGCGTGGCAGTGTTGCAGACAGAACAACCGTACGTAGATACCGACCACCTGCATTAATGAGGTCACTGTGTCGCTGCCACCCCTGGTCGAGCCAGCTGCTGAGCTCACCGTCGACGAGGTCCGCAGGTACTCCCGCCACCTGATCATCCCGGATGTCGGGATGGACGGGCAGAAGCGGCTGAAGAACGCCAAGGTGCTCTGTGTGGGCGCCGGCGGCCTCGGGTCGCCGGCCCTGATGTACCTGGCCGCGGCCGGCGTGGGCACGCTCGGCATCGTGGAGTTCGACGAGGTCGACGAGTCGAACCTGCAGCGCCAGATCATCCACAGCCAGGCCGACATCGGCCGGTCCAAGGCGGCGTCCGCGAAGGACTCCGTCCTCGGCATCAACCCGTACGTGAACGTGATCCTCCACGAAGAGCGGCTCGAGGCCGAGAACGTGATGGACATCTTCAGCCAGTACGACCTGATCGTCGACGGCACGGACAACTTCGCGACGCGTTACCTGGTCAACGACGCGTGCGTGCTGCTCAACAAGCCGTACGTGTGGGGTTCCATCTACCGCTTCGACGGCCAGGCCTCGGTCTTCTGGTCCGAGCACGGTCCGTGCTACCGCTGCCTCTACCCGGAGCCCCCGCCCCCCGGCATGGTCCCCTCCTGCGCCGAGGGCGGCGTCCTGGGCGTGCTGTGCGCGTCCATCGGCTCCATCCAGGTCACCGAGGCGATCAAGGTCCTGGCCGGCGTCGGCGACCCCCTGGTCGGCCGTCTCATGATCTACGACGCCCTGGAGATGCAGTACCGCCAGGTCAAGGTCCGCAAGGACCCCAACTGCGCGGTCTGCGGCGAGAACCCGACCGTCACCGAGCTCATCGACTACGAGGCCTTCTGCGGCGTCGTCTCCGACGAGGCGCAGGAAGCCGCGGCCGGCGCGACGATCACTCCCAAGCAGCTCAAGGAGTGGATCGACGCCGACGAGAAGATCGAGATCATCGACGTCCGCGAGCCGAACGAGTACGAGATCGTCTCCATCCCGGGCGCCAAGCTGATCCCGAAGAACGAGTTCCTCATGGGCACCGCCCTGTCGGGCCTTCCGCAGGACAAGAAGATCGTCTTGCATTGCAAGACGGGTGTCCGCAGTGCGGAAGTCCTCGCCGTCCTGAAGTCCGCCGGTTTCGCTGACGCCGTGCACGTCGGCGGCGGCGTCATCGGCTGGGTGAACCAGATCGAACCGGACAAGCCCGTCTACTGAGCCACCGCTCGGCCTCGGCTGTCCCGGACGGGCCTCGCGCACTGCGCGCGGGGCCCGTCCGCCATGTCGGGGCCCCTGCGCGTCCCGGGCCCGCCCGCGGTCAGGAGCACACCTTGCCGTCGTGCGGTATTCGACCCTCCAGCAGATACGCGTCCACCGTGGAGTCGACGCAGGAGCTGCCGGAGCCGTAGGCCCCGTGGCCCTCGCCCTTCCAGGTCAGCTCGACGCCGACCCCCTTGCCCAGTTCGCCGGCCATCCGCCGCGCGCCCTCATACGGAGTGGCCGGATCGCCGGTGTTGCCGACCACGAGCACCGGTGCGGCGCCGGGCGCGCTCACATCCGGGTCGGCCCACTGCCCCGCCTCCGGCCAGTCGTGGCACCAGCCCGCGGTGTCCCACCCCATGTACTGCCCGAAGACCGGGGAGAGCGCACGGAAGGCGGCCAGCCGCGCCTTCGTCTGTGCTGCTGTCGGCCGGGCCTTGTCGTCGAGGCAGGAGATCGCGCGCTGGGAGTGGCTCGACGTGCCGTAGTGGCCGCTCTCGTCACGGTCGTTGTAGGAGTCGGCGAGGGCGAGCAAGGCCGTACCGTCGCCGTCCGCCGCGTCCCGCAGACCGCGCGTGAGCGCCGGCCAACTGTTCTTGCTGTACAGGGTCACCGCGATGCCGGTGGTCGCGAGCGACTCGTTCAGTTCGCGCCCGTCCGCCGCGGGCAGCGGGCGCTTGTCGAGCCGCTTCAGAAGGGCCGCGACCTCGCGGGAGCCCGCCTTCGGGTCCTTGCCCCGGGACCTGAAGTAGTTGTCGAGGGCGCGCTGGAATCCGCGCGCCTGGTTCTCGGCCTGCCCGACCCGTCCTGCGGTGGGGTCGACGACCCCGTCCATGACGAGCCTGCCGACGCGGCCGGGGAACAAGTGGGCGTAGATGCCGCCGAGTTCGGTGCCGTACGAGACACCCATGTAGTGCAGTGCGTCGTCCCCGAGGACCTGCCGCATCAGGTCCAGGTCGCGGGCCGCCTCGACGGTCGACACATGGCCGAGTGTCTTCCCGGCCTTCTCGCACCCCTTGCCGAAATCGGTGGCGTCCTTCAGATAGGCGGCCTCTTCCGCCGCCGTGTCCGGCGTGAGGTCGACGGCTTCCGCGGCCTCGATGTCCCGGTCGCTGCGGCACCGCACACCGGCGCTGGCCGCGACCCCCCGGGGATCAAAGCTGACCAGGTCGTAGCGCTCGCGCAGCGTCGCGTACTGCGGAGCGAAGGCCGGCATCAGCTCGACGCCGGAGCCGCCCGGGCCACCGAAGTTGAACAGCAGGGAGCCGATCCGGTCGCTCTCGTCGCCCCGGGTCCTGGCGCGGATGAGGGCGAGGCCGATGGTGGCCCCGGCCGGTTCCGCGTAGTCGAGCGGAGCTTTCAGCGTCGCGCACTGCCAGTCGGATCCGGGAGCCGGCCCGCTCTCCGTGGCCCGGCACCGTCCCCAGTCGAGCCGCTGGCCGGTGAGAGAAGAGGGGAGAGCGGGCAGCGCGGCCGGTCGTGACGCACTCGGCGCGGCCGATCGTGAGGCGCCGCCCGACGACGGCATTGGATCACTGCCACCGCCCCCGCCGGAGTCGCTGCACCCCGCGGCGAGGCCCGCCGTCACCACGACGGCCGCCAGAGCCGCGAGCGTGCGCGCACCTGCCCCCGCCTGGGTGCGCCTTCCACGTCCGGCAGTCGCGCGGGCCCCTGTCCCCAGCTGTGTGCGTGCGCCTGGGCGGGCACGCGAAATCCCTGGTGCCATGGCACCTCCCCCCATCGGCCGCCCCGTGCGAGGAGCGGTCAGGCCATCGTAGGAGCAGGTGCGGACATCCGCTTCAGCCTGTGGACAACTCCGCGATCACGAACAGACCGTTCCCTCTTTCGGGACCGTCCCGTCGAGGAGATAGCGGTCCACGGCGCGGTGCACGCAGGCGTTTCCGCTGTCGTACGCGCCGTGCCCCTGGCCCTTGTACGTCACCTCGACGCCGACTCCTTTGCCCAGCGCGTCCGCCATCTTCCGCGCGCCCTCGTACGGGGTCGCCGGGTCGCCGGTGTTGCCGACGACGACGATCGGCGCGGCGCCGGCCGCGCTGACGTCCGGGTGGTCGGCGGCGCCCGCGACGGCCCAGTCGGTGCAGCTGAGCATGGACCAGGCGAGGTAGTCGCCGAACAGCGGGGACGCGGACCGGAACCGCGGGAGTTGCCTCTCGACGTCCTTCGCCGTGAACCGGCCGGTGTCGTCGGCGCAGTTGATGGCGACGTTCGCGGCCTGGGTGTTGCTGTAGGTGCCGTCCTCGTTGCGCCCGTTCATCGAGTCGGACAGCATCATCAGGATCTTGCCGTCACCGTCGTACGCCTGCTGGAGCCCCTGGGTGAGGTACTCCCAGAAGTCCTTCGAGTACAGGGACTGGGCGATCCCGTTGGTCGCGGCGGTCTGGGTCAGGTCGCGCGGGAAGATCCCCGGGATCGGATGCTCGTCGAGCTCGTCGAGCAGTTTCGCGATCTTCTCCTTGACCTCCTCGGGGGTGTCGCCCACCGGACAGTCCTCGGCCTGGGACGTGCAGTCCTTCGCGTAGTTGTCCAGGGCCAGCTGGAAGCCCTCGGCCTGCCCGAGGGAGCCCTGTTCCTGGCCCTGCGTGGGGTCGACGACACCGTCGAAGACCGCGCGCCCCACCTTCTTGGGGAACAAGTGGGCGTAGACGCCGCCGAGTTCGGTGCCGTAGGAGATCCCGAAGTAGTGCAGCCGGTCGTCGCCGAGGACCTGGCGCATCAGATCCATGTCGCGGGCCGCGTCGGTGGTGCGGACGTGGGGAAGGGTGGCGCCGGAGTTCTTCTCGCAGGCTTTGTTGAAGGAGGTGACGTTGTCGACGAGTTTCTGCTGCTCCTTCTTGTCGTCCGGCGTCGAGTCCTCCTGGAAGTACGCGTCGAGCTGCTCGGCGTCCTCACACGTGACGCCCGCGCTGCGGCCCACCCCGCGCGGGTCGAAGCTGACCAGGTCGTAGCGCGTGCGCAGGCGCGCGTAGTCGGAGCCGAAGGCGGGCAGGCTGGTGACGCCCGAACCGCCGGGGCCGCCGAAGTTGAAGATCAGCGAGCCGATGCGGAGGTCCTTGTCGCCGCTCGCTCTGGCACGGATCAGCGCGAGGTCGATCGTCCGCCCCTTGGGAGCGTCCCAGTCGAGGGGTGCCTTCATGGTGGCGCACTGCCAGGTGGCGCCTCCGGGCAGCGGGGAGGGGGATCCGCCGCCGCCCTCGGAGTCCGCCGGCGCGGGGCAGTCCTTCCAGCTCAGCGTCTGCGACGGCAGGTCCACGCTCTTCTCGGATTCGCCGCAGGCCCCCAGCGAGGCGCAGAGCAGAGCGACGGTGGTGACCAGGGCGGCGGCACGCGGCCGGGACGGAAGCGGCATGGGTCCATCCTGCGGGGGCCCGGTGCGGCGCGCTCGGGCTGCGGGCTGTGCGGGTGAGGCCGGGCAGGCGCCTACAAAGCGCCCTTGCGCGTCAGGTGGTTGAAGAACAGCCAGCCCGGCAGGACGGGCAGCCACAAGGTGAGGAGCCGGTACAGGAGCACCGCCGGAGCGGCCACTTCCTTGGGCAGGCCGACCGCGATCAGGCCCACCGTCAGCGTCGCCTCGACAGCGCCCACGCCGCCGGGGGTCGGCGCCGCCGAACCGAGGGCGTTGCCCGCGAGGAAGACCACCGCGACGCTCGCCAGGCTCAGGCTCGTCGTGTTGTCGCCGAAAGCACGGATCGAGGCGTCCAGGCACATCACGAAGCAGGCGGTCAGCAGCAGCATGCCGCCGATGCCGGTGAGCAGCTTCCGCGGCCGCTGCAACACGTCGAGCATGCGCGGCACCACCCCGGCGAACAGCGAGCGCACGCGCGTGACGACGAACTTCCGCAAGAAGGGGATCGACGTCACGACGAGGACAAGTACGGCGACCGTCAGCAGGCCCGCGATGACCGTGCGGGACGGCGACAAGGAGGGCGTCTTCTCGGTCCCCGTCAGGTAGCCGAACGTCAGCAGCAACAGAATGTGGCTGCCCATGCCGAACAGCTGGGAGGCGCCGACACTGGCGACCGCGAGCCCGGGGCGTACGCCCGACCGCTGGAGGAAGCGGGTGTTGAGCGCGACGCCGCCGACCGCGGCGGGAGCCACGATCTTCACGAACGATCCGGCGACCTGTGCCGCCACGGCCCGCATGAAGGGCACCCGTTCGGGCACGAACCCCATCAGGCTCATCGCCGCCGCTACGTAGCTGAGCGCGGAGAACAGCACCGCGAGGCCGACCCAGCCCCACTCGGCCTCGCGGACGATCGCGCCGAAGTCGATGTGGGTGAGCTGCGACAGCAGGAAGTACGCGCCGATCGCGCCGGCGATGAAGCTGATCAGGGTGCGCGGTCTGATGCGCTCCAGGCGCGCCGGTTCGACCGGGGCCTGCGGCCGGATGCGGAGCACCTGGTGGCGGATCTGCGTGAGCAGGTCCTCCTCACGCGCCTCGTCGAGGGCCACGTCTATGGCACGCTTCTCGGCCTGCCGCTCGGCCTTCTCGGACTTCTTCTCCGCCCGCGGCGACTTCTTGCTCTCGCTGTCGGCCTCGGCGGTCTCTTCCAGACGGGCCTGCTTGGCCTTGTCCGACGCCTCCAGGACGGCCTCGCGCTCGCGCTGGGCACGTTCCCGGCCGAGTCTGCGCAACGTCGCTCTGGTGGTGCGGGTGAGCGCGATGGGCTGCAACAGGGGCAGGCAGTCGGCGACGCTGTCGGGGCCGAGGACGCCGACGGCGGAGGCGACGGCCCGCTCGGCGCCCACCCGCAGGCCGAGCGTGGTGAGCATCTGCGCGGTGTCCATCCGCAGGACGAGGTCGCCCGCGGCGATCTCGCCCCCACGCAGATCGGTGAGGATCACCGTGCCGGAACGATCCACCAGGAGCGCGTCGCCGGCCAGCCGGCGGTGGGCGATCCGCCGCGACTGGAGCGCCTGCACCTGGTGCCAGGTGTCCCGCAGGAGGTCGTCGGTGATCTCCTCGTCCAGCAGCGCGTCCAGGGACCGGCCGCCGATGTGCTCGTAGACGAGCATCACGGCGTCGGGGCCCAGCTCGGAGGTGGCGATCAGCTTCGGCGCGTTGGCCCCCGCCGAGATCGCCGCGTAGGCGAGCAGTGCCTCCTGCTCCAGGGCCTGGCGCAGCGACTGCAGGCTGCGGCGCTGGGTGATGCCGCGCAGCGTCAGCCGGCGCCACACCCGGTAGAAGAAGCCCTGTGCCTGCTGTTCACGGTCGACGACGGTGACGTCCAGCGGAGGGCCGTCCTCCAGGGTGACGAAATAACGCCGCCCTCGGTCGCCGTTCTCCGTCGCACCTTCGTGGGCCTCTTCCCGGGAGGCGCTCACCGGGTGGAAGCCGACATGCCGCAGGCCCGCGAGGAGCGTCTGCCCTGTAGGGCGCACATTGGGCGAGCCGACGGCATACAGCGTCCCGTAGGCGACGGTCCAGCCGATGAGGATCGTCAGGATGATCGAGAACGGTGTGGTGTAGCCGGTGACCAGCATCGCGAACGCGTCGAGCAGCAGAACCACCCACAGCACCACACGCCATCGTGGTCGCCGGGACATGCCGACCGCTGTCATGTAGGCGATGACGGGTGCCAGATAGCCGTGCACGGGGTCGGTCAGCGCATGGATGTCGCCCGGCGACACCTTGGTGAGCGCGTCCTGGATCGACTGCGGCGCGGCCTTGGCGACCCAGAGGTCCGTCGCGAGGGTCACCCCGTGCGCGAGGACCGCCGCGAGCACCCCGTCGGCGATCCGCAGCCCGTCGCGCTTGATGAGCCGCTCGATGGCGAACGCGACGGGTACGAGGAGGATGGCGATGCTGGAGGCGAGCCCGGCGAACTTGGTCAGCAGGTCGGGAGCCTGTCCGGTGCCCTTGTTGATGTCCTGGGCGAAGCCCGAGGTCGTGGCGTGCGCGAACGCGGCGATGGCCAGCAGGACGGCGATCGCGAGCACGCCCACCAGAAGGCGCATCAGGTCGGAAGGGCGGTGCACGCGCGCGGGGAGCAACGGTTCGTCACTGTCGACCCGCTCGGCGTGCGCCTCGACGTCGACGCAGTCCGGGTCGTGCAGAGGCTGCTCGTGCTTCATCTCGCCGGCCTTCCCGGCCGCGTCGTCAGGGCGCGCCGGTGTCACAGAAGTGCCCTCCGCGTTTTCGGGGTGCACGCTCTGCTCCGTCGTCTCTTGTTGATCTCGTATCACCAGTCACCGCCCGCACGATGGTGGCATGTCCCATCGTCATAGGGGGGTATCAGGGTGCATTCGAGGAACGTGACGTCATCGACAAGCGTCTTCTTGTATGTCTCTTCACAGTGCCTCTTGTGCGTCCCTCCATATTGTCGGTGGTGTCGGTGCCGTGAGGCAGGATGGGCCGGATGAGCGAGGAGAGTGAGCCGACGGACGGACTGCCCGCGTACGCGGAGCGGGTCCTGGAGGTCGCCGAGCTGATCCCGGCCGGGCGCGTGCTGACGTACGGGGACGTCGCCGAGTGGCTGGAGGAGGGCGGGCCACGCCAAGTAGGACGCGTGATGGCCCTCTACGGAGGCGCGGTGCCGTGGTGGCGTGTGGTGCGCGCGGACGGAGCGCTGCTCCCGGGCCACGAGTTGCGGGCACTCGGCCACTACCAGGAGGAGAGCACGCCGCTGCGCGAGGCGTCCCGGGCCTCCGAGGGCCACCTCCCGCGCCTGGACATGAAGCGGGCGCGGTGGGACGGACAGGCGGGTGCGGAAGCTCACAAGTGACAGCTTCGGCCATCCCGCGGGCGGGCGGGGTGCCGGTGGCCCGTACGGGGGAAAAGTGGCGCCCGGGGCACTCCGCCGCGGCCGGGGACGTTCGTGAGACTGGGCACACCTGAGCTGGGAGCGAGCGCGCAGAGGCCTCGGAAGCCCGGCTTCCGCCACACTCGACGGCGTAGCGTCGACGGCACCGTCGATGGCAGACCTCTCCTTCACCCCAGGGCCGCCGTCCCACCAGGACGGCACTTCGACCACCAGCACACCCACCAGGACCAGCGATCCACGTGAGCTCCTCTTCGTCCACCCGGTACCTGTCGCCCCACCAGGTTCGACAGGGGTACCCGGGCGCGTACCGGCTGGTGCGTCACCGGCAGGCGCCCACGGACCCCCCTCGTCTGGACGCGCCGCAGCGGGCTGTGGTTGACCACGCCCAAGGGCCCCTGCTCGTCCTCGCCGGGCCCGGGACGGGCAAGACCACCACCCTGGTGGAAGCGGTGTCGGCGCGCATCGCCCAGGGCACCGAACCGGAGCGCATCCTTGTGCTCACGTTCAGCCGGAAGGCCGCCGTCGAGCTGCGGGACCGGATGGCGCTGCGCATAGGCGCCGCCCGCGCCCCTCAGGCGACGACGTTCCACTCGTTCTGTTACGCGCTCCTCCGCGCCCATCAGGACGCCGAACTGTTCGCGGAACCCCTGCGCCTGCTGTCGGGGCCCGAGCAGGACGTCGCCGTACGCGAGCTGCTCGCCGGCCAGATCGACCTGGAGCAGGCCGGCCTGGCCCATGTGCGCTGGCCCGACGAACTGCGTGCCTGCCTGACCACCCGGGGCTTCGCCGACGAGGTACGCGCGGTCCTGGCCCGCAGCCGCGAACTGGGTCTGGGGCCCGCCGCGCTGGGCGCCTTCGCACGGCGCACCGGCCGCCCCGACTGGCGGGCTGCGGCCACCTTCCTCGCCGAGTACCTGGACGTCCTCGACCTGCAGGGCGTCCTCGACTACGCGGAACTCGTCCACCGGGCCGTGCTCCTGGCCCAGCGCCAAGACGTCGCCGGACAACTGGCCGCCCAGTACGACGCCGTATTCGTCGACGAATACCAGGACACCGACCCCGCCCAGGTCCGGCTGCTGCGCGCGCTCGCGGGCGGTGGCCGCACCCTGGTCGCGTTCGGCGACCCGGACCAGTCGATCTACACGTTCCGCGGCGCCGACGTGAACGGCATCCTGGACTTCCCCGACGCCTTCCCGCGGGTGGACGGCACCCCCGCCCCGGTCGAGGTCCTCACCGCCTCCCGGCGCTCCGCGAGCAGCCTCCTGGAGGCCACCCGCCGCATCACCCAGCGGATGCCCCTGACCCGGCTGCCCGCCGAGAAGGTACGCGCCCACCGCGCGCTCACCCCTGTACGCGACGGCGGCCGGACCGAGGTCTACACATACCCGACGTCCGGCACCGAGCTGGACAACATCGCGGACGTCCTGCGCCGGGCCCATCTGGAGGACGGCGTCCCGTGGAGCGAGATGGCCGTGCTCGTGCGCGCGGGCGGGCGCAGCATCCCCGTGGTGCGTCGCGCGCTCACCGCGGCCGGTGTCCCTCTGGACATCGACGGGGACGACCTGCCGCTGCGCCACGAACCCGCGGTGGCTCCCTTGCTCACCGCACTGAAGGCAGTGGCACACATCCCTGCCGAGGGCGCCCCCCAGGACGCGGCGGACGGCCGCCCGCAGGAGGGGGCGGACGACGGCCCTCAGGACGCGGCGGAAAGCGATCCCCAGGACGCGGCCGACAGCGCCCAGGACGCGGCCGACAGCGCCCTCCAGGACGCAGCGGACGAGCCCGAAGGCCGGCTCCGCTTCGACACCGAGACCGCCCTCACCCTCCTCGGCTCGCCGCTCGCCGGCATGGACGCCGCGGATCTGCGCCGCCTGGGCCGCGCCCTGCGCGAGGAGGAGCGCGCCGCGGGCAACCACCTGCCGCCGTCCTCCGACGAACTGCTGGCCCGCGCGCTCGCCGAACCCGAGCGTCTCGCCCTGCACGACCCGGCCTACGCGCGCGGCGCACAGCGTCTGGGCGCCCTCCTCGCCACGGCCCGCGCCAAGCTCGACGCCGGAGGCACCGCGGAAGAGGCACTGTGGGAGCTGTGGAACGGCACACCGTGGCCGCAGCGCCTGGAGCGCGCCGCCCGCCGCGGTGGCGCGGCGGGCCGCAACGCGGACCGTGACCTGGACGCCGTATGCGCCCTGTTCGCCCTCGCGTCCCGCGCCGAGGAGCGCTCCGGTGGCCGGGGCGCCCGCAACTTCCTGGAGGAGCTGGAAGCGCAGGACATCGTCGCCGACACCCTCGCCGGACGGGCGGTCCGTCCCGATGCCGTGCGCCTGATGACCGCACACCGCTCCAAGGGCCTGGAATGGCGGCTCGTCGTCGTCGCGGGCGTCCAAGAAGGCCTCTGGCCGGACCTGCGCCGCCGCGGCTCCCTCCTGGAGGCCGACCGCATCGGCCGCGACGGCCTCGCCGAACCGCTCACCCCCGGCGCCCTCCTGGCCGAGGAGCGACGCCTGTTCTACGTGGCCGCCACGCGCGCGCGGGAGCGGCTCGTGGTCACCGCGGTGAAGGCGCCCGCCGACGACGGCGACCAGCCGTCCCGCTTCCTGACCGAGCTCGGCGTCGAACCCAAGGACGTCACCGGCCGCCCGCGCCGCCCCCTCGCCGTGGCCGCGCTCGTCGCGGAGCTGCGGGCGACCACGGTCGACCCGCGCGCCTCCGACGCCCTGCGGGAGGCCGCCGCCCGCCGCCTCGCCCGGCTCGCCGCCCTCAGCGACGACGGAAGGCCCTTGGTGCCCTCCGCCCATCCCTACCGCTGGTGGGGCATGTACGAACCCACCGAGAGCAAGGTGCCGCTGCGCGACCGCGACAAGCCCGTCGTGCTCTCGGGAAGCGCCCTCGACCAGCTCGCCAACACCTGTGCGCTGCAATGGTTCCTGGGCCGCGAGGTGAAGGCCGACACCCCCGCCACCGCGGCCCAGGGCTTCGGCAACGTCGTGCACGTCCTCGCCGACGAGGTCGCGTCCGGACGCACCCCCGCCGACCTCGCCGTCCTCATGGAGCGCCTCGATTCGGTCTGGGACTCCCTCGCCTTCGACGCCCCCTGGAAGTCGGCGCAGGAGAAGGAGCACGCGCGCGTGGCGCTCGAACGCTTCCTCCAATGGCACGTCATGGACCGCACCGGCCGCACCCCCGTCGCCAGCGAGCACGCCTTCGACGTGACCCTCGAAGCGGGCTCCTACGAAGTACGCATCCGCGGCTCCATGGACCGCGTCGAGCGCGACGCCGAAGGACGCGCCTACGTAGTCGACTTCAAGACCGGCAAGCAGGCCCCCAGCGCGGCCGACGTGGACCGCCACCCCCAGCTCGCCGTCTACCAGCTCGCCGTGCGCGAGGGCGCCGTCGACGAACCCTTCGACGGTGCCCGCCCCCACCCCGGCGGCGCCGAACTGGTGCAGTTGCGCCAGGGCGCCGCCAAGAAGGACGGCGGGGAGACGCTCCCCAAGGTGCAGGCGCAGGAGCCCCTCGAAGGAGAGTGGGTCGGCGACCTCCTCGCCACCGCCGCCGGCAAGGTCCTCGACGAGCGCTTCACCCCGACCGCCGGACAGCACTGCACGCACTGCGCCTTCCGTGCCTCGTGCAGCGCGCGACCCGAGGGCCACCACGTCGTGGAGTGACGTGCGCCTCCGCTGCGCCGGAACGGGCCGGTGCTGTCAGTGGTGCCGGTTAGCCTCGATGAGGTGACCACGCGCCTCACCGACCCCGAGCAGCTCAAGGAGCTGCTGGGCATCCCCTTCACCCCGGAGCAGACGGCCTGCATCATCGCGCCGCCCGCCCCGCAGGTGATCGTGGCCGGAGCCGGCTCCGGCAAGACGACGGTGATGGCCGCGCGCGTCGTCTGGCTGGTGGGCACCGGGCAGGTCGCACCCGAGCAGGTCCTCGGGCTCACGTTCACGAACAAGGCCGCCGGCGAGCTGGCCGAGCGCGTCCGCAAGGCCCTCGTCCGGGCCGGCGTCACCGACCCCGACACCATCGATCCGGACCATCCTCCCGGCGAGCCCGTGATCTCCACGTACCACGCCTTCGCGGGCCGGCTCCTGACCGACCACGGGCTGCGCATCGGCCTCGAACCCACGACCCGGCTGCTCGCCGACGCCACCCGCTTCCAGCTCGCCGCACGCGTCCTGCGCGAGGCCCCCGGCCCCTATCCCGCCCTCACCCGCTCCTTCGCCGACCTGGTCAGCGACCTGCTCGCCCTCGACGCCGAGCTGGCCGAGCATCTCGTCGCACCGGCGGATCTGCGGGCGTACGACGGCGAACTGCGGCGCTCCCTCGAAGGCGCCAAGCTGAGCAACGCCGATCTGCGCAAGGTCCCCGAGGCCGCCGCCGCCCGGCTGGAGCTGGCCGAGCTGGTGAGCCGCTACCGGGAGGCCAAGCGCACCAGGGACGTCCTCGACTTCGGTGACCAGATCGCCCTGTCGGCCACGCTCGCCGACACCCGCCCCGAGGTCGGCGCGATCCTGCGCGACGAGTTCCGTGTCGTCCTGCTCGACGAGTACCAGGACACTTCTGTCGCTCAACGCATCCTCCTGGCAGGTCTGTTCGGCGGCGGCACCGGGCACGCCGTGACCGCCGTGGGGGACCCTTGCCAGGCCATCTACGGGTGGCGGGGCGCCTCGGTCGCCAACCTCGACGACTTCCCCCGCCACTTCGCGTACGCCGACGGCCGCCCCGCCGACCGCTACGCGCTCAGCGAGAACCGGCGCAGTGGCGGCCGCCTCCTCGACCTGGCCAACGGTCTCGCCGAGCCGCTGCGCGCGATGCACGCGGGCGTGGAGGCCCTGCGGCCCGCCCCTGGCGCCGAGCGCGACGGCATCGTGCGCTGCGCCCTCCTGCGCACCCACGGCGAGGAGATCGACTGGCTCGCCGACTCCCTCGCCCACCTGGTGGCCACCGGCAAGGAGCCCGGCGAGATCGCCGTCCTGTGCCGCACCGCCACCGACTTCGCCGAGATCCAGAAGGCCCTTGTCGCACGCGACATCCCGGTCGAGGTCGTCGGCCTGTCCGGCCTGCTGCACCTGCCCGAGGTCGCCGACCTCGTCGCCGTCTGCGAGGTGCTCCAGGACCCCGGGGCCAATGCCTCGCTGGTACGGCTGCTGACCGGGCCCCGCTGGCGGATCGGCCCGCGCGACCTCGCTCTCCTGGGACGCAGGGCCCGGCTGCTGGTCTCCCACGCGCGCGGGGGCGACGACGACCCGGACCGCCGCCTGGCCGAGGCCGTCGAAGGCGTGGACCCCTCCGAGGTGATATCGCTCGCCGACGCCCTCGACACCTTCCTGGAGACCTCCGTCGACGCCGAGGCGGACGACGACGGACTGCCGTTCTCCACGGACGCGCGCGTGCGCTTCGCACGGCTCGCCACCGAACTGCGCGACCTGCGCCGCTCCCTGTCCGACCCGCTCATGGACGTCCTGCACCGCGTCCTGGCCGTCACCGGCCTGGAGGTCGAGCTCTCCGCGTCCCCGCACGCGCTGGCCGCCCGACGCCGCGAGACGCTCTCCAACTTCCTCGACGTCGCCGCCTCCTTCGCGGCTCACGACGGCTCGGCGTCCCTGCTCGCCTTCCTCGGTTTCCTGCGCACCGCCGCGCAGTACGAGAAAGGCCTCGACAACGCGCTCCCGGGCGGCGAGAACACCGTGAAGGTCCTCACCGCGCACAAGTCCAAGGGCCTGGAATGGGACGTCGTCGCCGTCCCCGGACTCGTCACCGGCACCTTCCCCAGCGCCCAGGGACGCGAGAAGTGGACGGCGCAGGGCAAGGTCCTACCCCACGCCCTGCGCGGCGACGCCGCCATCCTGCCCGACATCGAGGCGTGGGACTCCCGCGGCATGAAGGCCTTCCACGCCGACATGAAGGAGCACCAGCACACCGAGGAACTGCGCCTCGGATACGTCACCTTCACGCGCCCCCGCACACTGCTGCTCGGCTCCGGACACTGGTGGGGCCCGACCCAGAAGAAGCAGCGCGGCCCCTCCGACTTCCTGCACGCCCTGTACGAGCACTGCGCCGCCGGACACGGCGAGATCGAGGTGTGGGCGGAGCAGCCGGCGGAGGACGAGGAGAACCCGGCCCTGACGGAGACATCGGCCGAGCACGCCTGGCCGCTGCCGCTCGACGCGGCATCCCTGGCCCGCCGCCGCTCCGCCGCCGACACCGTCCTGGCCCACGTGGAGCGCGGCGCGGACCCCGCGCAGGCCCGCACGCACACGCAGACCCACCCCGCCGCCTCCGTGGAACCCCCCTACGAGGACCCGGACTGGCCGCCCCCGCCCGAGGACGAACCGGGCAGCGACCACCCCGACGACTGGGACGCGCTCTCCACCGAGCGGCCCGTCCTCCCGCACCCCGCACCGGACCCAGAGCCGCCGACGTCCCACGCGCGCGTACCCGCGCCCCAGCCGGCCGCCGCCGTCCCGCACCCGGCACCCGCCCCGGAGGCAGAGCTCACCGCCGGGTCCGAGCTGACCGCGGAAGAGGCCCGCACGATCGACTCCTGGGACCGCGACCTCGACGCCCTCACCGGCGAGCTGCTGCGCGCCCGCGCCGGCGTGCGCGAGGTGCCCGTGCCGCACTCGCTCACCGCGTCCCAAGTGCTGCGCCTGGCCGCCGACCCCGACGGCTTCGCCCAGGAGCTGGCCCGCCCCATGCCCCGCCCGCCCCAGCCGGCCGCGCGCCGGGGCACGCGCTTCCATGCCTGGGTCGAATCCCGCTTCGAAGCACTGCGCTTGCCCATGCACGACCCGGAGGAGCTGCCCGGCAGCGACGCGGAGATCGCCGACGAGCAGGACCTCCAGGCACTCAAGGAAGCCTTCGAGCGCACCCCGTACGCGCACCGCACCCCCTACCGGATCGAGCTCCCCTTCCAGCTGGCCGTCGCGGACCGGGTCGTCCGCGGCCGCATCGACGCCGTCTACAGGCAGGACGACGGCGACCGCACGACGTACGAGATCGTCGACTGGAAGACCGGCCACCAGCAGACCGGCGACCCCCTCCAGCTGGCCGTCTACCGACTCGCCTGGGCCGAGAAACAGGGCGTTCCCCTGGAGTCGGTCAGCGCCGCCTTCGTCTACGTACGCAGTGGCGAGACGGTCCGGCCGCGGCGGCTGCCCGGCCGCGCCGAGCTGGAGCGGCTCCTCACCGAAGAGCCTCAGCCGCCGGGAGCGCCCCTGGAGGAGCCGCCGGACGAGCACGGCTCGGCGGGGGACTAGGCTCGTGAGCATGAGCAAGCCCGTTGACCACGGTGAGAACGCCGCGAACGCCGCGAGCGCTGACAAGGTCGTCAGCACCGTCCGTGCCTACGTCGAGACCCATCGGACGGCGTTCCTCGACGACCTGGCCGCATGGCTGCGCATCCCGTCTGTGTCCGCCCAGCCCGACCACGCCGCGGACGTACGGCGCAGCGCCGACTGGCTCGCCGCGCAACTGGCCGCGACCGGCTTTCCCACCACCGAGGTGTGGGAGACGCCTGGCGCCCCCGCCGTCTTCGCCGAGTGGCCCTCCGGCGACCCCGGGGCCCCCACGGTCCTCGTCTACGGGCACCACGACGTCCAGCCCGCCGCCCGCGAGGACGGCTGGGACACCGAGCCCTTCGAACCCGTCGTCGTCGGGAACCGCCTCTACGCGCGCGGTGCGGCCGACGACAAGGGCCAGGTGTTCTTCCACACACTCGGCGTGCGCGCCCACCTCGCGGCGACCGGCCGCACCGCCCCCGCCGTCAACCTCAAGCTGCTGATCGAAGGCGAGGAGGAGTCCGGCTCCCCGCACTTCCGCGCCCTCGTGGAAGACCGCAGGCAGCGCCTCGCGGCCGACGCCGTGATCGTCTCCGACACCGGCATGTGGGCCGAGGACACCCCCACCGTGTGCACCGGGATGCGCGGCCTCGCCGACTGCGAGATCGAGCTGCACGGCCCCGGCCAGGACATCCACTCCGGCTCCTTCGGCGGCGCCGTCCCGAACCCGGCGACCGCCGCCGCTCGCCTCGTCGCCGCCCTGCACGACGAGCACGCGCGCGTGGCCGTGCCGGGCTTCTACGACGGGATCATCGAGCTCACCGACCGGGAGCGCGCCCTCTTCGCCGAGCTGCCCTTCGACGAGGCGCAGTGGCTGCGTACGGCCAAGTCGCACGCCACCTACGGAGAGGCCGGCCACACCACCCTGGAGCGCATCTGGGCCCGGCCCACCGCCGAGGTCAACGGGATCGGGGGCGGCTACCAGGGCCCCGGCGGCAAGACGATCGTGCCGTCCTCCGCGCGGCTCAAGCTGTCCTTCCGGCTGGTCGCCGGGCAGGACCCCGACCACATCGAGAAGGCGGTCACCGCCTGGGTCGCCGAGCAGCTGCCCGCCGGCATCAGCCACACCCTCACCTTCGGGGCCGCCACCCGGCCGTGCCTCACCCCGCTCGACCACCCCGCTCTGCAGTCCGTCGTCCGCGCCATGGGCCGCGCGTTCGAGCAGAAGATCCGTTTCACGCGCGAAGGCGGCTCGGGACCGGCGGCCGACCTACAGGACGTCCTCGAAGCGCCTGTGCTCTTCCTGGGCATCTCCGTCCCCTCCGACGGCTGGCACGCCCCGAACGAGAAGGTCGAACTCGATCTGCTCATGAAGGGCGTGGAAACCACCGCCTACTTGTGGGGCGATCTCGCGGAGAGCTGGACGGATGCCCCCTGAACGAGCCACCCCCACCCGCCGCACGTCTGCTGAACCGCCCGCCTAAGCACCCTTACCACCGGGGGAGTTGGAAGCACCTGTGACCACCTGGACCGACCGCACCGATCTCGCAGCGAACCGACCGCTCGCACTGGCCGCCCCGAGCGGCATCGACCGCGCCGCACACCACCGCCTCGACGAGGCGTGGCTCGCCGCCGCGTGGAGCCACCCCACGACCCGCGTCTTCGTGGTCTCCGGCGGCCAGGTGCTCATCGACGAGACGGCGGACGGCGCTACGGAACTGGTCATGACCCCGTCCTTCGAAGCGCCTCTCACCGAGGCGCACCGCTACTTCCTGGGCACCGACGAGGACGGCGTCAGCTACTTCGCGCTCCAGAAGGACACGCTCCCCGGCCGCATGGACCAGTCCGCGCGGCCCGCGGGCTTGCGCGAGGCGGGCCTGCTCCTGTCGCAGCGGGAGGCGGGCCTCATGGTGCACGCCGTCGCCCTGGAGAACTGGCAGCGACTGCACCGCTTCTGCTCGCGCTGCGGCGAGCGCACCGTCATCGCCGCCGCGGGCCACATCCGCCGCTGCCAGGCCTGCGGGGCGGAGCACTACCCGCGCACCGACCCGGCCGTGATCATGGCAGTCATGGACGAGCAGGACCGCATCCTCCTCGGCCGCCAGGTCCACTGGCCGGAAGGCCGCTTCTCGACGCTGGCCGGCTTCGTGGAACCCGGCGAGTCCATCGAGCAGTCCGTGCGCCGCGAGGTCTTCGAGGAGGCGGGCGTGCTGGTCGGCGACGTCGAGTACGTCGCCAGCCAGCCCTGGCCGTTCCCCTCCAGCCTGATGCTGGGCTTCATGGCCCACGCGACGTCCACGGAGATCAACGTCGACGGCGACGAGATCCACGAGGCGCGCTGGTTCTCCCGGGACGACCTGCGGGCCGCCTTCGAGACCGGAGAGGTCATGCCTCCCTACGGGATCTCGATCGCGGCCCGCTTGATCGAACTGTGGTACGGCAAGCCCCTGCCGAAGCCGAGCGACGCGCTCTGAGCGCCGGGCTCAGAGGCCGATCTTCTGCTTGACCTGGGCAAGCGAGGGGTTGGTGAGGGTCGAGCCGTCATCGAAGAGAACGGTCGGGACCGTCTGGTTCCCACCGTTCGCCTTCTCGACGAACGCCGCCGAGGCCGGGTCCTGCTCGATGTTGATCTCGGTGTACTCGATGCCTTCGCGCGCCATCTGCTTCTTCAGTCGCTGGCAGTAGCCGCACCAAGTGGTGCTGTACATCGTCACAGTGCCCGGCATGTTCCTCGCGCTCCTTCGTGGCTTGGGTGCGTCATGGCGACGCAATGTGTCGAACGTATGCGAGGCGGCGGCCATTCCCACTCGCCGCCCGCATTAGTACGACTAGGACCGGCTGCCTGTGGACAACGCGACGCATCCGTCCCCGCCGACCTGGCAGCATGGCGGGGTGACAGCAGCAACGCACTCCACCCTGTTCCCACAGGTCCCGGAAACGGCCGACGCGGTGCTCGACGGGCTCGACCCCGAGCAGCGCGCCGTGGCGACGGCCCTGCACGGGCCGGTGTGTGTGCTCGCGGGGGCGGGCACCGGCAAGACCCGGGCGCTCACCCACCGCATCGCCTTCGGCGTCCGCGCCGGGATCCTCCAGCCGGCCAGTGTGCTCGCCGTCACGTTCACCAACCGCGCCGCGGGCGAGATGCGCGGCCGGCTCCGGCAGCTCGGCGCGGGCGGGGTGCAGGCCCGCACGTTCCACTCGGCGGCCCTGCGCCAGCTCCAGTTCTTCTGGCCCCGGGCCGTCGGCGGGGAGCTGCCCCGGCTCGTCGACCGCAAGATCCAGCTCGTCTCCGACGCCGCGGCGGCCTGCCGGGTGCGCCTGGACCGCGGGGAGCTGCGCGATGTGACCGCGGAGATCGAGTGGTCCAAGGTCACCCAGACCGTCCCCTCGGACTACGTGGCCGCGGCGCACAAGACCGGCCGGGAGACCGTCCGGCACCCGGCGGAGATCGCCCAGATCTATGCCGGGTACGAGGCGCTGAAGCGGGACCGTTCGGTCATCGACTTCGAGGACGTGCTGCTGCTGACCGTCGGCATCCTCCAGGACCGGCACGACATCGCCGACCAGATCCGCGCCCAGTACCAGCACTTCGTCGTCGACGAGTACCAGGACGTCAGCCCCCTCCAGCAGCGCCTGCTGGACCTCTGGCTCGGTGACCGGGACAGCCTGTGCGTCGTCGGCGACGCCAGCCAGACGATCTACTCCTTCACCGGCGCCACCCCCGACCACCTGCTGAACTTCCGCACCCGCCACCCCGGCGCCACGGTCGTCAAGCTGGTCCGCGACTACCGCTCCTCGCCCCAGGTCGTGCACCTGGCCAACGGGGTCCTCGCCAGAGCCAGGGGCCGGGCCGCCGAGCATCGCCTGGAGCTGATCTCGCAGCGCGACAGGGGGCCCGAGCCGGTCTTCGCCGAGTACGCGGACGAGCCCGCCGAGGCCGAAGGGGCGGCGCGGCGCATCCAGGAGCTGATCGCCTCCGGCGTCTCCGCGGGCGAGATTGCCATCCTGTTCCGGACCAACAGCCAGTCGGGGACCTACGAACAGGCGCTCGCCGACGCCGGGGTCCCCTACCTGTTGCGCGGGGCGGAGCGGTTCTTCGAGCGTGAGGAGGTGCGCCGGGCCAGCCGGGCGCTGCGGGCGGCGGCCCGCTTCGGGGGCAACGACGCGGAGCTGGACGCCGCCGGAGATCTGCCCTCCCAGGTGCGGGCGGTCCTCTCCGGCGAGGGCTGGACGACCGAGCCGCCCGCAGGGTCGGGGGCGGTCCGGGACCGCTGGGAGTCCCTCGCGGCTCTCCTGCGGCTGGCCGAGGACTGTGCGCGCGCCCAGCCCGCCGCCACCCTGGCCGACTTCGTGACGGAGCTGGACGAGCGGGCGAAGGCGCAGCACGCCCCGACCGTGGAGGGCGTCACGCTGGCGTCGCTGCACGCGGCGAAGGGCCTCGAATGGGACGTGGTGTTCCTGGTCGGCCTCGCCGAGGGCATGATGCCGATCACGTACGCCAAGACCGATGAGCAGATCGAGGAGGAGCGCCGGCTGCTGTACGTCGGTGTGACCCGGGCCCGCTCTCACCTGGGCCTGTCCTGGGCGCTGTCGCGTTCGCCCGGCGGGCGGCCGAACCGCAGACCGAGCCGCTTCCTGGACGGGCTGCGGCCGGGTTCCACCGGTTCGGCGGGACGGAGCGCGGGCGGGGGCGGCGGTGGCGTCGAGCACGGGGTGCGGGCGGCGGCCGGGGAGCCGCTGAGCGCGGGGCGCCGCAGGGGCGCCAGGAAGGTGGCGCGCTGCCGGGTGTGCGGGCGCACGCTCGACGCGGCGGAGATGAAGCTGATGCGCTGCGAGGACTGTCCTTCGGACATGGACGAGGGGCTGTACGAGCGGCTCGTCGAGTGGCGTGCCCGCACGGCCGCCGCCCTGGGCCAGCCGGCGTTCTGCGTCTTCACCGACAAGACCTTGATCGCCATCGCCGAGAGCGCGCCGGAGGACGAGGGCGAGCTGTCCCGCGTCCCGGGCGTCGGTGTGCGGAAGTTTCGGGCTCACGGATCCGATGTGCTGGCTCTTTGTGCAGGTCAGGTGCTGGGCGGAGAGGGTGAGGACGCCGACGGGGGCGACTGATGCGAACTCGTCGAAAAAATAGTTTGCGCATGCCCCAGCAATCCCCATAGGTTCTTAAGCACGAAAGCAGCGGCCTTCTCGAAGGCCCTGGTTCCGTGCTGTACTGACAAGCCGTTGGACCGGTTCGCGCCGGTCCCCAAGACGCCGAGAGGAGGCGATTCCCGTGATCAGCATCAACACCAGCTCCATCAGCACCGTGAAAATGACCGATCTCTCGGTCGTCGCTTCCTGCCTGCTCGGCTTCTCGAACGTGGGCACCGGTCTGTCTGGCGTCAGCGCCATGCGTCCGGAGTCCGGTCTGTCTCTCGCGGGTCTTCCCATTCGCGAGGGCAATGAGCGACCGACGAAGGCACCGGAAGCAGTAGCGACGGCACAGGCTCAGGCCTATGCCGCAGCCGCGGCCGGTGCCGGATTCCGGAAGCAGACGACGCAGCACCACACGATGTGGGCCTTCCGTGGGCTCGAACCCTGGAGTGATCCAGTCTGATCGACGATCAGACAGGCGCCTTCAGGGCCGCGGAACCCCACCCGGGATCCGCGGCCCTTCTGTTTTCCCGGAAGATCCAGCGATCTTCCGAGGAACCGGAACCTAGGGGCCTCGGGACAACTGAAGAACCCGGCACCACCGCCACTCGGCCCACCGGCCGGAATGACAAGACGAGGAAGAAAACACCGTGCAACTCGAAGCGCACGCTCCGTCCGTACCGCCTTCGGACCCTCTTCCCCCGCCCGTGCCCACGGAGGACACCACCTTGAACCCGCTGACTGCGCTCACCGCGCTCGACGACGCCATCGAGAACCTCGGCGTGCCCGTCCCCTGCCGTGCCTACGACCCGGAGGTCTTCTTCGCGGAGTCGCCGGCGGACGTCGAGTACGC
Source organism: Streptomyces sp. NPDC049813 (assembly GCF_044465085.1). Classification (NCBI taxonomy): domain Bacteria; kingdom Bacillati; phylum Actinomycetota; class Actinomycetes; order Kitasatosporales; family Streptomycetaceae; genus Streptomyces; species Streptomyces sp. NPDC049813. The sequence continues at coordinate 124,035 of NZ_JBITLI010000004.1, read as the reverse complement.
CAAGTCCCTCTGCCGTACCTGCCCGCTGATGGAGGCCTGCCTCGCCGGCGCCAAGGAGCGGCGTGAGCCCTGGGGCGTCTGGGGTGGCGAGCTGTTCGTCCAGGGCGTCGTGGTCGCCCGGAAGCGGCCGCGTGGCCGCCCGCGCAAGAACCCGGTCGCCGCATGAACACCCGAGGAACGATCGACCGCCCCCTGACGCACGACCCCAAGAAGCAGGCCCCGATGAAGCCGTCCACGAGCGAGCCCGCCGGCTCGGCGATCCCAGACTTCCCCCCGTCCGACGCACACGACTCGCGTCAGAACAGGACCCGTCAGATGCAACTCATCCCAGAAGCCCTGGCTCGTGCGCATATGCACGAACAGCTGCGGGACGCCCACGCCGAACGCCAGGCGCTGCGCCTGGTGGTCGCCCGCCGGATGCAGCGTCGTGCCGAGCGCGCGTCGCTGCGCGCCCGGCGCGCCCTGGCCATGGCCGTCATGCAGTAACGAGTGATCGGTCACAACCGATCCGCACCGCCATGCAGCGCGGTGGTCCCGCGGGGGCCGGCCCGGAAGGGGTCGGCCCCCGCGGTGCGTTGAGCCGGACGATCATCGGCCCATGGGGTTATCGTCGCGACGTGACGTCTGTTCCTTGCGGGGACTCCGCGCAGCAGCCCGATCCCGCGGACGTCGTGTGCGCCCGGTGCGGCACGACTGCCCAGGGACCGCCCCTGACCTGGACCTGCTCGGTCGAAGCCGGTGTGCGGCGGTACTTCTGTGCGGCGTGCGCCCGGGAGCACATCAGGGCGATCGAAGGCCGGCTCGACTCCGAGTGGTGGTGAGCCGCACCGCGACCGGACCGGCGCCTCGGCCGGCGGCGCTCACGCCTCGGCGCTCGTCTCCTGGCCGGTCGCGTCCGGCTCGACCGTGAACCCGGGCATCCACGCCTCCAGTTCGTCCCGCAACCGCACCGTCGCGCCGAGCTGGCACAGCACCCCGATCGTGCTGAGCGTCACCCGGTGGATCAGCAAGTACGCGGGCGGCAGGTTCAGTTGCTTGCCCAACTGGTGGGCAGGGGAGCGGATGTCGGCGATGCGCGCCGCCTGACCGCGCATCCAGGACCGGGTGAACGTGAACGCGTCGACCCGGGCCGGCTCGATGATGGGGAGCAGATAGTCGAGCACGTCGTCCGGTTCGAGTGCGATCGACTCCTTGACGAAGCCTTCTGCGCGCAGCAGCTCGTAGACACCGGACGCGTCGCCGTCGAGGGTCATCCGCAGCGACGTGCCGATCGGCGCGGGGAGGCCGCCGGGAAGCCGGTCCACGGTGCCGAAGTCCAGGACGCCGAGGCGCCATCCGGCCGCACCGTCCGGCAGCAGCCGGAAGTTGCCCGGGTGCGGGTCCGCGTGGAGCAGACCGGTGCGCGCCGGGCCCGAGAACAGGAAGCGGGCCAGCAACTGCCCGGCGCGGTCCCGCTGTTCCTGGCTCCCGTCGCTGATGATCTCGGAGAGGGGCGTCCCCTCGATCCACTCGGTCACCAGGACCTGGTCGCACTGGTGCACCACGTCGGGGACGACGACGTCGGGGTCGTCGCGGAACTCCTCGGCGTGCGCGCGCTGAGCCGCCGCCTCCAGGCCGTAGTCCAGCTCCTCGGTCACCCGGTCCCGCATCTCGGTGATCAGCGGCTTGATGTCCATGCCGGGGACCAGCGGACCCAGCAGGCGGGCGAAGCGGCTGAGCTGGCCGAGGTCCGAGAGCAGGGCCTCGCCCGCGCCCGGGTACTGCACCTTCACCGCGACCTCGCGCCCGTCGTGCCACACGGCGTGGTGCACCTGGCCTATCGACGCGGCGGCCGACGGCTTGTCCTCGAACTCCAGGAACAGCTCCTGCCACCCCGCCCCGAGCCGCTCCTCCAGCACCGCGTGCACGGTGCGGGTGGGCATCGGTGGCGCGGCTTCCTGGAGCTTCGTCAGGGCCGCCCGGTACGGGCCGGCGACCTCCTCCGGCAGCGCGGACTCGAAGACGGACATGGCCTGTCCGAACTTCATCGCCCCGCCCTTCAGCTCGCCGAGGACCTTGAACAGCTGATCGGCCGTGCGCTGCTGCAGTTCGCGCCCGACGATCTCCGCGGACTTACCGCCGATGCGCTTGCCGAGGCCCCAGGTCGCGCGGCCGGCGAAGCCGATCGGTAGTGCGGCCAGCTTGGCGGTACGGGTAACCGCCTTCCGGGGAAGATCAGACATACACCCCTCCAAGTGCCGGACAGCCGTGCCGCGCATGCCCTGGCGTCATGACGCCCTAGCCGTTGCTTACTCCACCATTGTGTCGTGCGGCCCTCCCTGAACGGGGGCCTCCTTCCCGTTACCTCCCTCACCCGCACCGCACGGGCACTCCGGATGCGGCCACACCGGCCGGGCGTGCCAGTCGAGGCCGGGTGCCGACGCCTCCCACCGGGCCCCGGTGGACGACGGCAGCTCCCCGTCCAGGAAGGTCAGTGCGTGGGCCGCGGTCAGGCCCGCCACGGCGGTGGCGAGGCCGAGATCACAGGCCTGGACCTGGCGGGCGGCATGGCCCGAGCGCCACTGCGCCAGCAGCCGCGGCCACGCCGGACTGCGGTCGGTGCGTCCGAGGAGCAGGCAGTGCGCGCAACCGGTGCCGCCGGGCAGGACCAGGGGACCCACAATGCCGGTCGCCTCGGTCACACCCGCGTACAGGTGGGGGATCCCCGCAGCGATCAGGTCCTCGGCGGCCGACGGGTCGGGGGCGTGGACCGCGAGCCCGTCGCGCGGGGCGAGCACCACGAGGGTGAGCGCGGCCTCCGCCTCCTCCCGTTCGGCCGGTCGGGCCGGCGCCCTGCGCCGGTCCGGCCGGGGCGCCCGGGCCGGGGCGACGGCACGCACCACCTGGCGCGCCGACACGTCGCGGCGCTCGCCCACCGCCTCCACCGGCTGGCCGCCCGGGGCGACGTCCCACGGCTCGACGCGGCCACCGTCCCGGACGTCGACATGGCCCACGCCCGCCGCGGCGAGCACCGCGGCGACCACCGCCCCGACCCGTCCCGCGCCTCTGACCTGGACCCGCATGTCGTGCCGGGCCGCCAGCTTCCGGGCGGCCTCGGCCGGTTCGGACGTGGTGACCGTCAGCGCGGCGTGGTCGGGGCGCAGCCGGTCCATCACCTGCGTCTGTTTACGCAGGGCTTCCGCGGCCGGGCCGCCGCCGGTGGCGTCGTCGAGCAGTCCCGCCCCGCTGAGCCGCTCGAGCAGGGCGTCCACGTGCCCGTCGCGCAGGCCCATGCGCTGCGCCTCCTCCCGGAGCAGTGGCACCCCGCGAGTCCCGTCGAGCAGCGTCAGGAAACTGCCGGTGGCCGTGTCGACCGGGCCGAGCACCACGGCGTGCGCGGGTGTCAGTCCGAACTGCACCGTGTTCAGGTCGTGCCAGCCGCGCCGCAGCGCGGGCTTCAGGATCGGATGCATTGCTTCCCCCGTGCCGCCATGTGTGTCGTCGCTGTCGCTTGTCCGCGTCGATCGATGGCCAGCCTGCCCGGTCCGCCGGCTGCGTGACGCGCGTTGTCCACAGGCAGGGGGTGATAGTCGTACAAGTCAAACGGTCGGGTGCGCGGGAGCACACCGAACCGTCCGGGAGGCGGGACTTCCACCCTGCTCTACCGGTAACGTCGGGGCGTGCCCGCCGACCCTCCGCACCGTGCCACGAAACCGCTGCGCAGCATGAGCAGCCCGCCCTCCGGCGGCCCAGGAGTGAGCGCGGTCGAGGTCCGCAGGAGCGCTCGTCGCCGCAGGACGGTCTCCGCGTACCGCGAGGGCGATCGCACCGTGGTCCTCATCCCGGCCCGCATGTCGGAGGCCGAGGAGCGGCGCTGGGTCACGGTCATGCTCGACAAGCTCGCGGCGCAGGAGAGCAAGCGGGTCCTCGGCGACGCGGAGCTGGTCGAGCGGGCCGCGCGGCTGTCGGAGCTGTACCTCGACGGCAAGGCAAGACCCGACTCGGTGCGCTGGGTCACCAACCAGAACACCCGGTGGGGCTCCTGCACCCCCGCGGAGGGCAGCATCCGGCTGTCGCACCGCCTGCAAGGAATGCCCGAGTACGTCGTCGACTACGTGCTCGTCCATGAGCTCGCCCACCTGCTGGTCCCGGGCCACGGCCCGCGTTTCTGGCGGCTTCTGGAGGCCTACCCCCGCACCGAGCGGGCGCGCGGGTACCTCGAAGGGGTGGTGGCGGCGGACCGGCTACCGCACTCGCCGCCCGCGCGCGGCGAGTGAGGGACCGAGCGGCCCCGTTCTGTACCAGGGCTGTACCGACTTCTTCCGGCCCCGGTGTTTGCGGTTAGCCTGACGCGACGCAATCACATCCGGATGGGGGACGGTCGTTACGCATGGCCAGGGAATTCCAACGCGGCCACAAGGCCAAGATCAGCGACCTCACCGCGGGCACGGACCTGTACGTCGGCGTGCAGATCACCGGCCCCGGACTGACCTTCGACATCAGTTGCTTCGGGCTCGACGCGGACGAACGGCTCTCCGACGACCGGTACTTCGTCTTCTTCAACCAGCCGAAGACGCCCGAGGAATCCGTCCAGCTGCTCGGCGCCCAGGCCGGTGACGCGGAGTCCTTCCGCGTCACGCTCGAGAAGATCCCCGCGCACATCCAGAAGCTGTCGTTCACGGCGACGCTCGACGGCCCGGGCCAGCTGTCCCAGGTGGCACCCGGGTACATCCGCATCGTCGCCGGCGGCGAGGAAGTGGCGCGGTACTCCTTCCACGGCGGTGAGTTCTCCACCGAGCGTGCGGTGATGCTGGGGGACTTCTACCTGAAGGACGTCTGGCGCTTCGCGGCCGTCGGACAGGGGTTCGACGGCGGCCTGGACGCGCTGCTGAAGAACTTCGGCGGCGAGGTCGCGGAAGAGGAGCCCGCGCAGCCGCAGTCCGGCGCGGCTCCCGGGTTCGCCCCGCCCGCCCAGGCCACGGCCCCGCCCGCCTTCGCGGCTCCCGCCGCGCCCGCCCCGGCGCCCGCCGCGCCCACCCCGGCCGCCCCGCAGCACTTCGCGCCGCCGGCCGCCCCGACGCAGCCGCAGACGGCCACGCCGCCCCCGGCGCCCGCCCCGGCCACGCCCTCCGTCCACGCGGCGCCGACCATCGTCGCGCCGATGTCGCCCCCTCCGGGCTCGGTGCCCCCGCCTCCGGCCCCCGCGCCGTACGGGCAGCAGCCGCCCCAGTACGGGCAGGTTCCCGCGCAGGGCGCAGGAAGCCTGCCGCCCGGGTACAGCCCGCAGCCCGGTTACGGCCAGCAGTCCCCGGCGCCGACCGCGCCCCCCGGCTACGCCCAGCCGCCGGCCGCTCCGTCCCCCTACGGCGCGCCGCAGGGCGCCCCGCAGCAGGCCGGGCCGCCGGGTGTGGCCGCCGCGCTGGAGAAGTACCGCGAGGCCCCCACCGGCCAGCGCTGGACGCTGCAGAACAAGAAGCTGATCCGGGTCGACCTCGGCGCGGGCGGCGACCAGCCCGTGCTCGCGCGACAGGGCAGCATGGTGCTCTACCAGGGCAAGGTCGAGTTCAACTACAAGGGCGCGGGTTTCGCCGGCCGGGTCGTCGGCAACGCCACCGGCCAGGAGATGCAGCTCATGCGCTGCACGGGCCGCGGTCAGGTCTTCCTCGCGGAGGAGGCCACCTACCTGCACCCCATCGAGCTCCAGGGAGACGCGATCTGCGTCTCCGCGGAGAACGTCCTCGCCTTCGACGAGAGCCTCCAGCACGAGGTGCGCCGCATCGAGGGGCACGGCATCCCCGGTGGCGCCCTGTTCGTCATGCAGTTCCAGGGCACCGGGACCGTCGTCGTGAAGACGCACGGCACGCCCGTCGTGCTGCCGGTGACCCCGACGACCTTCGCCGACTGCAACGCGGTCGTGGCCTGGTCGGCGGCGGCGCAGGCGATCATCTCCAGCCAGGTCCGGATGCGGCGCAACGCCTACCCCGGACACAGCGGGGAGAGCGTGAACCTCCAGTTCCGGGGCGCACCCGGCAACTTCATCATCGTCCAGCCGTACGAGGTCTGAGGGAGCCCGTCATGAACCAGCCGCTCGCGGGCTTCGCCCCGACACCCGTAGCCGCCCGCATGGAGAACCACGGCAGCAACATGCTGAAGGTCGCCATGCAGACCGGCAACGACCTCTACGCGCGCGTGGGCTCGATGGTCGCCTACGAAGGCTTCGTCCAGTACGAGCCCAACCCGCCCGCCGTACGCCAGATCGCCCGCGACTGGATCACCGGCGAAGGCGCACCCCTCATGAAGTGCTCCGGGGACGGTCTGCTCTACCTCGCCGACTACGGTGCCGACGTCGTCGTCATCAATCTCGGCGGCGACTCGATCTCCGTCAACGGCACGAACCTGCTCGCCTTCGACGCCCACCTCCAGTGGGGCGTCGAGCGGGTGAAGGGCCTCGCCAAGTTCGCCGGACAGGGCCTGTGGAACATCAAGGTCAGCGGGCAGGGGCACGTCGCCCTCACCTCGCGCGGCACCCCCATCGTCGTCGACTGCGGCCGGGGCGAGGACGAGACCTACGTGGACCCGGACGCGCTCATCGCCTGGTCACCGAACCTGAAGGTGAAGGGCAAGCGCAGCTTCAAGGCCGGTTCCCTGATCGGGCGCGGCAGCGGCGAGGCCTACCAGATGGGCTTCTCCGGGGAGGGCATCGTCGTCGTACAGCCCAGTGAAGACAGCACCGACCGTCTCCGAGCACGGGGCTGAGGGGGAGCGACCACCATGCAGAGCCCGCTTTTCGCGTACACCGAGCAGCAGACCCAGGAGCGCTACACGGTGCAGAACCCTCAGATGCTGCGGGTCTCCCTGGAAGGCCACGACGACATCCTCGCCCGTAAGGGCTCGATGGTCGCCTACCAGGGGCTGATGGAGTTCGACGGCGAGATCCAGACGGCCGGCCAGCGCCGTTCGCGCGCGTACACCGGCGAGGGCCTCGACCTGATGCGGTGCCACGGGCAGGGCACCGTCTACCTCGCCAACCTCGCCCAGTACATCCACGTCGTGGACGTCGAGCAGGACGGGCTGACCGTCGACAGCAGCTATGTGCTGGCGATGGACTCGGCACTGCACCACGAGGTCATCGCGGTGGACAGCCAGTTCGGTATCTCCGGCTCCGGCAAGTACCAGCTCAACATCACCGGGCGCGGCAAGGTCGCGCTGATGACGTCGGGCCAGCCGCTGATGCTCCAGGTCACACCGGACCGTTACGTCAACGCCGACGCGGACGCCGTCGTCGCCTGGTCGACCGGGCTGCGGGTGCAGATGCAGGCGCAGACCCACTCGTCGGGCGTCTGGCGCCGCCGCGGCAACACGGGCGAGGGCTGGGAGCTGAGCTTCATGGGGCACGGCTACGCGCTCGTCCAGCCCAGCGAGCTACTGCCGCCGCAGAACGCGGTGGTGGGGCAGGGGATCGCGGCCCAGTACGGAATGGGCCAGCAGGGGGCACACGGTCAGAACCAGGGCAACGCCTGGAGCTGACGCTCACGTGGACGAAGGTGAGGGGCGGGCACCCAGGTGCCCGCCCCTCACTCGTCCGCCGACCACCCACGGTCGACGCCCTACAGCCTCAAAGACGTCCTCAGCCCCAAGACGTCCTACAGACGGCTCCGCGCCGCCTCCATCAGCCGCACCACCGACGTGTCGGCCACCTCCGCGACCTCGTCGTAGCGGAACCAGCGCAGGTCCAGCGACTCGTCGCTGATCGCCTCCGTGGCGCCCGCGGGCGCGAGCGCCGCGTACTGGGTGTCCAGGTGCTCCGTGCACGGACCCGGGATGGCGTGCCGGTCGAGCCGGACCGGGCCGCCGCCCAGGAGCGTGAGCCCGGAGATGCCGGACTCCTCGGTCGCCTCCCGCAGCGCGGCGGCGGCCAGGGTCGGGTCGCCCGGCTCGCAGTGACCGCCCATCTGGAGCCACATCCGCAGCTTCTTGTGGAGTGTGAGCAGGACGCGCCCGCGCTCCGGGTCGATCACCAGGGCGCTCGCCGTCAGGTGACCCGCGGTGCAGGGCTTCCACAGGGCGGCGTCACCGTGGGCCGCGAGGTGGTCCAGGTAGCCCTGGCGCAGCTCCGGCTGGTCCTCGTAGCTCTTGAGCACGAGGACCGCGTCGTCGTACAGAGTCACTTGTCGCCGACGCCCCCATCGCCCTCGTCGCTCTTGCCGGGCGTGTCGGTCCCGTCGGCCGGGCCGGCCGAGTCGCTCGTGCCGCCGGGCGCGCCGGTGTCGCCCGAACGGCCGGCGCCGTCCGTGTCCGGGCCGCCGTCCGTGTCCTTCTTGGACAGGGACGGCTTGCCGCCGGCCGCCTCGCCGAGCATCGCGTCCAGCTCCGAGAAGTCCAGGTGCTCCCGGTGGACGAAGCCGTCCGGGTCGTCCAGGTCGGAGGCGGTCGGCAGCATGTCCGGGTGCTCCCACAGACCGTCCCGGCCGTCCACCCCGCGCGCGTCCGTGAGCGAGGCCCACAGGCGCGAGGCGTCCCGCAGCCGGCGCGGACGCAGCTCCAGGCCGATCAGCGTCGCGAACGTCTGCTCCGCGGGGCCGCCGGAGGCCCGGCGGCGGCGCAGCGTCTCGCGCAGCGCGTCGGCGGACGACAGCCGCGGCTTCGCGGCGGCGTGGACCACCGCGTCGACCCAGCCCTCGACGAGCGCGAGAGCCGTCTCCAGGCGCGCCAGGGCGGCCTTCTGCTCGGGCGTGTCCTCCGGCTGGAACATGCCCTGCTGGAGCGCCTCCTGGAGCTGCTCCGGGTTCTGCGGGTCGAACTGGCCGACCACGTCCTCCAGCTTCGAGGTGTCGACCTTGATCCCGCGCGCGTACCCGTCGACCGCGCCGAACAGGTGCGAGCGCAGCCACGGCACGTGCGAGAAGAGCCGCTGGTGGGCGGCCTCGCGCAGCGCCAGGTAGAGGCGGACCTCGTCCTCGGGGATGCCGAGGTCCTTGCCGAAGGCCTCGATGTTCAGCGGCAGCAGCGCCGCCTTGCCGGCCGGGGCCAGCGGCAGGCCGATGTCCGTGGAGCCGACGACCTCGCCCGCGAGCACGCCGAGGGCCTGCCCGATCTGCGACCCGAACATGGCGCCACCCATGGAGCGCATCATGCCGATGAGCGGGCCCGCCATGGCCTGCATCTCCTCGGGCAGCACATCGCCCATGGCCAGGCCGACGCGCTCGGCGACCGGGTCGACGAGCTCCTTCCAGACCGGGAGGGTCGCCTCGACCCACTCGGCGCGGCTCCACGCCACCGCGGAACCGGCACCCGAAGGCAGCGACGTCGCGTCGTCCAGCCACAGGTCGGCCAGGCGCACGGCCTCCTGGACGGCGGTGCGGTCGGCCGCGCTGACGCTCGCGTCCTTCACGCCGTCCTGCGTGCCCTGGGAGACGGTCTGACGGGCGATGTCCTTCGCCATGTCCCAGTTCACCGGGCCGCCCTCGTACGAGAGCATCTGGCCGAGCTGCTGGAACGCCGCCCCCAGATCGTTCGGATTCATCGAGCCGAACATCGCCGCGAACGGGTTGTCCCCGCCCGCGCCGCCCGGTCCGCCGGCGCCCGGCAGGCCCGGGAAACCGAATCCGAGGGGGTTGGCAGGTCCCTGACCGCCACCGCCCTGCTGGTCCTTCTTCTTGCCCTCGTCGCCGTCGTCCGGCTCCTCCGGGGGAAGGCCGAAACCAAATGGGGTGTCACTCACGGGATTCCTCGGCTGGTAAGGCCACCGGTTTCTCTCCCGGCGGCGACTGCCCGACTACACACACCCAGCGTAGACACCGTGACGGGATCGGGCCTCGGTGCTTCGCCAACTCATGGCCTGCGGCAGGATGGATGCCTCCTGGTACGTACGCGTCATAAGCGCCCGTACTGAAGACAACCGCTGGAGACGCCCGGTGAGTTCCCCAGATCCGCAGGTTCGCGCAGCGCGAAACCCCTCGGCCCGTCCGCCGGGCCGCGGCCCCGTCGTCGCGGTCACCGGTGCAGCCTCCGGCACCGGAGCCCTGCTCACCGAGCGGCTCGCCGCCTCGGAGGAGATCAAGCAGGTGCTCGCCATCGACGAGCGGCGGGGCGAGTGCGCCGACGCGGTCTGGCACATCCTGGACGTGCGGGATCCGGCCATCGCCGAGAAGCTGCGCGGTGCCGACGTCGTCGTCCACCTGGCGCTCGATCTCGATCTGGAGTCCGACGCCGCGGCCCGCACCGCCTACAACGTGCGCGGCACGCAGACCGTGCTGACCGCCGCGGCCGCCGCCGGTGTGCACCGCGTCGTGCTCTGCACCTCGGCGATGGTCTACGGAGCGCTCGACGACAACGAGCTGCCGCTCTCCGAGGACGCGGAACTGCGTGCCACGGCGGAGGCCACGGGCGTCGGCGACCTGCTGGAGATCGAGCGGCTCGCGCGCCGCGCCCCGCGCGCCCACCCCGGCCTCAACGTCACCGTGGTGCGTCCCGCGGTGCTCGTGGGCGGCACGGACACCGCTCTGACCCGGTACTTCGAGTCGCCGCGCCTCCTTGTGGTGGCGGGTTCCCGGCCCGCCTGGCAGTTCTGCCACGTGGAGGACCTGTGCAGTGCGCTGGAGTACGCGGTCCTGGAGAAGGTCGACGGGGAGCTCGCGGTCGGCTGCGACGGCTGGCTGGAGCAGGAGGAGGTCGAGGAGCTCAGCGGGATCCGGCGCATGGAACTTCCCTCCGCCGTCGCGCTCGGCGCCGCGGCCCGGCTGCACCGGATCGGCCTGACGCCCTCCCCGGCCGGGGACCTCGCCTACACGATGTACCCCTGGGTCGTCAGCGGGAGCCGGCTGCACGACGCGGGCTGGCGCCCCCGGTGGACGAACGAGGAGGTCCTCGCCGAACTGCTCGAAGAGGTCGCGGGACGGCGCACAGTGGCCGGCCGGCGGCTCGGCCGCAAGGACGCGACGGCGGCCGGGGCCGCGGGCGCGACCGTGGCGCTCCTGGGCACCGCGGCGGTCGTACGCCGCGTGCGCAAGGCGCGACGGCGCATCTGACGTCTACAGGGGCGCGCGGAGCGGGACGACTACAGAGGCGCGCGCGGAGCGGTACGACCACAGAGGCGCGCGTGGAGCGGGACGACGCGCCCGGAAGGGCGCTGCCCGCCGGCGACCGGCGGGCGCACGCCTGTAGGAGGCTCCAGCCGCCACGCGCGCGTGCCGGTCGAAAACGCTATTCACGGTTGTCGGCGGCGTACGGCACGATGAGCCCATGGCACCCACCCAGCAGTACGACCACCCCGGTGAGCAGGCGGCACAGGACCCGATCAAGCTGCTCGCCGTGCGCGAGACGCCGCTCTCCCTCGACGAGGTCTTCCGGGCCGTCGGGGACGACGCCGCGGGCGGCACGGCCCTCTTCGTGGGGACCGTGCGCAATCACGACGGCGGGGCCGACGTCGACCAGCTGGGCTACTCCTGTCACCCGACCGCCGAGGCGCAGATGCGGCGTGTCGCGGAGCAGGTCGTCGCCGCGTACCCGGTGCGGGCTCTCGCGGCGGTCCACCGGATCGGTGATCTGTCGGTGGGCGATCTGGCCGTCGTGGTCGCCGTGTCCTGCCCGCACCGCGGCGAGGCCTTCGAGGCGTGCCGCAAGCTCATCGACGACCTGAAGCACGACGTGCCCATCTGGAAGCACCAGAAGTTCTCCGACGGCACCGAGGAGTGGGTCGGCGCCTGCTGAGGCTCCGGTTGCGTAACCCGACCCCTGCGGCGAGCGTTGACTGTGCGGATGGTTAATCTGTTGATCAGTCAGTTGCGAGTGCACAGGGGGGCGGGAGGTCGGCATGGCGGCGCTGTTGTGGCTGCTGATCCCGGTGATGGCGGGGATCGGCGCGGCGCTGTGGAGCACGTGGGCCGGCCGGCGCCAGCACAAGGCGGGCGACGCGAACGAGCTCACCGGCTACGCGCGCTTCCGCGAGGTCATGGAGAGGTCGAACTCCGGAGTGTGACGGACGGCCGCCCGGGCGGGCGCGGAGGCCCTCCGAGCCTCTGTGGGCCGCCCTGTTCGGCCCCGCAGGTGCGGTGACAGGCGCGTCCCGTACTGTCGTTCCATGCCACGCCGCACCGCGACGATGCTCGCCTCGACCTTGATGCTGATCGCGCTGCTCTGCGCTGGGGTGCTCATCAAAGTGCCCTACGCGGAGATGTCGCCGGGTCCGACGGTGAACACGCTCGGGGACCACGACGGCGAGCCGGTGATCCAGATCCCCGGCCACAAGACGTACGACACGAGCGGGCACCTCAATATGACGACGGTCCGCGTCACCAGCGCCGACTTCAACATGAACCTGGTCTCGGCCGTCTACGGGTGGCTCGCCCACGACAGCATCGTGGTGCCGCACGACACGCTCTACCCGGACGGCCAGACGGAGGAGCAGTCCTCCCAGGAGAACGCCGAGGAGTTCAGCCAGTCCCAGGAGAGCGCCAAGGTCGCGGCCCTGAACGAGCTGAACATCCCCGTGAAGTCCTGGGTGATCGTCTCCACGGTCGTCAAGGACAGCCCCGCCGAGGGCAGGCTGCACGCCGGCGACGTCATCAAGGCCGTCGACGGCACCGAGGTCACCAAGCCCGCCGACGTCGCCAAGCTCGTCACCGAGCACAAGCCCGGTGAGGACGTCGACTTCACGGTCGTGCCCGTCAAGGAAGCCGCCGCCGCCGAGAAGGAGGGCAAGGAGGCGACCCGGACGGAGAAGGTCACCATCACGACGGACAAGGCGGACGACGACCGGGCCATCGTCGGCATCCAGGCCGGGACCGACCACACCTTCCCGTTCCAGATCGACATCAAGCTCGCCGACGTGGGCGGCCCCAGCGCGGGCCTGATGTTCTCCCTCGGCATCGTCGACAAGCTCACGCCCACCGACCTGACCGGCGGCAAGTTCGTGGCCGGCACCGGCACCATCGACGACGACGGCAAGGTCGGCCCCATCGGCGGCATCGGCATGAAGACCGTCGGCGCCCGCGAGAAGGGCGCCCAGTACTTCCTGACGCCCAAGGACAACTGCGCGACCGCGGCCAAGGACACCCCGGACGGCCTCACCCTCGTCAAGGTGGACACCATCGACGACGCGATGGACGCCCTCAAGGACATCCGCAGCGGCAAGACCGCGGACCTGCCCACCTGTACGTCGAAGGGCTGAGCCGCGGGCCCATGCCTCGATGACCTCTCTACGTAGTGGGGGGGGGGGGGGGGGGGGGGGGGGGCCCCCCCCGGGGAGAGAAAAAAAAAAAAACCCCGAACCAAGCCGGCCCGCGGACCCCCCCGCCCCCGCCCCCGACGCGCGCGGGGGGTGGGCCCCCGCCGCCCCCCCCCCCCCGGGCCCGCGGGGGGGGGGCGGGGCCCCCGCCCCCCCCCCCCCCCCCCCCCCACTACGTAGAGAGGAAGAACTCACTCGGCGAAGGTCGCCGTCAGTGCCTCCGCGAGACCGGGCACGAGCTGCGAGCCGGTGAGGACCTCGGTGGGGGAGTCCTTCTCGCGCAGGCGCAGCGCCGAGTCGCGCGAGCCGTCCCGCAGCACCGCGACGGTCATCCGGACCTCCTGGCGGTCCGGGTGCTGGGCGACCCACGCCGCCAGCTTCTTGTCGCTGAGCCCCTCGGGGACGGTCGCCTCCGCCGACGGCGGCAGCATCAGCCGCTCCACCGTCAGGGCGCAGCCCGCGACGGCGTCGGGCCAGGCGATGGTGCCGAGGAATTCGTCGAGCGCCTTGCCCGCCGGGATCTCCTCCTGCTCGATCGGGGTGAGACCGGCGCTCTCCTGCTCGCCCTCCAGGCCGAGCTGAGAGGCGAGAGCGGGTTCCTGGGCGCGCAGCGCGGCGGTGTCGACGAGGGCGAAGAGGCGGGCGGGCTGGTCCCAGCCGAGGCCGGAGGCGTACTCGTCGATCTCGAGTACGGCCCGGGTGAGGGGGCTCGCTGCCATGGGAGTGTTGGACATGGTCACAATCCTGCCTCGTTCCTCCCCCGAACCGGGAACTGAGTAAAGCGTGAGTAAGTTGCATAGGTGATGGGTCCGCGATCTCGGGGGCCCGGCCGATCCACCGATTACTCAATTTCGAGGTGCGCACCTTGGCTTTCCAGATGCCGGACCGCGGCGGAGGCCCGACGGGGCCGCGGATCAGAGTGGGCCGCCCGTCCCGGCGCGCCCGGACGTTGCTGCTGACGCTGGGCGTCCTGGCCGTGCTCGGCATGGCCTTCGTCATGTTCGCCGGATTCTGGACGGACTGGCTCTGGTACCGATCGGTCAACTACTCATCCGTCTTCACGACGACCCTGTGGACGAAGATCGGGCTCTTCTTCGTCTTCGGTCTGCTCATGGCGCTCGCCGTCGGAGTGAACATCTGGCTGGCGCACCGGCTGCGCCCGCCGCTCAGCGCCATGTCGATGGAGCAGCAGAGCCTGGACCGCTACCGGATGGGCATCGCGCCCTTCAAGAAGTGGCTGCTGCTCGGTGTCACGGCCCTGGTGGGGCTCATCGCGGGTGCCTCGGCCGCCGGCCAGTGGCGTACGTGGCTGATGTTCGTGAACGGCGTGCCGTTCCACCAGAAGGACCCGCAGTTCCACATGGACGTGTCCTTCTACGCGTTCGACCTGCCCTGGTACCGCTTCCTGCTCGGCTTCGGGTTCGCGGCCACCGTCATCGGCCTGGTCGCCGCCGCGCTGACGCACTACCTGTACGGCGGGCTGCGCGTCACCAGCCCGGGCGCGCGCGCCACGGCGGCCGCGACCGGGCACCTGTCCGTCCTGCTGGGTGTCTTCGTTGCCCTGAAGGCCGTCGCGTACTGGCTCGACCGGTACGGGCTCACCGTGAAGTCGAGCGACTTCAAGGCGACGAACAACTGGACAGGTCTGCGGTACGTCGACGCGAACGCGTATCTGCCGGCGAAGACGATCCTGTTCTGCATCGCCGTCATCTGCGCGGTGCTGTTCTTCGCCACGCTGTGGCGCCGCACCTGGCAGCTGCCGGTCATCGGCTTCGGCCTGATGGTGCTCTCGGCGATCCTGATCGGCGGCCTGTACCCGGCCATCGTGCAGAAGTTCCAGGTGCAGCCGAACGAGCAGTCCAAGGAAGCCCCGTACATCGAGAAGAACATCGAGGCGACCCGCAAGGCGTACGGCATCGATAAGGCGAACCCGGTCGACTACAGCGGCAAGAGCTCGGACGACACCAAGAAGCAGCGCACGGACTCCGACTCCGCGGCGAGCTACCGCCTGAACGACCCGAACATCGTCTCGCCCACCTTCCAGCAGCTCGAACAGCAGCGGAAGTACTACCAGTTCCCGACGACCCTGGACGTGGACCGCTACAACGGCGTGGACACGGTCGTCGGCCTGCGCGAGCTGAACCTCGGCAAGCTGGACAAGCGCAACTGGATCAACGACCACTTCGTGTACACGCACGGTTATGGCGCGGTGACCGCGAAGGGCACGTCGACGGCCCAGGGCGCTCCCCAGTTCACCGAGTCGGGCCTGCCGACCACGGGTGACCTGGGCGACTACAACCAGCGGGTCTACTACGGCGAGAAGACGACGCAGTACTCGATCGTCGGCGGGCCGCAGAAGGAGCTGGACTACGAGCAGGACGACGGCACGCAGAAGACCACGAGCTACACGGGCAAGAGCGGGGTCAACCTCTCGAACCCGATCAACCGCGCCGCGTACGCGGTGGCCTTCAGCGAGCCGCAGATCCTCTACTCCGGCGCCATCGGCGACGGGTCGCGGATCCTGTACAACCGCACGCCCAAGGAGCGCGTCGAGGCCGTCGCGCCCTGGCTGACCATCGACGGCGACGCCTACCCGACGGTCGTCGGCGGCAAGATCAAGTGGGTCGTCGACGCGTACACGACGTCGAACGGCTACCCGTACGCGTCCCGTACGACGCTCGGTGACACCACGGCCGACTCCCTGAACGAGGGGGACAACCAGCGCGCGGTGGTGGCCCAGCAGAACCAGGTCAACTACATCCGCAACTCGGTGAAGGCGACCGTCGACGCGTACACGGGCGAGGTCAAGCTCTACACGTGGGACGAGAACGACCCGGTCCTGAAGACCTGGAAGAAGGCGTTCCCCGGCACCGTGGAGGCGAAGAGCGCCATCCCGGCGGACCTGAAGGAGCACCTGCGCTATCCGCAGGACATGTTCAAGGTCCAGCGCGAGCTGCTGAGCCTGTACCACGTGACGAACTCGGACCAGTTCTACAACGCGTCCGACGCCTGGCAGGTCCCCAATGACCCGACCAAGAAGGACAACAGCGCGGTCCCGCCGTACTACCTGTCCATGAAGATGCCGGGCCAGACCAGTCAGCAGTTCTCCCTGACGACGACGTTCACGCCGTCCGGGCGGCCGAACCTACGGGCCTTCATGGCCGTGGACGCCGACGCCACGAGCAAGGACTACGGGACCATAAGGCTCCTGAGAGTCACCGAGGACAAGGTCTACGGACCTGAGCAGGTACAGAACAAGCTCAACTCCTCGAACCCGGTGGCGAACTGGGTGCGGGACATGAAGGGCGCCGACTCGACGGTCCTCTACGGCAATCTGCTGACCGTGCCCCTGGACAAGGGCTTCCTGTATGTCGAGCCGATCTACGCCCAGGGGCGCAACGCGGAGTATCCCCTGATGCGCAAGGTCGCGGTCTCCTACGGCGACCGGACCGGGTTCGCCGACTCCTTGTCGGAGGCGCTCAACCAGGCCTTCGAAGTGGAGGGGGCGCAACCGGCGGAGCCGGAGAAGCCCGGTGGGGACACGACGGAGCCTCCGGCGAACTCCACCGTCAAGGACGCGCTGGCCGACGCCGAGAAGGCCTTCGAGGACGGTCAGCAGGCGCTCAAGGAGAGCGACTGGACCGCCTACGGCGAGGCGCAGGAGAAGCTCCAGGACGCGCTGAAGCGGGCCGACAAGGCGCAGACCCAGGCCGACAAGGACGCCGGGCAGGGGTCCGGCAAGAACGGCGACAAGGCCGCTGACCAGGCCGACGGCAAGAACGCCGGCAAGAACGCCGACAAGGACAGCGACCAGAACGCCGACAAGGACGGGGCCGGCGGCTGATCCGGGAGCTCCCCTCGCGCCGTGGTACGGTTTGAACACAACGGCGCGGGGTGGAGCAGCTCGGTAGCTCGCTGGGCTCATAACCCAGAGGTCGCAGGTTCAAATCCTGTCCCCGCTACTGATGATCGAAGGCTCGGAAGCAGCAGCTTCCGGGCCTTCGGTGCGTCGGGGCCCCGAGTGTCACGAGCCACTGGCATGTGCGAAGTCTGTATCAGGTCGGTACGAACGGCGCTCCGCTCGGGGGGAGTTCGGGTTTTTGTGTTTCACTTGTCGCCCTGTGGGCATGTCGACAAAACGCTGAAGTGACCTCAATGGCTGCGGTATACCAGGTGTACCCGGGTTGCGGGTGGTGCGACGATGGACGTTATGGGGGACAAGGCAACTCTGTGGGAGACAGGGCGGTTTGTGCAGCCTTCTGACCGGGACGAATCCGGCGAGGCAGGAGAAGAAGCACGCCAGCGGCTGGCCGCGGAGGCCGGCGACGTCGAGGCGATGAGCGTCCTCGGCGCCATGCTGCTGCGCCGCGGTGATCTCGACGGAGCCGAACCCCTGCTGCGGGGCGCCACCGGCGAGGGCGACCGGGCCGCCGCGAACAACCTGGGCGTCCTGCTCCACCAGCGCGGCTACGCGGACGAGGCCGCGGGCTGGTGGCGGGTCGCCGCCGTCGCCGGTTCCGCGCCCGCCGCGCACGCGCTCGGCCGCCACTTCCGCGAGCGCGGCGACGAGCCCGCCGCCGAGTACTGGCTGCGCCAGTCCGCCGAGCAGGGGCACACGCTCGGCGCGTACGCCCTCGCCGACCTCCTGGAGCACCGCAGCGACGTCGGCGCCGAGCGGTGGATGCGGGTCGCCGCCCAGCGCGGGCACCGCGAGGCCGCGTACCGGCTCGCCCGCGCCCTGGACCGGCAGGCCGCCCGGCTGGGCCCCGAGGACGTCCTCGTCACGGACGAGAAGAAGCAGCCGGCCGCGGAGGCCGAGCAGTGGTACCGGCAGGCCGCCGCGCGCGGGCACCGCCGTGCCGCGCTCCACCTCGGCGCGATCCTGGAGAAGCGCGGCGACCTCAAGGAGGCCGGGCGCTGGTACCTGACGTCCGCCAAGGACGGCGAGCCGCGCGCCGCCTGCGCCCTCGCCTTCCTGCTGCGCGACGCGGGCGACGAGGAGAGCGCCGCCGTGTGGTGGCTGCGTGCCGCGCAGGACGGCGACGGCAACGCGGCGAACGCGCTGGGCGCCCTGCACGCCCAGCGCGGCGAGACCCAGACCGCCGAGCGCTGGTACCGGGCCGCCATGGACGCGGGCGACAACAACGGCGCGTACAACCTGGGGCTGCTCTGCGCCGAGCAGAAGCGCACCGCGCAGGCCGAGAGCTGGTACCGCCGTGCCGCCTACGCGGGCCACCGCGAGGCGGCCAACGCGCTCGCCGTGCTGCTCCTGCAGAACGGCGACGCGGTCGGCGCCGAGCCCTGGTTCTCCAAGGCGGCGGAGGCGGGCAGCGTCGACGCCGCCTTCAACCTCGGCATCCTCTACGCGGGCCGGGACGACGAGGAGGCCCGCCAGCAGGCGCTGCGCTGGTACGAGCGGGCCGCCGCCGGAGGGCACACGGAAGCCGCGCTCCAGGCCGGGATCGCGCGCCTGCGCGAGGGCGACGAGCCGAGCGCCGAGCGGCACCTGCGGTGCGCGGCGGGCGGGGGCAGCCCCGAGGCCGCGTACCGGCTGGCCTCGCTGCTCGACGTGCGCCGCCCGCCCCCGGTCCGGCACGAGCTGGGCGAGCCCGTCACCGCGAAGAGCGAGTGCGAGGAGTGGTACGAGCGGGCCGCCGAGCACGGGCATCGGCGCGCGCAGGTGCGCGTCGGCATGCTCGCCGCCGTCCGCGGCGACGTGGTCGAGGCGGCCCGGTGGTACCGCAAGGCCGCCGAGGCCGGTTCGCGCAACGGCGCGTTCAACCTCGGGCTGCTGCTCGCCCGCGAGGGCAGTGAGCCGGAGGCGGCCCTGTGGTGGACCCGGGCCGCCGACGCCGGGCACGGCCGGGCGGCGCTGCGGCTCGCGCTGCTCTGCGCGCGCCGCGGCGATCTGGTCGAGGGCCAGAAGTGGGCCGGCCGGGCGGTCGAGCACGGCCCGGCCGAGGTGGCCGAGCGGGCGGGGCGGCTGCGCGACGCGCTGCGCCAGGAGCTGTCGGCCTGAGCGCCACGGCCCCGGACCGGAAGCCGCACTGCCGGGCGCGGGACCGGATTTGCGCTGGTGGGAGCCGTCCCGTAAGGTTGTTTTCAACAGCGCGGGGTGGAGCAGCTCGGTAGCTCGCTGGGCTCATAACCCAGAGGTCGCAGGTTCAAATCCTGTCCCCGCTACTCAGGTCTCAGGGCCGGAACCAATGGTTCCGGCCCTGAGGCGTTTCCGGGACCGCCCGGGGTGGGCTCGCGAAAGACGGCCCGCGTCCGTAAAAGAAGGCCCGCACCTGTAGGTGCGGGCCTCTTCGTTCGGCGGATGCGCCGGATTACGTGGCGCAGGTCGGGCAGACGCCGCGGTAGGTGACCTCGACGTCCGAGATCGTGAAGCCGAAGCGCTCCGAGTCGGGGAGCGTTGTCAGCGGATTGCCCGTCGGGTGCACGTCGCGGATCTGGCCGCACTGGCCGCAGACCAGGTGCTGGTGCGGGCGGTGCGCGTTCGGGTCGTAGCGCTTGGCGCGCTTGTCCGTGGCGACCTCGATGACCTCACCGAGGGACACCATCTCGCCCAGCGTGTTGTAGACCGTCGCCCGGGAGATCTCGGGCAGCTTCGCGACGGCGCGCGCATGCACCTCGTCGGCCGTCAGATGGACGTGGTCCCCGTCGAGGACCTCGGCCACGACGCGTCGCTGCGCGGTCATGCGCCAGCCTCGTCCGCGCAGTCGTTCCAAAAGGTCACTCATAGAACCAGCCTAACAGCAAGGGGACCTAGATCCCGAACGAATGTGACTTTGGAGCGTGGCTTGACTTAGACATTGTCCATTGTAGGATCTCACTCTGGCTGAGGCCAAGCGACAGGACAGACTCCGGAAGGGTTCGCATGACCGAGAACCATGAAGCAATCGTCACGGACGCGAAGACGGAGGAGACGGGTGGCTGCCCGGTCGCGCACGGCCGGGCCAAGCACCCGACCCAGGGCGGCGGCAACACCCAGTGGTGGCCGGAGCGGCTCAATGTGAAGATCCTCGCCAAGAACCCGGCGGTGGCGAACCCGCTCGGTGAGGACTTCGACTACGCGGCGGCGTTCAACGCCCTGGACCTCCCCGCGGTGAAGCGGGACATCGCCGAGGTGCTCACCACCTCGCAGGACTGGTGGCCCGCCGACTTCGGCAACTACGGCCCGCTCATGGTGCGCATGGCCTGGCACAGTGCCGGCACGTACCGCATCAGCGACGGCCGCGGTGGCGCCGGTGCCGGTCAGCAGCGCTTCGCGCCCCTGAACAGCTGGCCGGACAACGTCAACCTGGACAAGGCCCGCCGGCTGCTGTGGCCCGTGAAGCAGAAGTACGGCCAGTCCATCTCCTGGGCCGACCTGCTGATCCTCACGGGGAACGTGGCGCTGGAGACGATGGGCCTCAAGACCTTCGGCTTCGCCGGCGGCCGCGCCGACGTGTGGGAGCCCGAGGAGGACGTCTACTGGGGCCCCGAGACCATCTGGCTCGGCGACGAGCGCTACACCGGCGACCGCGAGCTGGAGAGCCCGCTCGGCGCGGTGCAGATGGGCCTCATCTACGTGAACCCGGAGGGCCCCAACGGCAACCCGGACCCGATCGCCGCGGCCCGCGACATCCGTGAGACGTTCCGCCGCATGGCGATGAACGACGAGGAGACCGTCGCGCTCATCGCCGGCGGCCACACCTTCGGCAAGACCCACGGCAACGGCCCGTCGGAAGCCGTCGGTCCCGACGCCGAGGCCGCCCCGATCGAGGCGCAGGGTCTCGGCTGGGCGAGCAGCCACGGCACCGGCAAGGGCGCCGACGCCATCACCAGTGGCCTGGAGGTGACCTGGACCAGCACCCCGACCCAGTGGGGCAACGAGTTCTTCGACAACCTCTTCGGCTTCGAGTGGGAGCTGACCCAGAGCCCCGCCGGCGCCAACCAGTGGGTCGCGAAGGACGCCGAGGCGACCATCCCGCTCGCGCACGACGCGTCGCAGAAGCAGCTCCCGACGATGCTCACGACCGACCTGTCGCTGCGCTTCGACCCGGTCTACGAGCCCATCTCGCGCCGCTTCCACGAGAACCCGCAGGAGTTCGCGGACGCCTTCGCGCGCGCCTGGTACAAGCTGACGCACCGTGACATGGGCCCGGTCGTCCGCTACCTCGGCCCCGAGGTCCCCGCCGAGGAGCTGCTCTGGCAGGACCCGCTGCCCGCGCGCACCGGCGAGGTCATCGACGCCGCGGACATCGCCGCCCTCAAGGAGCAGGTCCTCGCCTCTGACCTGACGGTCGCGCAGCTGGTCTCGGCCGCCTGGGCCTCCGCCTCCTCCTTCCGTGGTAGCGACAAGCGCGGCGGGGCCAACGGCGCCCGCGTCCGCCTGGAGCCGCAGCGCGACTGGACGGTCAACAACCCGGACGAGCTGGCGCAGGTGCTGCGCACCCTCGAAGGCATCCAGGAGTCCTTCAACGCCCAGGGCGGCAAGCAGGTCTCGCTCGCCGACCTGATCGTGCTGGCCGGCTCCGCGGCCGTCGAGAAGGCGGCCGCCGACGGCGGCCACGCCGTCGAGGTGCCCTTCACGCCGGGCCGGGTGGACGCCACGCAGGAGCAGACGGACGTCGAGTCGTTCGCCGCGCTCGAGCCGGCCTCCGACGGCTTCCGCAACTACGTGGGCAAGGGCAACCGCCTGCCCGCCGAGTACCTGCTGCTCGACAAGGCCAACCTGCTGACGCTGAGCGCGCCCGAGATGACCGTCCTCGTCGGCGGCCTGCGGGTCCTCGGTGCCAACACCGGCGGCTCGAAGCGCGGCGTCCTCACCGAGCGGCCGGGCACGCTGACCAACGACTACTACGTCAACCTGCTCGACATGGCCACGACGTGGAAGTCGACGTCCTCGGCGCAGGACGAGTTCGAGGGCCGCGACGCGAGCGGCGCGGTCAAGTGGACCGGCACCCGTGCCGACCTGGTCTTCGGTTCCAACTCCGAGCTGCGCGCGGTCGCCGAGGTCTACGCGAGCGACGACGCGAAGGAGAAGTTCGTCAAGGACTTCGTCGCGGCGTGGAGCAAGGTCATGGACCTGGACCGGTTCGACCTGGTCTGATCCGCACCACGTGCCTGAGGAGGGCCGGTTCCCCGCATGGGGGGCCGGCCCTCCCGGCGTGCCGGGCCCCGGTCGCCGCTCCCGGGGCCCCGAGCCGCTCTACGCCGACAGTGTCGGCGCCGGCTGCCTGGCCGGTGTCCAGCAGCGGGTGATGTCGCGGACCGAGACGATGCCGGTCGGCTCCCCGCCGTCCAGCACGATGAGGTGGCGGAAGCCGCCGTGGGTCATGGTGGCCGCCGCCCGCTCCAGGGTCCAGGTCGGGGCGGCGAAGACGACGTCGGTGGTGGTGTGGGTGCCGGCTGTCTCGTGGTCCGGGTTCTGGTTCAGGGCCAGCGAGTTGAGGATGTCGCGCTCGGTCAGGATCCCGATGCCGCAGCCGTCCGGGTCGAGGACGACGGCTGCTCCGACGCGGCGCGCCGACATCAGCCGGGCCGCCTGGCGCAGGGTGTGGGTGGGGCCGATGGTGAGGACCATCGTGCTCATGGCGTCACGGACGAGCATGGATGGAGCCACCTTCCTGTGGAGGCACCTGTGCCACCGCTCCCGGAACGAGAAACGGTTCACAAGTTCACAAGTGGGGAGACTCTCAGAGTCGCAGGTAAAGGGAATGCCAACAAGAGGGCGCGAGAGGTGAGTTCAGGGGCGCCCGCGGAGCGGTCCTGACCCGTCCTCGCTTCCGCTCGCGCCCCTGTCCACCCCGTCAGCGGGCCGCGACGTAGCTCAGCAACTCGTCGTGCAGCAGCCCGTTCGACGCCGCCGCGTTGCCGCTGTGCGGGCCGGGGCGCCCGTCGAGGCCGGTGAAGGAACCGCCCGCCTCGGTCACCACGATCGCGGGCGCCGCCATGTCCCACAGCGACAGCTCGGGCTCCGCGCACAGGTCGACCGCGCCCTCGGCCACCATCATGTAGGGCCAGAAGTCGCCGTACCCGCGGGTGCGCCACACCGCCCGCGTCAGGTCCAGGAACCCGTCGAGGCGGCCCTGTTCCTCCCAGCCGCTCAGCGAGGAGTACGCGAAGGAGGCGTCGGCCAGCCGGCCCACCCCCGAGACCCGGAGCCGGGACGCCGAGGTCAGGCTGCGGCCGGTGAACGCGCCCGCGCCCTTCGCCGCCCACCAGCGCCGGCCGAGCGCGGGCGCCGAGACGACGCCGACGACCGGCTGGAAGCCGTCCTCGCCGGCCTCCATCAGGGAGATGAGCGTGGCCCAGACCGGCACCCCGCGCACGTAGTTCTTGGTGCCGTCGATCGGGTCGATGACCCAGCGGCGCGGGCCGGTGCCCTCGACGCCGAACTCCTCGCCCAGGATCGCGTCCCGGGGCCGCGCCCGCTTGAGGTGACCGCGGATCAGCTCCTCGGCGGACTTGTCGGCCTCGCTCACCGGCGTCATGTCCGGCTTGGTCTCCACCTTCAGGTCGAGCGCCTTGAACCGGTCCATCGTCGCGGCGTCGGCGGCGTCCGCGAGGACGTGGGCGAGACGCAGGTCATCGTGGTAGTCGGGCATGACTGCACAGTATCGATCGAGGTCGCTCCCGGGCCACACGGCCTCGCCCCGGCCGGCGCGGGCGGCGCCGCGCACGGGCTCTTGACAGCGGGGAGAAGCCCGTCAACTCTGGCGAAACAGGCCGTGCGGACGCGGCGGCCCGGGGAGGCGACGATGCCCGCAGCACGGGATTCCCTACTGGACGCGGCCTACCTGGCACTGGCGCGGCGCCCCTGGTCCGCGGTGCGCATGGTCGACGTGGCGGCGGTCGCCGGCGTCTCCCGGCAGACCCTCTACAACGAGTTCGGCAGCAAGGAGGGGCTCGCCCGCGCCCTGGTGCGCCGAGAGGCCGACGGCTACCTCGCGGGCGTCGACCGGGCCCTGCGGGACGGCGGCCTCGACGCGGTCGCCGAGTGGACCGTGGCCAGCGCCCGCCGCAGTCCGCTGGTGCGGGCCGCGCTCACCGGCTGCTGGAGCGAGCACCTGCCCGCGCCGACGCTCTGCGCGGTGCCGTCCTCGACCGCCGTGCCCGCGCAGCGCCGCGCGGACGGGCCGCTGCCCGCCCCCGCCGACCTCATCGCCTCCGTGCGCGAGCGCTCCCTGGCCGCACTGGGCGCGGTGGACTCGGCGCGGACGGAGGCCGAGGCGCTGGCCAGGGAGTGCGAACTCGCGGTGCGGATCGCGCTGTCGTGCGTCATGGTGCCGCCGGGTGGCGACGGGGTCGGGCGCCTCGTACGGGAGGCGATCCGGCCCGCGCGCCCGGCCTGAAAGGCCCGTCGGGAAGAAGGGGCGCCGCGGTCAGTGCGCCGAACCGGAGAGCTGGAGCCCGATCACGCCGGCGACCACCAGGCTGATCGAGACGATCTTGAGGGTGGAGACCACGTCCCCCAGGAAGACCATGCCGTAGATGGCCGTGCCCGCCGCGCCGATGCCCGTCCACACCGCGTACGCCGGACCCACGTCCAGCTTCTTCAGGGAGAGCGTCAGCAGACCGAAGCTGCCGAGGGCGAACGAGGCGAACGCGATCGTCGGCCACAGCCGGGTGAAGCCGTGCGAGAGCTTCAGGCAGACGGCGAAACCCGTCTCCAGGAACCCCGCGACGATGACCAGCAGCCACGCCATGTGATGTGCCTCCCGCGCTCCACTGATCCCGTACGGTCTCGATCTTGCGTCCGGCTTGGTGCGATTATGCCTTTACCGGTGCGCGGGGGCAGCAAACAAGACAGAGGTCAGTCACCCTCGCGCCGCTCGCGGGTGGCGAGCAGCCGGCGCAGCGAGTACAGCCGGGCCGGGTCCGCGTGGCCCTCCGCCACCCAGGCGTCCAGGGCGCAGTCCGGCTCGTCGTGGCTGCACGCGCGCGGGCAGTTCTCGGTCCCGGGCTCCAGATCGGGGAACGCGTGGATGACCCGGGACGGGTCCACATGGTGCAGGCCGAACGAGCGCACGCCCGGAGTGTCGACCACCCAGCCCGCGTCGCCGGGCAGCGGCAGGGCGCGCGCGGAGGTCGTCGTGTGCCGGCCGCGTCCCGTCACCGCGTTGACGTGCCCGGTCGTCCGCCGCTGGTCCTGCGCCACCAGCGCGTTCACCAGCGTCGTCTTGCCGACACCGGAGTGACCGACGAACGCGGTGACCCGGCCGTCCAGCTGCTCGCGCACCCGCGCCAGCGCCGTGCCGTCCTCCAGCTCCGCGCGGCTGGTCACGACGTAGGGGATGTCGAGATCCCCGTACAGTTCGAGCAGTTTGTCCGGCGGTGCCAGGTCCGACTTGGTCAGGACCAGCAGCGGCGTCAGCCCGCCGTCGAAGGCGGCGACCAGGCAGCGGTCGATCATGCGGGGGCGCGGTTCGGGGTCGGCCAGCGCGGTGACGACGGCGAGCTGGTCGGCGTTGGCGACGACCACCCGCTCGTAGGGGTCGTCGTCGTCGGCCGTGCGCCGCAGCACGGAGGCGCGCGGCGCGATCCGGACGATGCGCGCGAGGGTGTCCTTCGCGCCGGACAGGTCGCCGACGACGGCCACCTGGTCGCCGACGACCGCCGCCTTGCGGCCCAGCTCGCGGGCCTTCATCGCGTGGACCGGGCGCCCGTCGACGAGGACGGTCAGCCGGCCCCGGTCGACGGTGAGGACCATGCCCTCCGCCGCGTCCTCGTGCTTGGGCCTGATGTTCGTCCGCGGCCGGTTCCCCTTGCGGTTGGGGCGCTGGCGGATGTCGTCCTCGTCGGTGTGCTTGCCGTAGCGGCGCATCGCGTTACGTTCCCTACGGCCTGTCGGTCCCGAGCATCGCGGCCCACATGTCGGGGAAGTCCGGCAGCGTCTTGGCCGTCGTCGCCACGTTCTCGATCCGCACACCGTCCACCGCCAGGCCGATGATCGCGCCCGCCGTCGCCATCCGGTGGTCGTCGTAGGTGTGGAAGACACCGCCGTGCAGCGGGCGCGGCCGGATGTGCAGGCCGTCGGCCGTCTCGGTGACGTCGCCGCCCAGTTCGTTGATCTCCTTGGTGAGCGCGGCCAGCCGGTCCGTCTCGTGCAGCCGCAGGTGGGCGACGCCGCTCAGCGTGGAGGGGCCGTCCGCCAGGGCCGCGACCGCCGCGATGCCCGGGGTCAGCTCGCCCACCTCGCCGAGGTCCACGTCGATGCCGTGGATCCGGCCCGACCCGGTGAACGTCAGCCCCCGCTCCGTCAGTTCGCAGGAACCGCCCATCCGCGTGAAGATCTCGCGCAGCGCGTCACCCGGCTGCGTCGTGCGGGCCGGCCAGTCGGGGACCGTCACCCGGCCGCCGGTGACCAGGGCCGCGGCCAGGAACGGCTGGGCGTTGGAGAGGTCCGGCTCGATGACGATGTCCCGGCCGAGCAGGGCGCCGGGGGTGACCCGCCACACGTCGGGCTCGCCGCCCGACTCCGGGGAGTCGACCTGCGCGCCGACCGCCCGCAGCATGTCCACCGTCATCCGGATGTGCGGCATGGACGGCAGCGACGAGCCGGTGTGGCGGACCTCCACGCCCTGGTTGAAGCGGGGCGCGGAGAGCAGCAGCGCGCTCACGAACTGCGAGGACGACGACGCGTCGATGCGCACCGGGCCGCCGTCGAGCGCCCCGCCGCCGTGCACGGTCAGGGGCAGCGCGCCACGATTGTCGTCGTCGATCCGGGCGCCGAGGGCGCGCAGCGCGTCGATCACGCCGTGCAGCGGTCGCTCGTACGAACGGGGGTCGCCGTCGAACCGGATCGGCCCGTCGGCGAGGGCCGCGACCGGCGGCAGGAAGCGCATGACCGTGCCCGCGTTGCCCACGTCGACCGTGGCCGGACCGCGCAGTCCGGAGGGGATGACCCGCCAGGCCTCGCCCGTCCCGTCGGGGCCGACGCCCTCCTCGATCCCCACGCCCATCGCGCGCAGCGCGCCCGCCATCAGGAGCGTGTCGCGGGAGCGCAGCGGGCGGCGCAGCCAGCCCGGCTCGGCGGCGAGCGCGGCGAGGACGAGCGCACGGTTGGTGACGGATTTGGACCCCGGCACCGCGACGGTCGCGTCGACGGCGCCGCTCGCGAGCGGGGCGGGCCAGAGGGCGGTGGGCGCGGGGTGCGTGGTCATGCCCTTACTTTAGTGGGCTCGCCCCGGCTCACCTGTTCACAGGCCGAGCAGCCAGCGGCCCCCGCCCAGCAGCGCGCACAGCGAGACGGCGTGGAACAGGAAGAGCCACATGCCCGCGGGGACGTGCGTGAGGCGGGCGAGCTGGTCGGCGTCGGAGTCGCCCGCGCCGCCCCGGTGCCGCTTGCCCTGGAGCTCGAAGGCCGGGCGCACACCGCCGAGCAGCAGGAACCACACGACCGTGTAGGCGAAGGCCGCCTGCACCTGCGGCCCGGCCAGCCAGGAGACCACGAGGAACGCGCCGCCGGCGAGCACCACGGTGAGGACCCCGTACGCGTTCCTGATCATCACCAGCATCGCGAGCAGCAAAGCCGTCGCCAGCCAGAGCAGGAGCGTGATGCGGCCGCTGCCGAGGAGCGCGGCGGCGCCCAGGCCCAGCAGGGGCGGGGCCGTGTAGCCCGCGGCCGCCGTCAGGATCATGCCGATCCCCGTCGGCTTGCCGCGGCTCACGGTGAGGCCGCTGGTGTCCGAGTGCAGCCGGATCCCGTCCAGCCTGCGGCCCATCAGGAGCGCGACCAGGCCGTGGCCGCCCTCGTGGGCGATGGTGACGGCGTTGCGCGTGAGCCGCCACAGGCCGTGCGGGACGACGGCCGCGAGGGCGAGCACGCCGGTGGCGACGACCACCCACTGGTCGGGGTCCGGCTGGGTGCCGGCGAGGCGGTCCCAGAGGCTGGCGTCCATGGTCTGCGGCTGCTCCCGTTCGGTGGTACTTCGGCTTCTTGCTCTGGCACTGTGGCACGTATGTGCGGACGGTATGCATCGAGTCGTGGACCCGAGGATCTCGCAGGCATCTTCGGGATCGAGAAGTGGGAGCCCGAGGAGGCCTACGAGCCCGACTTCAACGTGGCTCCCACCAAGGAGGTCCACGCCGTCCTCGACCGCCCCCTGAAAGACGCGGATGACCCGCGTCCGGTTCGCCAGCTGCGCAAGCTGCGGTGGGGACTGGTGCCGTCCTGGGCGAAGACGCCCGAGGGCGCCGCCCGGATGATCAACGCGCGGGCCGAGACCGTGCACGAGAAGCCGTCGTACCGGCGGGCGTTCGCCACGCGGCGGTGCGTCATCCCCGCGGACGGCTATTACGAGTGGGTGACCGGCGCCGCGGAGCGGGAGCTGGAGGTCGAGGGCAGGCGCAAGCGGCCCCGCAAGCAGCCCTACTTCGTCACGCCCGCGGACGGCGGCGTCTTCGCCATGGCCGGGCTCTACGAGTTCTGGCGGGACCGCACGCTGCCGGACGAGCATCCGCGGGCCTGGTGGGTGACCTGCTCGGTCATCACCACCGAGGCGGAGACCGCACCGCTCGGGGTCGCGCCGCCGGAGGGCCCGCGCGCGCTCGCCGACATCCACCCCCGGATGCCGCTCATGCTGACGCCGGACCGGTGGGACGACTGGCTCGATCCCGGGCGCACGGACGTCGCCGACCTGCGGGGGCTGCTGGCGCCTCCGCCGGAAGGGCTGATGCGCGCCTACCCGGTCTCCACGGCCGTCAGCAACGTGCGCAACAACGGGCCGGAACTGGTGAAGGAAGTGGCCGGGCCCGAGGACGTCACCTTGTTCTGAGGGGCGCCGCCCCGGCCCGCGGCGGCCGCTGGTGCACCATGACGGGGTGACTGACATCGTGTCCACGGAGATCGGCGACGCCCGCGTCACCTGGCACCGCGCCCCGCGGGCCCGGCTGGTCCTGGCGGTGAGCCACGGGGCCGGCGGCGGGATCGAGGCGCGGGACCTCCAGGCCCTCGCCCGGGTCCTGCC
Source organism: Streptomyces sp. NPDC049813 (assembly GCF_044465085.1). Classification (NCBI taxonomy): domain Bacteria; kingdom Bacillati; phylum Actinomycetota; class Actinomycetes; order Kitasatosporales; family Streptomycetaceae; genus Streptomyces; species Streptomyces sp. NPDC049813. Next base: position 94,872 of record NZ_JBITLI010000004.1, on the reverse strand, counting down.
CGCCCACGGGGTGAGCGTCGCCCTCGTCGAGCAGCCCTGGCGCGTCGCCGGGAAGAAGCTCGCGCCCGCGCCGAAGACCCTGGACGCGGGGTGGCGCGGCATCTGGCCCGCCCTGGCCGCGGAAGGGCCGCCGGTGATCGCCGGCGGGCGCAGCGCCGGGGCCCGGGTCGCCTGCCGCACCGCCGCCGAGCTGGGCGCGGCGGGCGTGCTGGCGCTCAGCTTCCCGCTGCATCCGCCCGGCAGGCCGGAGCGGTCCCGGGCCGGGGAACTGCTGGGCGCCGGGGCGCCGGCCCTGGTGGTCCAGGGCGGCAACGACCCGTTCGGCAAGCCCGGCGAGTTCCCGGCCGACCCCGCCTTCACCCTCGTCGAAGTGCCGTACGCGGATCATGGGTTCGCCGTGCCGAAGCGGGCCGGGGTCGGGACCGAGCAGACCCTCGCCGTGATCACGGACGCCGTCGTCGCGTGGACTCGCTCACTCCCGTAGCGGCCGGGAATGTGCGGCGCGTGACAGCTGTTGTCGGGAACGTCGGTGACAGAGCGCACGAGAGGAAGTCCGCCGCATGGGTTCGACCATCTGCCCCAGCCGCGCCACCACTCCTGAACTGGAGTGGAGCGTGCTGAGCGCGGCCAAGACCGTCCCTATTCGGGCGGCGGGCGGACCGGATCGTCGTCTATCCTCCGATTCGAGTGGGACTTCTTCGGGTCTCGCGACGTCGTTGGAGGAGGTGGGTCCGGTCACAGGGACCGACGCAGGGACCGAGCACGGCCAGGCGGACGAGCGGCCGGAGCCCGCGGAGACCGCCACCGAGCGCAGCGCGCGCTTCGAGCGGGACGCGCTGGAATTCCTCGACCAGATGTACTCGGCCGCGCTGCGCATGACGCGCAACCCCGCGGACGCCGAGGACCTCGTGCAGGAGACGTACGCCAAGGCGTACGCGTCGTTCCACCAGTTCCGCGAGGGCACGAACCTCAAGGCGTGGCTGTACCGGATCCTGACGAACACCTTCATCAACTCGTACCGCAAGAAGCAGCGCGAGCCCCAGCGCAGCGCCGCCGAGGAGATCGAGGACTGGCAGCTGGCGCGCGCCGAGTCGCACATGTCGACCGGGCTGCGCTCCGCCGAGTCCCAGGCGCTCGACCACCTGCCCGACTCGGACGTGAAGCGGGCCTTGCAGGCGATCCCCGAGGAATTCCGCATCGCGGTCTATCTCGCGGACGTAGAGGGCTTTGCGTACAAGGAGATCGCGGACATCATGGGAACACCCATCGGTACGGTGATGTCCCGGCTGCACAGGGGGCGTCGCCAGCTGCGCGGCATGCTCGAGGACTACGCCCGCGACCGCGGGCTCGTCCCGGCCGGCGCCGGAGAGTCGAACGAAGCGAAAGGCTCGGGCTCATGAGCTGCGGAGAGCCGCACGAGACGGACTGCAGTGAGGTCCTCGACCATCTCTACGAGTTCCTCGACCACGAGATGCCGGACTCCGACTGCACCAAGTTCGAGGTGCACTTCGAGGAGTGCTCCCCGTGCCTGGAGAAGTACGGCCTGGAGCAGGCCGTGAAGAAGCTGGTCAAGCGGTGCTGCGGCCATGACGACGTGCCGACCGACCTGCGGGCCAAGGTCATGGGCCGCATCGACCTGATCCGCTCCGGGCAGCCCGCCCCGGACGAGGGCACGCCGCTCGCCTGAGCGCCCCGCCCGCGGTGCGCGCAACTCCTGCATGCTGAGCGGGAGTTCGTACCCTTCGCCGATCGGTTCACCCGATCGTGCTAATCGAGGGCCCTGAGCCCCGGCAATCCCGGTGATGCCGTCCTGGTGGCGTGACGCGCGCCCTATTCTCCTGTCTCCGTGAACCGAACATCACGGGGAGGGAGTTGGGCATGCGGTCGGTTCCGCCGGTGGCCCGCGCCTGTGTCCTCCTGACCGTGGCCGGTGCCGTGGTCTGCGCCGCGCCCGCCGTCACGGCCGTCGCCTCGTGGCCCGCCGTCGCCCTCCTCGCGGCTGTGTACGCGGGTTGCGAGCAGGTCGGCCGCTGTCGGCTCGTCGGCCGGCGGGCCCCGAAAGGCATGGGCACGTTCTTTCCCGTGCTCCTTGCAGGAGCGTTTCTGCTGCCCGCTCCTGCCGCCGCGCTGATCGCCGTGCCCGGCGCCTTCCTCGCCCGCGTGGAACAGCGCCCGGCGGGGCTCCGCCGCTGGTGGCGGGCGGCGCAGCTGGCTCTGGCCGGCTGGTCGGCCGCGCGGGCCTTCGGCGCTCTCGGCGGCACGGCCGCCGTCTCCGGGGCCCGGCTCCCGGACGCGTTCGCCCCCGCTGCCGCCGCGGTCCTCGTCTTCTGCGCCGTCCTCACCGTCCTGGACGGCGCCATCCTCGCCGCGGCCGAGCGCGTGCCGCTGCGCTCCGCCTGGCGCGGCCTCTTCCCGCGCCTGCTGGCGCCGGTGGCGGTGCACGGCCTCGCCGGGCTGCTGATGGCCGTGTTGTGGGCCAGCCCGTACGGGCCCGTGGCCTCGCTGCTCGTCCTGCTGCCGATGTACATCTCCTGCTGGGTCTTCGCCCAGTACCAGCGCGAGCGGGCCGCGCACCAGGCGACCATCCGCGCCCTCGTGCAGGCCGTCGACATCAAGGACGGCTACACCCGCGGGCACAGCGAGCGGGTCGGCCAGGCGTCCATGATGATCGCCCGGGAGCTGGGCATGGCCGACGAGCGGGTGGAGGTCCTGCGCTTCGCCGGGATCCTGCACGACGTGGGCAAGCTCGGCGTGCCGACCCGGCTGCTGCGCAAGGACGGGCCGCTGACGCCCGAGGAGCGGGACATCATCCAGCTGCACCCCGAGTACGGACACGAGATGGTGCGCGGCATCGGCTTCCTCGGCGAGGCGCGGGCCGCGATCCTCCACCACCACGAACGCCTTGACGGCAGCGGCTACCCGTACGGGCTCACCGGGACGCAGATCCCGGAGTTCGCGCGGGTGGTGGCGGTGGCGGACGCCTTCGACGCCATGACCTCCACCCGGACCTACTCCCGGGCGCGGCCGGTCGAGGTGGCCCTGGCGGAGCTGGAGCGGTGCGCCGGATCGCAGTTCGACCCGGCGATGGTGCGGGCCTTCGTACGGGCACTGGAGCGGGACGGCTGGCACCCCGTCGTCACCGCCGACACCGCGGCGGGCGGGGCCACGGTCCCCGCAGCGGTGTCGGCGGGCGTGGCCGTGCCAGGGGCGGCCCCCCGGTGACCGGCTGGGCGGCCGGCGCGGAGCCCCTCGGGGGCCCGGCGCGCCTGCCCGCGGCCGTGGCGGCCGTCTATGTGCTGGCGGGCGGCCTGACCCTGCTCGCCCTCGGCGCCACCGCGCGGCACGGCCTCGACGACCCCGGGGTGGCCCTCGCCTTCGGCCTGCTCGTCGTCGTCGGGGAACTGGCGCGCTGGGGCGGGCACGGGGACCGGGAGCCCGCGCCGCTGGGCGCCGCGGGGGCGCTGGCGTACGCGCTGCTCGGCGGGGACGCGGGGCAGCCCACCCAGCACGGGGTGCCGCAGGTCGTCGCGCTCGTCGTCGCGGCCACGCTCATCGGGTGCGTGCCGTACGTGGCCCGCGGCAAGGGGCCCTCGCCCGACCACGTGGCGCGCCGCGTGCTGACCGTCGGCTTCGCCGCCGTCCTCTTCCAACCGCTCCACAGCCAGGGCAGGTTGACCCAGTGGTTCGGCGAGGGCGCCTCGTACGCGCTGCTCGTCGCCGGGCTGCTCGTCCTCACCGCGCTGTGCGACGCCGTGCTCGCCGCCGCCATGGCGCACGCCCGCACCCGCTGGCCGTTCGGGCCGCTGCTCCGCGACGAACTGCGGGCCATGCTCGGCATCGGCTCCGCCGTCTGCGCGACGGGCGCCGTCATGGCGCTCGCCGTCTCGGTGGCCGGGCTGTGGGCGCTGCCCGTCATCAGCCTGCCGCTGCTCCTCACCCAGCTGGCCTTCCGGCGCTACGCCGCGGTGCGCGAGACCTACCGGCAGACCATCGCCTCGCTGGCCCGGGCCACCGAGATCGCCGGGTACACCCCGCACGGGCACGCCCACCGGGTGGCCGCGCTGAGCCGTTCGATCGGGCGGGACCTCGGGCTGTCCGGGCCGGACCTGACCGTGCTGGAGTACGCGGCCCTGATGCACGACATCGGGCAGCTCTCGCTCCTCGATCCGGTGGCCCGGGGCGCGACGGCCGGGCTCGGGACCGCGCAGCAGCGGCGGATCGCCCTCCTCGGCGGCGCCGTGGTCCGGCAGACGGGGGTGGACGCCCAGGTCGCCGTAGTGGTGGAGCGGCAGGCCGACCCGTACCGCGAACAGCCGCTCGCCGCGCGGATTGTGCGGACAGCGAACGCGTACGACGAGATGACCAGGGAAGAGGGCCCCCAGGGTCCGCTCGCGGCCCTGGAGCGACTGCGTCTGAGCACGGGCCGGGACCACCAGCCCGAGGTCGTCGAGGCGCTGGCCAGGGTGGTCGCGCACCCCGGTCTGAGCCTAGGGTCGGCTGGGTAACCCATGAGTAATGAGCGGGCGTCCGACCGCACGTGGTTGGATGCGAAGAAGAGGGTGTCCGGGGGCACAGGCCTCGAGTATCGGCAGGCGGGAATCGTGAGGATCTTCGGCAAGGGACGGCACCGGCCCTCCGCCTCGTGGCGGCAGGCCACGGATCGTGCGTTCACGCTGATCGGCGACGGTCGCTACGAGGACGCCGGGGCGCTGCTCACCCGCGCCGCGGACCTGGAGCCCTGGCTGTCGGAGTCCTGGTTCAACCTCGCGCTGCTGCACAAGTTCCGGCACGACTGGGAGCAGGCCCGCACCGCGGGGCTGCGGGCCGTCGCGCTCCTGGAGCGGGAGACGGGCGCCCCCGACTGGTGGAACGTGGGGATCGCCGCCACCGCCCTGCAGGACTGGCCGCTGGCCCGGCGGGCCTGGCAGGCCTACGGCCTCAAGGTGCCCGGCGGCGCGGCCGAAGCGGGCGAGCCGACCGGGATGGATCTGGGCAGCGCGGCGGTGCGGCTCTCCCCGGAGGGCGAGGCCGAGGTGGTGTGGGGGCGGCGGCTGGACCCCGCGCGCATCGAGGTGCTCTCCATCCCGCTGCCCTCCTCCGGGCGGCGCTGGGGCGAGGTCGTCCTGCACGACGGGGTGCCGCACGGCGAGCGGACCATCGCGGCCGGGCACTCCTACCCCGTCTTCGACGAGATCGAGCTGTGGGCGCCGTCGCCGGTGCCGACCTGGGTGGTGCTCCTGGAGGCCGGCACCGAGTCCGACCGGGACGCCCTGGAGCGGCTCGCGGCCGACGCGGGGTTCGCCGCGGAGGACTGGTCGTCGTCGGTGCGGCTGCTGTGCCGGATGTGCTCGGAGTCGCGGATGCCGTCCGACGAGGGCGACGGTCAGCACCTCGATCCGCACGACCACAGCGAGCCGGGGCACCCCGGGCCGCTCGGGCACCGGACGGACGGGCAGCTGTGGGTGCCGGAGCGGGAGTGCGGGGTGGCTGCGCCGGCTTCGCTGGTCCGGGGGCTGCTGGATGGCTGGGTGGCCGATTCGCCGGATTCGCGGGACTGGCGGGATCTCGAAGAGGTGTGCTAGGCCCGATGCCGGGTGCGGGTTCGTCGTGGCTGGTCGCGCCGTTCCCCGCGCCCCTGTGGGGCGCTCTCGGCGGGCCGCCGCTGAAGTGGTACTCCGGGTCCCCCGTACCCTGTAGGGGTTCCCCGTACATTCCAGGAAGGCTTACCTCGGTCATGGCCCAGCAGGACACCGATCAGCAGCGCGCGGGCGTGCTCCCCGTGGACGACGAGGGCTTCGTCATCGACACCGAGGAGTGCGAGGCGCGCGAGGCGGCGTACCGGGAGCGCGGGACGTCGCGGCCGATCACCGTCGTCGGGAACCCCGTCCTGCACAAGGAGTGCAAGGACGTGACCGAGTTCGACGAGGAGCTGGCCGCGCTCGTCGACGACATGTTCGCCAGCCAGCGCACCGCCGAGGGCGTCGGCCTCGCCGCCAACCAGATCGGCGTCGACCGCAAGGTCTTCGTCTACGACTGCCCGGACGACGACGGGGTGCGCCACACCGGTGTCGTCGTCAACCCGGTCCTGCGCGAGCTCCCCGCCGACCAGCGCCGGCTCGACGACTCCAACGAGGGCTGCCTGTCGGTCCCGACCGCCTACGCCGAGCTCGCGCGCCCGGACTACGCCGTGGTCACCGGGCAGGACGAGAAGGGCACCCCGATCACCGTGCGCGGCACCGGCTACTTCGCGCGCTGCCTCCAGCACGAGACGGACCACCTGTACGGCTACCTGTACATCGACCGCCTCTCCAAGCGGGAGCGGAAGAACGCCCTGAAGCAGATGGAAGAGGGCACCCCGCGCTACCCCGTGGTCCCCAACGACTGAGCCCTCCGGGGCAGTTGCGCGCCCAGCGGCGCCCGGTACGGATGTTCTCCGTGCCGGGCGCCGCTCTCGTGTGCCGCCGCGTCCACCCCGCGTAGCCCGCCTGTGCGAACAGGATCGGCCGATCGTGAACCATATTCAGTCATGTAAGGGGACGATTCCGGCGACAGGGGGGAGTGAGGGGAGCAAATCCGTTCCCAGAACGGTCAGTTGTAGTGCTGAATAGAAAGCGCGGGGATACGCAACGGCGCGCGCCCGGCACTGCGGGAGGCGTACGCCATCAGGCGGCTGAGAGGGGTTTGTTCCGTGCCTGCTTATCCGAAGACAGCGGTCCCACCGGCGCTGGCGCTACCAGTGATCGAGGACGCGTTCCCTCGCAATCTGCACCCCTATTGGCCGAAGCTCCAGGAGGGGACGCGTTCCTGGCTGCTCGAAAAGCGCCTCATGCCCGCCGACAAGGTGGCTAAATATGCCGATGGTCTGTGCTACACGGACTTGATGGCCGGCTACTACATAGGTGCGCCCGACGACGTGCTGGCCGCGATCTGCGACTACAGCGCGTGGTTCTTCGTCTGGGACGACCGCCACGACCGCGACGTGATCCACGGGCGGACGGCAAGCTGGCGGCGGCTCGCCGTCCAGCTCCACGCGGCCACCGAGGCCCCCCACCTCCACCTGCACCACAAGGATCCCGTGGTCGCGGGGTTCGCGGAGAGCGTCGGCCGGCTCTACGGCTCGCTGAGCCCGACGTGGAACGCGCGGTTCGCCCGCCACTTCCACGTGGTGATCGACGCCTACGACCAGGAGTTCCACAACCGGGTCACCGGCACCATTCCGACCGTCGACGAATACATAGCCCTGCGCAGGAATACGTTCGCGCACTGGATCTGGCTCGACCTGCTGGAGCCGGCGGCGCAACTCGAACTCCCCGCATGGGTACGGAAGAACGAGTCCTTTCAGCGTGCGGCGCTCGCCTGTCAGGATTTCGCCGCTTGGTACAACGACCTCTGTTCGCTGCCCAAGGAACTCGCGGGAGAAGAATTGCACAACCTCGGGATAAGCCTCATCAAACACGAGGGTTTATCGCTGCGGGAAGCGGTGGCGGAAGTCCGCCGCCGGGTCGAGGGAACCATCGAGGATTTCCTCGCCGCGGAGGCGGAGGTCGAGCGGCTCGCGGTCGCCACGGAGAATATCGGCCCGCACGGAAAGGAACTCGCACGGGCGCTTCGGCTGTGCGTGGGAAACATGCGGAACTGGTTCAGCTCCGTCTACTGGTTCCACCACGAGTCCGGACGCTACGCCGTGGACAGCTGGGACGACCGGGCGACTCCGCCCTATGTCACCGACGACGAGACGACCGGCCATCCCGATCAGGTGGGTGAGTGCGCATGACCGTCGGATCGACCCTGCCGGTGGAGCCGGCGCCGGACGCCGGACGCGCGCCGCGGCGGCCGCCGCTCGCGCCCGGCGGCGCCCCTGTGCTGGGCCACGCCTGGAACCTGCTGCGCGACCCGCTGGGCTTCCTCACCCGGCTGCGGGACGGCGGCGAGGTGGTCCGGCTGAAGCTGGGCCCGAAGACGGCCTACGCGGTCTGCGACCCCGAGCTGGTCGCCACCCTCCTCAAGAGCCCGGACTTCCTGGTCGGAGGCCCGCTCTGGGAGACGATGGGGGTCCTGCTCGGCAAGGGGGTGGCGACCAGCAACGGGCCGCTGCACCGGCGCCAGCGCCGCGCGATCCAGCCCGCGTTCCGGATGGAGAAGATCCACGAGTACGCGACCGTGATGGAGGAGGAGGCCCGGGCGATGGCCGGGCGGTGGACCGAGGGGCAGACCGTCGACATCGCGGCCGAGGTGTTCCGTACGGCGACGCGCATCGTGGCCCGCTCCGTCCTGCAGGTCGAGTCCGTCGACGAGCGGGCCGACCGGCTGAGCGCCGCCCTGCACACCGTCTTCGAGGGGCTGTACCGGAGGATGATCCTTTCCTTCGGGCCGCTGTACCGGATGCCGACCGCGGCCAATAGGCGATTCGAGCGCGCGCTGGCCGATTTGCATCGGCTGGTCGACGAGATCATCGCCGAGCGAAGGGCCTCGGGAAGCAATCCGGGCGACCTTCTCGCCGCTTTGCTCGACGACCGCGACGAGAATGGTGAAACGGTCAACGAGCAGGAGGTGCACGATCAGGTCGTCTCTCTCGTCGTGGCCGGTGCCGAGAATGTCGCGAAGACCCTGACGTGGGTCTTCCAGCTTCTCGCCGAACACCCCGAGCAGGAAAGGCGGTTGGCCGCGGAAGTTGAATCCGTGACGGACGGCCGTCCGGTCGCTTTCGACGACGTCAAGAAACTCGCATATATGCGGAATCTGCTCACCGAATGCATGCGGATTCGGCCTGCTGTCTGGATATTGACCCGGCTGGCGGTGGTCGACACCGTTCTCGGTGGCTATCGCATTCCGGCCGGTTCCGACATCGTCTACAGTCCACTGGCCATGCAGCGGGACCCGCGCGCCTTCACCGACCACCTGGCGTTCGACCCCGACCGCTGGCTGCCGGAGCGGGCCGGGGACGTCACGCCCGCGGCGCACGCGCCCTTCAGCGTCGGCAACCGCAAGTGCCCGGGCGACCACTTCAGCATGGCCGAACTGGCCGTGATCCTGGGCACGGTGGTGGCCCGGTGGCGGCTGGTTCCGACCCCCCGCACGGACGGCTCCGCCCGCATAGGGATCACGCTCCAGCCCAAGCGGGCCCTGCTCAGGGTGGAGGCGCGCGGCCCGGGCGCGGCGCGGGAGTAGCGGGCGTCAGCCGGCCAGCCGGACCCGGAACGTCCGCCGGAAGGCGTTGGGCGTCGTGCCCAGCGCCTTCATGAACTGGTGCCGCATCGCCGCCGCGTTGCCGAACCCGGCGCGGTAGGCGATGGCGTCCACCGTCTCGTCCGTGCGCTCCAGCAGCTCCTGCGCGAACAGCACCCGCTGGCGCAGCAGCCAGCGGTAGGGCGTCGTGCCCGTCTCCTGCTGGAAGCGGCGCGCGAAGGTGCGCGGCGACATGTGCGCCCGCGCCGCGAGCTCCTCGACGGTCACCGGCACGTCCAGGTTCCGCTCCATCCAGGCCAGCACCTCGCCGACGGTGTCGCAGCGCGTGGCGGGCAGTGGGCGCTCCACGTACTGGGCCTGGCCGCCGTCGCGGTGCGGCGGCACGACCATGCGGCGGGCTATCGCGTTGGCCACCTCCGCGCCGTGCGCGGTGCGCACGATGTGCAGGCACGCGTCGATGCCCGCGGCCGTCCCGGCGGAGGTGATGACCGGGCCCTCGTCGACGTAGAGGACGTCGGGGTCGACCCGGGTGCGCGGGTAGCGGACGGCCAGCTCGCGCGCGTACCGCCAGTGCACCGCGCAGCGGCGGTCGTCGAGGAGCCCGGCCTCCCCGAGCACGAAGACGCCCGCGCACAGGCTCAGCACCCGCGCGCCCCGGTCGACCGCCCGGCGCAGCGCGGCGAGCAGCTCCGGCGGGTAGCGGTCGAAGCGGCGTCCCGCGGAGGGGATCGCGATCAGCTCGGCCTCGTCGAGCCGCTCCAGGCCGTACGGGGTCGAGACGGTCATCCCGGGCACGTGCGTGGTGAGCGCGGGTCCCTCGGTGGAGGCGACGGCGAAGTCGTACACCGGCAGCCCGGCGTCGCTGCGGTCGAGGCCGAACACCTCGCAGACGACGCCGAGTTCGAAGGGGTGCACACCGTCGAGCAGCACTGCGGCCACGTTCTTCAGCATGCCTGCCAGTCTGCCGCAGACCTGGCAGGAATTCGAGGGTCAGTGACAGGACTGCCACTGCCGCGGGCGGCCGGGTGGCGGGAGAGTTGAGTCATGAACACAGCGATGAACTACCTCACCGTCCTCTTCGTCTTCCTCCTCCTCGCCGCCCCCTCCCTCTACGGGGCCGCCCACGACCGGCGGATCGACCGGCAGATCCGGCAGGCCCGGCAGGCGCGGGAGGCCGGACTCCAGGACCGCCGCGCCGGGTTCGCCAAGGTCGCCTAGGCTCCCTGTCCGGGCCCGCCGCCTAGAAGTCCTCGTCGAAGCCGACCGACCCCTCGACCGCCACCTGGTACGCCGAGGGCCGGCGCTCGAAGAAGTTGGTCAGCTCCTGGACCCCCTGCAACTCCATGAAGGAGAAGGGGTTCTCGGAGCCGTAGACGGGCGCGAAGCCGAGCCGCTGCAGGCGCTGGTCGGCGACGCACTCCAGGTACTGCCGCATCGAGTCGGTGTTCATGCCCGGCAGCCCCTCGCCGCACAGGTCGCGCCCGAACTGCAGCTCGGCCTCGACCGCCTCCCGCAGCATGTCGGTGACCTGCTGCTCCAGCGCGTCGTCGAAGAGCTCCGGCTCCTCCTTGCGGACGGTGTCGACCACGTCGAAGGCGAACGACATGTGCATCGTCTCGTCCCGGAAGACCCAGTTGGTGCCGGTGGCCAGGCCGTGCAGCAGCCCGCGCGAGCGGAACCAGTAGACGTAGGCGAAGGCGCCGTAGAAGAACAGGCCCTCGATGCACGCCGCGAAGCAGATCAGGTTCAGCAGGAAGCGGCGCCGGTCCGCCTTGGTCTCCAGCCGGTCCAGCTTCTCCACCGAGTCCATCCACCTGAAGCAGAACTCGGCCTTCTCACGGATGGACGGGATGTTCTCGACCGCCGCGAACGCCGCTGCCCGGTCCTCAGGATCGGGGAGATAGGTGTCGAGCAGCGTCAGATAGAACTGGACGTGCACGGCCTCCTCGAAGAGCTGGCGCGAGAGGTACAGCCGCGCCTCGGGGGAGTTGATGTGCTTGTACAGCGTCAGGACCAGGTTGTTCGCCACGATCGAGTCGCCGGTCGCGAAGAACGCGACGAGCCGGCCGATCATGTGCTGCTCGCCCGGCGACAGCTTCGCGAGGTCGGCGACGTCCGAGTGGAGGTCGACCTCCTCCACGGTCCAGGTGTTCTTGATGGCGTCCCGGTAGCGCTCGTAGAAGTCCGGGTAGCGCATGGGGCGCAGGGTCAGCTCGAAGCCCGGGTCGAGCAGGTTCTTCTCGGTGGTGGTGTCCGTCATTACTGGCAGGCCTCGCAGGACTCGGGGTTTTCCAGGGAGCAGGCGACCGCGTCGCTCTCGGGCACGGTCTGGGCGGGTACGGCGGCGCGGCCCGCCGCGCGGGCGATCCGCGTCGCGGGGCGCGAACGCAGGTAGTACGTCGTCTTCAGCCCGGACTTCCAGGCGTACGCGTACATGGAGGAGAGCTTGCCGATGGTCGGCGTCTCCATGAACAGGTTCAGGGACTGGGCCTGGTCGAGGAACGGGGTGCGCGCCGCCGCCATGTCGATGAGGCCGCGCTGCGGCAGCTCCCACGCGGTGCGGTACAGCGCGCGGATCTCCTCGGGCACCCAGGTGAAGCCCTGCACCGAGCCGTTGGACTCGCGCAGCGCCTCCCGGGTCTGCGCGTCCCACACGCCGAGCCGCTTCAGGTCCTCCACCAGGTACGCGTTGACCTGGAGGAACTCGCCGGACAGCGTCTCGCGCTTGAACAGGTTGGAGACCTGCGGCTCGATGCACTCGTAGACCCCCGCGATGGAGGCGATCGTCGCGGTCGGCGCGATGGCGAGCAGCAGCGAGTTGCGCATGCCGACGGCGGCGATACGTTCCCGCAGCGCGGCCCACCGCTCCGGCCAGGTCACCTGGGCATCGGGGTAGTGGTCGGGGTGCAGGACGCCGCGGGCGGTGCGGGTCTTCTCCCAGGCGGGCAGCGGGCCGATGGGGGTCCCCCCTGCACCGGAGCTTGTCGAAGGCGCTTGGGGGCGCTCGGCGAGGTCGGCGGAGGCCTCGTACGCGGCGAGCATGATCCGCTCCTGGATCCGCGTGGACAGTGCCTTGGCCGCGGGGGAGTCGAAGGGCAGCCGCAGCTTGAAGAAGACGTCTTGGAGGCCCATCGCGCCGAGGCCGACCGGACGCCAGCGGGCATTGGAGCGGCCCGCCTGCTCGGTCGGGTAGAAGTTGATGTCGACGACGCGGTCGAGGAAGGTGACGGCGGTGCGGACGGCCTCGTCGAGTCGCTCCCAGTCGATGGTGCCGTCGGCCACGAACGCCCCGAGGTTGACCGAGCCGAGGTTGCAGACGGCCGTCTCGCCGTCGTCCGTCACCTCCAGGATCTCCGTGCACAGGTTCGAGGAGTGGACGGTGTGGCCGGGCTCCGCGGTGCGGTTGGCGGCGTCCTTGAAGGTCATCCAGCCGTTGCCGGTCTGGGCGAGCGTGCGCATCATGCGGCCGTACAGGTCGCGGGCCGGGATCGTCCGCAGGGCCTTGCCGTCGGCCTCCGCGCGGCGGTAGGCGGCCTCGAACTCCGCGCCGTACAGGTCGACGAGCTCGGGCACGTCGGCCGGGGAGAACAGCGACCAGTCGGCGCCGTCGGCGACGCGGCGCATGAACTCGTCGGGGATCCAGTGCGCGAGGTTCAGGTTGTGGGTGCGCCGCGCGTCCTCGCCGGTGTTGTCGCGCAGCTCCAGGAACTCCTCGATGTCGGAGTGCCAGGTCTCCAGGTAGACCGCGGCCGCGCCCTTGCGCCGCCCGCCCTGGTTCACGGCGGCGACCGACGCGTCGAGGGTCTTCAGGAACGGCACGATGCCGTTGGAGTGCCCGTTCGTGCCGCGGATCAGCGAACCCCGGCTGCGGATGCGGGAGTAGGAGAGCCCGATGCCACCGGCGTGCTTGGAGAGGCGGGCCACCTGGTGGTAGCGGTCGTAGATCGAGTCCAGCTCGTCCAGCGGGGAGTCGAGCAGGTAGCAGCTCGACATCTGGGGGTGGCGGGTGCCGGAGTTGAAGAGGGTGGGGGAGGAGGGCAGGTAGTCCAGGCGGCTCATCAGGCCGTAGAGGGCCGCCACTTCGTCCAGCGCGTGGGCGCTGTCGTCCTCGGCGAGACCCGCCGCGACGCGCAGCATGAAGTGCTGCGGGGTCTCGATGACGTGCCGGGTGATCGGGTGGCGCAGCAGGTAGCGGCTGTGCAGCGTGCGCAGGCCGAAGTAGCCGAACCGGTCGTCGGCCGCGGGGTCGACGAGCGCGTCGAGCCGGGCCGCGTGGGTGCGCACGAACGCGGCGGTGCGGTCGGCGATCAGCCCCTCGCGGTGGCCGGCCGCGACGGAGCCGGTGAAGGAGGTGACGCCCTGCGAGGCGGCCTCCGCGGCGATGGAGAGCGTGAGCAGCCGGGCGGCGAGCCGGGAGTAGACCGGGTCGTCGGAGATCAGCCCGGCCGCGGCCTCGGTGGCGAGTTCGCGCAGCTCGGCCGCGTCGGCGCGGGCACTGCGGCCGCGCAGCGCGGCGGCGGCGACCCGGCCGGCGTCGGTGCCGGGGAGATCGGCGGTCAGCTCGGTCAGGGTGCGCAGCAGGGCGGTGCCCGGAGCGTCGTCCGGTGCGGCGGCAACCGGTTCGGCGGGCGGCGCGATGGTCACGTGGGGGCTCTCCCTCGCTCGGCTCGAGGCCTGCGGGGAGGAGTGGCTCGGGCGCGCATACAGGGGGGCGCCTTCGTCACCGGCCCATTCCGCGAGGCCCGGACGTCTGTCCACCTGGGCCGGACGGTCCGGGTGGGCTGCGACAGGTCGTCGGACTCACGCGAACACCCTTATGGGTGCGTACGTTCACCGTTGCGGGACAGTTCCGGATTTGCACCGGATTCCCCTGCGGCTGCAGCGAGAGCGAGCATACATGTTGTGCTGGGTGTTCGCGGCAGCCCCATATCTTGTGTCGGCGCGGTGTCGCGAGCGCCTCCCCGCCGGGGTGCCCGGAACACGAGGACGGGCCCCTCCCGCGTGGGAGGGGCCCGTCGGTCGAGCATGCCCGCGGCTAGTGACCGCCCGCCCCGACGACGGGCAGGTCCTGCTGTACGCCCTCGTCGCCGGCGTCGGCGGTGTAGTCCCCGGGGGACGTCTCGTCGACGCCCGCAGGGGCCTTCACGGCGTTCAGGACGAAGGTGAGGACCACGGTCACGACCACGTTCATCACGAACGCCGTCAGACCGATGTAGCCGATCTCCCCGATGCCGGGGATCTCCTTTGAGGAGCCGCCGAAGTGCGCCTGGGTGGGCGAGGCCACCCCGTACGCGGCGAGCGTGCCGTAGACCATGCCGACCGCCCAGCCGGCGAGCAGCGCCCACCGGTGGAACCAGCGGGTGAACAGGCCGCCGACCAGGGCGGGCATGGACTGCAGGATCCAGATGCCGCCGAGCAGCTGGAAGTTGATGGCGACGGTCTTGTCCATGGTGAGGACGAAGACGAGCGCGCCGACCTTCACCAGCAGCGAGACGAGCTTGGAGACCTTGGTCTCCTGCGCCGGGGTCGCGTCGGGCTTGATGAAGTCCTTGTAGATGTTGCGCGTGAAGAGGTTCGCCGCGGCGATGGACATGATCGCCGCCGGGACCAGCGCGCCGATGCCGATGGCCGCGAACGCGACCCCCGTGAACCAGTCGGGGAACATGTCCTCGAAGAGCTGCGGGATCGCCAGCTGGCCGTTCTGCACCTTGATCCCGGCCGCGATCGCCATGAACCCGAGCAGCGCCAGCAGGCCCAGCATGAGCGAGTAGAGCGGCAGGATCGTGGTGTTGCGGCGGATCACGTTGCGGCTCTTGGACGACAGGGTCGCCGTGATCGAGTGCGGGTACATGAACAGCGCGAGCGCCGAGCCGAGCGCCAGGGTCGCGTAGGTCCAGTGGCCCGCCTCACCGGGCGCGAGGGCGCCGATCGGTTGCCCGGTCTTCGGATTCAGCTGCTCGAACTTCTTGCCGGCCGCGGCGAAGATGTCGTCGAAGCCGCCGAGCTTGATCGGGATGTAGATGATGGCGACCAGGATGACGAGGTAGATCAGGCCGTCCTTGACGAACGCGATCAGCGCCGGGGCCCGCAGGCCCGAGGAGTAGGTGTAGGCCGCGAGCACGCCGAAGGCGATGAGCAGCGGCAGGTCCTTGACGAACCAGTTGGTGTTCTCGCCGCCGCCGACGCCCATCACGTCGAGCACGGCCTGGATGCCGACCAGCTGGAGTGCGATGTAGGGCATCGTGGCGAGGATGCCGGTGATCGCGACGGCCAGCGACAGGCCCTTCGAGCCGAAGCGGCCGCGCACGAAGTCGGACGTGGTCACGTACCCGTGCTTGTGCGAGACCGACCACAGGCGCGGCAGGAACGTGAAGATCAGCGGGTAGACCAGGATCGTGTAGGGCACGGCGAAGAAGCCGGACGCGCCCGCCGCGTAGATCGCCGCGGGGACGGCGACGAAGGTGTACGCCGTGTAGAGGTCGCCGCCGAGCAGGAACCAGGTGATCCAGGTGCCGAACGAGCGGCCGCCCAGGCCCCATTCGTCGAGCGAGTCGCTCTCGGAGCGGCGCCAGCGCGCGGCGAGGAAGCCCATGACCGTGACGGCCAGGAAGAAGAAGATGAAGACGGTGAGCGCGACACCGTTGACGCCACCGTTCATCGCGGGCTCCCCGGAGTCGTCGCGGCGGCCTTGCGGCCGCGCTGGTCACGCTGCCACAGCTTGTACGCGATCATCGTCAGTCCGGTCGAGACGAGCACCCAGAGCATCTGGTACCAGTAGAAGAACGGGATGCCGATGAAGGTCGGGTCGATCTTGGCGTAGGAGCCGACCCAGAGCATCGCCACGAACGGAGCGACCAGGCAGAGCCCGATCACGACGCGGACCGGTGTCACCACCGGTCTCCCCACTTCTTGCGCGCGTGGCGCACCTTTTGGCGCATCGGGCATGTCGGGTTCCGTCCCCTCGCTGGTCCCACTTATCTCACGTTTAACGTGCGGGAAATCTAGGCGAGAGTCTTGATCTATGGAACCCCTGTCCGGATAACGGACGAGCCTCTTCCGGTTGTCGTTCCCCGGCGTCAGTCCATCGGGCGCTTGAGCCGCGCCACGAACTTGTAGCGGTCGCCCCGGTAGACCGAGCGCACCCACTCCACCGGCTGGGCCGACCCGTCGATCGAGTGGCGGGAGAGCATCAGCATCGGCAGGCCCACGTCGGTGCCGAGCAGCCCGGCCTCGCGCGGCGTGGCCAGCGACGTCTCGATGGTCTCCTCGGCCTCGGCGAGGTGGACGTCGTAGACCTCGGCGAGCGCCGTGTAGAGAGAGGTGTACTTGACGAGCGAGCGGCGCAGCGCCGGGAAGCGCTTGGCCGACAGGTGCGTGGTCTCGATGGCCATCGGCTCGCCGCTGGCCAGGCGCAGCCGCTCGATGCGCAGCACGCGGCCGCCGGCGGAGATGTCGAGCAGCCCGGCGAGGGTGTCGTCCGCGGTGACGTACCCGATGTCGAGCAGTTGGGAGGTCGGCTCCAGGCCCTGCGCCCGCATGTCCTCGGTGTACGAGGTCAGTTGCAGCGCCTGGGAGACCTTGGGCTTGGCGACGAAGGTGCCCTTGCCCTGGATGCGCTCCAGGCGGCCCTCGACGACCAGCTCCTGGAGCGCCTGGCGGACGGTGGTGCGCGAGGTGTCGAACTCGGCGGCGAGCGTGCGCTCCGGCGGCACCGGGGTGCCCGGCGGCAGCGTCTCCGTCATGTCGAGCAGATGCTTCTTGAGGCGGTAGTACTTGGGCACGCGTGCGGTGCGGACGGGTGCCCCGCTCTCGTTCTCCGCACTGCTCACATCGGTACTCATGCTCCGCCTTCCCGGCTTCGGTGCCGATGCGGCCGACCTACCCATCGGCCACGGCTCACATCGTGGCACGGCTCGTCGCGGGGGACTCCCCGTACGCTCCGTGATCCCTTCTTATACCGTCCGGTGACGGCCTGGTCTAGTCCACGCACCCGGTTATGGGAGCGCTTCCCCGAGGGGCTCAACACCCTTGTGCCATCGGGTCGGTGTCGTTCCTGTAACGGACGCCGGGACCTTTCTCGGCCACCCTTGACACGTCTATTGGTCTGGGCCAAGCTCCGGGTACTGGTCTAAACCATTAAACCTAGACCGGGTCCCAGTCCCCAGGTGCACTACTCGTCGTATGCGTCGCTGTGGGTGGGGGGGTTGCTGGCATCCCTGAGGAGGGTGACGTGAAGCGCAAGCTGATAGCGGCAATGGGTATCGCGGGCATGATGGTCTCGGTCGCGGCGTGTGGCGACAGTGACGACAAGTCCGGTAACGCGGGGGCGGACGCCAAGGAGCTGACCGTCTGGCTGACGGTCGACGCCCAGAACAACTGGCCGGAGCTGGTCAAGGCCGCGGACGCCGCGGTCAAGAAGAAGCACCCCGGCGTGAAGATCAACCACGAGTACTACGGCTGGCCGGACAAGCCCGCCAAGCTCGACGCCGTCCTCGCCACCGACAAGGTGCCGGACGTGGTCGAGATGGGCAACACCGAGATGCTCAGCTACATGGTCAAGGGTGCCCTGGCCCCCCTGGACACGGCTAAGTTCGAGAACTCCGACCAGTGGCTCGACGGCCTCAAGGCCTCGGTGACGTACGACGGCAAGACCTACGGCGTGCCGTACTACGCCGGCGGCCGCATCGCGACCTGGCGCAAGGACATCGCGTCCGCCTCCGGGGTCAAGACGACGCCGAAGACGTACAAGGAACTCACCGCCGACCTGGACAAGATCCAGAAGAAGCAGGGTGACAAGTTCAACGCCTGGTTCCAGCCCACCCGCGACTGGTACGCGGCCATGTCCTTCGTCTACGACGCCGGCGGCTCCATCGCCAAGGACGAGGGCGGCACGTGGAAGGCCAACCTCTCCTCGCCGGAGTCCCAGAAGGGGCTGACCGAGTTCAAGAACGTCATCGACAAGTACATGCACGGTGACAAGACCAAGGACGAGTCCGACCGCTACATCGTCTACGGCCAGGGCAAGTCGAACATGATCTTCGGCGCGGCCTGGGAGGGCGCGACCTCCGCCGACCCGAAGAACGACAAGACCGGCAAGCTCAAGGATAACCTGGAGAACTTCGTCATGCCGGGTCCGTCCGGCAAGGCGATGCCCGTCTTCCTCGGCGGCTCCGACCTCGCCGTCCCGGTCAAGTCGGACGCGCAGGCGCTCAGCGCCGAGTGGATCAACGCCTTCACCGGTGCCAAGGGCCAGAAGGGCCTGATGGCCAAGGGCAACCTGCCCAACAACAAGACGGACCTCGCGACGATGAAGGCGGACCCCAAGACGGAGGTCCCCGCGACCGCCGCCGAGTCCAACTGGTTCGTCCCCATGGCTCCCGGCTGGGGCCAGGTCGAGAAGGCCCAGGTCCTGCAGACCATGCTGCAGGCGATCGGCACCGGCAAGAAGTCGGTCGCGGACGCCGCGAAGGAAGCGGACGCCAAGATCGACAAGGTCATCAACACCAAGTGACCTGAGCGCGGGACCCCGCCCACCGGGCCGGGGTCCCGCCGCCTGTTCGGCTTTGCTGCTTTGCACAACCTGAGGGACCGCTGAGGAGTGCGCGGATGAGTGCCGCTGACACGACGACCGCCAAGATGCCGCCGGCGCGGCCGGCCCCGTCGTCCGATGGGGGAGGCGTGCCCCCGCAGATGCCACGCAAGAAGCGGTCGGCCGGCTCGGCCGCGACGCCCTGGGCGCTGCTCGCCCCCTGCCTGCTGATCCTTGTCCTGGTGCTCGGCTACCCGCTGGTCCGGCTGGTCACGCTCTCCTTCCAGAAGTTCGGCCAGGCGCAGCTGTGGGGCTTCCAGGACCCCGAGTCGGTCGGCTTCGACAACTTCTCCGCGATCCTCGGCGACAGCCAGTTCTGGCAGGTCGTCGTCCGCACCATCGTCTTCGCCGCCGGCGCGGTGATCCTGACGATGGTCATCGGCATGCTGATCGCGCTGCTGCTGCAGAAGGTCTCCGGCTGGGTGAAGATGCTCATCAACGTCGCCCTGGTGGCGACCTGGGGCATGCCCATCATCGTGGCGACCACCGTCTTCAAGTGGCTCTTCGACTCCGACTACGGCGTCCTCAACGCCCTGCTGAGCAAACTGCCCGGCGTCGAGATGGTCGGCCACAACTGGTTCGCCAGCGGCCCCCAGGGGCTCGCCGTCATCATGCTCCTGGTGATCTGGGGAGCCGTGCCGTTCGTCGTGATCACCCTCAGCGCGGGCCTGACCCAGGTGCCCAAGGAGCTGGAGGAGGCCGCACGCCTGGACGGCTCCGGCGCCTGGAAGGTCTTCCGCTACGTCACCCTGCCGATCCTCAAGCCCATCATCGTGATGCTCGCGACGCTCTCGGTCATCTGGGACATGGGCGTCTTCCCGCAGGTGTTCGTCATGCGCAACGGTCACCCCGAGGACGAGTTCCAGCTGCTGACCACCTACTCCTACGACCGGGCGTTCCAGGTCAACGACTACAGCCAGGGCTCGGCCATCGCGCTGCTCACGGTGATCCTGCTGCTCGGCGTCGTCGCCGTCTACATGCGCCAGATGCTCAAGATCGGAGAGGTCGAGTGAGCGCCCCCGCCACCACCGCCCCCGCCAAGGTCCCCGCCGCGAACGGCGTGCCCGCCGCGCCCGTGCGCCGGCCCCGCAGATCCCGGGCCGGCTGGAACCTTCTCGGCCTGCTCGTCTTCCTGGTCGTCGGCTTCCCCGTCTACTGGATGGTGAACACGGCGTTCAAGCCCGCCAAGGACGCCATCGACCCCGATCCGAGCCTGCTGCCGACCGGGTTCACCCTCGACAACTTCCGGCGCGCCCTGGACATCGCGGACTTCTGGGGGCCGGTCGCCCGCAGCCTCGTCGTCTCGCTCGTCGTCGTCGTGATCGGCATCGCCGTCGGCATGCTGGCCGCGCTCGCGATCTCCCGGTTCGCCTTCCGCGGTCGCAAGATCGTCATCGTCGCCATCCTCGCCGTGCAGATGGTGCCGCTCGTCGCCATGATCATCCCGGTCTTCCTGCTCCTGAACGACCTCGGTCAGTACGACAAGCTCACCGGCCTCATCATCACGTACCTGACCTTCATCCTCCCCTTCACCGTGTGGACGCTGCGCGGCTTCATCGTCAACATCCCCAAGGAGCTGGAGGAGGCGGCCCAGGTCGACGGCTGCACCCGCACCGGCGCCTTCATCCGCGTCGTCTTCCCGCTGCTCGCCCCCGGCATGGTCGCCACCTCGGTCTACGGCTTCATCCAGGCCTGGAACGAGTACCTCTACGCCCTCATGCTGATGAGCCAGAAGCACCAGACGGCCACCGTCTGGCTCGCCAACTTCACGACCAAGCACGGCACCGAGTACGCCCCGATGATGGCCGGTTCGACGATGATGGCCGTGCCGATCGTCATCCTCTTCCTCTTCGTCCAGCGCAAGATGGCCGCGGGTCTGACCGCCGGCGCCGTGAAGGGATAACGCCACCCGATGACCACTGTCACTCGCGCCTCCTCCACGCTCACCCGCGACGCGCTCACCGTCCTGCAGCCCGGCTTCGCCGGGACCACCGCCCCGGACTGGGTGCTGCGCCGGCTCGGCGAAGGGCTCGCCTCCGTCGGCCTGTTCGGCCGCAACATCCAGTCGCCCGGACAACTGGCCGCTCTCACCGCCCAGTTGCGCGCCGAGCGCGGCGACCTCCTCGTCGCCATCGACGAGGAGAGCGGCGACGTCACCCGCCTCGAGGTCCGTACGGGCTCCTCGTTCCCCGGCAACCACGCGCTCGGCGCGGTCGACGACGTGGAACTCACCAAGGGCGTCGCCTACGCGCTCGGCCGGCGGCTCGCCGAGTGCGGCGTCAACCTCAACTGGGCGCCGTCCGCCGACGTCAACGCCAACCCCGACAACCCCGTCATCGGCGTCCGCTCGTTCGGTGCCGACACCGCGCTCGTCGCCCGGCACACGGCGGCCTACGTCGAGGGCATGCAGGCCGCGGGCGTCGCGGCCTGCACCAAGCACTTCCCCGGACACGGCGACACCGGGGTCGACTCGCACCACGACATGCCGCTCATCGACGTCGGCCTCGACGTGCTGCACAGCCGCGACCTCGTCCCGTTCCGCGCCGCGATCGCAGCCGGTACCCGCGCCGTGATGAGCGCCCACATCCTCGTCCCGTCCCTCGACCCGGAGCGCCCGGCGACCCTGTCCCGGCGCATCCTCACCGGCCTGCTCCGCGAGGAACTCGGCTATGACGGCCTCATCGTCACCGACGGCATGGAGATGCAGGCCATCTCCGCGACCTACGGCATCGAGCGCGGCAGCGTCCTCGCCATCGCCGCCGGGGCCGACGCGATCTGCGTGGGCGGCGGACTCAACGACGACGCGACGGTGACCCGCCTGCGGGACGCCCTCGTCGCCGCCGTCCGCTCCGGCGAACTCCCCGAGGAACGCCTCGCGGACGCGGCGGCCCGGGTCCGCGCGCTGGGGGAGTGGACGGCCTCGGCCTCGGCCTCGGCAGCGGCCCGGGGGACGGCGCCGGGTGCCGCGGGTGCCGATCCGGACGGGGTGCTGGCTGCGGCGGGCGGTGCCGAGATCGGGCTGGTCGCGGCCCGCCGGGCCCTGCGGGTCACGCGCGGCGAGTACGCCCCGGAGGTGACCGGGCCCGTGCACGTCGCGGCCTTCTCCCCGGTCGCCAACATCGCGGTCGGCGACGAGACCCCCTGGGGCGTCGGCGCCGAACTCGCCCGCCTCCTCCCCGGCACCACCACCGGCTCCTACACCGGCCCCGACGCCGGCCCGGCCGCGCTGGCCGAGGCGGGCGAACGCCGCATCGTGGCCGTCGTCCGCGACGAACACCGCCACGCCTGGATGTCCGGCGCCCTCGACGCCCTGCTCGCGGCCCGCCCGGACACCGTCGTCGTGGAGATGGGCGTACCCGGCGCCCCGCCGCGCGGCGCCCTCCACATCGCCACGCACGGCGCGGCCCGCGTCTGCGGAGCCGCTGCCGCGGAGGTCATCGTCGGGGGGTAGGGGGAGCTTCGGCCTCACGGGGGCCGAGGTGAAACGCCCGGGGCGGGCTGGTGCGCGGCGCCGGCTCGGGCGTGGGGGGCTGGTGCGTGATGCAGCCCTCGGGCGTGCGGGGCCGGCCGACAGGGGCGGGCCCTGCATGCGGGCTGGTGCGTGGCGCGGGCCCGGGGCGTGGGGGTTGGTGCGTGATGCAGCCCTCGGGCGTGCGGGTCGGCCGGCAAGGGCGGGCCCACCATGCGGGGCTGGTGCGTGGCGCGGGCCCGGGGCGTGGGGGTTGGTGCGTGATGCAGCCCTCGGGCGTGCGGGGCTGGCCGACAGGGGCGGGCCCACCATGCGGGGCTGGTGCGTGGCGCGGGCCCGGGGCGTGGGAGTTGGTGCGTGATGCAGCCCTCGGGCGTGCGGGTCGGCCGGCAAGGGCGGGCCCGGCGTGCGGGACCGGTGCGCGGCGCGGGCCCCGGGCGTGCGGGGCTGGTGGCGTGGTGCAGGCCCCTAGCGGGCGGGGTCGGCCGACGGGGCGGGCCCGACCCCGGGAACGTGCGCGGCTCAGACAAAAGGTGCCGGTCGTCCCGAGCGGGGGCGACCGGCACCTTCATGTCGGCCTACCGGGGCCGGTCCCGGCAGGCCGACGCCGAGGGCCGTCCTACAGGCCCTGCCACTCCGGCTTGTTCGCGTACGTGTGCCGGAAGTAGTCCGCGAGCTTCAGCTTGGACGCAGCGGCCTCGTCCACGACGATCGTCGCGTGCGCGTGCAGCTGCAGCGCCGACGCCGGTACCACCGACGCGATGGGCCCCTCGACGGTCGCCGCCACGGCGTCCGCCTTGCCCTCGCCCGTGGCGAGCAGCACCAGGTGCCTGGCCTCCAGGATCGTGCCGATGCCCTGCGTGATGACGTGCCGCGGCACCTGGCTCAGGTCCCCGTCGAAGAACCGCGCGTTGTCCGCGATGGTCTGCTCGGTCAGCGTCTTGATCCGGGTCCGCGACGCGATCGACGAACACGGCTCGTTGAACCCGATGTGCCCGTCCGTGCCGATCCCGAGCAGCTGCAGATCGACCCCGCCCGCGCCCGCCAGCGCCTTGTCGTACTCCTCGCAGGCCGCCTGCACGTCCGCCGCACTGCCGTCCGGGCCCATGAACGCCGCCTCGTCCAGTCCGAGCGGCTGGACGACCTCACGCAGCACCGTCGCCCGGTAGGACTCGGGGTGCCCGGTCGGCAGCCCCACGTACTCGTCGAGCTGCGCGATGCGGGCCTTCGAGGCGTCGACCTCACCGGCCCGCACCTTGGCCGACAGCGCCTGGTAGATGGGCAGCGGGGTCGAGCCGGTGGCCACGCCGAGCAACGCGTCGGGCTTGCGCCGCAGCAGCTGGGCCATGGCCTCGGCGATCAGCTCGCCACCTGCCGTGGCATCCGGAACGATCACAACTTCCACGCTTGGCCTGCCGTTCTGGTCAGAGGAGACTGAGAGAGATGTGGTATAGACCAATCTAGCAGAGCGAGCCCCTTCCGGGCAGGGCCTGGACGGCTCCGCCCCGCGCCACTCTGGCCCGTCCGCCGGGCCGTGTCCGCCGGGCCGTGTCCTCCGGGCGGCGGGCCCTCTAGTCGGGCCAGCCCCTCAGCCGGGCTCGCCCCCTAGGTCGGACCTGCCCCCTAGGTTGGGCCTGCTCCTCAGCCGGGCCTGCCCCGCAGCCGGGCCTGCCCACTCAGCCGGGCTTGTCCCCTAGGTCGGGCCAGCCCCCAAGTCGAGCCAGCCCCCTTAATCGGGCCGGCCCTCCCTTATCCATATCCATGCTCGGGGCTCCGGGCTGCGGCGGCATGTCGAGCCGGTGGACCCCGCCGGGCGCGCTTGCCGTCGGCCGCCGCCCACCGCCCGCCGCGCCCCCTGCATCCACCCCGCCCCAGGCCCTCGGCGAGCCCGAACCCAGCCCCGGCACCCGCACGGCTTCAGAGCAGTGAGCCGCCCGTCGCGTCCACCCACTGTCCCGTGACCCACCGCCCGTCCGGCGACGCCAGGAACGCCACCACGTCGGCTATCTCCGCCGGCGTCCCCACCTTGCCGAAGGTCGACAGCGCCGCCGCGCCAGCCCACGCCTCGTCGCTCGCGCGCAGCCACTCCGCGTTCACATCCGTGTCGACGATGCCCGGCGCCACCGTGTTCGCCGTGATGCCGCGCGGGCCCAGGACCTTGGCGAGGTAGTGGGTCAGCACGTCGAGGGCTCCCTTCGTCATCGCGTACGGCATGAGGTCCGGCAGGACCGCCGTGCGCGCGACGCCGGAGGAGATGTTGATGATGCGGCCCCCGTCCCGCATCCGCGGGGCCGCGAGCTGGGCGAGGAAGAACGGGGACTTGGTGTTGACCGTGAAGAGGCGGTCGAACTCCGACTCCTCGATCTCCCCGAAGGCGCTCGACGTGCCGATGCCCGCGTTGTTCACCAGGATGTCCACACCGTCCGCCTGCGCGTCGAACTTCTCCCACAGCTCCTGCGGCGCGCCCGGCGCCCCGAGCTCCGCCCCGAGGGCGAACGCCGAGCCGCCCGCCGCCTCGATCGCGGCCACCGTCTCCTGCGCCGCCGCGTGGTTCGTGCCGTAGTGCACGGCGATGCGTGCGCCGTCCCGGCCGAGCCGCTCGGCGATGCCCCGTCCGATCCCCCGGCTCCCGCCCGTGACCAGTGCCGTCTTGCCTGCGAGTACCCCAGTCCGTACGCCGGTGATGCTCATGGCGACGCCCCCTCGAATCTGTAGCGGTCGTTATGGAAATGACCGTAGCGCACGACCGGGCCCGTTTTCTAGTGCGCGTTATAGAATTCATCCCCATGGCGACCAAGCAGCGCGGACGGCCTCGCTCCTTCGACCGGGAGACCGCCCTGGAGAAGGCCATGCGGGCCTTCTGGGAGAACGGGTACGAGGGGACCTCGGTCTCCGAGCTGACGCGCGAGATGGGCATCGGCGCCCCCAGCCTCTACGCCGCGTTCGGCGACAAGCGCTCGCTGTTCGAGGAGGTCGTGCGGGTCTACGGCACCACGCACGGCGCCGGCCCGGCCCGCGCCCTGACCGAGGAGCCCACGGCCCGCGGCGCCGTCGAGCGGCTGCTGCGGGAGGCCGCCGACGAGTTCACCGACCCCGGCCACCCGCACGGCTGCCTCGTGATCCACGCCGGGACGAACTGCACGACGCCCGAGGTCGAGCAGGCGCTTCGCGAGCGGCGCGGCGCCAGCCTCGCCGCCATCGAGGACCGGCTGCGGCAGGGCGTGGCCGCGGGAGAGCTGCCGCGGGGCCTGGACACCGAGGCCTTCGCGCGGTTCGTGGGCGCCGTCTTCCAGGGCATGTCGCAGCAGTCACGGGACGGCGCGAGCCGAGCGGAGCTGGAGGCGATCGCCGACCTCGCGATGACCGCCTGGCCCAGCGGTGAACCCGCCCGCCCCGCCGCCCGTGCATAGGGGCGACGGCGTACCGGCGGCCGCCGTCGGCCCGTCCCGGCTTGGAGGAAGAGACGACAACAAACCCAATCCGACGCATAGACACGGGAGAATGGTCTAGTCCACAATGCGTCATGAAGACCTCCGCCCTCCCCGCACAGGAGGACGGACAGAGGAACCGTGCTCTCTGCCCTGACTGCCGCGGTTCCTCGATCGGCTGCCGGGCACCGCACACCTGGAAGCCGATGCACCTGAAGGGCTGCGGTGCCAGGGAAAGGGTCGAGGGTCCCTCCCCCCGGCGCCGCGGCCCGTCGGTCTTCGCGGGGCCGCGCCGACCGGCGGGTACGCTCGCCCCGTGCCCTCCATGAACGATCTCGTACGCCAGCACACCGCTCTCGGTGACTCCGACCTCGAGTGGCTCCACCTGCTGGTCTCGGAGTGGCAGTTGCTCTCCGACCTCTCCTTCGCCGACCTCGTCCTGTGGGTCCCCACGCGCGACGGCACGCGATACGTCTCCGTCGCGCAGATGCGTCCGAACACGGGTCCGACCTCCTACCAGGACGACATGGTCGGGCACCTGGTGCCGCGCGGCCGCCGTCCCATGCTGGACGCCGCGCTCGACGAGGGCCGCATCGTCCGCGAGGGCGACCCCGAGTGGCGCGAGGAGGTCCCGGTGCGGGTCGAGTCGATCCCGGTGCGCCGGGAGGGCCGGGTCCTCGGAGTCATCGCGCGCAACACGAACCTGCTCACGGTCCGTACGCCCTCGCGCCTGGAGCTGACCTATCTGCAGTCCGCGTCCGACCTGGCGCAGATGATCGCGGCCGGTTCGTTCCCCTTCCCGGGGCAGCAGGTGGACATGGATGCCTCCCCGCGCGTGGGTGACGGCCTGATCCGGCTCGACGCGGACGGCGTGGTCCAGTACGCGTCGCCGAACGCGCTGTCCGCCTACCACCGGCTGGGCTTCTCGGCGGATCTGGTCGGACACCACCTGGGCACGACCACGGCCGAACTCGCCCCCTCGCGCGGGCCGGTGGACGAGGCGCTCGCCAAGGTGGCCAGCGGCTGGGCGCCGCGCGAGTTCGAGATCGAGGGCGAGGAGGGGTCGATCCAGTTGCGCGCGATCCCGCTCAAGCCCAAGGGCACACGGATCGGCTCCCTGGTCCTGTTGCGGGACGTCACCGAACTGCGGCGCCGCGAGCGTGAGTTGATCACCAAGGACGCCACCATCCGGGAGATCCACCACCGGGTGAAGAACAACTTGCAGACCGTGGCCGCGCTGTTGCGTCTTCAGGCCCGGCGCATCGGGTCGGACGGGGGGCGCGAGGCGCTCGAAGAAGCGGTCCGGCGCGTGGGGTCCATCGCCATCGTGCACGAGACGCTCTCGCAGAACCTGGACGAGCGCGTGGAGTTCGACGAGATCGCCGACCGGGTGCTCGCCATGGTCGCCGAGATCTCACCGGGACAGGTGACCGGTCGGCGCACCGGCCGCTTCGGCATCTTGGACGCCGAGGTGGCGACCCCGCTGTCCATGGTCCTGACCGAGGTGCTGCAGAACGCGTTGGAGCACGGCTACCGGCAGGGGGACACCGGCACCGTGGAGGTCTCCGCCGTCCGCGGCGGCAGCAGCAAGGACGCGCGGCTGCTGATCACCGTCCAGGACGACGGCGTGGGTCTGCCCGAGAACTTCGACCCGAAGCGGGCCGGCAACCTGGGGCTGCAGATCGTACGGACTCTGGTGGAGGGCGAGTTGGGCGGCACGTTCGACATGGTGCCCGCTCCGGAGCGCGGCACACAGGTCGTCCTCGACATTCCGGTACGCACGCACAAGTAGTCGGCCGCCCCACCGAGGAGGCGGCTCCGCCCGCCTACGTAGACGCCGGTGGACGCGCACAGCAGTGAGCCCCGGACCGTTGGACGGTCCGGGGCTCACTGCTCGCGTTGCTCGGGTCATGTCCCGGGCTGAGCCTGGGGAGCATCGGGGGTACTGCGCGCTGCGGCTCGGGGGCGGGGGGATGCGTACTCGCTGTACGCGCCGCCGGGCTCAGGCTCGAACGGGGTGGGGGCTCAGGCGGAGGCCTGACGTGCCCGGTTGCGAGCGGCGCGGCGCTTCATCGCGCGGCGCTCGTCCTCGCTGAGGCCACCCCAGACGCCGGAGTCCTGGCCGGACTCGAGCGCCCACTGCAGGCACTGCTCCATGACGGGGCAGCGGCGGCAGACGGCCTTGGCTTCCTCGATCTGCAGCAGCGCGGGACCGGTGTTGCCGATGGGGAAGAACAGCTCGGGGTCTTCCTCGCGACAAACGGCGTTGTGACGCCAGTCCATGGCTGCTACCTCTCCTTGGTATTACGTGCAGGTTGCTTGTGAATGTGAACGCTTTCACGAATCCCTCAACAAATGTAGGGACGAACGTCACATCTGCGACGGGTGTCCGTGGTTTTGAGGAGGGGATTCGGGCTCTCTGTGGGGCCGATGTTGCGGGCCGTCCCGAGCGCCATGTAGAGATTCGCAAACCTCGGCGGCGGATACAACCCCTTCTGGAAAGTTTTTTTTGATTCCTCGGTGTCGGCTAGGTCACAGCCGTACTTCCATGGGGTGGAGCCTGGCCCAAACGTTCGAGATGAAGGACTTTGGACCCTTCCACTCACACAATCACACGCAGTGCACGGCGTACGCCTGTGAACGTCACGCTCGTGCGGAGCCCCAGGTGGTCACCGTCCATCTGAAGGGGCAGAGGCACCTTTGAATGCAAGGTGAAGTCCGTGAGGTCATGGAGCGTGACCGCGTTCTTACCGTGTGGTCCGCGCTCCGGTGACGAGGTGAGCAGCTGCGTGCCGTACCGGGCCACCGCGGGGGTGGAGAGTTTCTTGAGTCCGAGCACGTCAAGGCCGGTGTCGAAGGAGGCCTGGGGCGTCGGATAGAGCGGCCGGTTGCCCAGGAAGGACCACGGCGACGTGTTGCTGACTATGGACACGACCAGATCCTTGACCGGGTCCTCGTCCGGCCGTTCGAGCGTGATCGTGCCGTGCCGGCGGTCGGCCTCGCCCAGGAACTGACGGACCACCTGTCGCACGTACAGGGCATGCGTCGAACGCTTGCCCCGTTCCCGCTGCTGCTCCACGCGGCCCACCACTCCGGCGTCGAAGCCGAGCCCGGCACTGAAGGTGAACCAGCGCGAGGGGACCGCCTCGTCCTCCGTGCCCGGGGTGCCCGCCGCGAGGCCGAGACCCACCGTGCGCTCACGGCCCTCGCGCAGGGCGTCCAGGAGCTGTCCTGTGGCCTCCACGGGCTCGTTCGGCAGGCCCAGGGCGCGGGCGAAGACGTTCGTGGAGCCGCCGGGCACCACGGCCAGGCCCGGCAGCCGGTCGGGGTCGGGGCCGTGGTGCAGCAGCCCGTTCGCGACCTCGTTGACCGTGCCGTCGCCACCGAGAGCGACGACCAGCTCGATGTCCTTGCTCTCGGCGGCCTGCCGACCCAGGTCGCGGGCGTGACCGCGGTACTCCGTCGTGACGGCCTCGAGCTTCATCTCGCTCGCCAGCGCGTGGATCAACACATCGCGCGTGCGCGCACTGGTGGTGGTTGCCGCTGGATTGACCACAAGAAGTGCACGCATGCGAAGCAGGGTACCTAGCGCCTCAGATCGGGCCCAGACCGAGGGGCGCCTCGGGCGGGCGCCAGGAGGGCGCCGGCCCGGGACGCGCCCTGCCGGGCCACGAGCGCCGGGCGTTACGCTGCAAAGGTGACCTCAGAGCAGAACCCCGCCCCCGAGCCCACCGAAGAAGCCGGGCCACGCCCCGGCCGGCTGACCGCCGCGGCGGCCCTCGCCGGCCTCGAAGGCGTCGCACTCGTGGTGGGCGGCGTCTCCATGCTGGTCGCCGGGCTCACCGGGAACCCCGACGACCCGGAGCAGGCCATCACCGGCGGCGTGACCCTCTTCGTGCTCGCCCTGCTGCCGCTGCTGGCCGCCCGCGGCCTGCTCGCCCGCAAGAGCTGGAGCCGCGGCCCCGCGATCATCACCCAGATCATGGCCCTGCCGGTCGCCTATACGCTGCTGCAGGCCGACAGCGTGGCCATCCCCGGCGGGATCGCGCTCGCCGCGGTGGCGATCGCCGCGCTGGTACTGCTCGTCAACCCGGCGACCACGCGCGCGCTGGGCATCCGCACCCCGGGCAGCGCCCCGCAGTCGAAGTAGGCGACGAACGAGCGACAGGAAGGCGCCCGGTGCCGTGCAGGCACCGGGCGCCTTCCTGTGCGTACGTACGTGCGGGTCACTCCTCGACGAGGAGCTTCTCCCGCAGCTGAGCCAGTGTGCGGGCCAGCAGGCGCGAGACGTGCATCTGGGAGATGCCGACTTCCTGGGCGATCTGCGACTGCGTCATGTTCCCGAAGAAGCGCAGCAGCAGGATGCGCTTCTCGCGCGGCGGCAGGTCCTCCAGGAGCGGCTTGAGGGACTCGCGGTACTCGACGCCCTCCAGCGCCTCGTCCTCGGCGCCCAGGGTGTCGGCGACCGCGGGGGACTCGTCGTCCGTGTCCGGGACGTCCAGGGACAGCGTGGAGTACGCGTTGGCCGACTCCAGGCCCTCCAGGACCTCCTCCTCCGAGATGGCGAGCCGCTCGGCCAGCTCGTGGACCGTGGGGGAGCGGCCGTGGCGCTGGGACAGCTCGGCCGTCGCCGTGGTCAGGGACAGGCGCAGCTCCTGGAGGCGGCGCGGGACGCGCACGGCCCAGCCCTTGTCGCGGAAGTGGCGCTTGATCTCACCGACGACCGTCGGCGTCGCGTACGTGGAGAACTCCACGCCGCGCTCCGGGTCGAACCGGTCCACGGACTTGATCAGGCCGATCGTCGCGACCTGCGTGAGGTCGTCCAGCGGCTCCCCGCGGTTGCGGAAGCGGCGGGCCAGGTGCTCGACCAGCGGCAGGTGCATCCGCACGAGCCGGTTGCGCATCTCCGCGTACTCGGGGCTGCCGTCCGGCAGGGCACGCAGCTCGATGAACATCGCCCGTGCACCGCTGCGGTCCCGCGGGTCGTGCCGGCCCTGCTGCTCACCGTGTCGCTCGTGGTCGCTCATCAATCCCGCCCGTCGCACGTCCGATCCCCCCGACCGCCCGCGAAGCTCGGGTCCGGGATTCGGCGCTGCCTGCTGTGGCACGTCGGCCTCCAGGTCCTCCGGGTGCGGCCGGGCCTGCTGCTCGGGGATGCCCGAGGCAACCCGCCGCGCGCCCGCCGCGGCGTCGGCCGGGAGGTCCCGTGTGCCGCGCTTGTCGTCCCGCACCGGCCCGTCCCCGTCCATCACGTCGGGCCGGGGCCCGCGCCGCGCTTCTTGTAGAGACTGATCGAGACGGTGTTGTCATCGGCCACCGAGGAGTCGACCTGACCCGCGAGGGCCGACAGCACAGTCCAGGCGAAGGTGTCGCGCTCCGGGGCCCGGCCATCGGTGGTCGGCGCGGAGACGGTCACCTCCAACGAGTCGTCGACGAGCCGGAACACGCAGCTGAGCACGGAGCCGGCGACGGCCTGCTGGAGCAGGATCGCGCAGGCCTCGTCGACCGCGATGCGCAGGTCCTCGATCTCGTCGAGGGTGAAGTCCAAACGTGCCGCGAGACCGGCCGTGGCGGTCCGCAGCACTGACAGGTAGGCACCCGCAGCCGGCAGCCGGACTTCCACGAAGTCCTGATTCCCGGGCTCTCCTGCGATCTGGGACACCCTCACCTCCAAGGTGGTACAAGCACTTTCGGGCTCCGGAGGTCCTCCCCCGGGTGATGCGCCACGTATATCTGCGGTGACGCTACCGCGCGCCTGACTTTCCTGTCCCGGGGACCCCCGGCCCAGTGCTGTCACTCATAGTAAGCCTACGGGTACGGACAGTGGCTAGAGGGTGTGCGTACCGAATTGAAAACAGCGGGCGCCGGGATGACGTACCCAGGCGCACATCGGTCGAACCCAAGCCCGGGTGCGGATCGTCCATTTCAGACGAGAGTCATGTCCACGAAGCACCAACGCCAGCTCTCACCAGGCTCGAAGGTGCGCATCACAGGATGGCCGGTCTCTTTGTGGTGCTCGGTCGCGTGCTTGTAGGGCGAGGAATCGCAGCAGCCGACATGGCCGCAGACCAGACACAGCCGTAGTTGCACAGGGTGACTGCCGACGGCCAGACACTCCAGACAGGTCTCGCTGAGCGGAGCGGGCTCGGGGTGCGGCAGCGCATCGACGTGCGGGCACTCGTTCATGATTGCCAGGTTACGACGGGCGGTGCGAGAAGGACGGCGGTAGGCAGGGCATGGACGTATTGCCACTCGTGGGGTTGATCGCGGCGAGCGCCGCGGTGGCGGGAGCGGCCCGCCGCACGCCGGTGCCGGCGCCGCTCCTACTGGTCGCGGCCGGGCTGGCGGCCTCCTATGTGCCGTGGATCCCGCAGTACGCGCTCGACCCGCACGTCGTGCTGCCGCTGATCCTGCCGCCGCTGCTGCACACCGCCGCCCTGGAGAGCTCCTATCTCGACCTGCGGGCCAACATCCGGCCCGTGGCGCTGCTGTCGGTGGGCTACGTCCTGTTCGCCACGGTGGCGGTGGGCTGGCTCGCGTACGAACTCATCCCCGACCTGCCGCTGACCGCCGCACTCGTCCTGGGCGCGGTGATCGCCCCGCCGGACGCCGTGGCCGCCACCGCGATCGCGCGCCGCGTGGGCCTGCCCTCACGGCTCACCACGATCCTCCAGGGCGAGTCCCTGGTGAACGACGCGACCGCCATCACCGCCTACAAGGTGGCGCTCGCCGCCGCCGTCGGGGAGGGCGCGAGCTGGGCGGGCGGCATCCGGGAGTTCCTGGTGGCGGCCGTCGGCGGCGTCGGGGTGGGGCTGCTGCTGATGGTGCCGCTGCACTGGCTGCGCAAGCACCTCACCGAGGCCATCCTGCAGAACACGCTCTCCCTGCTGATCCCCTTCGTCGCGTACGCGGCCGCGGAACAAGTGGGCGCCTCCGGAGTGCTCGCCGTCGTGACGGTGGCCCTCTATCTGGGACACCGCTCCTGGCAGGTCGACTTCGAGACGCGCCTACAAGAGGCAGCGGTGTGGAAGGTCGTCTCGTTCATCCTGGAGTCCTCGGTCTTCGCCCTCATCGGTCTCCAGTTGCGCGTCGTCCTGAAGGACCTCGGCGAGTACAGCGTGGCGCAGGCCGCCTGGTACGCGATCGCGGTCTTCTTCCTGGTGGTCGTCATCCGCTTCGTCTGGTCGTATCCCGCCACGTACTTGCCGATGTACGTGTCGTCGCGCATCAGGGAGCGGGAGGGGGACACCGACTGGAAACGGCCGCTCATCGTGAGTTGGGCGGGAATGCGGGGCGTGGTGTCCCTGGCCATCGCCTTCTCCATCCCGCTCGTCACCGAGGACGGCGAACCCTTCCCCGCGCGCAACCTGGTGCTCTTCCTGACCTTCACCACCGTCATCGGCACCCTCGTCGTACAGGGACTCAGCCTGCCGCCACTGATCAAGGCGCTGAAGCTGCCGGGCCGCGACGTACAGGCCGAGACGCTGGTCGAGGCGCAGGCGCAGAGCGTCGCCTCGACGGCCGCGGAGGAGCGCGTGGACTCCCTCATGCGCGACCAGCGCAACTGCCTGCCCCAGCCGCTCCAGGACCGTCTGCACACCGTCCTGGAGCGGCGCCGCAACTCCGTCTGGGAGCGGCTCGGCCAGCCGAACGCCGTGACCGGGGAGTCCGCCGACGACACCTACCGCAGGCTCGCGCGGGAAGCGATCGCGGCCGAGCGCGAGGTCTTCGTCCGGATGCGGGACGAACGGCGGATCGACGACGAGATGCTGCGGACCCTGCTGCGCAAACTGGACCTGGAGGAGGCCGCCGCCTACCGGGAGGTCGACGACTGAACGTCCGCGAACGGCGCTCCCGTGATGACGGCCGCCACGGTCGTGCCGGGCGCGAAGGTGCCCGCCTCCGTAAGAGCGTGCAGCGCGTACAGCATCTTGGCGACGTACAGGTGCTCGACGGCCAGGCCGTGCCGCTGCTCGAAGTCGTCGGCGAAGGCGACCAACTCGGCGGGCACGCGCGCGTAGCCACCGAAAGAGAAGCGGTCCTCGATACGCCAGTCGCCGCGCGGGCCGCCGAACGCCGCCTCCTGGAGGGTGCGGACGTCGGCCGTCAGGAAGCCGCCCTTCAGCACGGCGACCCCGAGAGCGCGCTGGCCGGGCGCGAGCCCGGCCGCGAGTCCGGCGAGCGTGCCGCCCGTGCCGCAGGCGAGGGCGACGACCTCGGCCAGGCCCCGGAGCTCCCGGCCGAGGTCGGCGCAGCCCCGGACCGCGAGGACGTTGCTGCCGCCTTCCGGCACCACGAAGGCGTCCGGGGCGCCCACGCCGTCGAGGAGCGCGGCAAGGACCCGGGGATCGCTCTTGTCCCGATAAGTCGATCTGTCGATGAAGTGCAGGCGCATGCCGTCGGCCACGCAGCGGGCAAGGGACGGATTGCGCGGCCGGTCGGCGAGCTCCTGGCCGCGGACGACACCGATGGTGGGCAGGCCCAGGAGACGGCCGGCGGCGGCCGTGGCCCGCAGGTGGTTGGAGTAGGCGCCGCCGAACGTGAGGAGGGCCCGGCCCCGGGCCGCCGCCAGGTTCGGGGCGAGCTTGCGCCACTTGTTGCCGACCAGGTCGGCGTGGATCAGGTCGTCCCGTTTCAGGAGCAGCCGCACGCCACGGCGCGCGAAGCGGTCGTCATCGGCCTCCGTGAGAGGCGACGGCAGGTGGGGGCGCAGAGCGGCGGCGGGCGGGCGGGGCACCCCGTCATTGTCGGACATGAGTCCGGATGCCCGCCGCCCCGCGGGGTGCGGCCTCCTACTTGAGGCGGTCCCGGATGCGCCCCCGCATGGACGCCATCGTGAAGCCCTTCGGGTCGATCTTCCCGGGCTGCCACTCCAGATGGCCGATGACCGAGCGCTCCGTCCAGCCGTGGTGGCGGCAGACCGCCGCGGCCGCCTTCTCGATGGCCTCCAGCTGGGCCGCGGGCCACGGGTCCTCACCGTCGCCGAGGTTCTCGCACTCGAAACCGTAGAAGTGCCGGTTCCCGTCCGTGTTCGCCTCGTTGTCGTGCGGCAGCGCCTTCTCCGCGATGACCGCGCGCAGGACGTCGTCGTCGCCGAGACCCGCGTGGTTCGCCCGCCCATAGCCGACGAGGTGGACGCGGCCGTCCTTCGTGATGACGCCGTGGCACAGCGGACCGGGCAGGTCGGGGTGGCCATCGCGGCAGATACGGACCGTGGCGGCGCTGCCCGAGGTGACCGTGTGATGGATCATCACGCCGTTCATCGGGCCCCAGGCACCCTTGTGATTGCGGTTGTGGTGCTCCCAGTCGCCTACTTCGACGACGGTCAGACCCTCGTGCCGGAGAGCGGCGAGAAAAGTACTGGCGGACATGGGTGAGGCCATGACCGGCTCCTCACGGGCGCGACGGCCGCCCGTCGCGCACCGTCTCGTACCGCTGGTCTTACCCGAACCGCGGTGCCCGAACTACTCGTTCACCCTCCACGCGTGTCGCCGCGCACCACGGTGACCGGCTCCCCGGCGCCTCAACCGCGCAGGAACCCGTCCCCGTTCGTCGCGATGTGCGCCTCCAGCGCTTGCAGCGCCCGCTGCGTGGCGTCCGGGCTGCCGGTGCCGCGCCGCTCCTCGTAGTACGCCGCGCCCAACCGCTTCAGCAGATCCCCGCCGGCCCGCTGGGCCTGCACGTCGTCCAGCTTCTGCTTGCCCTGCGTCAGGCCGCGCTGCGCCTGCTCCTTGGCACGGTCCAGGAAGCCCGCCATGGTCGTCTCCTCCGTCGGATGCCGGTCGTTTTCCGGTCAACGCCCGCCGGGACCCCCGAGTTCCGAAAAACGCGGCCAATGCCCCGTCCGGACGAGATCCATTCCCCCTCATTTGTGTAATGGCGCGGGCACGGACGGTGCTGGAAGGCTTTCCCTCGCAGGTCGGTCCGTGATCAGGAGGCAATCCATGTCGGTAGGCGAAGAGGTCCGCTCGGAGCAGGCGGAGGCGCAGAAGAGCCTCAGCACATCCGCCGCGCGGAATCTGGCCACCACCACCAAATCCGTGCCGCAGATGCAGGAGATCAGCTCGCGCTGGCTGCTGCGCTCGCTGCCCTGGGTGAACGTGCAGGGTGGCACGTACCGGGTGAACCGGCGGCTGAGCTACTCGGTCGGGGACGGACGCATCACGTTCGTCAAGACCGGGGACCAGGTCCGGGTCATTCCCGCTGAGCTGGGGGAGCTGCCGACACTCCGGGGATACGAGGACTCCGAGGTCCTGGGCGAGCTGGCCCAGCGGTGCACACAGCGGGAGTTCGCGCCCGGCGAGGTGCTCACCTCGTTCGGCAGCCAGGCGGACGAGGTGTACCTGATCGCGCACGGCCGCGTGGAGAAGATCGGGACGGGACCCTACGGCGACGACGCGGTGCTCGGCGTCCTGGCCGACGGCGCGTACTTCGGCGACGAGGCTCTGCTCGGCTCCGAGAACATCTGGGACTACACGGCCCGCGCGGTCACCGCGTGCACGGTGCTCACCCTGCCCCGCGCCGACCTGGAGCAGGTGGCGGAGCGGTCCGAGTCACTGCGCGACCACATCCAGCAGGTGCGTTCGATCCCCGCGCAGCGCGCCAACAACTACGGCGAGAAGGAGATCGACCTCTCCGCGGGCCACGTCGGCGAGGCCGTGCTGCCGGGCACGTTCGTCGACTACGAGTCGGCGCCCCGCGAGTACGAACTGAGCGTCGCGCAGACCGTGCTGCGGATCCACACGCGCGTGGCCGACCTGTACAACCAGCCGATGAACCAGACGGAGCACCAGCTGCGTCTGACGGTGGAGGCGTTGAAGGAGCGCCAGGAGTACGAGCTGGTCAACAACGCGGACTTCGGACTGCTCAACAACTGCGAGTACGACCAGCGCCTGCAGCCGCACGCCGGCGCCCCGACCCCCGACGACATGGACGAGCTGCTCAGCAGGCGGCGCGGCTCCAAGCTGTTCCTGGCGCACCCGAAGGCGATCGCCGCGTTCGGCCGGGAGTGCAACAAGCGGGGTCTGGTCCCCGAGAGCATCGATGTCGGCGGGCACCGCATCCCGACCTGGCGCGGTGTCCCCATCTATCCGTGCGGCAAGATCCCGGTCTCGGAGGCCCGGACCACCTCCATCATCTGCATGCGTACCGGGGAGGAGGAGCAGGGCGTCATCGGGCTGCGTCAGTCCGGCATCCCGGACGAGATCGAGCCGAGCCTGTCGGTGCGGTTCATGGGCATCAGCGAGCAGGCGATCATCTCGTACCTGGTCACCACGTACTACTCGGCGGCCATCCTGGTGCCGGACGCGGTCGGGGTCCTGGAGAACGTCGAGATCGGCCGGTGGTAGTGACGTCCCGTCGCGGGCCCGCCGTGTCCCCGCCCGCAAGGGCGGGGTCACCCAGGGGCCCCGCGCTCGGCCACCGCGGATCGGCCACCGTTCACGCTCGCGCCGGGGTGAGCCCATGACGCAGACGACCCAGCCGACACAGCCGGCCCAGCCAACCCAGACGACACAGCCGACGCAGCCGACACGTACGACGGAAAGGACACAGATCACGCAGGCCGCGCAGGCCGGGCCGGGGTCGCACGCGGGTGACGAGACGGGGAGGGGTGAGCAGGGGATTCGAGGCGAGTCGTGGGCTCCGGGGGAGCGGGCGATTCCGGTGAAGCCGGGGCAGCCGACGGCGACCGCGGGGCCGAGGGTGCCGGGGCAGCAGGGGACGCGTGCGGGCCGGGAGGAGGTGCGGGGCGGGCCCGACGCGCCGGGGACGCGCTCGGCGGAGACCCAGGAGGCGGAAGCGATCCTGGCGGAGGCCAGAGCGTGGGTCGACCCGGAGGTGCGCCGGGCCGTCGACGCCCTGCCGCACCCCGTGCGCCGGGTCGCGCTGTACCACTTCGGGTGGGAGCACGCGGACGGCACACCGGCGGTGGGCAGTGGCGGAAAGGCCGTGCGGCCCGCGCTCGTCCTGGCGGCGGTGCGGGCCCTCGGGGGGCGGCCCGAGGACGCCGTGCGGGCGGCGACAGCGGTGGAGCTGACACACAACTTCACGCTGCTTCACGACGACGTCCTGGACCGGGACACCACACGCCGGCACCGGCCGACGGCGTGGACCGTGTTCGGGGACGCGGACGCGATCCTCGTCGGGGACGCGATGCAGGCCCAGGCCCAGCGGTTGCTCGCGGAGGACCCGCATCGGGCGGCGCCGGCCGCGGTGGCCCGGCTCGCCGCCTGCGTCGTCGAGTTGTGCGCGGGCCAGTCCATGGATGTGGCTCTGGAGGCGCGCGACCCCGGGGACGTGTCGCTGGCGGAGACGCTGACGATGGCGGAGGCGAAGACGGGGGCGTTGCTCGGTTGCGCGTGTGCGATCGGTGGGTTGTTCGCGGGGGCGGGCGAGGAGGAGGTAGAGGCGCTCGACGCGTTCGGTCGGGCGGCGGGGCTGGCCTTCCAGCTCATCGACGACGTGATCGGCATCTGGGGGGAGTCGGCCCGCACGGGCAAGCCGGCCGGGGCCGACCTGGCCGTCCGCAAGAAGTCCCTTCCCGTGGTCGCGGCGCTCGCCTCCGGTTCCCCGGCGGCGCGGGAACTCGCCGCGTTGTACGGGCCGCCCGGCCCGGAGAAGGAGGGCAGAGCCGAGCTGGAGGCGATCGCGCAGGCGGTCGAGCGGGCCGGGGGCCGGGACTGGGCTCAGGAGCGGGCCGCGGACGAGATGGCGCGGGCGCTGGGCGAGTTGGCGCGGGCGGTGCCGGTGCCGGAGAGGGCGGGCGGGTTGTTGTCCCTGGCGGAGTTCGTGACGCGGAGGGGGTATTGAGGGCGGGGTGATGAGTGTGGGGGCGCCTCTCGCTCGTCGGCCGGAGGCGCTTCCGCCTCGGGTGGTCTCCGGGCGAGAGGCGAGAGGCGAGAGGCGAGAGGCGAGAGGTGGGGGAGGGGAAGGGGGGAGGGGAGGTTTCTGCCGCGTCCGGCTCCAGGGAGGTCGGGGAACGTGGGGGCGCGTAGGGGTGTGGGGAGCGCGACGGCGTGGGGAGGGGGGAGGGGCATAGGGCGTGGGGCCCATGTCTCCGTATCGGAGTGATCGCCTAGGCTGCCAACGACCCGCCAGAGCAGGCGGGTTGGGCCGGCGGGGTCGGCCGGAGCGGTGGCGAGGGATCCAGGATGGGTGTGGGGATTCGGCGGGCGGGGCCGGGCGACCGGGATTTCGTCGTGGGGCTGCTCGACGAGGCGTTCAGGGACGATCCGGTGAGCAACTGGGTGTTTCCCGGCGCGGAGCACCGGCGGGCGCGGCACCCGGGATTGATGGGGGCGTTCACCGATGTGACGTTCGCCGAGGGATACATCGACCTGGCGGAGGACGGGTCGGCGGTCGCGCTGTGGATGGACGTGCCGGCGGGCGCGGAGGAGAGGGGCGGTGCCGCCGATGCCCGGGCCGGCGGGGACGCGAAGGCCGCCGGGGCGGAGGGGGAGGTCGGGGCCGCCGGGGCAGCCGGGGGTACCGAGGCCGACGGGGGCGAGCCGGACGGGCCTGCGCAGTTGCGGGCCGCCGTCGATCCGGACAATGAGCGGGTCGAGCAGATAGGCAGGTTGACGGAGGCCGTGCATCCCACGGGACGTGCGCATGTGTACCTGTGGATGATCGGCGTGCATCCGGAGCGGCAGGGGGAGGGGCTGGGGACGGCGTTGATGGCGCCGGTGCTGGAGCGGTGCGACCGGGAGGGGGTGCCTGCCTATCTGGAGGCGAGCAATGCCCGGAGCCGTGCCCTGTACGAGCGGCTCGGTTTCGTCTTCACCGGGACCGCGGTCGACCTGCCGGGCGGGCCGTCCTTGTGGCCCATGTGGCGCGAACCCCGGACCGACTGAGGGTCGGCCTCCGGCCTCGGCCGCCCCGCCCCGGCCGCCCCCGCCCCGACGCCCTCGGCCTCGGCTGCGGGCGGCCGTCTGCAACATCCGCCCCCTCAGTCCTCGGACGCCACCCCCTTGGCCCTCGGACGCCGCCGCTCCGTCGTCGGACTCCGCCCGCTCAGCCCTCGGACGTCACCCCCTCAGCCCTCGAACCCAGCCCTCCGCCCCTCAGCCCTCCACCCCTCAGCCCTCGGACTCCGCCCCCATCCCCTCGGCGCCTTCCGGGGCGACCCGCGTGGCGTCTTCCGGGGCGACCCGCGTGG
The DNA here is from genome assembly GCF_044465085.1 of Streptomyces sp. NPDC049813. Lineage (NCBI taxonomy): Bacteria > Bacillati > Actinomycetota > Actinomycetes > Kitasatosporales > Streptomycetaceae > Streptomyces > Streptomyces sp. NPDC049813. Next base: position 55,042 of record NZ_JBITLI010000004.1, on the reverse strand, counting down.
CCTCTTCCGGGATGAGGCGTGCGACGAGGCGTTCCACGACGCCGTCCGGCACGTGGACGCCCGGGATGGCGCCGTCCAGCATGCCCGGCATGGTGAGGTGGTCCAGGATGAGGCCGAGCATGCCCAGGTAGAGGAGGGTGATCTCCTCGGGGCCGCCGGGTAGGCCCGACTCGGCGTTGAAGGCGATGCCGAAGTCGAGGTCTCCGCGGAGCGACTTCCGCAGGGAAGCGCTCAGTTCGGGGCGGCGCGTCGCCTCCAGGCGCATCTCCATCAGCGCGAGGAAACCGGTGCGGTCGGCCTGGACACGGCGCATGAGGTCGTGCATGAAGGCGGCGACGAGGTTCCGGTCCCGGGGGCGTGCGAGGAGGCTCCCGACGACGGCGGGGTCGGGCGCGAGTCGTTGGTGCAGCCAGGTGTCGATGTGGCGGAGCAGGTCGTCACGGCTGGCGAAGTAGTTGGACGAGGTGCCGGTGGGGACGCCCGCCGCCGCGTCCACCGCGCGGAAGGTCAGTCCGCGCGCGCCCTCCGCCGCCAGCACGTCGACGGCCGCGTCCACGAGGGCGGCTCGGCGTTCCGGGTTCCTGACCATGTTTCCGCCTTCTTTCTCGCCGCCTCGGCGCCGGCCCGCGAAAGCCCGCGCCGCTCACGAGGGCCTGAGAGTCTCAACAACTCCCTTGCAACCACTACATCCGAAGTACTATAACTGAAGTGGTTGAAGGCCAGCGCAAGAGCCGGAGCGCAGAGGCCGACCCCGTACACAAGCCCGTGTCACCTACGAAAAGAGACCAGTTTGCGCAAGCTCACGTACTTCGTCGCCGCGTCCATCGACGGGTTCATCGGGGACGAGTCCGGGGACGGGACGATGTTCATGCGGTTCCTCGACGACGAGTTCCTGACGTTCCTCAAGGAGGAGTACCCGGAGACCATCTCCTCGGAGGGCCGCAAGATGCTCGGCCTGGACGGGGTCGGGAACGCGAAGTACGACACCGTCATCCAGGGCCGCGGCAGCTACCAGGTCGGTATCGATGCGGGCCTGCTCAGCCCGTACGGACATCTGCGCGAGTACGTCGCGACCCGCAGCCTCGACGAGTCCCCGCACCCGAACGTCGAGCTGATCCGGGACGACGTCGTCGGCAAGGTCCGTGAGCTCAAGGCCGAGAGCGGGGAGCTCGGGATCTGGTTGTGCGGGGGCGCGCAGCTGGCCGGCCTGCTCGCGGACGAGGTCGACGAGCTGGTGGTCAAGACGTATCCGCTGGTGTTCGGGGCCGGCCTGCCGATGTTCGGCGGTGGCGCCGGGCGGAAGGACGACCTGGCGCAGTTCGGGCTCGTGGAGAACCGGACGTTCGGGAACGGTGTGATCGTCCGCCGGTACAGCAGGAAGCGGTAGCGCTTCACTGCCAGACTGGAAGCCCGGGGCCGACCGCGCGACCGTGAGACCCGGGGGCCCGGGGGACCGCGAGAAAGAAATTGCGCGGGCGGTGTCGAGAGTGCTCCCGCGGCTCCGACGTCTCAGGTGAAGCCGCTCGCAGCGCGCGGGCGGCCCGCACCGAAGGAGCGTAGAGCCATGAAGTATCTGGTGATGATCCAGGCGACGCAGGCGGACTACGAGGGGATGCGGGGCAAGCCGTCCGCGGGCAGCCCGGCCTGGGGCGAGAAGGACCTGAAGGCCATGTACGCCTTCATGGAGAAGCTCAACAACGATCTGGCCGAGAGCGGCGAGATGGTCGACGGGCAGGGTCTGGCCGAGCCCGCGCGGACCAGGACCGTCGGCCTCGGCGCCGAAGGACGCCCGGTGATCACCGACGGGCCGTACGGGGAGACGAAGGAACTCCTGTGCGGCTACTGGGTGCTGGACTGCGCGAGCCTGGAGCGGGTCACCGAGATCGCCGAGCGCATCCTGGCATGCCCGGGGCCCGAGGGCGTGACCAACTACCCCGTCGTCATCCGGCCGATCATGGAGGGCGGCGGCGACGTGTGCTGAGCGGTGACGCCGCCGGGGCGGCCAGGGCGGCTGAGGCGGCCAGGGCCGCCGCCGGGCACGCGCCGCAGGTGCTCGGCGCGCTCGTGCGCCGGTACGGGCACTTCGACCTGGCGGAGGACGCGGTGCAGGAGGCGTTGCTCGCCGCCGCGCGGCAGTGGCCCGAACGGGGGGCGCCGGAGAACCCGCGCGGCTGGTTGATCCAGGTCGCGTCCCGGCGGCTCACGGACGTGTTGCGCGCCGAGCGGGCCCGGCGGCTGCGCGAGGAGGCGCAGGCGCGGCTGTTGCCGCGCGACGCGCACACCGCCCCGGCGCCGGACGCGCCGCGCGGCCCCGCCGAGGACGACACGCTCACGCTGCTCTACCTCTGCTGCCACCCCGATCTCAGCCCCGCGTCGCAGGTCGCGCTCACCCTGCGGGCGGTCGGCGGGCTGACCACCGCGGAGATCGCCCGCGCCTACCTGGTGCCCGAGGCGACGGTGGCACAGCGCATCAGCCGGGCCAAGCGGCAGCTGCGCGGCGCGGAGTTCCGGCGGCCCGACCGCTGGCGCGAGCGGCTGCCCGCGCTGTTGCAGGTGCTGTATCTGATCTTCACCGAGGGGCACACCGCGACCTCGGGGACAGCGGTGCGCCGTGCGGACCTGGCGGTCGAGGCGATCCGGCTCGCCCGCGCCCTGCATGTCCTGCTGCCCGCCGACAGCGAGGTCACGGCCCTGCTGGCGTTGATGCTGCTGACGGACGCGCGCCGCGCCGCCCGCACCGACGCGGCCGGTGAACTGGTCCGGCTCGACGAGCAGGACCGGACCCTGTGGGACCCGGCGGCGATCGCCGAGGGGGTCGCGCTCGTCGAGCGGGCGCTGCGGCACGGGCCGGTCGGCCCCTACCAGCTCCAGGCCGCCATCGCGGCGCTGCACGACGAGGCCGCGTCCGCCGCGGAGACCGACTGGCCGCAGATCCTGGCCCTGTATGACCTGTTGGTGCGGGCTGCTCCTGCCGGGGAGCCGATGGCGGCACTCGGCCGGGCCGTCGCCGTCGCCATGGTCCACGGTCCGGGGGCCGGGCTCGCCGAGACCGACCGGCTGACCGAAGTGCTCGGCGGCCACCACCGGCTCGCCGCCGTCCGCGCGCACCTCCTCGAACTCGCCGGGGACCGGGACGGCGCCCGCGCCGCCTACCAGGTGGCCGCCGCGGGCACGCTCAGCCGGCCGGAACAGCGCTACCTCCGGGTGCGCGCCTCCCGCCTGGCGCCCTGAAGTTACCTCTTGCTCTTGCGCGATTCGCCCCAGCCCCTCTGCGCGAAGAGCCGCACCCGGGCGCCCCGTGCCGCCCGTACCCCCACTCCCTCATAGATTGACCCCATGCCGATCGAACTGCTGCACCTCACCGAGCGCACCCTTTGGGAGCGGGCCCGGGCCACGGGCGCGTACACGATGTCGACCCGTGGCAAGACCCTTCAGGAGGTCGGGTTCGTCCACTGTTCCTTCCCGCACCAGCTGCGCAAGGTCGCCGAACTGCTGTACGGGACCGAGCCTGTCCCCGGCGAGCTGGTGGTGCTGGTCGTCGACCGCGCCCGGCTCGACGTGCCGGTCCGCGTCGAGCCGGCCGAGCCGGGGGCGGTCGGCGGGGAGGAATTCCCGCACGTCTACGGGCCGTTGCCGGTCGACGCGGTGACCGAGGTACGCGACTGGCCGCGTCCGGAGCCCCGTAGCCAGAAGGAGCGCATGCTCGCCGGCGACCTGTACCTCGCCGACGATCCCGAGCTGTCCGCCGACGCGCTGCGCGGCGCGGAGCTGGCCGAGCGCTACAACGCCAGCAGCGTCACCGACCTGCCGGCCCGCGGTGCCCTGCTGCGCGAACTCCTCGGCGAGACGGGCGAGGACGTCGTGGTGCGGCCGCCGCTCTCCGTCGACTACGGGCAGTACATCAGCATCGGCGCGCGGACGTTCGTCAACTGCGGGGCCGTCATGCTGGACGTGGCGCCGATCCGGATCGGCGAGGACGTGCAGATCGGCCCGAACGTCCAGCTGCTCACCCCCACGCACCCCGTCGACCCCGGGCCGCGGCGCGCCAAGTGGGAGGCGGCGGAACCGATCACGATCGGCGACAACGTGTGGCTGGGCGGCGGTGTCATCGTCTGCCCCGGAGTGACGATCGGCGCGAACACGGTCGTCGGCGCGGGCGCCGTCGTCACCCGCGACCTGCCGCCGAACGTGGTCGCCGTCGGCAACCCGGCCCGCGTCGTCCGGCAGATCGGCGAGGCCGCGCGGTGAGGCACCGGGGGGTGGCATGCGCGGTCGTCGCCGTGGTGGCGGCCGGGCTCGTCGCGGGGGACGGGGCGCTCGGGCCCGGTGGCGGGCACGCACGGGCCTGGCCGGACGGGACGCCGGTCGTGTGGACGGACGAGGAGATGCCCGCACTGCCGCTGGATGCCTACGAGTTCGACGGCGGCGACGCGCAGGCGTACGACGAGGTGACGTCCGCTACGCAGCTGCTGACGCAGCGCTGCATGGTCCGGCACGGCTTCGGCGACTTCCCGCGCGACCCGAGGTTCCCGGGGATGGCCGTCACGTACCGGAGCACGATGGTCGCCGTGGGCACCGGGCCGATCGGCCTGCTCGACCTGGGGCAGGCGCGGCGCTGGGGGTACGGCTGGGACCCGGCCAAGAAGATCACCGCACCCCAGCCCGAGGGCCGGGAGATGACGACCGAGGAGTCGGCCGTCTACTACGGCGACCGGCGGAGCGAGCGCAGCGGCTGCCAGGGGGAGGCGTACCGGACGCTGGAGCGTGGGGCCGTGGACAGCCGGCGTATCTGGAGCTACGTCGCCGAGCGGGAAGCCGCCGTGCGCAAGCGGGCCGAGCGCGATCCGGGGCTGCGCCGCGCCTTCGCGGTATGGGCGCGCTGCGTGGCCGGCAAGGGGGCCAAGCGGTACGCCGTCCCGGACGAGGCCTTCGGCGACAAGGCCTGGGGACGGGGTCAGGACGGCAACACCACGCGGTCCGCGGCCGAGCGGGACACGGCCGTCGCCGACGTCACGTGCAAGCGCGCCCACAACACGGGCGGCGTGTGGTGGTCGGTGACGCGCCGCCTCCAGCAGCGCGAACTTGCTCTGCACCGCACCGAGTTCACCACCGTGCGCGCCGACCGGGACCGGCTGCTGGCCCGCGCACGGGCCGTACTGAAGACGGCCTGAGGCACGGACGGCCGACGGCCCGGCCCGCGCGCCGTCAGCGGGCGGCGGCGCGAACGGTCGATGGGCGAGGGCGCGAACGGTCAGCGGGCGGCGGCGCAGGCGGTTCAGCGGGCGGCAGCCCGTCGCACCGACGCCGTCATCGCCGCCACGAACGCCTCCCGCACCGGCTCGGTCAGCCGGTCGAGCGAGAGGTACGGGTTCAGGTCCTCCAGCTCGACCAGCAGGAGACCGCCCTCCCGGGTGCGGCAGGCGTCGACGCGCTGGATGCCGTAGGGGAGGGCGTTCCAGTCGACGAAGCGCCGGGCGAACTCCCGGTCCGCCGCGGTCGGCTCGTACGGGCGCAGCTCCCAGCGGCGCTCCGGGTCCGGGGCGTACAGGGCGTACTGGAGGGTGTCGTCCACGAAGTAGAACGAGACCTCGTACTGGAAGTCGATGAACGGCTGCACCAACAGGCCGTCCGCGTACGGGAGTCCGGGCAGCTCCCGTGGGGGTACGACGCGCAGGCCGACCGAGTCGGCGCCCCGTTTCGGCTTCGCCACGTAGGTGTCGGCGGCGGGCAGCCGGCCGAGTTCCGCCGCGCTGTCGACCGCCGGGATCACCGGGTATCCGGCCCCGGTCAGGTCCAGCAGGTACTGCTTTCCGGCCATGTCGGCGCGGCCGGTGAGCGGGTTGTGGACGACCGTGCCGGCCTCCCGGGCCCGGGCGCGGAACGCGTCGTACGCGTCCTGGTAGCCGAGGACGGGGCCGCTGTTACGGACCACGACCACGTCGAAGCCGGTCATCAGCGCCCCCGCGTCGCGGGGGTGGCACAGCGCGAGGTCGAACGTCTCGCGCAGCCGCGACGTCAGGAAGACGTCCTCGTCGCCGTAGCGCCGGCCACGGGCCGGGTAGGCCAGATCGGTGACGTAGAGGACGCGGGGCCGGGACACGGGCGCTCCTGACGGGACGGGACGGTGCGGGGCCGGACGGTGCAGGGCGGGGCGGGACGCTACGCCGAAGGGGCCCGGCCGACGAACTCGGCCGGGCCCCTTCGGAGGGTCCGGGGCCCGCGAGGGTGCACCGCTCGCCGGTCACCGGAACCGGTTGGTGCGGGGCCTGGATCAGGCCTTCTTGGTCTCCCAGAAGATCTTGTCGATCTGGGCGATGTAGTCCAGCGCCTTCTGGCCGGTGGCCGGGTCGGTCGAGCCCTTGGCGGCCGAGAGGGCCTTCAGGGTGTCGTTGACCAGCTGGTGCAGCTCCGGGTACTTCTCGAAGTGCGGCGGCTTGAAGTAGTCGCTCCACAGCACCGACACGTGGTGCTTCGCGAGCTCGGCGCGCTGCTCCTTGATGACCGTGGCACGGGCCTGGAAGTGCGCGTCGTCGTTGCCGGCCATCTTCTCCTGGACGGCCTTGACCGACTCGGCCTCGATGCGGGCCTGGGCCGGGTCGTACACGCCGCAGGGGAGGTCGCAGTGGGCACTGGCCTTCACCTTGGGGGCGAACAGGCGGGAAAGCATGTTGCTGTCCTTCCTCGTGATCGTCTTCTCAGGTGGGACATTACTCCGTGCAGGAGGTGTTTTCGCGGGTGCCCCCGGGGGCTTAGGCCAAAAGTCCAGGGTGACACTGGGACTGGTGGAGGATGGACCGGCGGACGGAAACCGGGGAGGTTGTCTGATGCCCGAGGCGATCGAGGAAGCGCGCGCGGCCAGAGTGCCGTTCCAGATCATCGAGGTGGTCGGGCCGTCGATGGTGCCGACGCTGTACCACGGTGACTGGATGCTGGTGCAGTACGGTGCGCGGGTGCGGCCGGGGGACGTGGTCGTGCTGCGCCATCCGTTCCAGCAGGACCTGCTCGTCGTGAAGCGGATCGCCGAGCGGCGCGACGGCGGCTGGTGGGTGCTCGGGGACAATCCGGGGGCCGGCGGCGACAGCACCGTCTACGGGGTCGTGCCGGACGAGCTGGTGCTCGCCAAGGTCCGCGGGCGGCTGCGGCGGCGCCGGCCCTGGACCCAGGGCGAGGGTCAGCGGTCGGTGGTGGCCGTGGTGTCCTGGGCGTTCGCCGCGGTGCGTCCCGTGCTGTCGGGCCGCTCGGGCCGCTCGGCCTCCAGGCGCTTGCGGGCGCGGTAGGCGGCGACGTTGGCGCGGGTCGCGCACCGGTCCGAGCAGTAGCGGCGGGAGCGGTTGGTGGAGGTGTCCAGGTAGGCGTTGCGGCACGGGGCCGCCTCGCACAGGCCCAGGCGGTCCACGCCGTACTCGGTCAGGTGGAAGGCCAGCCCCATGGCGGCGATGGCGGCGTAGCCGGCGGTCGCGTTCGAGGGGTGGTCGGCCAGGTGCATGTGCCACAGCGGGCGGCCGTCGTCGTCGCGGTGGTGGTGGCCGGAGATCTGCGGGCTGACCGGGAACTCCAGCAGGAGCGAGTTGAGCAGGTTCACCGCGAGCGTCTCGTCGCCGCCGTCGGCCGCCTCGAACACGGCGCGCAGCCGGCCCCGGACGCTCCTGAAGCGGGTCAGGTCGGCGTCGGCGGCGCGGCGGGCCGCCTCCTGGTTGCTGCCGAACAGACCGCGCACGGCGTCCACGGAGGTCAGGTTGTCCTTGCCGCGGCCGGGCTCCTCGGTGTTGACGAGGCGCACGGCGTAGTCCGAGTAGTAGGCCAGTTCCACGTGTAGTCCTTACCGGGGCGGTCCGTCGTCGGGGTCGCGTCGGGGCGCCGACGAGGTCGCGTCGGGGCGCCGTCGGGGTCGCGTCTAGGTCTCGTTGGGTTCGACTGGGTGATGCTCGCTTTTAGTAATGCTCGCTTCCGCTCTCAGGGTATTACGTCTGTTCCCGGGAGTCAGTTCCCCCGCGTCGGCCGGGTGCGTACGCAAAAGGGGGCGCCCAGGGCCGAGACCCTGGGCGCCCCCTCTGCCGCTCTCCCGCCGGAAGATCAGAGGACCTTCGAGAGGAAGGACTTCGTCCGCTCGTGCTGCGGGTCGGTCAGGACATCGCGCGGGTGGCCCGACTCGACCACGACGCCCTCGTCCATGAAGACGAGGCTGTCGCCGACCTCGCGCGCGAAGCCCATCTCGTGCGTGACGACGACCATCGTCATGCCGGACTCGGCGAGGTCGCGCATGACGTCGAGGACGTCACCGACCAGCTCCGGGTCGAGCGCCGACGTCGGCTCGTCGAAGAGCATGAGCTTGGGGTCCATCGCCAGCGCCCGGGCGATCGCCACGCGCTGCTGCTGGCCGCCGGAGAGCTGCGAGGGGAAGTTGCCCGCCTTGTCGGCCAGGCCCACGCGGTCGAGCAGTTCCTGGGCGCGCGTGCGGGCCTGGGCCTTGGAGACCCCCTTGACCTGGACCGGCGCCTCCATGACGTTCTCCACCGCGGTCAGGTGCGGGAAGAGGTTGAAGCGCTGGAACACCATGCCGATGTCGCGCCGCTTCAACGCGACCTCACGGTCACGGAGCTCGTAGAGCTTGTCGCCCTGCTGCCGGTAGCCGACCAGCTCGCCGTCGACGTACAGCCGCCCGGCGCTGACCTTCTCCAGGTGGTTGATGCAGCGCAGGAAGGTCGACTTGCCGGAGCCGGAGGGGCCGATGAGGCAGAAGACCTCGCCCTGCCTGACCTCCAGGTCGATGCCCTTGAGCACCTCGACGTTGCCGAAGGACTTGTGCACGCCCTCGGCCTTGACCATCGCGTTCTCGCTCATGCCGACACCCCCGCGCCCGAACGGTTCGAGAAGGACAGCATGTTGGCCTTCACCTTCTGCCACGGCGTGCTCGGGAGCTGCCGTGAGGTGCCGCGCGCGTAGTAGCGCTCGATGTAGAACTGCCCCACGCTCAGGATCGACGTCATGATCAGGTACCAGGCCGCGGCGGTGAAGTACATCTCCACCGGGGAGCCGGACTGCTGGCCGATGTCCTGGGCGTACCGGAAGAGTTCGTTGAACTGGACCGCCGCGACCAGCGAGGTGGTCTTGAGCATGTTGATGAACTCGTTGCCGGTCGGCGGCACGATGACCCGCATGGCCTGCGGGATCACGATGCGGCGCAGGGTCTTGGCGTGGCTCATGCCGAGCGCGTGCGACGCCTCGGTCTGGCCCTCGTCGACCGAGAGCAGGCCCGCGCGGCAGATCTCCGCCATGTACGCCGCCTCGTTGAGGCCGAGCCCCAGGAGGGCCGTGAGCAGCGGCGTCATGAAGGACGACCAGTAGTCCTTGTAGATCGGCCCGAGGTTGATGTACTCGAAGACCAGGCCCAGGTTGAACCAGATGAAGAGCTGGACCAGGACCGGGGTGCCGCGGAAGAACCAGATGTAGAACCAGGCGATCGAGCTGGTCACCGGGTTCTTCGACAGGCGCATCACGGCGAGCGTGATGCCGCCGACCACACCGATCAGCATCGACAGGACCGTCAGGAGCAGGGTCTTGCCGACGCCCGTCAGGATGCGGTCGTCGAAGAAGTAGTCGGGGACCGCGCCCCAGTTGATCTTGCCCTGGCTGAAGGCGTAGACGATCGAACCGAGGAGCGCGAGGGCGACGACCGCCGCGACGTACCGCCCGTAGTGCCGGACCGGGATCGCCTTGAGGGACTCCGGCGCGGCCGCGGGCGGCGGCGTCCCGTCGGGACCGCCGCCCGTCTTGGCTATGTCAACAGACACGGATCTTGCCTTTCAACGACGCGTCAGGCGCTGTGGGTTGCCGTCACTTGCCGCCGTTGAGGGTGGCCGTCTTGACGGCGCCCGCCTCGACGCCCCACTTCGCGATGATCTTGTCGTACTCGCCGTTCTTGATGACCGCGTCGAGCGCCGCCTTGATGGCGTCGCGCAGCTGCGTCTGGTCCTTGGAGACGGCGATGCCGTACGGCGCGGCCTCGACCTGGTCGCCGACGAGCTCGAAGTCCTTGCCGCCGCCCGCCGTCTTGACCGCGTACGCGGCGACCGGGAAGTCGGAGGAACCGGCGTCCGCGCCGCCGGAGCGCAGCCGGGTCTGGGCCTGTTGGTCGTCGTCGAAGGCCTGGATGTCCAGCTTCTTGCCGGCCTTGCACTTCTTGGCCTGCGCCTTGGCGAGGTCGTGGGAGACCGTGCCGCGCTGCACCACGATCTTCTTGCCGCACAGGTCGTCCCAGGTCTTGATCCCCTGGGTCTTGCCCTTCGGCGTGTAGATCGAGACGCCCGCGTTGAAGTAGTCGACGAAGTCGACGCCCTCGCCGACCTTCTTGCCGGTGTCGGAGTCGACGCCTTCCTGGCGGTCCTTGGTGTCGGTCATGGCCGACATCGCGAGGTCGTAGCGGTTCGAGCGCAGGCCGGTCACCAGGGTGTCGAAGGTGCCGTTCTGGAACTCGAAGGTCACGCCGAGCTGCTTGCCCATCGCGGCCGCGAGGTCGGGGTCGATACCGACGGCCTTGCCGGACTTGTCCTTGAACTCGACCGGGGCGTAGGCGATGTCCGAACCGACGCGGATGACGCCCTTGTCGCGGATCTTCTGCGGCAGCTTGTCGGCGAGCGGCGCGCTCTTGGCGGACGAGGAGTCGCCGCCCGTGTCCTTGTCCTTCGTCTGGTCGCCGCAGCCGGTCAGCAGCAGGGCGCCGGCGACCGCGATCGCGCCGACCGCGGCTGTCCGGGACTTCGCGGAGCGCGCGGTCGTACGACGGGTGGTGCTTGCGGTCATGGTTGGGTCCTCCGGCGGAAGGGGTGGAGTTGCCGAATCCGGTCGCTTGGCACACACCTTCGGGTGTCGCGACCTTGTGCGATGACGGCATCTTGCCATTCGGACGGGGCACTTCAGGGGGTCACCGATGTCAAAATCGGATAACAGGTGTGCCAAGACCACCAACACGTCCACCCATCACGGTGCATGGGGCCGCAGCATCTGCTGACCGGGCGCCCGGCGACGGAAGAATCTCCGGCGAACTGTCCGCTGTCTCACCATTCGAGCCGGGTTCCTCCGCGCTTCGAGTGCGCGTCGACGACTTGTCCAGATATTCGGCTATGAGTCATGTCACCGGGGCGTGATCGATCACGTATGGGCTCGTCCGCAGCGCCGTCCGTCGGGTAAGAAGGTTCTTTACACCCCTCATCCGGGGCTCAGGGCGCGCGTGCGGCGCGCCCGTCGTGTACGCGCCTGTGCAGCGGTTCCCCAACGGGGCCGAGCGGCGCGTACGCGGTGCCCGCCCGCTCCTCAACCAGGAGCGGACACCCTCAACTGATGTTTAAGACCTAAGGGGTAAGACAAGTGGCAGCGGAGATCGTCAATCCTCGCAGCGACAGCAGTACCGGCGACGAAGGCACTGACGAGCCTTTCGATCCGGCCTTCGCGCTGCACCGCGGCGGCAAGATGGCCGTGCAGGCCACCGTGCCGATCCGTGACAAGGACGACCTGTCCCTGGCGTACACGCCCGGCGTCGCGAAAGTCTGCAGCGCCATCGCCGAGCAGCCGGAACTGGTCCACGACTACACGTGGAAGTCGAGCGTCGTGGCCGTGGTCACCGACGGCACGGCCGTCCTCGGCCTCGGCGACATCGGGCCCGAGGCGTCCCTCCCGGTGATGGAGGGCAAGGCCATCCTCTTCAAGCAGTTCGGCGGCGTCGACGCGGTGCCGATCGCGCTCGCGACGACCGACGTGGACGAGATCGTCGACACCGTCGTGCGGCTCGCCCCGTCCTTCGGTGGCGTCAACCTGGAGGACATCTCGGCGCCGCGCTGCTTCGATATCGAGCGCCGGCTCCAGGAGAAGCTCGACATCCCCGTCTTCCACGACGACCAGCACGGCACGGCCGTCGTCACGCTGGCCGCGCTGAAGAACGCGGTCCGGCTCAGCGGGCGCACCCTCGGTGAGCTGCGGGCCGTGATCTCCGGCGCCGGCGCGGCCGGGGTCGCGATCGCGAAGTTCCTCATCGAGGCGGGCCTCGGCGATGTCGCGGTCACCGACCGCAAGGGCATCGTCAGCCGCGACCGCGAGGACCTCACCGCGGTCAAGCGCGAGCTGGCGGAGATCACCAACAAGGCCAACCTGTCCGGTTCGCTGGAGGACGCTCTCGCGGGCGCCGACGTCTACATCGGCGTCTCCGGCGGTACGGTCCCCGAGTCCGCGGTCGCCTCCATGGCGCCGGGTTCCTTCGTCTTCGCGATGGCCAACCCGAACCCCGAGGTGCACCCCGACGTCGCCCACAAGTACGCGGCCGTCGTCGCGACCGGGCGCTCGGACTTCCCGAACCAGATCAACAACGTGCTGGCGTTCCCCGGGATCTTCGCGGGCGCGCTGCAGGTGCGGGCCTCGCGGATCACCGAGACGATGAAGATCGCCGCCGCGGAGGCGCTGGCCGCGGTGGTCGGCGACGACCTGTCCGCCGAGTACGTCATCCCGTCGCCGTTCGACGAGCGCGTCGCGCCGGCGGTCACCGCGGCGGTGGCCGCGGCGGCCCGGGCCGAGGGCGTGGCGCGGCGCTAGCGGCGACAGCCGTGCCGGCGTGAGCGCGGCGGGGGCCCCGTCGCGCGTGCCCGGCTGTTCATGGTGCCCGGCTGGGCATGTGGTGGCCGGTTGTTCACGGTGAAGGCCCCGCCCTGGTGCGGGGCCTTTCGCCTGCCCGGTCTCCGCGGGCGCGCCGGAGGACGGGGTGGCCCGGGTGCGCCATAGAGCGGGTTTCGCGGGGTGCGCCAGAGGACGTGCGTCACAGGCGCGGGTGGTTCCCCGCCCCGGGCGCGGCGCCTATCGTCAAGGTCATGTTCGCCGCCTACGCCGCCCGCATCGACCGTGATCAGCCGCTGAACGGCCTGGAGACGGGGGAGCGGCCCGCCCCCGAGAACCGGCCGGGCTGGACCACCGTGAACGTCAAGGCCGCCTCCCTCAACCACCATGACCTGTGGTCCCTGCGCGGGGTCGGGCTCGGCGAGGAGGCGCTGCCCATGATCCTGGGCTGCGACGCCGCCGGGGTCGACAGCGAGGGCAACGAGGTCGTCCTGCACTCCGTCATCGGCCAGACCGGCCACGGGGTCGGCCCGCGCGAGGGCCGCTCCATCCTCACAGAGAAGTACCAGGGCACCTTCGCCGAGCAGGTCACCGTCCCCGAGTGGAACGTGCTGCCCAAGCCCAAGGAACTCTCCTTCGAAGAAGCCGCCTGCCTGCCGACGGCGTGGCTGACCGCGTACCGGATGCTCTTCACCAACGCCGGGGTCCGTCCCGGTGACTCGGTGCTAGTCCAGGGGGCGGGCGGGGGCGTCGCGACGGCCGCCATCGTGCTCGGCAAGGCGGCCGGGCTGCGCGTCTTCGCCACCAGCCGCGACGAGGCCAAGCGCAAGCGGGCCCTGGAGCTGGGCGCGGTCGAGGCCGTGGAGTCCGGTGCACGGCTGCCGCAGCGGGTGGACGCGGTGATCGAGACGGTGGGCGCCGCGACCTGGTCCCACTCCGTCAAGTCCCTCAAGCCGGGCGGCACACTGGTCATCTCCGGCGCGACCAGCGGGCCGAGCCCGCGCTCCGCCGAGCTGAACCGCATCTTCTTCCTGGAGCTGAAGGTCGTCGGCTCGACCATGGGGTCCAAGGACGAGCTGGAGGACCTGCTGTCCTTCTGCGCCGCCACCGGGGTGCGGCCCGTCATCGACGAGGCACTGCCGCTGGACCGGGCCCGGGAAGGGTTCCAGAAGATGGCCGGGGGCGACCTCTTCGGAAAGGTCGTGCTGACGGTCTGACCGGTCGGCCGCACGGCGGCGGAAGGGGGGGGCGCTTCGGCGCCCTCTTTTTTTCTGTGCGCCCTTCTGCGAGCCCTTCCGTACCCGGCATGTCAACTGAGGTTGACGACGGCGGAGGTGTCAACCTACATTGACACCATGACCGAGGCAACGGATCTCGCCGCGCAGGCGGGTGACCGCGACCCGCGTATCGGGCTGCGGTCGGTCGCCGCACTGCGGCGGCTGCTCGAACAACTGGAAGCGGTACAGGTGCGCAGCGCGCGCAACCAGGGCTGGTCGTGGCAGGAGATCGCGGCCGAACTGGGCGTCAGCCGGCAGGCCGTGCACAAGAAGTACGGGAGGCGATGATGTTCGAACGGTTCACCCAGGGCGCCCGGGACGTGGTCAAGGGCGCCGTCGGCCACGCGGAACGCGAACGTGCCCCGCGCGTCGACGAGGGCCACCTGCTCCTCGCGGTCCTCGACGCCCGCGGTACCCGCGGCTCCTTCGCCCTGGGCGCGCTCGGCGTCGACGCGGCGGAGAAGCGGGCGTCGATCGGCGCCGCGCTGCTCGCCGCGCGCCGCCGGGCCGGGCTGTCGCAGGCGGACACGGAAGCCCTCGCGGGGCTCGGCATCGACGTGGACGAGATCGTCGCCCGGGTCGAACAGACCCACGGCGTCGGCGCGCTGAGCGGGGACCGGCGGCTCGGCGGTCGGCGGCCCTTCGCCAAGGAGGCCAAGGGCGTCCTGGAATCGTCCCTGCGGATGGCGCTGGCCCACCGCGACCGCGCGATCGGCGACGAACACCTCCTCCTCGCCCTCGCCTCCCGCCCCGGCATCGCCTCCGAGACCCTCGCGGGCCACGGGGTGACGGTGCCGGCGGTGGAACGGGTGCTGTACGGGGGCGGGGGCTCCGGGAGCGCAGCGCCCGAGGCCTGAGCGGGGCGCCGCGTGACCCCAGGGGGCTCGGCTCATCCCGAGTCGGCCCCCTCGGCCCCCGTCACTTCCGCGGCGTGCGCAACGACGCCGTGATCTCGCCGGCCGCCTCCGCCAAGTGGTGACGGACCCGGTGGAGCTGGTCCGCCGAGACGCCGTGGTCGCGGGCCGTGTCACGGATGTCGTCGCGGAAGCGGTCAAGGAGGCGGTCCAGGTCGCGGGCCGGATCGCCGGTGGAGTCCTCCGCCGCCCATGCCGGGACGTACTCGGCGGGCACGGCGTCCGACGCCGGGCGGTACACCGGCTCCGCCGGGCCCGGAGCCTCCTTCGCCGGGCCGGGACCGGCGTCCTTGCCGAAGGTCTTGCCGAAGTCGCCGAACTCCTTCGCCAGCTCCGACAGCCCCTCGCGCACGCCCGTCGGCCAGTCGCCCCGCGCGAAGTGGTCCTGCACCCGGTCCTGGACGCGCTGGGCCATCCGCTGCCACTCGTCCTGCGTCTCCTTGGCCTGGCGGCGCGCCCGCTGAGCCTCCTCGCGGGCCCGGCGGCTCTCGTCCTTCGCGCGCCGCGCCTGCTCCTTCCACTCCTGCTTGGCGCGGCGCAGCTCCTCCTTCGCGGTGCGCCAGGAGTCGTTGTCGGTCAGGTCCTTGAGGTCCTTGAGGTCCTTGAGGTCCCGGAGGTCGCCCAGGTCCGGGCCCTGCCCGGGCCGGGCGCCGCGGGCCTGGGACGTGGCCGCACGCACCTCGCGGCGCAGGTCGCCCGCCGCCCCGCGCACGTCGTCCCGGATCTCGGCGGCCAGCTCGGCGACCGAGTCGCGGATCTCCAGCTCCAGGTCGGCCAGCTCGCCGCTGCGGTCGGCCAGCTCGGCCCGGCCCGCGTCGGTGATCGCGTAGACCTTCCGGCCGCCCTCGGTGGTGTGGGTGACCAGGCCCTCGGACTGCAACTTGGCCAGGCGGGGGTAGACGGTGCCGGCCGAGGGCGCGTACAGCCCGTGGAAACGCTCCTCCAGGAGTCGGATCACCTCGTAGCCGTGGCGGGGGGCCTCGTCGAGCAGCTTCAGCAGGTACAGGCGCAGACGGCCGTGGGCGAAGACGGGAGGCATGTCAGAGCACCTTCTTGTCGGCGGGACCGTCCGCGGATCCGTCGCTGGGGTCGTCGGTGGGGCTGTCGGCCGGGCCGGCGGCGGTGGGGCTGCCGGTGGGGTCGGCGGTGACGGTGGCGTTGTCGGTGGGGCCGTCGGTGGGTGCGGCGGTGTCGGGGAGGTCGTCGCCCGGATGGTCGTCCTCGCCCGACGGGCGGCGCAGCAGGGCGATCGAGCCGGAGACCGTGGTCGCCTTCAACGCCCCGGTGCCCGCGCCGAGCCGCCCGGCGATCTTGTGGGCGCCCCACTGTCCGGAGACCCGGAGCCCGTCGAAGGCGTTCGACACCGCGCCGCTCGCCGTGTTCGCCTCGACCTTCGTGTCGGCCGGGTGCGGGATGCGGATGGCGATCTCGCCCGAGACGCTCGTGAGGTTCACGTCCGTGGGCCCCGCCGGGTCCAGGTCCACGATCATCGAGCCGCTCACGGTATCCGCCTTCACGAAGGAGCCGGAGCCCTCCACGACGGTCAGGTCGCCCGAGACCGAGTTGAACCTGAGGTCGCCGGTGACCGCCTGGGCCTCCACGCTGCCGGAGACCGTGCTGGTGCGCACCGGGCCCGTGACGCCGACCAGCGTGGTGTCGCCGGTGACGCCCTTCACCTCGGTGTGTCCGTCCATCCCGGAGACGACCGCGCCCGCGCCGACCACGCCGAGCTCGACCCGCGTGCCGCTCGGCACCGCGAGCGAGACCACGGCGCTGCGGTGCCAGCCCTTGCGGTCGAGCCACTTGAGGAAGCCCTTCCAGGGCAGGTCGTCATAGGCGACGGCGAGTGTGCCGCCGTCCAGCGTGACCCGCAGGGGCGGCCCCTCTATGTGCGAGACCTCCAGGCGGGCGGAACCTTCGTCGGTGCCCACCACGTTCACCGTTCCGTTGACGATGCGTACGTGCAGGGCCGTCACCGGCTCGTCGAAGGCGAGCTTCTGCGGCTCCGCGACGGACCACTCGGGCATGGTGCGACCTCCTCCGGAGCGAACGCGCCATATCGCGTCCTCTACGGAACACGATATATCGTGGTTACGGAAAGTCAAGACTGTCTCGTCTCTCGCGCATCGCCCTTCGCGCCCACGGGCGCTCATTTGTGGTCCTAATCGGGCGAATTGCCCTAGCGTGAGGCCATGTCGTCGCCCCAGCCCGCCCAGCCCGCCCAGCCTGCCCGGCCCGGCCGGTCCGCCGGTGCGCTGCTCCTCTGCCGGGCCGAGCCCGCCGTCGTCGGCCCCGCCGCCCAGTTCCTGCACGAGCGGATGCTGCTCGTCCGGGCCGGGGACACCTGGAGCGCCCTCGTGCCGGAGGGCAGACCGTGGCTGACCACGGGGGAGAGCGGCGGCGACCCCGTCGACCGGGTCCTCGGCGGCTGGGCCGGTGCCCTCGCCGTCGGCGCTCCCTGGCCGGTGCTCGCCCTCTGGTGGGACGCCGACCGCAGCGGCTTCACGCTCGCCTCGGGCTTCCGCCGCCCGGTCGGCTACGAATGGCTGGCGAACGGCACCCCGGTCGGCGAGGACGAGGCCATGCGCACGTTCGCCGCCCGCCTCGGCCTCGACCCGGTGCTCGACATGCAGGCGCTCTCCGTCCTGACCCGTCCCGACAGCCACGCCGACGCCCGGGCCCGGCTGCGCGGCCTGCTCGCGGTCCTCACCCGCACCGGCCTCACGCTGCCCGCGGGCCTGGCGCCCGGCGCTCCCGCGGACCGGCTGCACGCGGCGGCCCGGGACCAGGACACCGTCGAGACGGTCGCGTGGCCGGGCTGGCGGGAGGCCGTCCACGCCGAACTCGACGTCGTGGAGAACACCGGGGCGGGCCCCTGGATGCGCGGCCCCAAGGGCCGCCGCCTGGCCGCGGCCCAGCTCGCGACCGGCGTCCCGCTGGCCCTGCTCGGCCTGCGCCGGCGCAGCGGCGGCTGGCTCACGGCCGGGGCCCTGCTGCTCGTGCACGGCGTACTCGGACTCGCGTACGACCGGGTGCGCGCGGCCCGCGACTGAAGGCCCCGCTGGCCCCGCAGGGCTGCCTACTCGGCGTCGTCCTCGTCGTACTCGTCGTCCAGCCGCGCCAGCCACGTGGCGAGGCGCTCCACCGGCACCTCGAAGTCCGGGTTCAGGTCGACGAACGTACGCAGCTGCTCGGCGAGCCACTCGAAGGTGACCTCCTCCTCGCCGCGCCGCTTCGCCAGCTCTTCGATGCCGCGGTCGGTGAAGTACATGGGGTGCTCCGGAGGCTTGTGGACACGCTTTCCCCCTCAGGATAAAAGAGCTGCGATGCCCCCCGGCCCGCCGGGCCCGCACGCCGAAGGGCCCGGCCCCCTGAGGGGAGCCGGGCCCTTCCGCCCTGCGGCGAAGAGGCGCTACGCCTCGAACACCTCACGCACCAGCTGCTCCTGCTCCGCCTGGTGGCGCTTGGCGGAGCCGACCGCCGGGGACGAGCCGTGCGGGCGCGAGATGCGCCGCAGCCGCTCGGCACCGGGGATGTCGGCGCCGACCGCCAGGTCCAGGTGGTCGATCAGGTTGAGCGCGATGAACGGCCAGGCACCCTGGTTCGCCGGCTCCTCCTGCGCCCACAGGTACTTCTCGGCGTTCGGGTACTTGGCGATCTCCGCCTGGAGCTCGGCACCCGGCAGCGGGTACAGGCGCTCGACGCGGATGATCGCGGTGTCGGTGTGACCGCTCTTCTTCCGCTCGGCATCGAGGTCGTAGTAGAGCTTGCCCGCGACGAAGACGACCTTGCGGACCGCGCTCGCCTCGACCGAGTCGTCGCCGATGACCGGACGGAAGCCGCCCGACGTGAACTCCTCCACCTTCGACGCGGCGGCCTTGAGGCGCAGCATCGACTTCGGGGTGAAGACCACCAGCGGCTTGTGGTGCGGGTTGTGCACCTGCCACCGCAGGAGGTGGAAGTAGTTCGACGGGAGGGTCGGCATGGCCACCGTCATGTTCTCCTGCGCGCACAGCTGCAGGAAGCGCTCGACGCGGGCCGAGGAGTGGTCCGGGCCCTGGCCCTCGTAGCCGTGCGGCAGCAGCAGCGTGACGCCGGAGGTCTGGCCCCACTTCTGCTCGGCGGCCGAGATGTACTCGTCGATGACGGTCTGCGCGCCGTTGACGAAGTCACCGAACTGCGCTTCCCACATCACGAGCGACTCGGGACGCGCCAGTGAGTAGCCGTACTCGAAGCCCATGACCGCGTACTCGGAGAGCAGCGAGTCGTAGACGTTGTAGCGGGCCTGCTCGGGCGACAGGTAGAGCAGCGGGGTGTAGTCCTCGCCGGTCTCCCGGTCGATGAGGACCGCGTGGCGCTGGCCGAAGGTGCCGCGGCGCGAGTCCTGGCCGGAGAGGCGCACCGGGGTGCCCTCCAGGAGGAGGGAGCCGACGGCGAGGGTCTCGCCCATGCCCCAGTCGATCGTCCCGTCCTCGATCATCGCGGCGCGGCGCTGGAGCTGCGGCAGCAGCCGCGGGTGCACCGTGACGTTGTCCGGGATGTTCACCTGGGACTCGGCGATGCGCTTGACGACCTCCTGGGAGATCGCCGTCTGCACGGCCACCGGGAACTCGGGCTGCGGCTCGGGCAGCTGGGCCTCGCCCGGCTGCGCGACGGCCTCGCGGACCTCGGTGAAGACCTTCTCCAGCTGGCCCTGGAAGTCCTGGAGCGCCTGCTCCGCCTCCTCCAGGGTGATGTCGCCGCGACCGATGAGGGACTCGGTGTAGAGCTTGCGCACCGAGCGCTTCTTGTCGATCAGGTCGTACATCAGCGGCTGCGTGAACGCCGGGTTGTCCGACTCGTTGTGACCGCGGCGGCGGTAGCAGATGAGGTCGATGACGACGTCCTTGTTGAACGCCTGGCGGAACTCGAACGCGAGGCGCGCGACGCGGACGACGGCCTCGGGGTCGTCACCGTTCACGTGGAAGATCGGCGCCTCGATCATGCGGGCCACGTCGGTGGCGTACATGGAGGAGCGCGAGGACTCCGGGGCGGCGGTGAAGCCGACCTGGTTGTTGATGACGATGTGGACCGTGCCGCCCGTGCGGTAGCCGCGCAGCTGCGACATGTTGAGCGTCTCGGCGACCACGCCCTGGCCCGCGAAGGCCGCGTCACCGTGGAGGGCGACGGGCAGGACGGTGAAGTCCGTGCCGCCCTTGTTGATGATGTCCTGCTTGGCGCGGACGATGCCCTCGATGACCGGGTCGACCGTCTCCAGGTGGGAGGGGTTCGCGGCCAGCGAGACGTTGATCTGCTCGCCGTCCAGGCCGGTGAAGGTGCCCTGCGCGCCCAGGTGGTACTTGACGTCGCCGGAGCCGTGCATCGACTTCGGGTCGAGGTTGCCCTCGAACTCGCGGAAGATCTGCGCGTACGACTTGCCGACGATGTTCGCGAGCACGTTCAGCCGGCCGCGGTGGGCCATGCCGATGACGACCTCGTCGAGACGGGCCTCGGCGGCGGAGTCGATGACCGCGTCGAGCAGCGGGATGACGGACTCGCCGCCCTCCAGGGAGAACCGCTTCTGGCCGACGTACTTGGTCTGCAGGAAGGTCTCGAAGGCCTCCGCCGCGTTCAGCCGGCGCAGGATGCGCAGCTGCTCCTCGCGCTCCGGCTTGGAGTGCGAGCGCTCGATGCGGTCCTGGATCCACTTGCGCTGCTTGGGGTCCTGGATGTGCATGAACTCGACGCCGGTGGTGCGGCAGTACGAGTCGCGCAGCACGCCGAGGATGTCGCGCAGCTTCATCATCGACTTGCCGGCGAAGCCGCCGACGGCGAACTCGCGCTCCAGGTCCCACAGGGTGAGGCCGTGCTCGGTGATGTCCAGGTCGGGGTGCTTGCGCTGCTTGTACTCCAGCGGGTCGGTGTCGGCCATGACGTGGCCGCGGACCCGGTAGGAGTGGATCAGCTCGAAGACCCGCGCGGCCTTGGTGACGTCGTCGTCGTGGCTGGCGTCGATGTCCTTGAACCAGCGGACCGGCTCGTAGGGGATGCGCAGGGCCTTGAAGATCTCGTCGTAGAACTCGCTCTCCCCGAGGAGGAGGTTCGCGACGATGCGCAGGAACTCGCCGGAGGCGGCGCCCTGGATGACCCGGTGGTCGTAGGTCGACGTGAGCGTCATGACCTTCGAGATGCCGAGCTTGTTCAGCGTGTCCTGGGAGGTGCCCTGGAACTCGGCCGGGTAGTCCATCGAGCCGACGCCCATGATGACCGACTGTCCGGGCATCAGGCGCGGCACGGAGTGCACGGTGCCGAGGCCGCCGGGGTTGGTCAGGGAGACCGTCACGCCGGTGAAGTCGTCCATGCCGAGCTTGCCGTCGCGGGCCCGGCGGACGATGTCCTCGTAGGCCTGCCAGAACTCGAAGAAGTTCAGCGTCTCGGCCTTCTTGATGCCCGCGACGACCAGCTGGCGGTCGCCGTTGGGCTTCACCAGGTCGATGGCGAGGCCGAAGTTGATGTGCTCCGGCTTGACCAGGGTCGGCTTGCCGTCCTTCTGCGCGAAGGAGTAGTTCATCGACGGCATGGCCTTGATGGCCTGCACCATCGCGTACCCGATGAGGTGCGTGAAGGAGATCTTCCCGCCGCGGGCGCGCTTGAGGTGGTTGTTGATGACGATGCGGTTGTCGAACAGCAGCTTCACCGGGACGGCGCGCACGGACGTGGCCGTGGGGACCTCGATGGAGGCGTTCATGTTCTTCGCGACGGCGGCGGCGGGACCGCGCAGCGTCACGAGCTCGGGGCCGGCAGGGGCCTCGGTCGTCACTTGTTCAGCCTTCTTCGGAGCGGGGGCGGCGGGGGCGGGCTTCGCGGCGGCGGGCGCCTGCTGTGCGGGCGCGGCCTTCGCGGGCGCGGCCTGCTGCGCGGGCGCCGGGGCGGCGGCCTGGGCGGGCGCGGCGGCGGGCTTCGCGGGGGCCGGGGCCGGTGCGGCGGGCGCCTGCTGCGCCGGGGCCGCGGGCTTCTCGGCCGGCGCCGCGGTCGGCGCAGCCCCCGCGGCTGCGGCACCTGGCTTGTAGTCGGCGAAGAAGTCCCACCAGGCTCGGTCGACCGAATTCGGGTCCTGGAGGTACTGCTGATAGATCTCGTCGACGAGCCACTCATTGGGACCGAAGGCGGCGGCAGGGTTTTTTCCCTGCCCGGCTTGGTCGGTCTCGGTCGAGATGCTCGAGTTATTGGGGGACTGTGGCGACACGGCGGTAACCGCCCTCTTCCGCTTCTCACAAGGTGATGGACAGCGGGAATAAAGGCTACGCCTCCATCAGCGGGACGTGCAGACCGGGCCGGTCATCCGTCGCGTAAGTCACACCGGAAGCCGGGTTTCGGGCCGGGAAATGGCGGGAAACAACCGGGGTTCCGGTACGTTCGCATCCGCGCCCGGCGTACCTGCGTACACCTGGGCGCGGCTTGACCTCCGCCTGACCGGAACCCTACGTCAACTTTGCGTTCGGGGCTCTCCCGGAAGGGTGACCTTGATCCGGCACCCGCGCTCCGATTCGGCCACGCCGATCCGGCCCCCGTGCAGGTCCACGGCCCAGCGCGCGATGGCGAGGCCGAGGCCGGTACCGCCGTCACCCTTGCCGTTGCCTCCTGTTCCCGCGTTGCCGCGGTTGAAGCGCTCGAAGACCCGGTGCCACTCCGACTGCGGGATGCCGGGGCCCTCGTCGAGCACCTCAAGGTCCAGGGACTCGGGGCCGAGGCCGCGCCGGGCCCGTACGGTGACGCGGCCGTGCGGCGGGGAGTGCTTCACCGCGTTGTCGATGAGATTCGCCACGACCTGGTGGATGCGCTCCGGGTCGGCGTGGGCGGTCAGCTCGGGCGGCGAGACGTCCAGGTGCAGGTGGACGTCGGTGCGCGTGTGGGTGCCGGAGCCGGAGGCGATGCCCGCGCGCTGGGACACCGCCATGTTCGCCTCCTTGAGCACGCCCGAGAGGTACGGCCACACCTCGAAGCGGCGGGCCTTGAGCGGCACCACGCCGTTGTCCAGGCGGGAGAGGTCGAGCAGCGTCTCGACGAGCCGGCCGAGGCGCTCCGTCTGCTTCAGCGCGGTGCGCATCGTCTCCGGGTCGGCCGCCATGACGCCGTCCACCACGTTCTCCAGGACGGCGCGCAGCCCGGCGATGGGGGTGCGCAGCTCGTGCGAGACGTTGGCGACCAGCTCCTTGCGCTGGAGGTCCTGCGCGGCCAGCTCGTCGGCCATGCGGTTGATGGTGACCGCGAGGTCGCCGAGCTCGTCGCGGCGGTCGGCGCCCCGGACGCGGCGGGTGTAGTCGCCGTTGGAGATGGAGCGCGCCACCGTGTTCATCTCGTCGAGCGGTGCGGTGAGGCTGTGCGCGACGAACTGGGTGATCAGCAGCGTCGCGATGATCGAGAACACGGTGATGAAGCGCAGCTCCGTCGCCGTGTACATCGCCACCATGAGCAGGCCCGTGGTGATGAAGACGGAGACGACGACGAGCGTGCCGAGCTTCGCCTTGATCGAGAAGGGGCGCAGGCCGCCCGTCGCCCAGTGCGGGTTGAGGGGGCGCGACCTGTGCGGCCGGGCGTACGGGGCCCGGTCCCCGGCGCCGGTGCTCATGACGGGGTCGGCGTCTCCAGCGCGTAGCCCACACCGTGCACGGTGCGGATGCGTTCGGCGCCGATCTTGCGGCGCAGTGCCTTGATGTGGCTGTCGACGGTGCGGGTGCCCGAGGCGTCCGCCCAGTCCCACACCTCGGCGAGCAGCTGCTCGCGGGAGAGGACGGCGCGCGGGGTGTTCGCCAGGCAGACCAGGAGGTCGAACTCGGTCGGCGTCAGGTGCACGTCCTCGCTGCGCACCCGGACGCGGCGCTGCGCGTGGTCGATCTCCAGCTCGCCCAGGCGCAGGATGCCGCTGCGCGGGGTCGCCGCGGCGATGGCCGCGCGCTCGACCCGGCGCAGCAGGACGTGGACCCGCGCCGCCAGCTCCCGCATGGAGAACGGCTTGGTCATGTAGTCGTCGGCGCCGACGCCGAGCCCGACCAGCATGTCCGTCTCGTCGTCGCGCGCCGTCAGCATCATGACCGGGACCGGCCGGGCCGCCTGCACGCGGCGGCAGACCTCGAGGCCGTCGAAGCCGGGCAGCATGATGTCGAGGATCAGCAGGTCGGGCTGCCATGCCTCGGCGGTGTCCACCGCCGCCGGTCCGTCCTGTGCGGTTTGCACGAGGAATCCCTCGGCCCGCAGCCGGGCGGCGATGGCGTCCACGATCGTCGGGTCGTCCTCGACGACGAGGACCCGTCGCTGGGCGCCCGGCGTCGCCGTGCTGCCGTTGTGGGAGGTGTGTGTCTGCTCCATCGCCCCGCCCCTGAATGCGCGCCGTCCTGACGCGCTTGACGCTTGAATGATCTGGGTTTCGGACGTCAGCGTACGGGGAGTTACCGCCGGTCGGCTACGCGGCCCGTACTGCGAGGTGCACCACGTCGGGTACGCCTCGGACAACGGGGATCTCTTCGGTGCGGACCGCCCGGAATCCGGCATTCCGCAAGGTTCCTTCGAAATTTGCGGAGGGCTGTGCGGACCAGACGGCCAGGACGCCGCCGGGGGTGAGGCGGGCCTGGCAGGCGGCCAGACCGGCGGGGGAGTAGAGGCTGTCGTTGTCCTCGGTGACGGTCCAGTCCGGGCCGTTGTCGATGTCGAGGCAGAGGGCGTCGTAGGTCTCGGAGGCCTCGTGCAGGTGGCGCACCAGGTCGGCCCGGACGATCTCCGTACGGGGGTCGGCGACCGCCTCGGCGGAGAGGTGGCGCAGGGGGCCGCGCAGGTGCCAGTCGATGATGGCCGCCTCGCGTTCGACGACCGTGATCCGGCCCCAGCGGGGGTCGTTGGCGGCGTGGGCCAGCGAGAACCCGACGCCGAGTCCGCCGATGAGCAGGCTCGGCCGCGGTCGGCCCTGCGGCAGCTCGGCCAGCGCGGCGTCGATCAGCAGCCGCTCCGAGCGGCCGTCGGAGGTGTCCATCAGGAAGGTGCCGTTGGCGATGATCTGCAACAGGTCGCCGTGGCGGCGCAGGACGACCTCGCCGTGGGGGCCGGAGCGGCGGTCCAGGACGGTCGGAGGTTCCGTGGGAAGGCTGTCGGGCATGGGGTCATTGTGGTGGGCCGCGCGGTCGCCCGGGGCGGAGTTCGAGGCGGACGCCGTGGGCCCCTGGGAGGTTGCTGTGAATCTGGTCACATGTGCTGCCGGGCGGGGTCCTCGGTACCGGTCGGTGCCGGTTCTGGGATAGATCTTCCGGTGCGCACCTGCGCGACGCGGAACGGGGCGAAGGGGTTGCGGCACGTGAAACCAGGCGTGACGGCCGAGCCGGAGGTGCCGGAGGTGCCGGGTTCGGGTGTGAGGGGGGCCGGCGCCGTGGTCGCGGGCGGGCTGGTGGCCGATGGTCTGCCCGTGGCTCCCGTGGCTCCCGTGGCTCCCGTGGCTCCCGTGGCTCCCGTGGCTGGTGGGCCTGTGGCGCCTGTCGCCGTGGCCGGTGTGCCCGCGGCGCCTGTGCTCGTGGCCGGTGCGCCCGCGACGCCTGTCGTCGTGGCCGGTGTGCCTGGGGCGCCTGTCGTCGCCGTGGCCGGTGCGCCCGCGGCGTTTGTGCCCGTGCCAGGTGCGCCCGCGGTGTTTGTGCCCGTGGCCCGTGGGGCCGTTGGTGGGGCGCCGGTGGGCGGGGTTCCGGCGCAGGTGGGGCCCCCGGCACTGGAGAGCGTGCCGCGGCGTCGGCCCCGGTGGGTGCGCGCGGCGGTGCGGGCGCTGCCCAGCCCGGGCGGGACGCCGTTCACCTTTGCGTACGGGGTGGTGCTCGCCGGTACCTCGTTGTTCATGGAGTGCGCCGACCCGGACACCGTCGCCGCCCTGCTCCAGGCGTCCAGCACGGATGTCGCGCATCTGGTGCGGTCGCCCGTGGTGGCGCTCGGGGCCAGCGCGCTGTGGATCGCGGGCGGGGTCACCTCGCCGCTCGTGCTCGCCTTCCTCGTGGTGCTGAGCGCGCTGGAGCGGCGGACCGGCGGCCGGACCACCGCCGCCGTCTTCCTGCTCGGGCACGTCCTGGCGACCCTGGCCACCGAGATCCCGGTGGGCCTCTCGGTGATGGCGGGCCACCTGCCCGACACCTCGCTGCACCGGCTCGACTACGGCATCAGCTTCGGCGTGGCCGCGAGCGTCGGGGCGCTGGCCGGACTGCTCACGCCCTGGCCACGGTGGCTGGTGCTCGGCGCGTTCACGGCGATGCTCGTCGCTGACCTGCTCACGTTCACCGACCCGATGACGAGCTGGGGCCACCTGCTGGCCCTGGGCGTCGGCCTCACGACCTGGCCGCTGCTGCGGCCCCTGGCCCGCGCGCCCCGCACCGCACGCCGCGGCACCCCGCCCGGGTGAGGAACCGCGGCGCAAGGACGCGGGCCGCTCAGCCCGCCGTACCGAGGTGCTTGGCGTTGGTCAGCGGGGCCACGATGTGCCAGCCCACCGCCTCGTAGAGGAGGCGGCCCTCGGGGGTGCAGGCGAGGACGGCGCGGGTGGCGCCCTGGGCGGCGGCCGCCGCGTGCAGGGTGGTCATGACGACCCGGCCGAGCCCCTTGCGGCGGTGGTGCTCGGACGTCTCGATCTGGTCGACGACCGCGCTCGCGCCGGTCGGCGCGGTCTGCCCGGCGGCGGCGAACGCCCCGTCCGCGTCGGTGACCAGGACCCGGACCACGCCCCAGCGGCTCCAGCTGTGCAGCCGGTACCCCGCGGGGACGGCGGCGGGCTCGGCGGTGGGCGTCAGGGCCGTCGCCATGAGGAAGTCGCCCGAGCCGTACGGCTCCCACTCCGGGCCGAGCCAGGGCAGGACGCGCTCGGGCTCGGCGAACACCTTGAGGTGGGTGTCGCGGGCCCGGGTCGCCCCGGCCACCTTGCGGACGTCCTCCTCGCGCACCCCGTCACCCGTCGCGCCGAGGACGTGCCTGCCCGGCTGCTGCGGCCGGCCCACGACGACCGTGTAGCCCCACGGCTCCACCAGCGGCGGCGCGGCCCCGCGCGAGAGGACCCAGCCGTCGACCC
Source organism: Streptomyces sp. NPDC049813 (assembly GCF_044465085.1). Classification (NCBI taxonomy): domain Bacteria; kingdom Bacillati; phylum Actinomycetota; class Actinomycetes; order Kitasatosporales; family Streptomycetaceae; genus Streptomyces; species Streptomyces sp. NPDC049813. The sequence goes on along the minus strand of NZ_JBITLI010000004.1, from coordinate 28,193 downwards.
ACTCGCGTACGAGATCCTCGCCCGCCATGTGCCCCACCCCAACCTGTCCGTGCCGGTCCGCCGCTGCCGCTCCGTCGGTTCCGGCCATGTGATGCCATGTAATGGCCGCTATCGGTCTGCGTACCTTACGTGGGTGCGATTCCGGCGGGACAGAGGTGATCGCTCAGAGCGAACGCATGACGGGGAACATTCGGAGGCACCCAAGCATTGAGTCGACATAGCTCAACTTGACTGCCGAAGGGGAGATCATGGCTTCGACGTCCACATCGCTCACCCTGCCTGTGCTGCCGCTCGACGACGAGGTCGTGCTGCCCGGCATGGTGGTGCCCCTGGACCTGAACGACACGGACGTACGCGCCGCCGTGGAGGCCGCCCAGGCCGCCGCGCGCTCCGACGGCGACAGCAAGCCGAAGGTGCTGCTTGTTCCGCGCATCGACGGCACGTACGCGAACACCGGGGTGCTCGGCACCGTCGAGCAGGTGGGACGCCTCGCCGACGGCGACCCCGGCGCCCTGATCCGCGGCCGCGGCCGCGTGCGGATCGGCGCGGGCACCACCGGACCCGGCGCCGCCCTGTGGGTGGAGGGCCTGACCGTCGAGGAGGAGGTGCCCGAGCCGCTGCCCGGCGCCGTCACCGAGCTGGTCAAGGAGTACAAGGCGCTCGCCACGAACTGGCTGAAGAAGCGCGGCGCCTGGCAGGTCGTGGACCGCGTCCAGCAGATTGACGACGTCTCCGTCCTCGCCGACAACTCCGGCTACTCGCCCTTCCTCACCACCGACCAGAAGATCGAACTCCTGGAGACCGCCGACCCGGTCGCCCGCCTCAAGCTCGCCACCGAGCAGCTGCGCGAGCACCTCGCCGAGCAGGACGTCGCCGAGTCCATCGCCAAGGACGTCCAGGAAGGCGTCGACAAGCAGCAGCGCGAGTTCCTGCTGCGGCGCCAGCTCGACGCGGTCCGCAAGGAGCTGCGCGAGATCAACGGGGAGGCCGAGGGGGAGGAGTCCGACGACTACCGCGCCCGCGTCGAGGCCGCCGACCTGCCCGAGAAGGTCCGCGAGGCCGCCCTCAAGGAGGTCGAGAAGCTGGAGCGCTCCAGCGACCAGTCCCCCGAGGGCTCCTGGATCCGCACCTGGCTCGACACCGTGCTCGAACTGCCGTGGACCGAGCGGACCGAGGACGCCTACGACATCAAGGGCGCCCAGGAGATCCTCGACGCCGAGCACGCGGGCCTTGAGGACGTGAAGGAGCGCATCACCGAGTACCTGGCCGTGCGCAAGCGGCGCGGCGACCGCGGGCTCGGCGTCGTCGGCGGCCGCCGCGGCGGCGCGGTGCTCGCCCTCGTCGGCCCGCCCGGCGTCGGCAAGACCTCGCTCGGCGAGTCCGTCGCCCACGCGATGGGCCGCAAGTTCGTCCGCGTCGCCCTCGGCGGCGTCCGCGACGAGGCGGAGATCCGCGGCCACCGCCGTACGTACGTGGGGGCGCTGCCGGGCCGCATCGTGCGGGCGATCAAGGAGGCCGGGTCGATGAACCCGGTGGTCCTGCTCGACGAGATCGACAAGGTCGGCTCCGACTTCCGCGGCGACCCCGCCGCGGCCCTGCTCGAAGTCCTCGACCCGGCGCAGAACCACACCTTCCGCGACCACTACCTGGAGGTCGAACTCGACCTGAGCGACGTCGTCTTCCTGGCGACGGCGAACGTCCTGGAGGCCATCCCCGAGGCGCTGCTCGACCGCATGGAACTGGTGCGGCTCGACGGGTACACCGAGGACGAGAAGGTCGTCATCGCCCGCGACCACCTGCTCCCGCGCCAGCTGGAGCGGGCCGGTCTGGAGAAGGACGAGGTCACACTCGACGAGAGCGCGCTGCGCAAGCTCGCCGGCGAGTACACGCGGGAGGCCGGCGTCCGCAACCTGGAGCGGTCCGTCGCCCGGCTGCTGCGCAAGGTCGCGGCCCAGCACGAACTGGGCGACCGGGAGCTGCCGTTCACGGTGACCGACGCCGAGCTGCGCTCCCTCATCGGACGGCCGCACCACGTGCCCGAGTCGGCGCAGGACCCGGCCGAGCGGCGCACGGCGGTGCCGGGTGTCGCGACCGGGCTCGCGGTGACCGGCGCGGGCGGTGACGTGCTCTTCGTCGAAGCCTCGCTGGCCGACCCGGAGACGGGCGCGGCCGGACTGACCCTCACCGGTCAGCTCGGTGACGTGATGAAGGAGAGCGCGCAGATCGCCCTGTCGTTCCTGCGCTCCCACGGGGCCGAACTGGAGCTGCCCGTCGCCGATCTGAAGGAGCGCGGCGTGCACATCCACTTCCCCGCGGGCGCGGTGCCCAAGGACGGGCCGAGCGCGGGTGTCACCATGACGACCGCTCTCGCCTCGCTGCTCAGCGGGCGCCTGGTCCGTACGGACGTGGCGATGACCGGTGAGGTGTCGCTGACCGGCCGGGTGCTGCCCATCGGCGGCGTGAAGCAGAAGCTGCTCGCCGCGCACCGGGCGGGGATCACCACGGTGATCATCCCGAAGCGGAACGAGGCGGATCTGGACGATGTGCCCGCCGAGGTGCTGGAGAAGCTGGACGTGCACCCGGTGACAGATGTGCGGCAGGTGCTTGAGCTGGCCCTCGCGCCGGCTTCGGCGGGGCTGGAGGTTCCGGTCGCGGCGTGACGGGTGCGGCCGGATGGTGAAGGCCCGGGCTCCCCTGGGGGCCCGGGCCTTCGCGTGCGGTGCGGGGCTTCAGCGTGGTGCGCTTGTGCTGACGCGGGGTTGTGCGTGCCGTCGCGGGGCTCTGCCCCGGCCCCCGGTCCTCAATCGCCGGACGGGCTTGATTTGTGCTCCGGGCCGGCTTGATCTGCGCGCCGGGCGGGCTGGATGTGTCAGCCGTTCGCCAGGGCCTGGACGCGGTCGAGCGCGCCGTTGAACTTGTTGTGGTCGCCGACCGTCGGGCCGCTCGACGTGTACTGCCAGATCGTCTGGAAGCCCCAGCCCGCGGGCAGCGTGCCGACGGTCGAGGCGTAGCGGGCGATCCACAGCGGGTTCGTGGCGCCGAACGCCGCGGAGTTGCCCGTGCACTGGGTCCACCAGCTGGTCGCCGTGTAGATCACGGCGTCGCGGCCGGTGCGCGCCTTGTACTGGTTCACGAAGTCGCGGATCCACGTGACCATCCCGGCGGCCGTCTTGCCGTAGCACGCGGCGCCGTACGGGTTCCACTCGATGTCGAGCACGCCCGGCAGCGTCCGGCCGTCCTTGGACCAGCCGCCTCCGTGGTCCACGAAGTAGTTCGCCTGCGTCGCGCCGTTCGTGGTGTCCGGGGTCGCGAAGTGGTACGCGCCGCGGATCATGCCCACGTTGTACGAACCGTTGTACTGCTGGGCGAAGTACGGGTTCGTGTAGTACGTGCCCTCGGTGGCCTTGGCGTAGGCCCACTTCACGCCGCTGTTCCAGAGGGTCGACCAGGCGACGTTGCCCTGGTGGCTGCTGACGTCGACGCCCTCCGTCTGGGCGGCGCGGCCGACCGGGCCCTGGCCGGTGTCGCCGTCGTGCGCGGCGACCCCCATGCCCAGGTGGGCCGTGCCGCGGGCGGGCACGTCGGCGGCCTGCGCGGTGCCCGGCAGGGCGAACAGGAGGGAGAGGGCGGCGAACAGGGCGCCTGCGACGACGCCTCTGCGCTGGGTGGAACCGGGTCTGTGCACGGGCATGGCATGCCTCCATGAAGGCCGTGGGGGACCAGCGCGGCGCTGATCGGGGACCTGTGCTGGGTGTGCGACCTGTCGACATGCCCGGCCGGCCGCGACACGGGCCGTACTGGTATGGACATGCCATGCATGACGCTACGCAGGTAGACCCGGGGGAGGGAAGAGGGGCCGGATGGTGCCGTTGGTCTACTCCTGCGAAATACTGACGGAGCTGCGGTGATGGCGGCGGTTGGCGAAAACTTTCAGAACTGGGAAACCCGGGGAAACTCTGGCCATGGGTGCTGACGTGCACGAAGACGGGAACGGCGGGCGGCGGAGCGCCGAACGTGACACGAAGTCCGGGTCCGCGCCGACTGGTGTGGACCACGAATTCCTGGCCCTGGAGCGGGAGTTGACGGTCTTCCTGCGGCGGGCCCGGGCCTCGTCCGGGGAGATGGCCCGGGAGGTCCACCCGGACCTGGAGCCGGCCGCGTACGGGCTTCTCGTGCGCCTGGAGGAGTGCGGGGCGCAGCGGGCCACCGAGCTCGCCGCGTACATCGGGGTGGGCAAGGCGACGATGAGCCGGCAGTTGCGGGCCCTGGAGGAGCTCGGGTTCGTCGCCCGGGAGCCCGATCCGGCCGATGGGCGGGCCTGGCTCATCTCCCTCACGGAGCGGGGGCGGGTGGATTTCGGGCAGGTTCGGGAGGCTCGGCGCATGCGGTATGTGCGGCAGCTGGCCGGGTGGGATCGGGTGGAGGTGGCTGAACTGGCGCGGCTGTTGCGGCAGTTGAATGCCGGGGCGGAGTAGCGCGGGCGGGCCCGGCGTGCCGTCGCGGGGCTCCGCCCCGGACCCCGCTCCTCAAGCGCCGGAGGGGTTGGATTCGTCATAGCTCCGCGTAGAGCAGCGTCGCGTCGTCGTGGGTCTTGCTGCGGCCCAGGTACGTGCGTGCTTCGGCGTCCGCTCGTTCCAGGGTCCGGACGCGGGCCACCACCGACTCCGCTCCCTCCTTGCGGACGAGGGCGAACAGGTCGGCCCAGTCCCCCTGGTGGAACCGCTCCACCCAGCGCGTCACCCCGTCGGTCAGCGCGGCGAGTGCCCTGGCCCGGTCGCGGGGGAGCGTCCCGACGACCGCGCGGGCGGCCACCGCCGGATCCGCGGCCGCCGTGAAGAAGCCGCCCTCCTTGTTGCGTACCGTCGCGTCGGCCACCTCGTCCGAGACCAGGGACCCGCGCGGGACCCGGCTCAGGCGGTCGTCGAGCAGCGCCGAGACCGAGCCGTCGGGGGCCTCGACGAGCAGCGCCGAGTCGGACAGCACCAGATGCTCGACCCGGTCCGCGTCCCAGCGCGCCAGGACGACGGTCGCCTGCGGCGTGCGCGGGTGAGAAAGGTCACAGGTCGCGCGGTGGGCGTCGGCGGTGCGGGTGATCGCCGTCGCGAGGATGTCACGCAACGTCATATCCCGCCGCGAACCGGACAGTTCGGCGAGGGCGCCGCCCAGCCGGGCCGTGAACCAGGGGACGGAATGCAGACAGCCGTCATCGGTGGCCGGCGGCGTGACACCGTCCAGGACGACGAGTGATCCGCCCTGTCCGCAGGCCGGAACCGCGACCGACGCGTAGTCCTCGTTCGCGCGGTCCCGGGTGCCGGGCTCGGTGGTCAGTTCGATGCGCATTCGGCCAGTCTGCACGAGGTCCGCGTGGCGCCGGGCGGTCGGTGCGGGTCGGCCGGTACCGGCAGGTGGGCCGCCTGTTTTGGGGCGGAATGATCAACTCCGATGGAACGTGGCGGGGCATCTTGCCAAAGCCTGCGAAGGACGTCCAACCGGCCCGCCGTGGGCGTGCCGTGCCGGTGCCCGGGGAACTTGCTCCCCAACTCCCGCTCGATGTTCACTCCTTCGGGTGGCGGGCAAGGTGATGTGCGCCCCCTGCTCACCGGCACTGGAATGGTCAGGAGCCATGCCAGAGGGGCGCGTGGGTTGACGGTCCGTCACCTGCGGCCAAGGGTAGGACGAGTCAGGAATGCGAGCACCAGGTGCGGAACACCTCCGGCGGTAACGAGGCCAGTGGGACGGGTGGGCCGGATGGTGCGGATCGTGCGGGTGGTTCTGGTGGCTTGGAATCGGCGCTGAAGTCGTCGGGTTCGAAGTCGTCGGGCTCGGCGGCCCCGCGCGCGAAGAGCACGGAGAGCGCGGGCCCCTCGGGGGTCCGCCCCAATGGCAGCGCCACCGCCGCCGGTAGCGCGCCGCAGTCAGGCCCCGGCTCCGGCCCGCCGGCGAGCACCGCGCAGTCCGGCCCCGGCTCGTCGGCAGGCCCCGCCCAGCCCGGGCCCGGCCCGCTCGGGAGCCCCGCCGGAGTCACCCCCGTACCGACCCCCGCCGGCAGCGTCCCCCCGCCCCCCGTCGGCAAGGGCAAGCGGGCCCGGGTGCGCAACCGGCTGATCATCGCCGTCGCCGTCGTGGCCGCCGCCGTGCTCGGCGCGGGCGCGCCCGTGCTCTTGGCCGCATCCGAGCGGGTCAGCGAGGCGCAGGGGCTCGTCGACGACGCCGGGCAGACCCAGCTGGCCCTCGCCCTGTCGCACGCCCTGGCCGACGAACGCGACGAGGTCAGCGCCTACATCGCCGCCGGACGCCCCAAGGGCGAGGGACTCAGCGAGGCCCGCAGCGCCCGCGTCGACCGGCAGGTGGACGAGGTGCGGGCCGACGCCACCGGCTCGCTGCGGCGCACCGTCGACGACATCGCCGCCGTCCGGCGCGCCGCCCTCACCGGCAAGGGTTCCGCCCTGGAGGCGCACACCGCGTACTCGGGGGCCATCACCGAACTGCACCGCCTCGCCGAGCGGCTGGCCGACGCGATGCCGCCCCGCGCGGGGTCCGGCGCGCACGCCCTCGCCGACCTCGACCGCGCCGTCGACCAGGCCTCCGCCGCCCGTGGCCTGCTGCTCGCCGCGTTCGCCGTGCCCCGGTCGACGACGACCGTCATCGACCCCGTCACCGGGCTGCCCAAGACCGTCGTCGACCAGGACTCCGCGGGCAGCGGGCAGCGGGACGAACTCAGCGCCGCCGCCCAGCAGGCCCGCGTCCGCGAACAGGCCGCCCTGGACGACTTCCGCGACTCCGCCCCGGCCGCCTCCGTCTCCGCGTACGACTCCACCGTCACCGGGCCCGACGTCACGAAGGCCGACAAGTACCTGGCCCGGCTCGCCGACGCGCCGACCCTGAGCGACGACGAGCTGGACTACGACACCAAGAGCGTCGACGCCGCGCTGACCGCCCGCATCGACGCCATGCGCGGCGCCGAGTCCGCCCTCGGCGACCAGCGCGTCAAGAGCCTGGAGCGGCTGCGCGACGACGACGTCGACGGGCTCGAACTGCGGATCGCGCTGGTCGGGATCTGCCTCCTCGCCGCGGTCGGCGTCGCCATGGGCACCGCCCGCTCGCTGACCAGGCCGCTCGCCGTGCTCCGCCTCGGCTCCGCGCGGGTCGCCGCCGACCCGGCCGGTGAGGAACCCGTCAAGTTCACCGGGCGCAACGACGAGTTCGCCCAGGTCGTCCGCTCCGTCAACGCGCTGCACGCGCACGCCGCCGCCCTCCAGGAGCGGCAGGGCACCCTGGAGTCGGACCGCAAGCACCTCGTCGGCGAGCGTCAGCGGATGGCCGACGACCGCGACGCGCTCCGCGCCGAGCTGGCCGACGCCGCCACGCAGCTCAAGCGGGTCCGGCACGCCATCGACAGCACGTTCGTCAACCTCGCGCTGCGCACGCTCGGCCTCGTCGAGCGCCAGCTCGGCATCATCGAGGGCCTGGAGGACCGCGAGCAGGACCCCGAGCGGCTCGCCACGCTCTTCAAGCTGGACCACTTCGCCACCGTCATGCGGCGCCACAGCGAGAACCTGCTGGTCCTCGCGGGCGCCGACCACGGCCAGCAGCACGCCGGTTCCGTGCCGCTCGTCGACGTCCTGCGCGCCGCCGTCTCGGAGATCGAGCGTTACGAGCGGGTCCGGATCGCCGCGCTGCCGCCGCACGCCCACATCGCCGGGTTCGCCGCCGACGACCTCAGCCACCTGGTCGCCGAACTCCTGGAGAACGCCACGTCGTTCTCGCCGCCCGACGCCGCCGTCGAGGTCTCTGCCTGGCTCCTGGAGAACGGCGAGGTCATGCTCTCCGTCCAGGACGAGGGCATCGGCATGGCCGACGACCGGATGCGGGAGCTGAACGGCCGGCTCTCCTCCTTCTCCGCCGAGCAGGCCCATGACGCGCAGGACGCGGAGGGGCTGGGGCTCGGCCTGTACGTCGTCGCGCGGCTCGCGGCGCGGCACGGGGTGCGGGTCCGGCTGCGCGAGCAGAAGCAGGGCGGCATCGCGGCCGTCGTCGTCCTGCCCACCGCGCTGCTCGCCGCCGTGCCCGCCGTCGCGGCGCCGCCGCCCGTGCCGACGCCCGGCGGGGCGCCCGCCGTGCATCTGCCGGGTTCCGAGGCAGAGGCCAACTCGAACGTGCTGGACGGCCGCGCCTCAGACCACGCCCCGCTGCGCCCCGAGGCCCCCACGCCGGGCCCGGCGGCCGGTGACCCGCTCATCGAGGCCGCCGAACACGCGGTCCGCGCGGCCGAGGCCGACCCGGACACCCCGCTCGCTCCCGCCCCGGCGGCACAGCCCGCGCCGGCCGCGCAGCCCGCGCAGCCCGCCCCGGCGGCACAGTCCACGCCGGACGCGCCCACCCGCACCGGCGAGCCGGACCCCGCCCCCGCGCCGGACCCCGCGCCCGCCTTCACGCCCGAACCCGGCCCTGCCACGACGCCGGAGCCCGCCGCGACACCGGACACAGCGCCCACCCGCGCCACCGAGCCGACCCCCGCGCCGGACCCCGCCGCGACGCCGGACACAGCGCCCACCCGCGCCACCGAGCCGACCCCCGCGCCGGACCCCGCCCCCGCGTTCGCGACCACCCCGGAAGCGGACCCGGCCCCCCGCCGCGCCCCGGAGTCCGAGTCCGAGACCACGATGGAACTCGTCGCCCCGGTCCCGCCGAAGGACCCCGACCCCGACGACACGGGCACCACCACCGGCACGGGTATCGGCACCGACACAGGCACCACCACCGGCACGGGCACCGGCACAGGCCCGCACCACCACCCCGCCGAACCCGAGGCGGAGCCCACCGCGGCCCCGCTGCCCCCCGCCGCCGACGTCCCCGCGCAGCGCGCGCCGAGCGCACCGCAGTGGGAGCGTGTCACCGACAAGGGGCTGCCTAAGCGCACCCCGAAGGTGTCCGCGCCCGCCGCCGCCCCCAAGCCGCGCACCGGTGCCGTCGACGCGGACGCGCTGCGCCGCAGGCTCGGCGGCTTCCACAGCGGCGCCCAGCAGGGCCGGCGCGACGTCGAGGCGGAGATCGGGGGCCGGACGGCCACGACCCGGGCCGGCACCCAGGAACGTATCGGAGAAGCCAAGGGGGACTCAGCCGAGGAGGCAAGCAGTTGACTGCGCCCACCCCTGCACTCAACAACCGCGCGCTCAGCAGCGAGGCACGCAATCTGCACTGGTTGCTGACCAATCTCGTAGAGGAGGTGCCAGGGCTCCTCTCCGTCGCGGTGGTCTCGTCCGACGGGCTGCTCCTGCTCTCCTCCGACCCCGGGAGGAACACCGAGAGCCCGGTCGACCGCAGCGGCGGACCCAAGGGGTCCAGTGCCGACCTGGCCACCATCGTCTCCGGCGTCGGCAGCCTCACCATCGGCGCCGCGAAGCTGATGGACGGCGGCGGTGTCAAGCAGACCATGGTCGCGATGGAAGAGGGCAGTCTCTTCGTCATGTCCATCAGCGACGGTTCCCTGCTCGGCGTGCACGCCACCCCGGACTGCGACATGAGCGTCGTCGCGTACCACATGGCGCTCTTCGTCGGCCGGGCCGGGCACGTCCTGACGCCCGAACTCCGCAGCGAACTGCGCCAGTCGATGGAGAACACCCGGTGACCAGTCCCAAACTCCCGGTACGCGGCGGCGACCGCAGAGCCGCCCGCGTCCGCCCCTACTCCCTGACCGGCGGCCGCACCCGCTTCGGGCACGTCCTGCTCGTCGAGACGTTCATCGCGAGCACGGCCGCCATCGAGGCGCCCGACGAGCGCCTCGAAATAGGGAAGGGAACGCTCGCGGGTGTCATGCCGGAGATGCGTGCCATCGTCGAGCTCTGCCGCCGCATGCGCACGGTCGCCGAGATCGCCGCACTGCTGAAGATGCCCCTGGGCGTGGTCCGCGTCCTGCTGAGCGACCTCGCCGACCAGGGAAAGATCCGCGTGTACGGAACCGGCCACGGCCCCGGCCAGCCGGACCGCGCGCTCCTGGAAAGGGTGCTGAGTGGACTCCGCCGTCTCTGACCTCCTCGCCGGACTGCCCGGCGAGGAGGAGCAGCTGCAGCCCTGGCAGACGGACCGGACCCGGGCCCCCGTCGCCACGAAGATCGTGGTGGCCGGCGGCTTCGGCGTGGGCAAGACGACCCTGGTCACCGCCGTCTCGGAGATCCAGCCCCTCCAGACGGAGGCGCTGATGACCCAGGCGAGTGAGGAGACCGACGACCTCACCGCGACGCCGGAGAAGACGACCACGACGGTCGCCATGGACTTCGGCCGCATCACGCTCGACGACGACCTGGTCCTGTACCTGTTCGGCACGCCGGGCCAGCAGCGGTTCTGGTTCATGTGGGACGACCTGGTGCGCGGCGCGATCGGCGCCGTCGTCCTCGCCGACACCCGCCGGCTGCCCGACTGCTTCCCGGCGCTCGACTACTTCGAGAGCTGCGGACTGCCGTACGTCGTGGCCGTCAACCACTTCGACGGATCGGAGAAGTTCGAGGCGGCCGACGTGCGCGAGGCCCTGACGGTCCCGCCGCACGTGCCGGTACTGGTCATGGACGCGCGCCGCCGGATATCGGCGATCGAGACGCTGCTCGCCCTGGTCGGCCACGCCCTGGACGTCACCCCCGAATAACTCCCTTTCCGTACGCCCCCGTTCAGTCATCAGTTAGAGGCAACCGTATGTCGCGGAAGATACTCGTCGTCGGAGCCGGCCAGTCCGGCCTCCAGCTCGCCCTGGGGCTCCAGTCCCACGGCTACGAGGTCACCCTGATGTCCAACCGCACCGCCGACGAGATCCGCTCCGGGCGGGTCATGTCGACGCAGTGCATGTTCCACACCGCGCTCCAGCACGAGCGCGACCTCCAGCTCAACTTCTGGGAGTCGCAGGCGCCGCGGATCGAGGGGCTCGGCGTCTCCGTCGCCGCCCCGGGCTCCTTCGACCCCGGCCCCTCGCAGCGCGCCATCGACTGGGTCGGCAAGCTCGACGGCTACGCCCAGTCCGTCGACCAGCGCGTGAAGATGGCCGGCTGGATGGAGACCTTCGCCCAGCGCGGCGGCCAGCTCGTCATCCACGGCGCCGCCGTCTCCGACCTGGACTACTTCTCGCGCACCTACGACCTCGTGCTTGTCTCGGCGGGCAAGGGCGAGCTGGTCTCCATGTTCGGCCGGGACGCCGCGCGCTCGCCCTACAGCGAGCCGCAGCGGGCACTCGCCGTCGCCTACGTGCACGGCCTCGCCGTCCGCCCCGAGCACCCGGACTTCGACGCGGTCCGCTGCAACCTCGTGCCCGGCGTCGGCGAGCTGTTCATCATGCCGACGCTGACCACGTCCGGCCGCGCGGACATCCTCTTCTGGGAGGGCGTCCCGGGCGGCCCGCTCGACGCCTTCAAGGGCATCAAGGACCCCTCCGAGCACCTGGCGCTGACGCTGGAGCTGATGGAGAAGTTCGTGCCCTGGGAGTACGCGCGGGCCACGAACGTCGAACTGACCGACGCCAACGGCACGCTGGCCGGCCGCTACGCCCCCACCGTCCGTAACCCCATCGGCCGGCTGCCCGGCGGCGGCGCCGTGCTCGGCGTGGCCGACGTGGTCGTCGCCAACGACCCGATCACCGGGCAGGGCTCCAACTCGGCGTCCAAGTGCGCGGCCGCCTACCTCGACGCCATCGTCGAACACGGTGACAAGCCCTTCGACGAGGCGTGGATGCAGTCCGCGTTCGACCGGTACTGGCAGACCGCGCAGCACGTCACCAAGTGGACCAACGCGATGCTGGGCGCGCCGCCGGAGCACGTCCTGAACCTGATCGGCGCGGCCGGCCGGCTCCAGCCGGTCGCCGACCGGTTCGCCAACGGGTTCAACAACCCGGCCGACTTCGAGAACTTCTTCTACGACCCGGAGAAGACGAACGCCTACCTGGCGTCGGTCGGCTGACCCGCCCGGCCTGACCACCGAGCCCCCTGCGCCGCACCACCGGCCAGGGGGCTCGTCCGTCTACCGGGCGCCGGGCGCCCCGGCCGCGCCGTACCCCGCGTCGCCGCCCGCCATGGCGCCGCGCGGCAGGGACGGCGGCCGGTACCCGGTCATCGGCCGGGCGCCGGGGTCCGGGCGGACCGCGCCGAGCAGCGGGTTCGCCGCGATCGGCGACACCTTCACCCGCGAGCCGGGCCGCGGCGCCTGGACCACCTTGCCGTCGCCGAGGTACAGCGCGACGTGCGTGGCCCGGGGGAAGTACACGACAAGGTCGCCCGGCCGCAGCCGGGACAGCGGCACCCGCGGCAGCCTCGCCCACTGCTGCTGCGAGGTGCGCGGGATGCGCCGCCCCGCGTGCGCCCACGCCTGCGAGGTGAGCCCGGAGCAGTCGAAGGCGCCCGGCCCCTCCGCGCCCCACACGTACGGCTTCCCGATCTGCCGCACGGCGTACGAGAGCGCGGCGCCGCCCGCCTTGGACGGGGCCCTGGCGGCCGTGCCCAGCGCCCCCGACGTCACCAGGGCCCGCTGCGCGGTCGCCGTGCCGGTGTCCTCCAGGGTGGCCATCTCGGCGAGCCGGCCGGGAGGGAGCGACGCGAGCAGCTCCTCGACGTCCGCCAGCCGGCCGCGCACGGCGTCCCGGTCCTTCCTCCGCTCGGCCGTGAGCCGCAGCTGCCGGTCGAGGGCGGCCCGCGCCCGGGTGGCGAGCCCGTCGGCCTTCCGCTCGGCGCCGACCAGCCGGTCGACGGTGGCCTGCTGCTCCCGCGCGGCCCGCAGGACGACGTGGCCCTGGTCCAGGGCGTGCTGCGGATCGCGGGCCAGGAGCAGCCGCACATAGGGGGAGATGGTGCTGCGCCCCTGGTACTGAGCCCGCGCGAGACGTCCTGCCGCCACCCGGCTGCCGTACAGCGAACCGCGGGCCGCGGCCAGCTTCCGGGCGAGCGCCTCGGCCTCCGCGCGGCGCCGGGCGAGCTGCTCCTCGGTGGCGTTGTACGTCTCGGTGGCCTCCTCGGCCTCCTGGTAGAGCGTCTGCAGGTCCGTCAGCAGCCCGGCGACGGACCGCTCCCCGCCCGTCCCCGGCTCCGGGACCGCGCCCGCCGGCAGCGGCGCCGTCACCGCTCCGGCCACGGCGGCCGCGCACACCCATCGCACCAGCCTGCCTGACACCTCATCACCTCCGGTGCGGGCCGCGCCCTGCGTCCCGCACCGGGAACATCACAGGCGGCGGCCCGGCCCACGCGGCGGGCTGCGCGGTTCGGCCGAACCCGGCCACTCCTCCGGTGGGCGTGTGCCGCGCCGCGTTTACGCGCCGTCGCCCTTACCCGGCCTGGACCAGGGCCACCGCACCCCGCGCTCCACCTTCCCGCCGGGCACGAACGCGTACCGCCACTTCTGCACGAGCCGCACGGCCTTCCCGTCGGGAACGGGCTCACGCACGTACACGAGCACCGTGTCGGGGCCGCCCTGCGCGTCCGGCACCGGCACCTTGTACACCTTGGGCGGATTGCCGGTGGCGGTCACCAGCACCGGCAGCAGCCGCCCGTCGAGGGGCCCGCCGACAAAGGGGATGTCTTCGCTCTTCACGGCGTGATTGTCCCGCACCGGCCGCCCCGGCCGGTGCGGGTGGCCGTCACAGCAGGTGCGCCGCGTCGGCCACCACCGGCAGCACCCGCCGGGCCAGCCGGCCCACCGGGCCGTCCGGCGACTCCAGGGACAGGGCGTGGCGGACGACCCCCGCGGTCTGCGGATCGCGGGCCGCCGTCGCCGTCAGGGCCGCCATGAACTGGTCGACCAGGCCGTCGCGCAGCTCGTCCAGCGGCGGCTGCTTGTCGTCGTCGAGCCAGATGAGGGAGGCCGCCTCCACCGCCGTGATCCACATGCGGACCGTCATCCGCAGCCGCGGCCCCGGGGCGGCGACGGACAGGTGGCTGAGGATGTGCTCGGCGGCGGCCCGCCGGACCCCGTCGACGATCGCGGTGGTCCGCGAGGTCTCCACGACGCTGCCGCCCTGGAGGAGGGCGGCGAACCCCATGTCGTGCTGGTCCACGAAGGCCAGGTAGCGGTCGAGGGCACGGGCCAGACGCGCGGTCAGGGCGCCCGCGGCGGGCTCGGCGAAGCACTGCTCCAGCACGTCCGCCGCGGAGCGGAGCGCAGCCTCGTACAACTGCTGCTTGCCGCCGGGGAAGTAGCGGTAGACGAGCGGCCGGGAGACGCCCGCGGCCTCGGCCACGTCGTCGAGCGAGACCTCCTCGGGGGCCCGGTGCGCGAACAGGGACAGCGCCGCTTCGAGCAGCTGGGCCCGCCGCACCTCGACGCTGAGGCGTTTGTACGCGGGCGTACCGGTTGCCGACGTCATGGCGGGAGCGTATCCGGCCGGTCGCGGTCCGCGTCAGGCCAGCAGACCGGAGGACTTCCACAGCCGGCGGCCCGCGCCACGCAGCACGCCGATGTCGTCCAGGAAGTCCGTCAGCCGCTTCGCGCCGGTCTGCATCACCTCGCGACGGTGCCCGCTCGCCTTGACCTGGGCGACGGCCTCCCGCTTGTCGAGGCCCACGTTCGTGTAGACCTCCGGGTTGATGAAGGCCTCCGAGAAGACGCGGGCGAACTCGCCCGAGGTGAGACGGGTGAACTCCTGCGACCAGCGCGGCGCCGTCACCATCTGGCGGCGCAACTCCTCACGCGCGTACCGGACATGGCGCGCCTCCTCGACCACATGGATACGGGTCACGCCGCGCACCAGGCTCTGCACGCGCTCGTCCGGGAACGTGAGCCGCTGCATCCAGTCGAGGATCTCCTCACCGAGCAGCGTCGCCGTGAACGAGCCGGGCGTGGTGGAGACCGTCTTGAAGAGGCGGCCCAGGGAGTGGTGGACGCGGGCCACCGGGTAGTGCGGGGTCTCGCCGCGCGTGATGAGCCGCGCGAACATCTTCGAGTGCCGGCACTCGTCCTCGATCTCGGTGAGCGCGTACCGCACGTGCGCACTCGTCGCCGACTTGTCGTAGACGTGCCGCACCAGCAGCTGCATCAGGATCAGCTCGAACCAGATGCCGAGGGAGGCGAGCGCCGCGGCCTCGTGGCGGGAGAGGTCGATCCGCTGCTCCTCGCTCATCCGCCGCCACAGCGGGGTGTCGTAGAGCGAGACCAGCTCCGGCGGCCAGAACCACTTGCCCTCCTCGAAGGGGGCCTCCCAGTCCAGCTCCTTGTCCGGGTCGAAGGAGTGCCGGGCGGATGAGTCGAGCAGCCGCTCGGCCACCTGCTCCCGGTCCTTGAGCAGTCCGAGCGCGTCGCGCAGCCCCGCCGGCAGGTCGGCTTCCGTCGTGGTCGTCATCGCTGACTCCTCGTCCCTGTAGCGGAGTTACCGGCAGTCACGTGCGTGCCCCTCTTATGAGACTGCGCGTCAGCAACGGGCGTCAATCCCCCGTGTGCGACTTGTTGACCGGGCGTCTACCACCGTGTGAGCCTGCCCATATGTCGACGCACGAGCTGTACACCAGGGCCCCGGACGAGCCCAACTGGTCGATCCCGTCGACCGGTTCGGCCCGCTTCAGCTGGGAATACGACGACGGACGCGACCGCCTGCTGGCCCTCTACCAAAAGGGCAAGGACAAGCAGTGGGACGGCGCCAGGCGCATCGACTGGGAGCTGGAGGTCGACCCGTACGACCCCCTCGGCACCCCGGACGAGGCGATGTCCCTGTACGGCACGCCCCACTGGGCGAAGATGACGGAGAAGGACAAGGGCGAACTGCGCAAGCACTACGCCTCCTGGCAGTTCAGCCAGTTCCTGCACGGGGAGCAGGGCGCGATGGTCTGCGCGGCGCGCATCGTCGAGTCCGTCCCCGACCTCGACGCCAAGCTCTACTCGGCGACCCAGACCATGGACGAGGCGCGGCACGCCGAGATCTACGGCCGCTTCCTCCACGAGAAGATCGGCATGCTCTACCCGATCAACGACAACCTCCAGGCCCTCCTCGGCGACACCCTGCGCGACTCCCGCTGGGACATGCCCTACCTCGGCATGCAGGTCCTCATCGAGGGCCTCGCGCTCGCCGCGTTCGGCATGATCCGCGACACCACCGACAAGCCGCTGCCCAAGCAGATCCTCGCCTACGTCATGCAGGACGAGGCCCGCCACGTCGCCTTCGGCCGGATGGCGCTGCGCGACTACTACAAGCAGCTCACCGACGCCGAACTGCGCGAACGCGAGGAGTTCGTCATCGAGGGCTGCTACCTGATGCGCGACCGGCTGCGCGGCGTCGAGGTCCTGGAGGACTTCGGCATCCCCAAGGACCAGGCCGACGAGTACACCGAGCAGTCCGAGCTCCTCGCGCTCTTCCGCCAGCTGCTGTTCTCGCGGATCGTGCCGTGCGTCAAGGACATCGGCCTGTGGGGACGGCGCCTCCAGCAGGCCTACGTCGACATGGGCGTCTTCGAGATGGGCAACGCCAACCTCGACGCGCTCATGACCGAGGACGAGGAGATCGCCGAGAAGCTGGACGCCGAACGCTTCGCGGCCGAGGAGCACGAGCGGGTCGCGGAGGTGGAGGCCGCGATCAGGGCGGGCGCGCAGGACTGACCCGCGCGGGCGGGCGGGGAGCCGGCCCGGTCACCGGTCGGCGGAGGCGAGTACGGCCTCCATCACCGACCGGGCGATCGGCGCCGCGCTGCCGCCGCCGCTGATGTCCGCCCGGTCCGCCGCCGCGTCCTCGACCACCACCGCCACCGCGACCTGCGGGGCGGAGGCGGTGCGGTCCTGGGCGTAGGAGAGGAACCAGGCGTACGGGACGCCCTCGTTGCGCACCCCGTTCTGCGCCGTGCCCGTCTTGCCGCCCACCGTCGCCCCGGAGATCCGCGCGTTCGTACCGGTGCCCTCCTCCACGACGTCGACCATCATCCGCTGCAACCGGGACGCCGTGTAGGACGACATGACCTGCTTGTAGGTCCTGCTGTCGGTGGTGGCGACCGTGGAGCCGTCCGCGGCCGCCGTCCTCTCCACCAGGTGCGGGGCCATCAGCGTCCCGCCGTTGGCCACGGCCGCCGCCACCATCGCCATCTGCAGCGGCGTCGCCGCCGTGTCGTACTGGCCGATGGAGGAGAGCGCGAGCTGCGAGGCGTTCATGTCGGTGTCGAAGGTGGAGGTGGCCGCCGTCATCGGGATCTTGACGCCGCCGTCGTTGAAGCCGAACTTCTCCGCCGTCCGCACCATCCCCGCAAGACCCACCTGCACCCCGAGGTTGGCGAACACGGTGTTGCAGGAGACCCGCAGCGCGTACTCCAGACTCGCGTCCTCGCAGGCGTCGGAGGAGGACTCGTTGGTCAGCTGCGTGGTGGTGCCCGGCAGTGTGTAGGGCGAGGGGGTGTCGGTCTTCGCCGACGGGCCGTCGACCACCTCGTTCTCCAGCGCCGCCGCCGCCGTGACCACCTTGAACGTCGACCCCGGCGGATACGTCTCCCGCAGCGCCCGGTTGAGCATCGGCTGGTCCGGGTCGCCGGTCAGCCGCGACCACGCGCCGGTCGTCGCCGCACCGGTGCCCGCGATGTCCCCGGGGTCGTAGGACGGGGTGGAGACCAGCGCCAGGATCTTCCCGCTGGACGGTTCGACGGCCGCGACCGCGCCCTTCCTGCGGCCGAGCCCCGCGTACGCGGCCTGCTGCGCGGCGGCGTCGACGGTGGTCTCCACTTCGCCGCCGGGCTCCTGCGAACGGGTGATCTCGTTCCAGAACGGGATCGTCGCGAGCAGCGGATCGGTGCCGGACAGGATGTCGTCCTCGGCGCTCTCGACGAACGTCGTGCCGTACGTCTGCGAGGCGTAGCCGGTCACCGGCGCGTACAGCGGGCCGTTCTTGTACGTGCGCTCGTAGCGCAGCGACTCCCCGGTGTCCCGGGACCCGGTGATGGTCCGGCCGTGGACGAGGATGTCGCCGCGCCGCTGGTCGTACCGCTCGATCATGGTGCGGCGATTCGCCGGGTTGTCGTCGAGGGACTGCGCCTGAAAGACCTGCACGCGGGCCGCGTTGACCAGCAGCGCGACCAGCAGGAGCAGGCAGAACGCCGAGGCGCGGCGGATGTACGTGGTCACGGGGCGGCCTCCTGCGGCACGGCGGGCCCGGCCGCGGGGGCCTGGGCCGGCAGCGCGCCGCGGGCCCGGTCGCTGACCCGGACGAGGATCGCGACGATGACCCAGTTGGTGACGAGGGACGAGCCGCCCTGCGCGAGGAACGGCATCGCCATGCCGGTCAGCGGGATGAGCCCCATGACGCCGCCCGCGATGACGAAGACCTGGAGGGCGACGATCGACGCGAGCCCGATCGACAGGAGCCGGCCGAAGGGGTCGCGCAGCGCGAGGCCCGCCCGGTACCCCCGCTCCACCAGCAGCGCGTACAGCAGGAAGATCGCCGTCAGCCCCGCCAGACCCAGCTCCTCACCGGCCGTCGCCAGGATGAAGTCGGACTTGGCCGCGAAACCGATCAGCACCGAGTGGCCGAGCCCCAGGCCCGCGCCGAGCATGCCGCCCGCCGCGAACGCGAAGAGCGACTGCGCCAGCTGCCCCGCCCCGTCGCCCGCGTCGATCGAGGCGAAGGGGTGCAGCCAGTCCTGCACCCGGCCGTGCACGTGGGGTTCGAACGACGCCACGACGAACGCGCCGGCCGCGGCCAGCAGCAGCCCGATCGCGATCCAGCTGCCCCGGCCCGTGGCCACGTACAGCATCACGACGAACAGACCGAAGAAGAGCAACGAGGTGCCCAGGTCCGTCTCCAGCACCAGCACACCCACGCTGAGCAGCCAGATCGCCAGGATCGGGGCGAAGACCCGCATCGTCGGCAGCTGGAGCTTCCAGATCTTCCTGCCGGTGTACTTCAGCGCGTTGCTGTTGGCCGCGAGGTAACTGGCGAAGAAGACCGCGAGCAGGATCTTGGCGAACTCACCGGGCTGGATGGAGAAACCGCCGATCCTGATCCAGATCCGCGCACCGTTCACGGCCGGGAAGAAGATCGGCAGGATCATCAGGACGAGAGCCGCGACGACACTCAGGTACGCGTACCGCTGCAACACCCGGTGATCGCGCAGGAAGAGCACGACCCCGATGAACAGCCCCACCCCCAGCGTCGACCAGACCAGCTGGGTGGGGGCCGCCTCGTCGCTCGGGGTCGACAGGTCCAGGCGGTAGATCAGGACCAGCCCCAGACCGTTGAGGAGCACCGCGATGGGCAGCAGCAGCGGGTCCGCGTACGGGGCGCGGAAGCGGACGGCGAGGTGAGCCAGGAGCGCGAGCACCCCGAGCCCCGCGCCGTACCCGGCGGCGCCCGGCGGCACGGAGCCGTTCTTGGCGAGGCCCACGTCGCAGTAGCCGAACACGCTCAGCAGCACGGCCAGCAGGATCAGCGCGAGCTCCGTCCCCCGCCGCCGGGGAACGCGGACGGCGGGCACCGACGGCGGCGCCTGCGCCCCCGCCGGCGTTCCCGCCGCGCCCCTGGAACCGGTCATGGCGGGAACGTAGCAAGCCCGCCCGCGATATCCGGTTATGTCGCCCCCGGTGAGGCGGGCGCGGCGCGGGTCGCCGGGCGGGCGGGTCCGAGGTGAGCCGGGGCCCGGCGGGGGGTCCGGGGCTGGTCAGGCCGGTGGGTCCTCGTACGGCAGGGTCAGCGTGGCCAGGGCCCCGCCGCCCGGCGCGTTGCTGAAACGCAGCTCCGCGCCCAGGATCTCCGCCTGCCCCAGCGCGATGGTCAGCCCCAGCCCGTGCCCCCGTGCCCCGCCCTCCGTGCGGAACCGCTGCGGCCCGTGCTCCACGAGGTAGTCCGGATACCCCGCACCGTGGTCCCGCACGGTGATGACCGGCCCGTCCACCGTCAGCTCGACGGGCGGGCCGCCGTGCCGGTGCGCGTTGGCCACGAGGTTGCCCAGCACCCGCTCCAGCCGCCGCCGGTCGGTCACGACGCACACGTCCCGAACGACGACGACCGTGGCCCGGGGGCCGGGCTCGGGCGGGGCACCGGCGCCAAACCCTGAATCGGCACCGGTGCTGGGCCCTGACCCGGCATCAGACCCGTGCCCAGCCCCGGACCCCGCCCCGGCCCCGGGCCCTGACCCGGCATCGGACCCGTGCCCAGCCCCGGCCCCGGACCCCGACCCGGCATCGGACCCGTGCCCAGCCCCGGACGCCGGCTCGGCACCAGCGCTGGACCCGGTCCCGGCAGCCGCACCCGTACTCACCCCCACCCCGGACGCCCGCAGCACCCGCTCCGCCACCGGCCCCAGCCACGTGTCGTCGAGCTCCACGCGCTCACTGCGCGCGTCGAGCCGGGAGATCTCCAACAGGTCCTCGGTGAGCGTGCGCAACGCGGCGACCCGGTCGCGCACCAGCTCGGTCGGACGGCCCGGCGGCAGCAGCTCGGCCGCCGCGTGCAGCCCGGTCAACGGCGTCCGCAACTCGTGCGCCACGTCGGCCGTGAACCGCTGCTCGGTGAGGATGCGGGACTGCAAGGACGCCGCCATGCTGTCGAGCGCCCCGGCCACCGCGGCGACCTCGTCCTGGTGCCGGCCCGGGTCCCCGGTCCGCGGATCGTCGACCCGCGCGTCCAGATCGCCCGCGCTGATCTTGCGGGCCACCCGGGCCGTGGTGTGCAGGCGGCGTGTCACCCGGGTCACCGCGAACGCGCCGACCAGCAGCGTCGCCCCGATGGCCAGCGCCGACGACCCCAGGATCGCCTGATCGAGGCCGTCGATGGTGCGCGCCCCCTGCGAGTAGTCGATCTGCACCCCGAGCGCCTTGCCGCCCGCCGCCGGGCCCGCCGCCCACATCGTGGGGTGCTTGTCGTGGCCGCCGACCATCGTGCCCCGCTCCCCGCTCACCGCGAGCCGGCGCAACGACGCGGGCAGCCCGGCCGGATCCACGGCCGCCCCCGGCCCGAGCCGCCCGCCCGCCCGGAACGCCTCCGTCGCCTCGTCCAGCCGCGCCAACGCCCGCTGCCGTGCCTCCCGCACCGTCTGATCAGTGACGGAGACGTGCACGAGGATGCCAAGCAGCGCGGCGAGCGCACAGCAGATCACCGCGAGGAACGCTGCCGCCTTCCACGTCAGCGAGGCGGTCCAGGCGGGCAGCCGGGGTCGCCGCGGTCGGCTCGGTCGCCGCGACCCGAGCGACCGGAGCGAACGTCGCGACGGGCCCGGTCGGGGCGGTCGAGGTGGCTGCGGCGGGTGCGGCGGTTGAGGCGTCATGGCCCGCTCGCCGGGACGGACGGGCGTGCCGCGGGAGGCGTCGCCGAGGGCGTGGCGGACGGTGAGGGCGAGGCAGGGAACCAAGCGACGTCCCCGCCGGAACCCGGGCCCGGAGCGGGGGACGCGGACGTCGCGTCCCGCGACGGAGTCTCCGACGGGGTCTCCGGCACGGGCGTGGTCGGCGGCCCGGTGCGCACGATCTCGTCCCGCGTCGGCAGCATGGCCCGCTGCTGGCTGTCGTAGGACCACGAGGTCCGGTACTCGTAGCCGGACAGGTCGGCGACGGCGCGGACCACCACGCTGCGGTCGGCCAGCTGCACGCTGATGACCGCGTCCTCGTCGTTCATGATCTGGGTCAGCTTGCCGTCCGCGTACATGTAGACCCGGACCAGCAGCTGGCCCTTCGGGGCCCGCACGCCGACGACCATGTCCGCCTTGCCGTTGCCGGTCAGATCCGCGTAGTAGGCCCGCAGCACCGGGCAGTCCGGCCCCTCGGCGCCCGGGTCGCCGCAGTCGGCCAGGCCCTTCTTGATGTCCTCGTACGTGTCGGGGTCCGCGGCGGCCTGGGCGCGGATGACCGCCACCGGGTCCACCGTGCGCAGGTCACCGCCCGGCACCGGGACACCCTTGACCACCTGGGTCTCACCCGCCCCGTAGTCGTCGGCGGGCGCGGACGCGGGGGAGAGCGACGGCCACAGGTGGCGCGGGCCCACCGCCGTCGGGGTCGGACCCGCCCCTTCGAGCCCGCCACGGGCACCGCAGCCGGTGAGGAGAAGGGCACCGGCGAGCGCGGTGAGTCCGAGCGCGGCGAGTCGTGCGACGGCGGGAAGACCGAAGCGCCTGGGGGTCACTGCACTCCTGCCTGCTTGAGGGCCGTCCGCTGCGTCCACCCTATTGGTGAGGGAGTCCCTTGCATTTTCCTGGTGGGGACGGGGTCGGCGCATGTCGAGCCGGAGACGCGGGGCCCCGCGGCGGCCTCGCCCGGGGCGGGTCAGCCGTCCGCGCGGGCGGCCTCGTCCGCGGCGGGTCAGCCGTCCGCGCGGCCCCGCCGGACGGTGGAGTACACCAGACCGGCGGCGCCGGCCGCCGCCATCGCGCCGCCTGCTATCAGAAAGTACGGATTGGCCGATATGCCGTCCGAGGCGGCGGCGGCAGGGCGCTCCGGGGAGTCGGACCCGGCGCCGGTCCGGAAGCCGGTCGGCACCGGGGCGTGCGTCTGGCTCCGCGCTTCCTCCTGGGCCGGCGCGGCCACGGAGGCCGGGCCGGTGTGTCCAAGGGAGTCCGCGAACGCAGCCGTGGGCACCAGAACCGCTCCACCCAGAGCGGCGGTGACCACGGCACTACGGATGAGGGCGGGGCGCATGGGGACTCCGATCGTCGGGAGGCATCCGTTCTGACCCCATAACCGTAGGAGCCGGGCATCACGGCGATTCGGCGGCTGTGTAACAACGTCCCGGCACTCTGCGTATCCAGCGCGGTCGGCGCACCCGGCCGCACTCAGCCGCACTCAGCCGCACCCGGCTGCACCCGGCCGCACCCGGCGCACTCAGCCGCACCCAGCCGCATCTCAGCGCACCCAGCCGCACCCAGCCGCACCCAGCGCACCTCAGCGCGTTCTGCGCACCGGCGCGCTCAGCGCATCCCGTGGACTCAGCGCACTAAGCGCACCCAGCGCACCCAGCGCACCCAGCGCACCCAGCGCACCCAGCGCACTCGGCGTACCCCGCGCGCCCCGCGCACTCCGCGCTCCCCATGGCCGAAGTATTTTTCCGCAGTCCCGTCACCCTCACCATCCCGTCCACGCCCACACCCTCCTCACTCCGGCCCGCTCTGCCGCCCCTGCCCGCCCCCACCCCGCCCGCGCCTCCGCCACCCCACCCGCCCGCGCCGCCACCCGCCTCTCCGCCACCCCGGCAACCAACCCGTGGCCACGCCGGCGACCCCTTCTGTGCCCCCCGTCACCGGCGCCGTCGTCGACCCCCGTACGCCACCCCACCACCCTCGCCCGGGCGGCAGCCGAAGGGCAGCCGAAGGGCAGTCCAACGGAACGACAGCCTCCACCGGTCACGCGAAAGGCGCGGGGGCGTCCGCACCACGACGGCCATGCGGGCTTCTTGCCCTGCGGCGGGCTTGCTGCTCCCATGGTCAGGGGGTGATGGGGCATGAACGGACTGCGCGTCGTACCGACCTGGCGTCACGGTCAGGAGCGGCTCTACGTCTACGGGGAGGACGGCCGGAGCGTCGCCTGGTACGACCGGGAGTCGGGCCGGGTCAACCTGCTCAGCGAGTCGGGCCGGGAGGCGGTGCTCAGCGCGCTGCAGCCGTTCATCGCGGGGCCCGTCGCCGTCGGGCCGCCGCCGGTGCCGACCCCGGCCGAGCTGGCCCGGCTCAGCCTCCACCCGGACGACGACCTCGCGCCGAACCGTCCCGGCGAGGCCCTCGTGATCGCCCTCGATCGGGCCCCGGCCCCCCAGCGCAGGCTGCGCGGCGATCCGCGCCGCCGGGCCCTCGCCGCGCAACAACTGGTCGGCGAGGCGCTCGACGGGCTGGAGGGAGCGGGCTGGCGGACCCTGCACTCGGTGCCGCTGCCCGGTGGCTCGTACATCCACCACTTACTGATCGGCCCCGGTGGGCTGTTCGCGCTGCACGTCCTGCCCGCGCACCGGCAGCGGGTACGGGTCAGCGACCCGATGGTCGCCGCCGGCCGGGGCGAGCCGCAGCCGCTGCTGCGCAGGGTGCGGGCGGACGCGTCGCGGGCGTCGTTCGCCCTGACGGCCGAGGTGCGGGCGGGCCTGGTGCTGGTGGAGCCGTCCGTGCTGGACGTCCAGACCCCGCCCCGCGGCGTACGCCTGCTGACCGCCACGGAGCTCCTCGGCCTGGCCCGCGCGGGCGGCCTCCTGAAACCGGCGGACGTAGAGGCACTGCACGCGATGGCCCGGGACCGGGGGACGTGGGGGCGGGTCTGAGCGGCGCGGGGTCTCACGAGGGCAGCTCGCCGGCCCGGCCGGGTTCGGTCAGCGGCCCGAGCAGATCCCCGTACCGGTCGAGCCGCGCAGGTATGTCGCCGGCCAGGAACACCAGGTCACGGCCGTCTCCCCGGTCCTGGCAGGCCTCGACCTCGTCCCAGGTGACCGGGGTGGAGACGGTGGGCTCGGCGCGGGCCCGCAGGGTGTAGGGGGCGGCGGTCGTCTTCGCGGCGGAGTTCTGGCTGTGGTCGACGAAGACCTTGCCGGGGCGCAGGCTGCGCGTCATCCGGTGCACCACGAGGTGCGGCAGCGCGGCTTCGGCCTCCTGTGCGAGCGCTTTCGCGTAGGCGCTGGCCCGTTCGGACGGGGCGGGGACCAGGGGGACGAGAAGGTGCAGCCCCTTGGACCCGGAGGTCTTCGCGTAGGAGTGCAGACCGTCGGCCGAGAGCCGTTCGCGCAGCCAGAGGGCGACTTCGCAGCACTGCACGATGTCGGCCGGCGCCCCCGGATCCAGATCGAACACGAGGCGGTCGGCCCGCGCCGGCGCGTCGGCCCGCCATTGCGGGGTGTGGAACTCGGTGACGAGGTTCGCCGCCCACATCAGCGTGGCCAGATCCTGGACGAGGACCTGCCGGGAGACGCCGTCGGACCGCGACACCTCCGCCGTCTTCACCCAGGCGGGTGTCCCGGGCGGCACGTTCTTGGCGAAGAAGTGCTGGCCGTCGGGCCCGTCGGGGAACCGGAGGAAGGAGATCGGGCGGTCCCTCAGGTGGGGGAGCAGGGCCTGCGCCGTCGTCGCGTAGTAGTGCAGCAGCTCGCCCTTGGTGAAACCGGAGGCCGGGTAGAGCACCTTCTCCAGATTGCTCAGCGGCAGCCGCCGTCCCTCGACTTCTGTGATGGGCGTCATACCGTAATACTCTGACATTCCTCGCAGAACGCCCCGATCGGCCACCCCCTCGGCCACCCCCACAACGGCTCGGCACGGCGGCCACGACGGAACGGGAGGATCTCGTGCGCTCCATCTGGAACGGCGCCGTCTCCTTCGGCCTGGTCAGCATCCCGATCAAACTGATCAACGCCACCGAGAACCACGCGGTCTCCTTCCGCCAGGTCCATCTGGAGGACGGCGGCCGCATCCGCTACCGCAAGGTGTGCGAGCTGGAGGACAAGGAGGTCGCGTCCGCGGAGATCGGCAAGGGGTACGTGGACGACGACGGGGCGGTCATCCCGATCACCGACGAGGACCTCGCGGCGCTGCCCAGCCACACGGCGAAGACGATCGAGATCCTCGCGTTCGTCCCGGCGGACCGGATCGACCCGCTCCAGATGGACACGGCGTACTACCTCTCGGCCAACGGCGCGCACGCCACCAAGCCGTACACGCTGCTGCGCGAGGCGCTGCGGCAGAGCCAGAAAGTGGCGATCGCCAAGTTCGCCCTGCGCGGGCGCGAGCGGCTCGGGATGCTGCGTGTCGCGGGTGACGTGATCGCCCTGCACGGGCTGCTGTGGCCGGACGAGATCCGCTCGCCGCAGGAGGTCGCGCCCGACACCCACGTCACGGTGCGCGACGCCGAACTCGATCTGGCGGACGCCCTGATGGACACGCTAGGCGAGGTCGACATGGCGTCCCTGCACGACGACTACCGGGCCGCGGTGGAGGAGATGATCGCGGCGAAGGTGGCCGGTGAAGGCGTGACGGAGACGCCGTCGGCCCCGGATTCCGGGGGCAAGGTGCTCGACCTGATGGCCGCGCTGGAGAGCAGTGTGCGGGCCGCGAAGAAGGCGCAGGGGGAGCCCGGCGCCGACGGAGACATGGCCGAGGTGACTTCGATCGCGGGCCGCTCCCGGAAGAAGACGGCGCCCCGGAAGAAGGCGGTGCCGCGGAAGGAGACGGCGCCGCGGGACAAGACGGGCAAGAGTGCGGAACCGTCCGCGAGAAAGGCGGCGACGCCGAAGGCAGCCGCGAGGGCAGGCACGAAGGTAGGTGCGAAGGCGAGCGTGGCGAAGAAGCCTGCGCCGGCGGCTACGAAGAAGAAGACGGCGTCGGCGGCGAAGAAGAAGCAGCCCAGGAAGAGGACGTCGGCCTGAGAAAACGGTGTGAGGGTGGGCCCGGGCCCACCCTCACACCGTTTTCTCAACCTGCGAAGCAGCTGAAGTCTCGGCCGACCGATCCGGTCACGCCGGCAGTCAATCCGGGTACGCCGGCGGTCAATCCGGGCACGTCGACGATCGCTCCGATCACCGCCGCCGGGCCACCGCCGCGGCGTCCCGCCGGAAGGCCCACTCCATCTTCGGTTCCATCACGAACCGGAACATCCGCTGCACCGGGGGCGTGCACAGCGCGGTGATGACGGACGCGGCGATCAGAGTCACCCCGATCTCACCGAGCGGCGTGTGCACCCATTGCGCGTCGTACCAGTCCCAGAACCGGGAGCCCTTGGCCAGGAAACCGTGCAGCAGGTAGCCGTACAGCGTGCCGGCGCCGAGGGCGGTCACCCAGAGCTTGCGCCCGGGCACCCAGGCCAGGAAACAGGCGACCAGCAGCATCGAGCAGCCGAACATGGCGAGCGTCATCACGACGCCGCTCCAGCCGGGCGCCGCCAACTCCTGCGCGCTGTCCCGCCGGTAGAACCAGGCGGCGTTCATCCGCGGCGCGGCCCAGTAGGCGAACAGCAGTGCGGCCGCGAACACCGGCACCGCCAGGAGACGCGCCTCCCGCCGCCGCACCAGCCGGAAGTGCTCCGGCTTGAGACAGAGGCCGAGGACGAAGAAGGGCAGGAACTGCAGGACGCGCTGCAGGTCCAGGTCGTCACCGATGTCGGGGGAGACCGAGGCGAGGACCGCGACGGCGAGCGCCACCGGCAGCGGCCAGCGGATCACCTTCCACAGCGGTGTGCTCAGCCGCCACACGAACAGGGCGATCAGGAACCACGTCAGGTACCAGGGGTCGAGCAGGCTGAAGGGGTAGTCGGGGTCGTCCCCGGCGGTCCGCTTGAACAGCGTGTAGGCCACCTCGAAGACGACGTACGGCACGGCCACCCCGGTGACCAGCCGCTTCAGCCGCTCCGGGGTCGCGTCGAAACTGCGCGAGAAGTAGCCGGAGATGACGATGAACGCCGGCATGTGGAAGGCGTACACGGTCATGTACAGGGCGGACGCGGCCCGACTGTCCCCGCGCAACGGCTCCCAGGCGTGCCCCATGGCGACCAGCACGATCGCCAGGTACTTGGCGTTGTCGAAGTACGCGTCCCGCTTCTTGCCGGGCTTGGCCCCGGCGGCAGGGACCGCCCCGCGGCTGACGGGCGGGGCGGCTCCATCGGCGCGCTGCGCGGGCAGCGGCGCCCGCGAGCTGACCAGCCTTACCGGTTCGCTCACGATCCCTCCCGCGTGGAACCCCGACTCCCGAATTCGCGTCTTCTCAGGTTTGCGGGATTCAAGTGGCTGCGCGACATCCCACGCACCGTAGTCACCCACGGAGGCACGCGTAAACCTGCGCTGGCCATGGGTGGCGCCTGTCACACGCGTCTGGGCGACGGAACGGGACATTGGCCACAAGCCGGATGCCGGCCGGCTACGAGTGGGTGCCGTCCTAGTTGTACTGCCCCGTGAGGTTGGGGACGCGGCTGGCGGGTGGTTGGCCCGCGAGCGCGGTGTGTCCGCGGTGGTGATTGTAGGTGTGCAGCCAGCCGGGGAACGCCTCGCGTCGTTCGGCTTCCGTCCGGTAGGGGCGGGCATAGGCCCACTCGTCGAGCAGGGTGCGGTTGAAGCGTTCGACCTTGCCGTTCGTCTGCGGGCGGTAGGGCCGGGTTCGTTTGTGGGTGATCCCGGCCGCTGCCAGCAGGCCGCGCCAGTCGCGGGAGCGGTAGCAGGAGCCGTTGTCGGTCAGGACTCGCTCGACCGTGATCCCGCATCCGGTGAAGTAGGCGTGGGCCCGGCGCCAGAAACCGGTGGCGGTCTCCTTCTTCTCGTCGGTGAGGATCTCGCTGTAGGCCAGGCGGGAGTGGTCGTCGACGGCGGTGTGCAGGTAGCTGTAGCCGGC